>DATJZP010000013.1:0-25531 GCA_035498875.1 Myxococcota bacterium
CACGAATTCGTCGCGGGCCGGCGCTTCGGCATGGGTGACATCCCGCTCGGCACGGCGCTGTACCGCTATTTCGAGATGGGGTTGCCGACGCCCGAGCTGCCGCACCTGCGCGCCTGGTATGCGCGCCTGTGCGAGCGCGCACCCTACCGAGAACACGTGATGCGCTCGTTCGAAGACCTGCGGGGCAGGCTCGAGTTCTAGCGCCGCGTCCGGGGCAGAATGGTGAGGTCAGTGCCCGTTCAAGGCATTCACCACGTCGTCGATCAGCGCGTCGACTGAGTCGATCAGCGCAGCAACGTCGGGCGGGGGCACGAAGGTCACTCCCTTGGCTTCGGCCTTCGCGATCACCTTGTTGGCGGCGGCCGTGGCCTTGTCTCGCGCAGCCGCCCGGAGCTGCGCGAGCTTGTCGGGCGCGGGCTTCGGCAGGTTCTTCGCGACCGCCCTCGTGACTGTGCTGCACAGCGTCCCCGCGCCCCCGTACCACGCCGCAGTGACCGTCGGGACCTCGGGCTGGGCCGTCTCGACCACCGCGACCACGTCGTCGACGCCCGAGTCGAAGTCGGACGTCAGAGTCTCTGCGGCGACCGTCGTGCCGCAGAGCAGGTTCTTGGCGGCCGCCGCGGCCGCCGCCTTGTCGAAGGCTGCGCTGAATTTGGCGCGCGCCTTGTCACGACAGGCATCGAGCTTCTTGTCGTCCGGGTCCTTGGCCGGAGCCCGCGCCTGAGTCGCGAGACAGGCGAACGTGGCCTTGCAGAACGCGCCGGCGGCGGTGATCTGCGCGGAGCGGCACTTCACGGTCGGATCGGGAGGCGGCGCCGATGGAATCGGAAGCGTAAAGGCCACCTCGCCGCCGTCGCCGCTCACCGCGCCCGTCATGGCCCGGTAGAGACTCGGATCCTCGTCGGTCAGGGCTCCGCTGCTGCTGGCGCCGCTCGCGAGGTCCAACAGATGAAGGACGATCTCCGCGCCGTTGGCGTTGCTCCCGGCCAGCAGGGTGTTCGTGTCCGCGGCGCTGCGGAACAGATCCGCGACCGCCTGCGAAGGCGGACCGCTCCGAATGTTGACCTGGTTGTCGGGGACGCCGAGCGGATCGGTGCCCTGCGCGACCCAGCTGCCGACCTGGATCTTGAACGACGTGATCGCGTTCCGGTAGGTCTTCGTGAAGTTCGCAGGGCTCTCGGACGTGACCGGGGTGGTCGATTCGATCGACCAATCGATGCTGACGCTCGCGCCGACGTGAACGCCGAGCTGAGCGAGCGCGCTCTGACTGGCGCCGGCCATGCGCGTGACCTGGCCGTCGATGTGGTAGGAGACCACGGCGGCCTCGACTCGCTCCAAGGGTGCGACGAGCGCGAGCAGCGCGATCACTCTGATGATCCTTGTCGATCTCACGCTTGGAAGGCTACGCCCTGCAGGTCGAGCGAAGCATGACGGCGAAGTGACTCAATCCTGACTTCGCCTGCCTTCGCCCGCCGCGCTCCGCTAGAATCGGGCCATGGAGCGAAGCCAGGGCGGACCCGAGCGCTCGGAGATCGTCGTCATCGGCGCCGGCCTGACCGGCATGTACGCGCTGCACAAGCTCCGCGAGGCGGGCTTCCGCGTGCGCGTGTACGAGGCGGGCGACGGCGTGGGCGGCACGTGGTACTGGAACCGCTATCCGGGCGCGCGCTTCGACTCCGAGAGCTGGACCTACATCTTCTCGTTCGACCCCGAGATCCTGCGCGAGTGGAGCTGGAGCGAGCAGTTCTCCGGGCAGCCCGAGAACCTGCGCTACTGCAACTTCGTGGCCGACAAGCTCCAGCTGCGCCGCGACATCACGTTCGGCGAGCGCGCCACGTCCGCTCGTTGGGACGAGGCCGCGGGCGAGTGGGAGGTCGCCTTCGAGAGCGGGCGGCGTGCGCGCGCGAAATATCTCGTGACTGCGTTGGGGCCGCTCTCTGCGCCCACCATGCCGTTGCTCGAGGGCATCGAGGACTTCCAGGGTGAGTGGTGGCACACCGGTCTCTGGCCACATCGCCCGGTGAGCTTCGAGAACAAGCGCGTGGCGGTGATCGGCACCGGTGCCTCGGGGGTGCAGGCGATCACCGAGATCGCGAAGACCGTCGGCCAGCTGACGGTGTTCCAGCGCACGCCGAACTGGTGTTCGCCGCTGCGCAACAGCGCGATCACGCCGGCCGAGATGGAGCGCATCCGGCAGCGCTACGACGAGATCTTCGAACGCTGCCGCGACACCTACGGCTGCTTCATCCATGCCGCCGATCCGCGCAACGCGCTCGACGTCCCGGACGCGGAGCGCGAGGCCTTCTACGAGAAGCTCTACAACCTGCCGGGCTTCGCGTTCTGGCAGGGGAACTTCCGCGACATCCTCACCAACCGCGCCGCGAACGACACGATCACCGCGTTCGTGACCCGCAAGATCCGGGCGCGCGTGAAGGATCCGAAGCTCGCCGAGCTCTTGATTCCCAAGGACCATGGCTACGGCACGCGCCGCGTGCCGCTCGAGAGCGGCTACTACGAGGTCTACAACCAGCCGAACGTGAAGCTCGTCGACCTGCGCGCGACGCCGATCGAGCGCGTCACGCCCACCGGGCTGCGCACGACGGACGCCGACTACGCCTTCGACATGATCGTCTACGCGACCGGCTTCGACGCGATCACCGGCGGCTTCGATCGCGTCGACATCCGCGGCCGCGGCGGTCAGACGCTGAAGGACAAATGGGCCGACGGGCCGCAGACGTATCTCGGCCTGCAGAGCGCGGGCTTTCCGAACCTGCTCACGCTGATCGGACCGCACAACGCCGCCACGTTCTGCAACATGCCGCGCTGCATCGAGCAGAACGTCGACTGGGTGACCGCGCTGCTCTCGCACATGCGCGAGCTCGGCCTGGAACGCGTCGAGCCTACGCCCGCGGCCGAGCGCGACTGGACCGCGCACGCGAACGAGGTCGCCTCGCGGCTACTGGCCTCGCAGGTCGACTCCTGGATGACCCGCGTGAATCACAACGTCGCGGGTCACGAGCGGCGCACGTTCGTGGCCTACGCCGGCGGCGCGCCGAAGTACCGCGCGCGCTGCGACGAGGTCGCCGCGAACGGCTACGAGGGCTTCCGGCTCGACTAGGCGTTGAACGCGAGCTCGAGGCCCGGCTTCGGCCAGGGCATCGAGATCAACAGCCCGCGGCCCGAGACGGTGATCCAGGCCGTTTTCATGCCCTTGCCCCCGAAGGCGATGTTCGTGACCAGCGGGTCCTTGTACTGCGCGAGCGACTTGAACGTGACCTTGCCCTTGGGCGAGATCGTGCTGATGCCGCTGTTGATCAGCGTGGCCACGCACACGTCGCCATTCGCCTGCACCGCGAGTGAGTCGTAGAGCGAGTAACCGGGGGTCTGTCCCACGTACACGCCGCCGGGCAGGAGCCCCGCGGTCTTCGCCAGCTGACCGGGCTTGGCGATCTTGGCGGCAAACAGCCGCCCCGAGAAGGTCTCGGCGTAGTACACGGTCTTGTCGTCCGGCGAGAGACCCACGCCGTTCGGCCCGGCGAGCTCGGCGATCGCGCACGAGATGTGGCTTCCGTCCGGCCGCGCGTAGAACAGCGCGCCGTGCACCCGGTGGTGGTGCGTCGACTTGGCGTGGTCGGTGAACCAGAAGCCGCCGGTCTTGTCGAACACGATGTCGTTCGGCCCCGAGAGCTGGCGCCCGTCGCAGTGCGTGTAAAGCACGTCGACCTTGCCGCTCGACAGGTCCACGCGCTGGATCGAGCCGCCGGTGTAGTCCGCGGCCTGGTGACCCGGCAGCATCACGCCCTGGACCTTGGCCCACGAGAAGCCGCCGTTGTTGCAGATGTAGAGCGCGCCGTCGGGGCCGATCGCGGCGCCGTTGGGGCCGCCGCCCACGTGCGCGACGAGCTGCTTCTTGCCGTTGGGCAGCACGCGCGTGACGTCGCCGGACTGGATCTCGACCACGATCACCGAGCCGTCCGCCATGACGACGGGCCCTTCTGGGAACTTCAATCCGGACGTGACTTGAGTGATGGCCAAAGCCTGGGCACCTCCGGGCCCGAGTGTCCCACGCGGGGCGAGCGGATTGCGAGCGCGCGCTAGGGATCCGATACGCCCACGTACCCCTTGACGCGCACCAGCCGCTTCCGGATCCGATCGACGGGAATCTCGGGATTGCGCTCGTGCAGCAGCGCGAAGTCGCGCGCCGACTGGTCGCGGATCACGGGCGAGCGGTTCGAGCAGGGATCGGCCGCGAAGTACTCACCGAGATACACGATCTCGCCTGCCGCCACGTCGAACGGCAGCTTCGGAATCACCTGTCTCCAGGACTGATCGCTGGCGTCCTCCGACGCGAGATAGTAGCTGCCGGGCGCGAGTGCGAGCGCGTGCAGGTTGCCCGGGTGACTCGGGAAGTCGGTCGCGATCTCGGAAGCGCTCACGTTCGCCACCGCCACGATCGAGCGATCGCCCTCGTCGACGGCCCTGGCCGGAAAGATCCCGAGGTAGACCTTGCTGGCCGCGCACGGGGCGGACGCGCCCGTCGAGAACACGATCACGCCCTGGTCGGGCGAGCCGTGCAGCTGGCTCGGATCGAGCGGATTCGGCCGCGGCGTAGAAGAGAAGGAGAAAGTCTGGCAGGCGGCCAACAGCGCCACCGCCATGACCCAAGCGTGACTTCTGAGTGACTTCTGACGTTTCGTGCGAGTCATTCCGATCCGCTCCGCCAGCTGGATGATATCGTGCCCGCGCCCGCAGGGCCGACTGGAGGAGCGATGAGGCTTTCCGTCCTGGCTGCAGTCCTTTCGCTCGCCGCCGCGAGCGCCGCTCCGGCCGCGACGCAGAGCTACCGCCTGAACGGCCGAGTCACCGGCGTCCGGGGCGCGGCCGAGAACGCGCTGAAGGGCCTGGGCGTGAAGAAGGACGCGCTCGTCCAGATCCATTGGACGGTCGAGCTCAGCACACCGGTCCACGACACGAATCCGGCGGTGAACTCGACAAACTACTGGGCGACCAACGCCTCGAACGGGATCACCGCGTTCACGGTCCAGATCGGGAGCTGGACGGCGACCGGCGTCGATCCGGCGCCGCCGTCCACGTTCCTGCCGGTCAACGTGGTGGGGATCACCGGTCCGTCCGCCCTGGAAGGCCCCGGCGATCGCATGGACCTCTCGCGCAGCGCCATGGACACGAACGGTCTGATCAACCTCGATGACGCGAACTTCGCCGAGATCGTGATCAACCTGTCCGCGCCCGCGGGCGGGGCCAGCACCAGCAACGCGCTCGGCGACCAGACGCCGAGCAAGTATCTCGCCAGCACCGGCTACGTGGTGGGCAGCGGCGGCGAGGTCGACTTCGCGATCCCTGGGCCGGACGCCACGCAGAAGTGTCGCGCGTCGCAGCTCGCGAGCGCGGCCACTCTCTGCCAGTCGAGCCTGAAGTGCCTGGCTGCGCACGCCAAGGCGCCCGACAAGGATCCGATGGGCACCAAGCGCGATGCCTGTCTCGACAAGGCCCGCACCAAGTTCGTCGCGGCGTTCGACAAGGCGGCGGCCGGTGCCGCGAGCCGGGGCCTGGGCTGCGGGACGGAAGAAGATGGGGCGGCGCTCGACGCCGACTTCGATTCGGCCCAGGCCCACGTGGTGGCGATCGCCGACGCCGTGCAGCCGCCCGATGCTCCCGTCCTTTCCAGTTGGTACTCGGGTGGGGCCTCGATGTGCAGCACGGGCCTCAAGGCCGAGTCGAAGGACGCGAGCAAGCCCACGCCCGGAAAGGTCGAGCGCGTGCGCGAGGACGCGCGTATCAAGCTCACCGTCGCTGCCGGCAAGGCCGTCGACGCCGCACAGAAGAAGGGCGTGACCTTCGATCCCGCCCCCGACGTCGCGGGCCTGGTCGAGTCGATCGATCTCCTGATCGACGATCTCGCGAACGCGATCAACGGGGCGGATTAGCCAGCTCTAATTCACGGATGATTCACCGCCGTCCACTCACTGCACAGACACCCAGCTTCGTTGCTCACTAGCTCGGCTCGCAACGCGGGTCGCACCCGCGCGCCGTGATCCCCGCCTCGTAAAGCTCTGGGCACACAAGTTGCTCCGCCGCTGTTCGGGGTCTTCGGTCCGAAGGGGGAAATTCGCATGCCGTCTCGGCGAAGCTCGTTCTGGTCAGGCAGCATCGCGCGCGCGAGCGCTTGAGTGATGCCGACTGGCGCCGCTACGGAGCACTCTTGCTCCGTCGGGCACGACCGGCGAGGGCCATGCGCCAGCGCCGATCAGCATCGGAGCGCCGAGCGCCGCGCGTACCTGATCTCGCAAGCAACGAAGGACTGAGCTCTGGCGGTGCGTCCAAGGTGGACGCATCGCCAGAGCCATTTGCGTCACTCGAGCGCCCCGAGCCGGCCAGCGGCCAGAGCCGCAGCACCGCCCGGCCGATCAGCTAGCCCTGCGGCAGATCGCCCCATTCGCGCGAGTCACTCGAGGCGCCCGGCGCGCGGTTGTCGCCCAGCAGGAACAGCCGGGCAGGCCTGCCACGCGCTTCACCAGCACCAGGCTCGGGTTCTGCGGCAGTCGGAACACCACGATCGCGCCGCGTTCGGGCAAGTGACTCGCGCCGAGCTTCGAGACGAGCCAGTCGCCGGGGAGCAGCGTCTCCCTCATGCTCGCGCCGTCGACGCGGAAGGTGTCGAGCACGAACGCGTGCAGCAGCACCAGCGCGGCCAGCGGCGCCTGGCGCGCCATGAGTGGCGCGGAGTGTAGCCGGCCCGGGCCACTACGGAACGCGCGCGGCGTACTCCCTTTCGAGCTCGTCGAGTCGCTTCCAGAACGTGACTGGCTTCTCTCCCCGGAGCGCCCGCTCGAGCACGTCCAGGTGCGAGTGCCAGCCGGCGGACACGTCGACGAGGTTCGCGCGCGTGGCGAGCTTGCGGTGAGTCAGGGTGAGTCGCACGTCCTTGCCCGCGGGCTCGAGCTCGAAGATCACCTCGGCGCCGTCCCAGGCGAATGCGAACGCGCGCGGCGGCTCCCAGCGCGTGACCTCCGCGGTCATGCGCGGGTCCTCGTCGTGCCCGTGTCGCGGGGGCACGGGCTCGTCGGCGGGCGCGAAGTCCGAGTGACGGAAGTGCAGGGTGATCCGGCCGCCGACGCGCGACTCGAGCTCGCCGCGGCAGAACCAGCTGGCCCGCAGCTCCGGCTCGGTCAGATAGGCGAACACGCGCTCGATCGGGCCGGGCAGCACGCGCCGGAAGCGCACGCTCGCGGTCTCGGGGAACTCGCCGTAGTCGCTCATCGCTTCCTCCTCTTGCGCGGGTCGGGCTTGCGCAGCTCGTGCTCCAGCGCGTCCAGGCGTGCGGGCCAGAAGCGGCGCACGCGCGCGAGCCAGTGGTCGATCTCGACCAGCGCCGCGGGCTCGAGCGTGTAGATGCGGCGCTGCGCGTCCACCCGCACGCGCACCAGCCCCGCCTCGCGCAGCGTGCGCAGGTGCTGCGAGACGGCGGGCGCGCTGATCTCGAAGGCGCCGGCGAGCTCGCCGGCCGAGCGCTCGCTCTCGCCGAGCAGCTCGACGATGCGGCGGCGGGTCGGGTCGGCCAGCACGGCGAACGCTTCCATGCCGCGGATCTTGAAGTAGGCACTTATTTAAGTAAACACGAAATCAAAGGTGCGAAAACGACTCGAGCCCCGACCGGGTCGCGGTCGAGGCTCGAGTCCCTTTCGATCTGTGGCAGCGAGTTACTTGCCGGAAGCCGCGGGCGCCGGCGTGCCGGTCGTCTTGGCGTTGTGCTTCTTCTTGTAGATGTCCTTGCTGACGTGGTTCTCGCGCTTGTTCAGGTTGCGCTGCTCCGCCTTGGTCAGGTGCCCGTTGTGCGCAGCCATGTCGCGCTGCTTGGCCTTCTCGATGTTGTTCTCCCGCTTCTCCAGCTTGGTCGCTTCGCCGGCAGTGAGTGAGCCGTTCTCGACGCCCTTGCCGATGCGCTCCTGCTGGTTCGCCTGGCGCTTCTGGACCTCAGTGACCCGCGGGTGACCGGGATCCACGGGGCTCGTGGTAGTGGTGTTCGGATCCGCCTTGGCAGTCACGGAGAGAGCCAGGATTCCCGCTGCCACGACCGGGAAAAGGCCCTTGGTGTGTTTCATCATGCCCCTTCAACCGGGGGGTCCGGGCCGGGTTGCGCGAGGGTCCAAACGTGCGCAACTGCCGGCGCAAACGCGGAATCCGGGTGGTACGCTGCGAAGAGCGGGGGGCGAAGGCGGGGACGGGAGTCCGCAAATGCAGCAGCTGACCGGTCTGGACGCGAGCTTCCTGTACATGGAGACCGGCGCGCAGTTCGGGCACGTCGGCTCGCTCACGCTGTACGACTCGCGCGAGGCCCGCGAGGGCTCGCTGTACCGCGCGCTGCGCCAGACGCTGCCCGAGCGGCTGCACCTGTTGCCGCCGTTTCGCCGGCGCATCGTCGAGGTGCCGTTCGGCCTCGACCACCCGTACTGGATCGAGGACCCGAACTTCGACCTCGACTTCCACATCCGCCACATCGCGGTGCCACCCCCGGGCACGAACGAGCAGCTCGCCGAGCTCGTGTCTCACCTGCACTCACTTCCGCTCGACCGCAGCCGGCCACTGTGGCAGGCATGGGTGATCGAGGGGCTCGAGAACGGCCAGGTGGCGCTCTACATCAAGGTGCACCACTGCACGATCGACGGAGTGTCTGGTGTCGAGATGACCTCGACCGTGCTCGACCGCACGCGCCAGGGCGGAGCGGTGCCGCCGGTACGCGATCGCTGGCGGCCCGAGCCGATCCCCGGCGACGCGGTCATGTTCGCGCGCGGCCTCGCCGGCTTGGCGCTCCAGCCGGGCAAGATGGTGCGCTTCGCGATCCGCAGCGCGCGCGACCTGCCGGGCATCGCGCCCATGCTGGCGCCGTTCGCGGACGCGCTCGGCCTGGGCCGCCTGCCCTGGCCGCTGGGGCCGCGGCGCAGCGAGCAGGTCGACGCGCCCGCGCTGCCGCAGTCGGCCGCGCCGCGCACGTCCTTCAACCGCTCGATCACGCCCCATCGCCGCTTCGCGTTCATCACGCTGTCACTCGAGGACGCGCGCAAGGTGCGCCGGGCCTTCGGCACGACTCTGAACGACGTGGTGATGGCGCTGTGCGCCGGGGCGCTGCGGCGGTATCTCGAGGAACGCGGCGAGCTGCCGGAGCAGGCGCTCGTCGCATCGGTGCCGGTGTCGGTGCGCTCGGCCAACGAGAAGGCGACTTACTCGAATCGGGTGACCGCAGTGATCGCCGAGCTCGCGACCGACGAGCCCGATCCGGTGAAGCGCCTGCGCCGCATCCACGACTCGATGCGCGCGGCCAAGGAGATGCAGGAGGCCGTGCCCGCGTCGCTCTTGCAAGACTTCACTCAGTTCGCCACGCCCGCGCTGTTCGCCCAGGCGGCCCGCATCGCGGCGCGGCTGCGCATCGCAGACCGCATGCGGCCGCCGTTCAACCTGATCATCTCGAACGTGCCCGGGCCGCGTGAACCGCTGTACTGCGCGGGCGCGCAGATGCGCACTTACTACCCGGTGTCCGCCGTGGCAGAGGGCCAGGGCATGAACATCACCGTGCAGAGTTACATGGACCAGCTCGACTTCGGAGTCATCACCTGTCGCGAGCTGGTCTCGGACCCCTGGCGCATCACGCGTTACTTGGGCGAGGCGCTGGAAGAGCTGACCAAGCTGGCGGCCGCGGCGGGCTCCTGAGCAACCAGCTCGGGCGACGAGTACACTCTGGCGCCTTGGAGCTTCCGGCTCTCTCGCGGCGCTGGGTCTTCTTTCCGTTCGAAGGGCAACGTGCCTTCTTCGAGTGGCTGTCGTTCTTCGGGGTCTCGGGGCTGCTCGAGCGGGCGCCGCGCGGGGACGGGCATCCGGTGCTGGTGCTGCCGGGCTTCCTGGCCGGCGACGACTCGACGCGCATCCTGCGCAGCTATCTGAAGTCACTGGGCTACGCGGTCCACCCCTGGCTCCAGGGCCGCAACCTCGCCCATCCGGGCGTGCGCGACGACCTGGTCGACCGCGTGACCGAGCTGCAGCAGCGCTACGACCGGAAGCTCTCGCTGGTGGGCTGGAGCCTGGGCGGCGTGTACGCGCGCGCGCTCGCGCGGCGCATGCCCGAGCATGTGCGCCAGGTGATCACGCTCGGCAGCCCGTTCGGCGCGAGCAGCCCGCCGCCGGTCCCGTCCACGGCGATCTTCAGCAAGAGCGACGGCATCACGCCCTGGCAGGCGTGCCGGGAGCCGGTCGGACCGCGGCTCGAGAACATCGAGGTCACGGGCAGTCACTGCGGCTTGGGCTGGAATGCGCTGGTCTTGTGGGCGATCGCCGACCGCCTCTCCCAGCTCGAAGGTGACTGGCGACCGTTCGCGCGCGACGGCTGGCGCAGCGTCGCTTACGGCTGACCGAGATCGGCGCGGCCGGTGTCGCGGATGCCCTGCACGAGCCCGGCGCGCACCTGCTTGGCCAGCGTCCGGTAGGTGGCGCGCACCTGGTCGAAGTCACGCTCCTCGAGCTCTTCCAGGTCGAGCAGCGCGTTGTGCGCGCCCTCGGTGACTCGAATCAGCTCGTCGAGCTTGATCTGGAGTGACTCGGTGTCGCGGTTCTGGGTACTCTGGATCAGGAACACCATCAGGAAGGTGACGATCGTCGTGCCCGTGTTGATCACCAGCTGCCAGGTGTCGCTGAATCCGAACAGCGGACCGGTCGCCAACCAGACCACCACGACGGCGCAGGCCAGCAGAAACGCGGCCGGCCGGCCGGTCGCGTGCGCGGTTGACTTCGCGAGCCTGCCGAACCAGTTCGAGGGCTTGGTCGGTCTCATCGGGCCTCCTTCTTAGTATCCTGGGCAGATGCTGACGCTCTACCACGCGCCGCGCTCGCGCTCGACCCGGATCCTCTGGCTGCTCGAGGAGCTCGAGACGGCCTACGAGATCCGCTACGTCGACATCAAACGCCCGACCGGCGGCGCCCGCGACCCGAGCAATCCGCACCCCGACGGCAAGGTGCCGGCGCTGCTGCACGACGGGCGGCTGGTGACTGAGTCGGTGGCGATCGCGCTCTATCTGACGGACGCCTTCCCCGCCCGGGGAATTGGCCCGACCATCGCGGACGCCAGGCGCGCCGAGTATCTGACCTGGCTCGCGTATTACGCGGGCGTCATGGAGCCGATGCTGATCGAGCGCGCGCAGAAGCCAGCGGAGGCCGAGCAGGTCGACCGCCGGATCGACGCCACCCTGGCCAAGGGTCCCTATCTGTTAGGGGAGAAGTTCTCCGCGGCCGACATCCTGCTCGCCAGCATCATGCAGTTCTCGCGCAGCTTGCTGCCCGCCTCCACGCGCCTGGACGCGTTTCTGGCGCGAGTGAGCGCGCGCCCGGCTCTTGGCCGCGCCCTCAAACGCGACTCCCCGTAGTACCCTGCGCCCCGATGACGATGGAAACGTTTACCACGGTGCAGACGGCCGATGGCCCGATGGATCTCTACGAGTCTCTCCCCGACGGCAAGGCGAAGGGGGCGGCGATCGTGATCCAGGAGGCGTTCGGCGTGAACGACCACATCCAGGACGTGACTCGCCGCTTCGCGGCCGCGGGCTATCGCGCGCTGGCGCCGACGCTGTTCCACCGCGCGGGCGGCGGCACGGCGCCCTACACCGACTTCACCAAGGTGATGCCGCTGTTCAAGGGCGTGAACGACGAGGCGGTCCTGATGGACGTGGACGCGGCGCTCGCGCACCTGCGCGGCCAGGGCTTCCAGGACTCGCAGATCGCGATCGTGGGCTTCTGCTTCGGCGGGCGAGTCAGCTTCCTGGTCGCGACTCACCGCCGGCTGGGCGCGGCGGTCGGCTTCTACGGCGGCGGCATTGCGGTGGCGCGCCGGCCCGGCTTCCCGGTGCTGATCGGCCACGCCGGCAAGCTGGCCACACCCTGGCTGGGGCTGTTCGGCGACAAGGACGGCGGCATCCCGATCGAGGACGTCGAGTTACTGCGCGAGACACTGAAGCGCGAGACCCGGACGCCGAGCGAGATCGTGCGCTACCCGGACGCCGAGCACGGCTTCCACTGCGACGTGCGGCCCTCGTACAACGAAGCCGCCGCCAAGGACGCCTGGGCGCGCACGCTGGACTGGCTGCCCCGCTTCCTGCACAAGTAGTACGCCTCTGGGGCGGACCCCTCCGAAACGGCTACGATCCGGCCGTTCGAGGGGGAAGAGTGCTCTTTCACAGCGTCCGGTTCCTCTATCTCTTTGCCGTCACCTTCGCGCTGTACTGGGGCCTGCGCAATCAGCGCGCGCGCATGGTGGTGCTCTTGTGCGCGAGCATCTATTTCTACGCGCGCTGGAACCCGTGGCTCGTGGGACTGGTGCTGGGCACGGCGCTCTTCGACTACTGGATCGCGATCCGGATCGAGGACACGGCGGATCCCGGTCGCCGGCGCTGGCTCCTGGCCGCGAGTCTCTCGGTCACGCTCGGCCTGCTCGCGTACTTCAAGTACACGAACTTCTTCGTGTCACTGCTCTGGCCCGTGGTGCAGTACTTCGGCTCGGGCCAGACCACGCCGCTCTTCCAGATCGTGCTGCCGCTCGGCATCTCGTTCTACACGTTCGAGACAGTCAGCTACGTGGTCGACGTGTACCGCGGCCGGCTGCGCGCGGAGCGCGACCTACTCGACTACTCGCTCTTCCTGCTCTTTTTTCCGCACTTGATCGCCGGCCCGATCGTGCGCCCGGCGGACTTCCTGCCGCAGCTTCGCGTGCTGCAACGCTTCGACTGGACGCGCATGGAGCTCGGCCTGCGCATCTTCACGCTGGGCCTGCTCAAGAAGGCGGTGATCGCGGATCAGGTCGCGCGTCTGGTCGATCCCGTGTACGCCGCTCCCGCGGACTACGCGAGCGCTGCGGTCTGGGCGGCGACGCTGGGCTACGCGATCCAGATCTACTGTGACTTCTCGGGCTACAGCGACATGGCGATCGGCTGCGCGCACGCCTTCGGTCTGCGCCTGCCGCAGAACTTCGACCTGCCGTACCTCTCGCTGAACATCGCCGAGTTCTGGCGCCGCTGGCACATCTCGCTGTCATCGTGGCTGCGCGATTATCTGTACATCCCGCTGGGCGGGAACCGCGGCTCGACCGCCGAGACGTACCGGAACCTGTGGATCACGATGCTGCTCGGCGGCTTGTGGCACGGCGCGGCCTGGACGTTCGTGTTCTGGGGCGCGTATCACGGAGCTCTGCTCGCGCTGCACCGCGCGCTGCCCTGGCCGCAGTGGCTCGCGCGCCCCGTGTTCGCGCCCGCGCGCGCCGCGGTCACGTTCTTCTTCGTGTGTCTGGGCTGGGTGCTGTTCCGCGCGCGCAGCCTGGCCGACGCGGGGATCGTCTACGCGCGGCTGCTCTGGCCCAGCGCGGGAGTCACTCTCGCCCCAGAAGTCACTCTGGCGTTCGCGATCGTGGTGGGGGTGGTGCTG
This sequence comes from Myxococcota bacterium, assembly GCA_035498875.1. Classification (GTDB taxonomy): domain Bacteria; phylum Myxococcota_A; class UBA9160; order SZUA-336; family SZUA-336; genus VGRW01. The sequence continues at coordinate 13,474 of DATJZP010000013.1, forward strand.
GCCGCGCATCTCGTGGGCCGCTTCGTGGACGTCGATGCGCTGGCGCGTCGGCTGCCCGTGCCGATGGCGGCGGGCGGCTTCGCGGTCGCGCTGCTCGCGGCGCAGCTCTTCATGCCCGACGAAGGCGGCGCCTTCATTTACTTCCAGTTCTAGGGCGATGGAAGCGGGTCCCACGACAGACTCGGCCGTCCGCGCGCGCAGGGTGCTCGCGCTCGCGGGGCTCATCTTCCTGGCCGGCGAGCTCGCGGCCGGGCTCGCGCTCGACCGCGCGCCGCTGCGCGTGCGCTTCCACGAGGCCGCCGATGCGCTGGCGCGGGTGCGCGCCGCCGGACCCCAGCCCGACGTGCTGTTGTTCGGCAGCTCGCGCTTCAAGGCGCTGATCCTGCCCGACCGGGTCGAGTCACGGCTGCGCGAGACACTGGGACCCGGCGCGCCGCGAGTCACCACGCTGGCCTTCAACGGCGGCGACCTGGTCGGGACCGACATCATGCTCGAGCACGTGCTGGCCGAGGGCGTGCGCCCGAGGCTGGCGCTGGTCGAGCTCACGCCCGAGTGGGTGCGCTACCCGATCCCCTTCCTGAACGGCCAGCTGCTGCGCGCGTTCACCTGGCGCGACGTCTACGAGTGGCTGCCCGAGCTCATGCAGGGCACACGGCGCACGCTCGTCTGCGCGCGGATCTTCCCGGTCTACTGCTATCGCAACGAGCTGCTCACCTGGATGATGGGCGAGCCGCCGCCCTATCTGGCCGCGCCGCGCTCCGCGAGTCAGTCGAAGCCCTCGCCCAAGCGCGACGACCCGACCCACGGCGCGAACCGCTGGGCGCGGCGCATGAAGGGCTACCAGACCAGCCCGCGCGCGCTGCACCTCCTGGAGCGCGTGATCGGGCGCTGTCGGGAGGCCGGGATCGAGTGCGTGATCGTGGTGCCGCCGATCTCGAGCGCGCACCGCGCGCTGCTGGCCGGCCACATCGAGAACACGTTCCAGCAGGCGCTCGCGCGTCTGCAGAGAGACGACCCGACGCCGCTCCAGGACTTCAGCGATCGGCTCCCGGACGACGGCTTCCACGACAGCACCCACGGCAACCGCTCGGGCGGCGAGCGCTTCAGCGTGATCGTCGCCGACGAGGTGATCGCGCCGCGCTGGAAGGCGCTCAAAGCGGAATGAAGCGGAACGCGTCGCCGCGTGGCTCGATCCGTCCGGCGGGCCGAGTCGCGAAGTGAGTGCCGAGGAACAGCGCCCGTGTCTCGGCTGCGCGACCGAGAATGCGCCGGCGCGTGGCGCGCGCCTGGTCGGGGTCGATGTCGCCGATCTCCGCCCAGCCGAGCTCGGCGCATTGCACCGGATGGTGCAGGAAGTCACCACTCACCAGCGCGGTCTCGCCCTGTGACTCGATCCAGAGCGACACGTGTCCCGGTGTGTGGCCGGGGCTGGGCTCGAGCCGCAAGCCGTCTCCCAGGTCGAGCTCCTGGGGCACCACGTCCGCGAGCCCGGCGGCGAAGATCGGCGCGATCGAGTCCGCGTACACCGCGTCGTTGTCGGGCGTCTTCCGGTCGGAGCGGATCCAATCGAGCTCGGCCTGGTTGTACAGATGCCGTGCGTTCCGGAACGTGGGCCGCCACTCACCGCCCTCGAGACGCGTGTCCCAGCCGCAGTGGTCGGCGTGCAGATGCGTGTGCACCACCAGGTCGATCCGCTCCGGCGCGAGTCCCGCCGCGGCCAGCCGCTCGAGAAATGGCCAATGCTGCTGGTTCCAGAACGGCAGCGTGCGCGCTTTCGCATTTCCCACGCAGGGGTCGACCAGCACGCGCCGGCCTCGGCCCTCGACTACGATCGCCTGCACGCGCAGGGTGACGCGGCCGCGTGCGTCGGCGAAGTCGGGCACCAGCCACGCGGCGTGGCGCGCGACGTCCTCTTCTTTCACGCCGACGAAGAACAGCCCCGGGGGAATGCCCGGTGTCTCGTTCTCGATCACCGCGGTGAGCGTGTAGTCGCCGACCTGCCAGCGCTGGAAGTCCACTTACTTGGCTTCGGACTTCTCTGCCGGGCCTTCCGGCTCGTTCGGGTAGTACGGCTCGATCTTCTCGAGGATCCCTTTCGCCTCGTCGAGCTTGGGGCGAGTTACCGCCGTGATGTCGACCTGTTGCGCCAGCACCTCGGTGTCGCGGCGGATCTGCTGCAGCCGCTTGTAGGTGGGCAGCGTCTCCTCCATGCCCGCGCCCTTCTTCAGAGCGGAGTGGAGCGAGGTGGACGACTGCTCGATCAGCCGCAGATTGTCGATGATCTGATAGATCTTCCGTTTGAACAACGGGTTGTCTTTGTTCGGACTGCCGCGCACCACGTCGCGCAGGCCACTCACCGATTTCTCGAGCTGGCCGGCGAGCGTAGTCACGACTTCCTGGTTCCAGGTCTGGGTCTGCGCGCGTGCCGCCCGGGGCACGACGCCGGCGGCAAACGCGAGAGCCGCGCAAAGGACGACGACGAGTGAGCGAGCCATCGCAACTCCCCTCTGATTTGGCGCGGCGGCAGCATGGCACGCGGAAAATGTGATGTCGACCGCGACTTTTGCCTCCGAACCGATTCCGTGTACGATCTAAATCTAGAGGAGGGTCGGGCATGAAACGCCGCGCAGCGGTCACTCTGGTGTGCCTCGCGTTCGCGTGGAGCACCCTGCACGCGCAGGAGTCACAGACGCCGCCGCCTCCTCCACCTCCTGGGTCTGCGCCCGCGCCGACGGCTCCGCCGCCGCCGCCACCCGCGGCAAAGCCGGCTGCGGCTGCACCGGCTGCAACCGAGGAGGAGCCGCCCGACAAGCCACTCACTAAGGAAGAGCTCGAAGGGCTGGTGGCGCCGATCGCGCTCTATCCCGACAACCTGGTGGCCAACGTGCTGATGGCGTCGACGTATCCGCTCGAGATCGTCGAGGCCGCGCGCTGGGCCAAGGATCCGAGCAACTCGAAGCTCAAGGGCAAGGCGCTCGACGACGCGCTCTTGAAGCAGGACTGGGACGACAGCGTGAAGGCGCTCGTCCCGTTCCCGACCGTGATCGCGAACATGAACGAGAAGCTCGACTGGACTCAGAAGCTCGGCGACGCGTTCCTCGCGCAGCAGAAAGACGTGATGGACGCAATCCAGCGCCTGCGCGGACGCGCCGAGGCGGCGGGCAACCTGAAGACCAACGACAAGCAGAAGGTCACGAAGCAGGACGAACAGGGTCCCAACAACACGACCGTTCAGACCATCATCATCGAGCCGGCGAACCCGCAGACCGTGTATGTGCCGACTTACCAGCCCGCCGTCGTGTACGGTGGCTGGCCCTATCCGGCCTATCCGCCGTACTACTGGCCGGCGCCGCCGGGCGCGGCGTTCGCCGCCGGCATGTTCTGGGGCGCGGCCTTCACCGCCAGCGTCGCTTTCTGGGGCGGCGCCTCGTGCGGCTGGGGTCACGGCGACGTCGACGTCAACATCAACAACAGCAAGAACATCAACAACTCCGGCAACAAAGTGAACGGCGGCGATCGTGGTGACCGTGGAGATCGAGGCGACCGCGGTGATCGAGGTGACCGGGGCGGTGACCGCGGCGGAGATCGCGCGGGTGACCGCGGGGGCAATCGCGGCAACTCCGGCGGCGGCCAGAAGTGGTCTCACGACCCGAGTCACCGCAAGGGCGTGAACTACAACAACAAGGCGTCGCGCGACAAGTACGGCAAGGGCCAGGCGCGCGACGCGCAGACGCGCGAGCAGTTCCGCGGCCGCGACAACGGCGGCCTCGGCGGCGGCAACCGTGGCAATCAGGGCCTGGGTGACCGCGGCGGCGCTGGAAATCGTGGCGGTCCGGGAGATCGAGGCGGCGTGGGCGATCGCGGTGGAGCGGGCAATCGCGGCGGTCCGGGCGATCGCGGCGGAGTCGGCGACCGCGGCGGCGCGGGCGATCGCGGTGGTGCCGGCAACCGCGGCGGCGCGGATCGCGCCAATGCGGGCAACCGCGCCGGCGGCGGCAGTGGTGCCTTTGATCGGTCTGGTGGCGGCAGCTCCGCGCGCTCCAGCTCCGCGCGCGGCAACTCGAGCTTCGGCGGCGGCAACCGCGGCGGCTCGCGCTACGGCGGTGGCGGACGCAGCGGCGGCGGCGGCGGTGGCCGCGGCGGCGGCGGCGGACGGCGGCGGTAGGCGAGGGAGGACGGAAAAATGACTCACTCGATGGTCAAGAGACTCGCAATCCTGGTGAGCGCCGCCTTCGTCGCGATCGCGGCCGGCAAGACCCTGCCTCCGGAGAAGTTCGCCTCGCCCGAGGCCGCGGCGGATGCGCTGGCGGCGGCCGCGAAGGCCGGAGACTCGCAGTCACTGCTCGCGATCTTCGGCTCCAGCGCGGCCCACCTGATCGACTCGGGCGATCCCGTCGCCGACAAGAACGTGCGCGACGACTTCGCGCAGGCGTACGACACCAAGCACAGCCTCGAGCACCCGGATGGCTCGAAGGCAGTGCTCGTGTACGGCGACGACGACTTCCCGTTCCCGGTGCCGATCGTGAAGCAGGGTGAGCAGTGGGCGTTCGACACCGAGGCGGGCAAGCACGAGATCCTGGCGCGGCGCGTGGGCCGGAACGAGCTGGCCGCGATCCAGGTCTGTCTCGCCTTCGTCGACGCCGAGCGCGAGTACGCTTCGGTGGACCGCGACGGCGACGGCCTGCTCGAATACGCCGACAAGCTGATCAGCTCGCCCGGCAAGCAGGACGGTCTGTACTGGCCGACGGAGCCCGGCCAGCCCGAGAGCCCGATGGGCGAGCTCGTCGCCGAGGCGCGGAGCGAAGGCTACTCGCCCAAGCAAGGCGAGCGCGCGCCCTATCACGGCTATCTCTACAAGCTGCTCACCAAGCAGGGCAAACACGCCGCGGGCGGCGCGTTCGACTACATGGTGCGCAAGCGCATGATCGGCGGCTTCGCGCTGGTGGCCTATCCGGCCGAGTACGCCAACTCCGGCATCATGACCTTCATCGTGAACTACGACGACGTCGTGTACTCGAAGGACCTCGGGCCGGACACCGCGAAGATCGCAAGCGCCATGACCGCGTTCGATCCCGACGACACCTGGAAGAAGGAACAGGAGATAGACGCCGGCGGTCAGTGAATGCCGGCGTGCTCGTACAGGATGCGCCGCACCTCTTCGATCGTGGTCGGCGTCGCCTGAGTGGAGTGCGAGCAGGGGTACACGATGAGCTCGGACTCCACCGGCGAGATGTGCGCGCTCGAGTATTTCACGACGCCGTCGTCGGCGGTCTCGAACGGCTGCTCCTCCACCGGGATGATCGAGTGCACGTGCACCCAGGGCGCGATCGGGCGGCTGTAGAGCACCTGTAGCGACGGGTTCGACCAGTCCATGTTGTCGATCGAGGTCGGCACGCGCCAGCTGCCGCGCAGCGCGGCGTCCTCGCGCAGGTGGTTGATCTCGAGCGCAGCCTTGCTGAGCGCCGCCGGCGCGGCCGCGAAGCGGCGTGCGATCATTCCCAGCCAGTTCTCGGCCAGGAAGCTGCCTTTGTGCGGCGTGGAGATGAAGACCACGCGAGTCACGAACGGCAGCGCGTCGAAGAACGCCGCGCGCTTGATCAGCGTGCTCGTGTCCTGACTCAAATTCATCTTGGCGAACGGCACGCCGCCGCTGACGATGTTCCAGAAGCTGTCGCCGCTGTCGACGACCATCAGCTTCGTGAGCAGGCCGCCCTGGCTGTGGCCGATCACGACCATCTGCTTGAGCGCCGGGTCCTTGCCCCGCGGGTCGATGTCGGCCACCGCCGCCTGGAGTGACTCGCGCAGGCGCGCGGCCGACAGCAGCACGGGATTGCCGCTGTTGTAGATGAAGAACCAGAGCTGGTAGCGGCTGGCGACGCGCGGGTCCCCGAGCAACTCGTTCGCCATCTCGGCCCAGCGCGCCGGGCTCGACGCCGTGCCGTGCACGAACACCACGGGGATCCGGCCCGGCCGGTAGGGAGTCAGGAAGAACAGCCCCTTGGTCTTTTCGGAGCCCGGCATCGTGAAGTCGGGACGCCGGAAGCCCGCCACCTCGAAGTCCCAGACCGGAGCCTTGTCGAGCCGGTAGGCGATCGCCGCCGAGGGCTCCGACTCGAGCGGTACGCTGCGGCTCTCGACCTTGATCGCGGGATGCTCGTCGGCGTCGTAGATCTCGGCCTCGCCGCGCACGTCCCCGCTCGAGAGACTCCTGCGCAGGTCCTGGAAGCGCAGGAAAACGGTGAGCGGGACCTTGCTCTGCGGCGGAATCCACTTGTAGGCCTCCGCGCCGTCCGCCGGCTCCATCTTCACCGCCACGGCAGAGCCGATGCCCGAGCGGCGGTAGCGATTGCGCAGGCCGCGGATCTGCACGTCGGTGAGCGAGATGGGATGCACCACGCGATAGCCGCTCCAGCGGAACTCTTCCGGCGGCTCCAGCAGGTCCAGGTGACCGAACGGCAGCACGATCAGGCGCGGCGTCAGGTCGAGCTCGGTCTCGTCACCGCTCTCGGGGAGCGCGAGCCCTTCCGTGATTCCGCGGTTGTACAGGTTGAGCGCGAGGCGCACGTTGCCGTCGTAGGGCGTCGGTGCGTGGGTGGTGTCCGGCGGGAACAGGAACGCGTAGGCATAGACCGCGGACATCAGGAACTGACCGTGGTCGCCGCTCTTCTGCGCCGTCGCGAACCAGAGCTCGGACAGCGCGAGCAGGCGTCCCAGCTCGTCGGGTCCGCCCAGTCCGCTGCGCAGTCGTTCGAGCGCCGCCGGAGGATCTTTCTCGTAGAGCTCGGCCAGGGCAAGCCGCTCCAGATACTCGCGCGAGACCGGGCTCAGCTCGTCGCCCGTGAGCACGCTCTCCGAGAGCGACAGGTTCGCGGCGCGCATCGAGGTGCGGTTGACGCCGATCGGCGTCGCGCACCCCGCGAGCAGCGCGCCGGCCAACGCCAGCACGAAGAACGCCCCCAGCCCGCGCAGCTCTCGCCCCGATCCGGAGTGCATTGGTGCGGCGGAGCGTAGGGCGTCGTCCGGGGCAAAACCAGCTCGCACGGTCCGCGTTGGCGTATGATGACTTGAGACGAGGAGGGGTCCCATGGCGCGGTGGTTTTCCAGGTTCATTGCAGTCGGGACGCTCGCCCTCGCGACGGGAGCGGGGGCGCAGAATCTCGTGATCTACCCGGCAAAGGGTCAGTCCGCCGATCAACAGGCGAAGGACCAGACCGAGTGTCAGGGCTGGGCCAAGAGCAACACCGGTGTGGATCCGGTTGCGATCGCGAACGCGGCCGGGCAGCCGGCACCCGTCGCGGCGGCGCCGCCGCCCCAGAGCGGCCAACGCGTGCGCGGTGCGGCGAAAGGCGCCGCCGCGGGCGCAGCCGTCGGCGCGATCTCGGGCGGCGATGCGGGGAAGGGCGCGGCCGCGGGCGCCGTTGCGGGCACGGCCGTGGCGGGCTCGCGCCAGCGCCGCGCCGAGCGCGCGGCCGCGGGCGCCAACCAGCAGGCGCAGCAGCAGCAGGCGTCGGACACGCAGGCGAAGATGGCGACTTACAACAAGGCCTATTCGGCCTGCCTCGAGGGCAAGGGCTACACGGTGAAGTGAGTCCCGACCGGGACGCGGAGCAGCGCCATGCCGACGGATCGACTCGACCAGCTCTACGCCACGCTCACGGCCTACGCCGTTCCGTTCGGCCTCAAGGTGCTGGGCGCGCTCGCGCTCTGGATCGTCGGCCGGCGGCTGATCCATCTGGTCGTCTCGCTCATGCAGCGCGGTCTGCGCCGCCAGCCGATCGATCCGACGGTGATCGGCTTCATCGGCTCGGCGGTGGCAGTCACTCTGAACATCGTGCTGGTGGTCGCCCTCCTGGGCTTCTTCGGCATCGAGACCACCAGCTTCGCAGCCTTGCTCGCGGGCGCCGGCCTCGCGGTCGGCACGGCCTGGAGCGGCCTGCTCGCCAACTTCGCGGCCGGCATCTTCCTGATGATCCTACATCCGTTCAAGGCGGGTGACTTCGTGACTGCCGGTGGAGTCACCGGAACCGTCGAGGAGATCGGGCTGTTCGCCACGATCCTGAACACGCCGGACAACATCCGCACCTTCGTCGGCAACAACAAGATCCTGTCGGACACGATCCAGAACTTCTCGACCAACGCCTACCGGCGCGTCGACCTGGTCGCGCAGCTCGCGGCCTCGGTCGACCCGCAGGCGGCGATCCGGATCCTGCGAGAGCGCATCGCCAAGATCCCGCACGTTCTTCCGGACCCCGCACCGGTGCTCGAGATCGTGGAGTTCACGAGCTTCGGTCCCAAGCTCGCGGTGCGGCCGTTCTGCAACAACGAGCACTACTGGCAGGTCTACTTCGACGGCAATCGAGTGATTCGCGAGTCGTTCGGCGAGGCCGGCTTCCCGGCGCCCGAGCAGCTGGTAGCGATCCGCCAGACCGCATAGAATGCCCGCCGTGAGTCTCTCCCCCCTGCGCGCGCTGATCCTGTGTCTCGCGTTCACCGCCTGCAGCTCGATCGAGGTCCACGACGATTGGGACCCGGGTGCGAGCTTCGCCGGCCTTCACAGCTGGGCGTGGCAGAGCGCCACTCCGGAGGCCACGGGCAACGCCCGGCTGGATGACCCGTTGCTGCACGGCCGCATCCAGGGGGCGATCCAAAACACATTGGCTGAGAAGGGATTCACGAAGACCAGCGGGAAGCCGGACATCCTCGTCGCCTACCACATCGCGCTCGACCAGAAGCTCGATGCGCACACGATCTACACGGGTTACGGGCCTTATCGCGGCTGGTATGGTGTCGGCGGGGCCCAGACGGTCGTGGATACCTACGATGTAGGGACCCTGCTGATCGATTTCGTGAGTCCCGAAACCAACGATGTGATCTGGCGCGGAACGGGCCAGTCACGTATTCAAGAGTTGAAGACGCCCGAGGAAAGGCAGGCGCGCGTCCAGGGTGCGGTCGATCAAATCCTGAAGCAGTTTCCACCCCCTGGGAAGTAGCGCCGGCCCGATACTCGCAATGGGCGTTGATTCCGCACGCAAATGCGCGGCGGAGGTCGAAGGAGGGCCCAGTCAATGAAATATCTCGCGATCTCGGCTTTGCTGCTCGTTTCTACATTCGCCGCGCAAGTTGCCCGGGCGGACGATGATCCGTACGCTCGGTCAGGTGGCTACGTCGAGGTCGGCGGAACGCGCGGTGTGAACTTCTTCGAGGGCACGATCGACGACGCCTTCGCGCCACTCAACAGCGTCGAGCACGCCCACGTCGGTGACTCCTGGGGTGCATGGGCGGCCGCGGGCTACCGCTTCAACAAGTATCTCGCGACCGAGGGCGAGTACGAGTGGATGAAGGGCTTCCATGCCAGCGCAGGCGGCGTCCACCTGTTCGACGTCGAGACGCAGACGGCGACGATCAACCTGAAGGTGATCGCGCCCTACGGCGCGTTCGAGCCTTACTTCAAGGTTGGCGGCGGCGTGACCTGGGCATCGGTCGACAAGGCCTTCTTCAGCAACATCGACGTCGCCAGCCCGAGCTTCTCCGCACGCTTCGGCGCCGGGCTCGACTACTACCTGTCGCAGAACTTCTTCCTGAACATCGGCACCGACGTGGTCTTCAACACCGCGAAGGTCAGCTCCGGCGGCCTGGTCGGCAACAACAACAGCGGCCGCGGCCTGACCTATCTCGGCGCGCAGGCCGGCTTCGGGTTCCGCTTCTGATTCTCGACTGGCGCGGGCGCGAAGCAGGTCTTCGCGCCCGCGTCGTGTCCGGAGATCCATGAAGAAGCTCGCTCTCGCGTGGCTCGTGGCTTCGTGCTTGGCACTGGCCGGTGCCGCGCGAGCGGACGACAGCGATTTCGGCCGCCCCGGCGCCTACATCGGCGTCGGCGCATCGCGCACGGTGGGCGTGGTCGACGCGTTTCTCGACGGCGACCGCGTTCTCCAGCATCTCGACATCAGCGACCGCTGGGGTGTGAACGCACGCGCCGGCTATCGCTTCGGCTCGTGGTTCGCGCTGGAAGCCGAGTACGAATGGCTCGATCCATTCAACGTCACCTTCTTCAACCAGGGTCTGGGCACGCTCGGGCTGCAATCGGCGACCATCAACGCGAAGTTCATCATCCCGACCTGGCGTTTCCAGCCATATCTGCTCTTGGGAGCGGGCGCGGTGGTGTTCGATCTCGACACTCACTTGAACGCGCTCCACATCGACGACCACGCCTTCGCCGGCCGGATCGGCCTGGGCATCGACATGTACATCACGCATGGCCTGGTGCTGAACCTGGGCGTCGAGTCGATCCTGACTCCGGCGAAGATCTCGCTCAACACCGGCCTGGTCAGTGGCTCGGTCAGTCCGATCGGCTCACTCGACTTCCAGTTCGGCCTCGCCTACCGCTTCTGAGTCACCGCCAGCGCGGAGAGCGCGCCGAGGGATTCCAGGCCCGCACCCGCCACCAGGGTCGGACGCAGTCCGAACGAGTCACCCAGCCAGGCGCCGAGCGCGAGCCCCGCGAGCATGGCGGCGCCGTTCAGGAGCCGGAGCGAGCCACCCACCCGCCCGAGCAGCCGCGACGGGGTGATGCGCTGGCGCAGGCTGCGCTGGTGCACCTCGTACAGCACGTAGCCGCCGTCGGCCACGAGCTGCTGGCTGGCGATCGCAGTGACTCCCCACAGGTTCGCGCCCGGAGCGAGCGACAGCACGAGCGGCCCCGCGGCGTACAGGACCAGCCCCGTGACGATCGCCGGCCGGCCCTCCAGCGCCTTCGGCACGCGGTGGGCGAGCAGCGCGCTGCCGAGTGAGCTGACCGCTCCCACCGCGAACAACAGTCCCAGAACGCCGGGCGCGAAGCCGAGCTCGCGATACACGAACAAAAGGTAGACCGTGCCGACGACCTGGGCGCCGGCCACCGTCCACATGCTCGACAGCGCCAGCGCGCGCAGCGCGGGAGTGCGCCAGATCTCGACCACGCCCGCGAACAGCTCGGCCGTGCGCCGCGCGCCGATGCGCGGCTTCTCCGGCTCGGGCTCTGCGGACCGGATGCGCAGCAGCAAGACGGCCGAGACCAGATAGCTGAGAGAGTCGACCAGCAGCGCGACGGGCGCCGAGAGCCACTGCACCAGCCAGCCACCCAGCGCGAAGCCCACGGCTTCGGCGCTCGAGTCACCCGCCTGCAGCCGGCCGTTCGCGCGCACCAGCTCCTCCGCCGGAACGAGCGAAGGCAGATAGGCTTGCTCGGCCACGTCGAACGCGAAGTCGAACATGCCCCGGCACAGCGCGAACCCCACGATCTGGGTCATCGAGAGCACGCCCGCGAAGGCCGCGACCGGCAGGGCGAGGAGCAGCAGCGCGCGTATCAGGTCCGCCACGATCAAGACCGGGCGCCGCCGCAGCCGATCGATCGCCTGTGCCGCGAACAGGCCGAAGATCAATCCCGGCAGGATCGCCGCCGCGTTCAGCGCGGCAATCTCTCCGGGCGTCGCCTGCAGAAGGCTGATCGCGAGCAGCGGCAGCGCGAGCGCGGTCAGCATCGAGCCGAGGTTCGAGATCGTGGCGGCCGCGAGCAGTCGGGCGAAGTCGCGAGTCACATGCCCAGTGACTTGGCGATCCCGAACGAGGTGCGCACCAGCGGACCGACGCTGCTCGCCAGCGTGGTGGCGTGCTCGCTCGAGGCCGTTCCATCGCGCACCCGGCCCAGGATCCCCTGCAGGATGCAGGCGTTGCGAAACAGGTGGAACGACTGATACCAGGCGAAGTGATCGATCGGCGCGCGGCCGGTGCGCCGGCAGTAGCTCGCGGCATACTCGTCGAGCGTCGGCAGGCCGAGCGCGCCGAGATCGAAGCTCTGGAATGCGCCCAGCGGATACCAGGGCGTGCACAGATAGGTGAAGTCGCCGAGCGGATGACCCAGCGTCGAGATCTCCCAGTCGAGCACCGCCACGATCCGCGGCTCGGTCGGGTGCACGATCGTGTTGTCGAGCTTGAAGTCGCCGTGGATGATCGAGGTGTCGTCGCCGCGCGGGATGCTGCGCGGCAGCCAGTCGCACAGCGCGTCCATCTCGGGCAGCGGCGC
>DATJZP010000014.1:0-27994 GCA_035498875.1 Myxococcota bacterium
GGGCCGACACCCGAAAGTGTTGGGCCTGCGCTTCAAGAAGGGCGTGAAGCGCCAGGACCGCATCAACTGGCGCGTGCGCTACATCGAGGGCGACCTGGTGCCGAGCGAAGAGGCCGAGCTGCGCGACGCGCTCGACCAGCCACTCGAGCTGCTCTCGGCCGACGAGAAGCGCGAGTGGAGCGCGAAGCTCGACCGCGTGTCGCTCGTCTCCGACGGCTTCATCCCGTTCCGCGACAACATCGACCACGCCGCGCGCCACGGCGTGAAGTTCATCGCGCAGCCGGGCGGCTCGACGCGCGACGCCGACATCGAGGCGGCGTGCCGCGAGTACGGCATCGCGATGGTGCACACGAACCTGCGCCTGTTCCACCACTAGCGCATGCCGGTTCGACTGGAACGGCCGGGGGCTCATCCGCACGTCGCGCTGGTGACGCTCGACCGGCCGGAGCGCGCGAACGCGCTCGACCCGGCGATGTTGGGCGCGCTCGCGGCGGCCTGGCGCGAGATCGCGGCGGACCCCGAGCTGCGCTGCGCGGTGGTGACGGGCGCGGGCGAGCGCGTGTTCTGCTCGGGCATGGACATGCGCGCGACGATTCCCGCGGCGCAGGCGCTCGCGCGCGGCGAGAAGATCGACGCGCGCGACTTCGAGGGCCTGCGCAACGTGTCGACGGCGCTGCTGGCGGGCTTCGATCTGGGCGTGCCGCTCGTCGCCGCGGTGAACGGGCACGCGCGTGCGGGCGGCTTCGACCTCTTGCTCGCGACCGACCTGCGCGTCGCCGTGCCGCACGCCACGTTCGCACTCGAGGAGGTCGCGCTCGGGCTCTACCCGACGGGGAACGCGACCGTGCTCCTGCCGCGGCAGATCGGCTGGGCCGCGGCGAACGAGCTCCTGCTCACGGCGCGGCCGATCGACGCGGCGCGCGCGCTCGAGCTCGGCCTCTTGAACCGGGTCGTGGCGCCTGCGGAGCTCCTGCCCGCCGCGTTCGCGCTGGCGGACGCCATCGCCCTGAACGCGCCGCTCGCGGTGCGGGCGACACGTTCCGGTGTACGGGAGCTGCTCGGCAAGCCGCTGGCCGAGGCGTACGTGCGCCAGGAGGAGCTCGGCCGGCCGCTGCGCGCGACCGAGGACGCGCGCGAGGCGCAGCGCGCCTTCGCGGAGAAGCGGAAGCCCGTGTTCCGCGGCCGCTAGGCGGGCGCCCAGCCCAGCAGCGCGTCGGCGACCGCGTCGGGCGACGTCATCGCCAGGAGGTGCGGCGCGTCGAACGAGACGAGCTGGAACGCCGGCGACTTCGCCGCGAAGCGCTGCGCGAGCGCCGGCGGGAAGTTGCCGCGCGCGGCGTGGAAGAGCAGGGCGGGGCGCGCCAGCTTCTCGGCGCTCTTCCACGCGTCGAAGCGGGCGCCCGACTCGAACACCGCCGCCTCGATCTCGCCCGGGCAGGCGAGCTCCACCTGGCCGTCGGCGCGGTCGTGGAAGCCGAACGCCAGGTAGCCGTCGAGCGCACGCGGATCCCAGTCCCCGAACGTGCCCTTCTCGCGCCAGCGTGCGCGGATCTCGTCACGTGACGCAAAAATGTGTCGGCGCTTTCGTGCGATCGACGCCGCCATGTTCGGGCCGCCGCGCATCGGATCCGCGCCCGGGAAGTCGGGCGGCGCGGGCACGATCACGGGGTCGAGCAGCGCGAGCCGCTCGTAGCGTTCGGGGTCGCGCACCGCGGCGTCCAGCGTGCACGTGCCGCCGAAGCTGTGGCCGACGGCGAGCGCCACGCGCGCGAGCCCCAGCTCGCCGAGCACGTGCGCCGTGACCGCCGAGACGTCGAGCGCGAATTCGCTCCAGCCGTACGGCTCCGGCGGCGGCGGCTTCTCGGAATTGCCGTGGCCGCGCGCGTCCCAGCCGATCACGCGGTAGCGCTCGCGCAGGCGCGCGGCGAGCGGGTCGAAGCACGCGGCGCAGAAGCCCGTGGCGTGTGCGAGGAGCGCGAGCGGACGCGCGGCGCCGCCCCAGTCGACGAGCTCGAGCTCGACGCCGCGGTCCGGGAACTTCACCCGCCAGCGGCGGACCTCGCTCTCTCGGCTCACCGCGCGCGATTGTACGCGTTACCTTTTCGACGTGCGCGGAGCGGACGCGATCGTGGTCGGCGGCGGCGTGATCGGCGCGTCGGTCGCGTGGTCGCTCGCGCGCGCCGGCGCGTCGGTCGTGCTGTTCGAGCGCGACGAGCTCGGCGCGCACGCGTCGGGCGCCGCGGCGGGCATGCTCGCGCCGCTGTCCGAGTCGCACGGCGAAGGGCCGATCTTCCGGCTGGGGCTCGAGTCTCAGGCGCGACTCCTGGCCGAGCTCGGCGAGCTGCGCGAGCTGTCCGGCGTCGATCCCGAGCTCGTGCGCTCCGGCGTGCTGCGCGCCGCCGCGCCCGACGAGGCCGAGCTCTTCCGTGCGAGCGCGGTGCGGCTCGCCGCGCACGGCTGCGAGTGGCTCGACGCCCCCGAGCTCGCGAAGACCGAGCCCGCGCTCGCGCGCGGCTTTGCGGGCGCACTCTGGTCGCCGCGCGAAGCGCACGTGGACGCGCGCCGCCTGGCGCTCGCGTACGCAGGCGCAGCCGCGCGCCGCGGCGCCGAGATCGTTCGCGCGAGCGAGGTCGTCGGCCTCGTGCGCGAGGGCGCGCGCGTCGCCGGCGTGCGCACCGCTCTCGGCGAGCACCGCGCGCACGACGTCGTGCTGTGCACCGGCGCGTGGGCGCAGCGCGCCGGCGAGTGGCTCGGCGCGCACGTGCCCGTCGCGCCCGTCAAGGGCCAGATGCTCGCACTCGATTCGCCCGCGCTGCGCGGCGGCCCCATCCTGTGGAGCCGCGACGCGTACCTGGTGCCGCGCCGCGACGGCGAGCTGCGCGTGGGCGCCACCGTCGAGCGCGCGGGCTTCGACGCGCGGCCCACCGCGGCGGGCATCGCGGCGCTGCTCGCAGGCGCATGCGCGCTCGCGCCTGCGCTGCGCGAAGCGGCGCTCCTGCGCGTGTGGGCCGGGCTGCGGCCCGGCACGCCCGACGAGCTGCCGCTCGTCGGCCGCGTGCCCGGCGCGCCGGGCGCGTGGCTCGCTGCGGGCCACTACCGCAACGGCGTCCTGCTCGCGTCGCTCACCGGCGCGGCCATTGCGTCCGAGCTCCTCCGCGGCGCGCGCCTCGCCGGGCTCGAGGCCTTTGACCCCGCGCGCTTCGCGCTCCAGAATCCAGCCGCGCGGCGAACGGCCGAGGGAGGATGACATGAAGGCAGCAGTGCTCCGAGCGGTGAAGCAGCCGCTCTCGATCGAAGACGTCCAGGTCTCGAAGCCCGGCCCGCACGAGGTGCTCGTGCGCACCGTCGCCGCAGGCGTGTGTCACAGCGACCTGCACTTCCAGAACGGCTCGTACCTGTATCCGACGCCCGCCGTGCTGGGCCACGAGTCCGCCGGCGTCGTGGAACAGGTCGGCTCCGAGGTCCGCTACGTCGCACCCGGCGACCACGTGATCACGTGCCTGTCCGTGTTCTGCGGCCACTGCGAGTTCTGTCTGTCGGGCCGCCCCGCGCTCTGTACCAAGGTCGACACGCGCCGCCGCCCGACGGATCCGCCGCGGCTGTCGCAGGACGGCAAGCCGATGTGGCAGTTCCTCGACTTGTCGTCGTACGCCGAGCAGATGCTCGTGCACGAGAACGCGATCGTGAAGATCAAGAAGGAGATGCCGCTCGACCGCGCGGCGCTGATCGGCTGCGGCGTGACCACGGGCGTGGGCGCGGTGTTCAACACCGCGAAGGTGCCTGCGGGCGCCACCGTGGCGGTGATCGGCTGTGGCGGCGTCGGGCTGTCGGCGGTGCAGGGTGCGTCGATCGCCGGCGCAGGCCGCATCATCGCCGTCGACATGCTCGACTCGAAGCTCGAGCTCGCGCGCAAGATGGGTGCGACCGACGCCGTGAACCCGAAGAAGGGCGACCCGGTCGCGCAGGTGAAGGAGCTCACCGGCGGCGGCGTCGACTACTCCTTCGAGGCGATCGGGCTGAAGATCGCCGCGGAGCAGGCGTTCGGCATGCTGAAGAACGGCGGCACGGCGACGGTGATCGGCATGATCCCGCTCGGCCAGAAGGTCGAGCTGCCCGGCGTCGACTTCCTGTTCGAGAAGAAGATCCAGGGCTCGAGCATGGGCAGCAACCGCTTCCGCACGGACATGCCGAAGTACGTCGACATGTACCTGAACGGCAAGCTCAACCTCGACGACATGGTGTCGAAGCGCATCAAGCTCTCGGACATCAATGACGCGTTCGCCTCGCTCGAGAAGGGCGAGGTCGCGCGCCAAGTCATCGTGATGTGAGTCGAGCCGTGCAAGCGAAGTGCGCAGCGAGCGGAACGCGAGCGGAGGCGGGTGGCGCGCGGCTGCCCGCGCGCCGGGACCCGTAAGTACCGTGGAGGTCCCACTTCTCGTCGACGATTTCCTGAGAAGGCCGGCCCAGCTCTACCCCGACAAGCTCGCGATCGTCGACGGCGACCAGCGCTTCACGTACCGCGAGTTCGCCGAGCGCGCGAACAAGCTCGCGCACGCGCTGCTGCGCCTGGGCGTCCGCGCCGGCGACCGCGTCTGCATCCTGTCGCCGAACTCGCACTTCTTCCTGGAGAGCTTCTACGGCACGAGCTGGCTCGGGGCGATCCTCGTGCCGCTCAACTACCGGCTCACGGCGGCGGATCACGAGTACATCCTGAACCACGCCGGCGTCACGGCCGTGCTCGTCGACGGCGAGTACACGAAGGTGGTCGACGAGATCCGCCCGCGGCTCCAGACGGTGAAGCACTACGTGGTCGCCAAGGAAGCGGGCGCGACGCCGCCGGGCTGGCTCGACTGGAACGAGCTCGTAGCGCGCGAGCCCGCCACCGCGCCCGCGGCACCGGCGCGCGGCGAGAACGACGTCGTGTCGATCAACTACACGTCCGGCACGACGGCGCGACCCAAGGGCGTGATGCTCACGCACCGCAACTGCTACATCAACGCGTACAGCCTGATGACGCACCTGCGCGTGAGTCATTCCGACGTCGAGCTGTGGACCCTGCCCATGTTCCACTGCAACGGCTGGGGCGGCGTGTACGCGCTCACGGGCATGGGCGGCACGCACGTGGTGCTGCGCGCGATCGACGGCGCGCGCATCTTCGAGCTGATCGCGAAGGAAGGCGTCACTTTCGCGTGTATGGCGCCCGCCGTGCTGCGCACGATCCTCGACTACCCCGACAAGGCGAAGCACCCCATCCGCACCAGGCCGCGCTTCACGGTGGCCGGCGCGCCGCCGCCCGCCGCGTTCATCGAGCGGCTCGAGAAGGAGCTCGGCTGGGAGTTCATCCAGATCTACGGGCTCACCGAGACGGCGCCCGTGCTGACGGTGTCCATGCCCGACCACGCCACGCGCGCGGAAGACTGGCCGCGGCGCTCGCGCGCGGGCGTGCCGGCGCTCGGCGTCGAGATCGCGCTGCTCGACGGCGACGCGAAGCCGGTGCCGAAGGACGGCGTGTCGGTCGGCGAAGTGTGCGCGCGCTCGAACGTGGTGTTCGCCGGCTACTGGCAGCAGCCCGACGAGACGGCCAAGGCCGTGCACGGCGGCTACTTCCACACCGGTGACCTCGCGGTGTGGGACGAGACGGGCTCGATCCACATCGTGGACCGCGCGAAGGACGTGATCATCTCGGGCGGCGAGAACATCAGCTCGCCGGACATCGAGGCCGCGCTCTACCGACACCCCGCGGTGCTGGAGTGCGCGGTGATCGGCGTGCCGCACGAGAAGTGGGGCGAGACGCCAAAGGCGCTCGTGGTGCTGCGCGCGGGTGGGAAGGCCACCGAGGCCGAGCTCATCGCGTTCTGCCGCGAGCACCTGGCGCACTTCAAGTGCCCCACCTCGGTCGAGTTCCTCGACGCGCTGCCGCGCACCGCCACCGGCAAGCTGCAGAAGTTCCTGCTGCGCGACAAATACTGGAAGGGCGGCAGGAGGGTGAACTAGTGACTCGTATCCGTGGGCGGAGCGCGGCGCTCGCACTGCTGCTGCTGCTCGTTCCGCTCGCGGCGCGCGCAGCGGACCTGAAGGCCGGCGACCCGGCGCCCGACTTCGCGCTGCAGTCCTCGGCTGGCCGCACGGTGCGCTTCACCGACTACGCGGGCAAGAAGGCCTTCGTGCTGGCGTGGTTCCCGAAGGCGTTCACGGGCGGCTGCACCGAGGAGGTCGGCTCGCTGCGCGACGCGCAGGCGGAGCTCGCGAAGTACGACGTCGACGTATTCATGGTCAGCATGGATCCACCCGAGAAGAACGCCGACTTCGCGAAGTCGCAGAAGGCGCAGCTCGTACTCTTGTCGGACCCGAAGGGCGAGGTCGCCGCGAGCTACGGCGTGGCGGCGCTGGGCGGCATGTACGCCAAGCGGTGGACCTTCTACGTGGACAAGGACGGCACCGTCCAGTACGTCGACCGCGAGGTGAAGACGGCGACGGCCGGCAAGGACATCGCCGCGAAGCTCGGCGAGCTCGGCTTCGCCAGACACTAGAGCGGAGGCGCCGATCGGCCGATCTCTGCGTGAGTCATGCGCAGAGCCGTCGCCGGAGCTCTTTTCGCGGCCGCGCTCGTGTGTGCGGGCGTGGCGCTCCGCGGCCGCCTGCAGCTCGGCGCGGCGCACGCGCGCGCACCGGAGTTCGTGGCCGACTCCGCCGAGCTGCTCTTCCCGTTCGGGGCGATCGCGGAGAAGCAGTGCGCGCAGACGCGCGCGGACCTGGGCGTCGACGTGCGGGTCGAGACCTCGCGCGGCAAGGGCGAGCCGATCGCGCCGCTGGCCGAGCGCCGCTTCCGCGAGCTCGGCGTGGGCCGCGACGCGCCCACCGGCGGGATCCTGGTGCTGATCGACGCCGCGGCCGGCCAGGCGCGCATCGAGGTCTCGTACTCGCTGGAAGGCCTCCTGCCCGACGCAATCGTCTCCCGCATCGCGCGCGACCAGCTCGTGCCGTACGTGTCGCACCGCGCCGCGGGCATGGCCGTGATGGACGTGATCCACTTCCTGCGCGACGTGCTGCTCGACGGCGTGGCGTCGGGCGAGCTGAAGCTGCCGGGCGAGCTCGGCGCGCCCGACCATCTGACTCAGCTCCTCGTGGGTCACTCGGGCGGCGCGGGCGCGCAGGTCGCGCTCGCGAAGCTGCCCTCCCACACGGAGTACAAGAAGCGCGTGCCCGACGAGCTGCGCGAGCGCTACGCGCCGTCCGCCGAGCCACTGCAGAGCGCCGCGGCGCTGCAGCGCACGCGCCGCGAGCTGGTCGGCGACCCCACGCTCGAGCTCTTCACCGAAGGCAGCCGCGTGCTGCGCGCGCGCTATCCGGTCGCGCCGTACGAGGAGCTGCTGCGCGCCGACGCGACCGAGCACTCGGGCGCGCTCGAGGTGCACGTCGACGGCGAGCGCGCGTTCGTCTCCTCGAGGACGCCCGCGCGCGACTTCGTGCCCGTGCTGCTCGTGCGCGAAGGCGGCCTCTGGCGCGTCGACCTGGTGGAGACCTTCAAGAGCTTCTTCTTCGACGGCGACGGTCACTACGTGCTCGTGAACGGCGCCTCGCCGTACGCCGAGTTCGCGCCCAACGTCGCCGGGCGCTCCGACGCGACGCTCGCGCCGCTCGACCTGGGCGGCGAGCCGCTCGAAGCCGCGCTCGACCGGCTCGAGAAGTCCATGCTGCCGCAGGACCGCTTCCGGCTCGCCGAGGTGCTGCTGCGCAATTGCGGGGTCAGCGCCGAAGCGATCCCGCGCTACGCCGAGGCCGCGCGCGGCGCGCCGCACGACGAGTCCATCGTGCTCATGTACGCGCAGCGCGCGAGCTACTTCTATCTGCCGCAGATCGCCGCCGAAGCCGTCGCGGGCCTCGGCCCGAGACATTTCACGCGCGCCGCGTGGCTCTACGAGAGCGGCGGCGAGCGCGAGCTGGCGCGCGCGTACTATCGCAAGGCGCTCGACTTCGACGAGCGCGACGACTATGCGCGCAACGCGCTCGACCGGCTCGCGCGCGCGCCGCGCTGACTAGAACGCGCGCGGCGCGGCGCGGCCCGGCACGCCCCAGGCCTCGCCGGTCGCCAGCCGCTTCATGCGCACCTGCGCTTCGAGCTCGTGTTGGAACGGCCCGTGGTACAGGCCGCGCAGCGGCAGCACGTCGTCGTAGTCGCGGCCGTGGCCGATCTTCACGTGGCTCGCGGCGACGGTCATGCGGTTGGTCGGGTCGAGCGGCCACCAGCCCGCGCCGGGCAGCGCGATCTCGACCCACGCGTGCGTCTGCACCACGACCTCTTCCTTGGCAGTCCGGTCGGCGTCGCCGCGCTGCGCGAAGAGATAGCCCGAGACGTAGCGCGCGGGCACGCCCACCGAGCGGCACAGCGCGATCAGGTAGTGGGCGAAGTCCTGGCACACGCCGCGCCGCGAGCGCTGCAGCTCGTTCACGTCGATGCCGATGTACGTCGACCCTGGCGCGTAGGCGAGCGTGCGGCTCACGTGCGCCGCGAGCGCGGCGCCGAGCGCCGCGGCGTCGTCGCCCGCGCCCGTCACGGCGTCGCGCGCTTCGCGGCAGATGCCCTCGCCGAGCTCCACGTGCGCGCTCGGCACCAGATACTCGTGGTGCGCGTCGCGGAACTCGCGCGCCAGGTGCGCGCGCGGCGGGGGCTGCGGCGGCGCGCTCGGTGCGTCGCCGAGCGCCACGCGGATTTCGGCCAGCACCTCGAGCTCGCGGTGCGGCTTGGGCACGCCGAACAGGTCGACGCGCGTGCCGAAGTAGTCGGTGTACGAGACCACGCGCGCCGACGGAGTCACTGTGAGCTTGTAGCTCAAGAGGATCTGGCGTTCGTCGCTGCACGGCGCCGCGCGCAGCACGTTGTGCGAGTCCCAGACGGGCTGCGGGTAGCGGAACAGCGAGCAGTAGCGGATCTCGTAGATCTCCATCACGGTGACCCGAAGATGTGTCGCTGCGGCGTGGGGCCGCTCGCGAAGAAGGACTCCTCGACCAGCTCCGCGACCTCCCAGATGCCCGACTGCGCCCGGTCGAGCACGGTGCGGTCGCCGAACGCGCGCAGCTCGTCGGCGTCCTGGTACTCGAGCTCCGCGCGAATGCGGCCGAGCGTGCGCCGCGGGCGCACCGTGGGCACGCCGCCTTCGAGCTCGGCGAGCAGCTCATCGGCGCCGCGCACGCAGTACAACACGCTGCGCGGGAAGTCGGGCGCGAGCAGCAGGAACGCGATCACGCGCGCAGGATCGATCTCGGCGCCGTGCGCGCGCGTGTACGCCTCGAGCGCCGACACCGAGTTCAACACGAGCAGGAAGTCGTGGAAGTTCGTGCGCGCGTCGCGCCGGCTCGCGCGCACCCGCAGCATGCGGCAGGTCATCTCCGCGCGCTCGACCAGCCGTCCGAGCGACAGGAAGCGCCACGGATCCGAGCGCGCCATCGTCTCGCTCGCCGCGCCCGCGATCGCCTGGCAGCGCGTGCGGATCTCGCGGTAGAGCTCGTGCGGCTGCGCCGCGAGCTCGGCCACGAGGTCGCGCGCGCGGAGCTCGAGAAAGCACGAGTTCAAGGTCTCCCACAGCTCCGTGGAGAGGTGCTCGCGCACGTTGCGGCCGTTCTCTCTCGCGCGCGCGATCGCGGCGATGATCGAGCTCGACTGCGCCACGTCGGCCACCAGGAACTCCGCCACCGCGCGCGGCGAGACCTGCTCGTGCTTGGCGTAGAACGGGTGCGCGAGCTGCAGCGCTTCGAGCAGGTTGCGCCACGCGGCCTCCACGTCGGACGAGCCGCCCTCGAGCAGCCCGTGGTACGTCACGTCGAGCATGCGCGTGGTGTCCTCGGCGCGTTCCAGGTAGCGGCCGGCCCAGAACAGGTCTTCCGCGTGGCGGGCGAGCATCAGCCGGCCCCGGTCTCTTCGAGCACCCAGGTGTCCTTCGAGCCCCCGCCCTGCGACGAGTTCACGATGTACGAGCCGCGCCGCAGCGCCACGCGCGTGAGCCCGCCGGGGAACACCTCCGTGCGCGTTCCCGTCAGCGCGAAGGGCCGCAGGTCGATGTGGCGCGGCTCGAGCCGGCCGTCCACGAACGTCGGGTGCGTGGAGAGCTGCACGAGGTCCTGCGCGATGAACCCGCGCGGGTCGGCGAGGATCTCCTTGCGGCAGATCTCGAGCTGCTCGGCCGTCGACTGCGGGCCCATGACGATGCCGTAGCCGCCCGACGCCGCGACCGGCTTCACCACCAGCTGGTCGAGCCGGGCGAGCGCCGCGTCGCGCTGCTCCTTGTCCCACAACAGGTACGTCTGCACGTTCGGGAGGATCGCGTCCTCACCCAGGTAGTAGCGCACGAGATCGGGCACGAACGGGTAGATCGCCTTGTCGTCGGCGACGCCGCAGCCGAGCGAGTTCGCGATCGCCACGTTGCCCGCGCGCAGCGCCGAGATGAGCCCGGGCACGCCGAGCACCGAGTCGGGGCGGAACAGCGCCGGGTCCACGAACGCGTCGTCGACGCGCCGGTAGATCACGTCCACGCGCTCGAGCCCGCGCGTGGTGCGCATGTACACGACCTGGTCTTCCACCACGAGGTCGCGGCCCTCGCACAGCTCGGCGCCCATCTGCTGGGCCAGGAACGCGTGCTCGAAGTACGCCGAGTTCCAGATGCCCGGGGTGAGCACCACGACGCGCGGCCCGCCGGTGCTCTCGCGCGGCGCGAGCGCCTGCAACGCCGCCAGCAGCGACGAGCCGTAGTGGTGCACCGGGCGGATCCGATGCCGCGCCGACAGCCGCGGCAGCACGCGCGTCAGCGCGGCGCGGTTCTGCAGCACGTACGAGATTCCGCTCGGAGTGCGCAGGTTGTCCTCGAGCACGCGGAACACGCCGTCGGCGCCGCGCACCAGGTCGATGCCCGCGACCACGCAGCGCGCGCCGTGCGGCGCGGGCAGGCCCACGGCTTCGCGCACGAAGCCCTCGGAGGAGAACACCAGCCACGACGGCACCACGCCGTCCCGCAGCGCCGCGCGTTCGCCCACGTAGAGGTCGTCGAGGAACATGTTGAGCGCACGGATGCGCTGCGCGATGCCGCGTTCGATCTGGCTCCACTCGCCCGCGGGCAGGATGCGCGGCACCAGGTCCATGGGCCACGTGCGCTCGGAGCCGCTGGCGTCCCCGTAGACCGCGAAGGTGATGCCCAGCCGGCGGAAGATCGCGTCGCGCAGCCGCTCGCGCGCGGCCAGCTCGCTACCGTCGAGCCGCTCGAGCTCCTCGAACACGGCGGCGTAGTGCGACCGGACTTCGAGGCTGTCTTGCACGGCCTCGTCGAAGCCGGCTGCGCGCTGGTACCCGGGCAGCCGATCTCTCGGCATGGGCCCTCCCGTCACAAGCGGGAGCAAGAGCCATGCCCCGCGGCGGGCGCACGGGAAGCCTCCCGCACCTCTCCGTGCCTGTTCCCGCGGCGCTCCCTGCCGAGTCTCTGGTCTAGAGCGCCCGCGGCGGCGCGGGAGCGGCCCCGTTACGTCTTGGCGCGGAGATTGCTCCGCCGTTTCATCCTGAAAAGGGAAACCCGAGCTCGGAGCTCAATCGCGAGTGCATCCTCTGCAGATGGTCGAGGCGATCGTGCGCTACTCGGCGATCTACCGAGTCCGCGACCTTCTCGCGCGCGTGGGAGTGGAAGGAATGACCATCACGGAGGTTCGCGGGGTGGGCCACGAGAAGGGGCCGGTCGAGATGTTTCGAGGCGCTCCCGAGGGGTTCCCTTACGTGCAACGGTTCAAGGTAGAAATCGTCGTCGAACAGGGTCGCGTACCGGCTCTCGTGCAGGAGCTGGTGCGCACCACGCGGACGGGCCGGGTCGGCGACGGGAAGATCTTCGTGCTTCCCGTCGAAGACGCCGTGCGCATCCGCACCAGTGAGCGAGGCAGAGATGCACTCTGACTCGAGATTCAGAGAGGGGAGACTTGTGAGCTCTAGAAAGTCGAAACGGGGCAAGAAAACCATGGGGAGGGGCGCGCGGCGCCTGATGTTCGCTGCGGGGCTGGCGCTCCTCGGCGCGCTGTTCCTGAACTCGCACTTGCGCGCGGACGAGCCGCCCGCCGCCGCACCTGCGCCCGCCGCGGAGGCGCCCGCTCCGGCGGCGACTCCACCGGTCGCTGCGGCGCCGTTGCCGAGCTATTTCTCGAGCACGAGCGCCGACCCGAACAAGCCGAGCTGGCCCGATCAGACGGGCGGCTCGGCCGGCGCCTGGGCGACACCGGCCGGTGACGGCAAGGGCGACACGCCCGGCACGCTCGCCGCCGGGGACCTCTACGACCGGATCGCGCACAACCTGTTCTCGGTGAACATGGTCTGGACGATGGTGACCGGCTTCCTGGTCATGTTCATGCAGGCCGGCTTCATGTACGTCGAGACGGGGCTCTGCCGCGCGAAGAACGCGGCGCACACCTCGGCGATGAACTTCATGATCTACCCGCTCGGCTGCTTCGCGTTCTGGGCCTACGGGTTCGCGCTCGGCTGGGGCAACTGGTGGAACGGGCCGGTGCCACCGGGCTGGTACGCGTCGCTCGGGCCCGGCCTCTCCGTGCTGAACCACGGCTGGGGCCTCGGCGCGGCGGTCGATTCCACCGGCGCCGCGACCGGCGCGTTCACGTACGGGCTGATCGGGCTCAAGGGCTGGTTCCTCTCGCCTGAAGTCAGCGACGTCTCGGTGCTCGGGATCTTCTTCTTCATGATGGTCTTCATGGACACCACCGCGACGATCCCCACGGGGGCGAT
The DNA here is from genome assembly GCA_035498875.1 of Myxococcota bacterium. Lineage (GTDB taxonomy): Bacteria > Myxococcota_A > UBA9160 > SZUA-336 > SZUA-336 > VGRW01. The sequence continues at coordinate 12,764 of DATJZP010000014.1, forward strand.
GGCCGAACGCTGGGCGTGGAAGAACTTCTGTCTGTACGGGCTCTGGGTCGCTCTGCCGTACTGCATCTATGCGAACTGGCTCTGGGGAGGCGGGTTCATGGCGCAGGGCGGAATCAACTGGGGCCTCGGCCACGGCGCCGTCGACTTCGCCGGGTCGGGAGTCGTGCACGGCATGGGCGGCATCATCGGGCTGGCAGGAGCGATGGTCATCGGACCGCGCATCGGCAAGTACATCAACGGGAAGCCGCAGGCGATTCCGGGCCACGACGTTCCGATGGTGGTGCTCGGCACGTTCATCCTCGCGTTCGGCTGGTTCGGCTTCAATCCGGGCTCCACTCTGGCGGGCACGGACCTCCGCATCAGCTTCATCGTCGTGAACACGATGCTGGCCAGCGTGACGGGCGCACTGGGCGCATTGGTGGCGCTCTACATCAAGGGCCTGAAGCCCGACCCGACGATGCTGTGCAACGGCATGCTGGCGGGCTTGGTCGCCATCACCGCGCCTTCGGCGTTCGTCGACCCGTGGGGCGCCGCCGTCCTCGGCGGAGTCGCGGGCATCCTGGTCGTCTACAGCGTGTTCTTCTTGGAGGCACACGGCGTCGACGATCCGGTCGGCGCGATCTCGGTGCACGGCGTGAACGGCCTCTGGGGCGTGCTCTCCGTCGGGATCTTCGCGACCGGGCAGTACGGCGCGGGCTGGAACGGAGTGGTTCGCCCGGACATGGTCGCGAAGTACGGCTCGGACGGCGTCCGCGGCATTCTCTACGGAGACGCCGGACAGCTCGTCATGCAGGGCATCGACTGCGTGGTCCTCACGGTCTTCGCTTTCTCGATGGCCTACGCCTGGTTCAAGATCAGCGACCTCATCACACCGATCCGCGTCAGCAAGGAGACGGAGCTCGAGGGGCTCGACATTCCCGAGATGGGAACGCTCGCGTACCCCGACTTCCCGATCCACACGGGCACCAAGCAGCTCGCGGGCTGACCCTTCCTCGGCTACGAACAGCGCTGCGGGAGAGACTCGAAGTCTCGGGTCTCTCCCGCAAGCGTTTCGCCGCGGAGGAATGGGCATGGAGATCGGTGCCGAGCTCCCGGTCTGGGCGGTGCTTCCGTTTCTGGGGCTCCTGCTCTCGATCGCGCTCTTCCCGCTCGCGGCGCCCCACTTCTGGGACCGCCACGGGAACAAGGCGATCGTCTCGGCTGCGTTCGCCGTGCCGGTGGTGGTCTACCTGTGCGCGGCCTTCGGCGCGGAGGGGCTGCACGAGCTCGTCGGGAAGGCGCGCGAGTACGCGTCGTTCATTCTCTTGTTGCTCGCGCTGTTCGTGGTGACGGGCGGCATCCTCGTGCGGGGCTCGCTGTCGGGCACGCCGCTGGTGAACACGGCGATCCTGGCGCTCGGCGCGGTGCTCGCGAGCCTGATCGGCACGACGGGCGCCTCGGTGCTCTTGATCCGCCCGCTCCTGCGCGCGAACGCGCCGCGCGAGCGGAAGGTACACATCGTGGTGTTCTTCATCTTCGTGGTGTCGAACTGCGGCGGGCTGCTCACGCCGCTCGGCGACCCGCCGCTCTTCCTCGGCTTCCAGAAGGGCGTGCCATTCTTGTGGACGCTGTCGCTGTGGCGGGAGTGGGCGCTCGTGAACGGCGCGCTCGTCTTGCTCTTCAACTTCTGGGATCAGCGCGTGTTCGACGCCGAAGAGCTGGCACGGCCGGGCTCGCAGCTCGAAGAGGTGATGCACCACGCGCCGCTGCGGATCGAAGGCTGGCCGAACGTGGTGCTGCTCGTCGCGATCGTCGCGGCCGTGTTCCTGTCGGGCCAGCTCGGCTGGCCGTTTGGCGCGCTCGAAGCGTCGCTCGCCGGGCTCGCAGCGCTGTCACTCGTCCTCACGCCGCGCGCGCTGCACGAAGAGAACGGCTTCGCGTGGGGTCCGATCGCCGAGGTCGCGATCCTGTTCGCGGGAATCTTCGTCACCATGGCGCCCGCGCTGCTGCTCCTGAACGCGCGCGCGGGAGCGCTCGGCCTGCGCGAGCCGTGGCATTTCTTCTGGGCCTCGGGCGCGCTCTCGAGCTTCCTCGACAATGCGCCGACCTACCTCGCGTTCGCCGCCGCGGCGGTCGGGCAGTTCGGCATTCCGGTCGAGGACCGGTACCTGGCCGACTTCCTCGCCGGCCACGGCGGTGCCGCGGTGCGGCTCCTCGCGGCCATCTCGTGCGGCTCGGTGATGATGGGCGCGAACTCGTACATCGGGAACGGGCCCAACTTCATGGTGAAGGCCATCGCGGAAGAGGCGGGCGTGCGAATGCCGTCCTTCTTCGGCTACATGGCCTGGTCGGTGGGGATCCTCTTGCCTCTCTTCGTCGCCGTCACGTTCGCCTTCATGCGCTGAATCTTCTCGAGCGCGATGACCGAAAGGAGCACGTCGTTCGAGCACGACCTCGACGGCCGTCCCGGCGGCGGAGCTCGGAGTGACTCTGCGGGAGGAGGGCACGCAGGCCGTCGTATGCACTTCGGATCTCGCCGGCGAGGGTGCGCGCCTTCTGCGCGACTCGCGCCCGATCACCCGCAAGCGACCCTCGAGCTTGCTCCAGCTAGACTGCGCAGGCACGGTGCCGCGCCGCCAGTGGCTGGCTCCAGCCGGCGCGAGGCGCGTGCATGCCCCTCTCTGGTGGATGCGACGATAAACTCCCATGAGCTCGACGGGATCGATGCCTACTGGCGCGCAGCGAACTACTTCCGACGGGCGGAATGGACCAGCGGGAGCATTGGGCCGAGGTCGAGTCACTCCTGCAGCGCACTCCGGTGAAGAGGGCATGAATCGCGGCAGGGTCGTCGCGGTCCGCGGCAGCGTCGTGGATGTGCGGTTCGATGGGAAATTGCCGCCGATCTACTCGGTGCTGCGCGCCGGAGACCAGGGGCGAATCGTGATTGAAGTGCTAGCGCAGCGCGACGCGCGCCATGTGCGCGGGATTGCGCTGACGCCCACCGAAGGACTTGCCCGCGGCATGGCGGTCGACGACACCGGCGGGTCGCTGACGGCGCCGGTCGGCAAAGGGGTTCTCTCGCGGATGTTCGACGTGTTCGGCAATACCATCGACCGGGGAGCGGTGTTGTCGGACGTCGAGTGGCGTGTGGTGCACCGGCCTCCGCCGCCGCTGGCCCGACGCTCCACCAAGTCCGAGATCTTCGAGACGGGCATCAAGGTCATCGACGTGCTCGCCCCGCTGGAGCGGGGTGGAAAGGCGGGGCTCTTCGGGGGAGCGGGCGTGGGCAAGACGGTGCTCCTGACCGAAATGATCCACAACATGATCAGGAACCACGAGGGCGTTAGCATCTTCTGTGGCATCGGCGAGCGCTGTCGCGAAGGTGAAGAGCTCTACCGCGCCATGAAGGACGCTGGCGTGCTGCCGAACACGCTGATGGTCTTCGGCCAGATGAACGAGCCGCCGGGAAGCCGCTTCCGTGTGGGTCACGTCGCGCTGACGATGGCCGAGTACTTCAGGGACGACGAGCACCGCGACGTGCTGCTCTTGATCGACAACATTTTTCGCTTCATCCAGGCCGGCATGGAAGTGTCGGGCTTGCTGGGCCAGATGCCGTCGCGCCTGGGCTATCAGCCCACGATGGGCACGGAGCTGTCCGGCTTGGAGGAGCGCATCTCCAACACGGATACGGGCGCGATCAGCTCGATCCAGGCGGTGTATGTGCCGGCGGACGACTTCACCGATCCCGCCGCGGTGCACGCGTTCTCGCATCTCTCCGCCTCGGTCGTGCTCTCGCGCAAGCGGGCGAGCGAAGGCCTCTACCCGGCGGTGGACCCGCTGCAGTCCAACTCGAAGATGGCGACGCCTGGCATCGTCGGGGAGCGGCACTACGCCTTGGCGCAGGAGATCCGGCGGACGCTGGCGCAGTACGCGGAGCTGAAGGACATCATTGCGATGCTCGGCCTCGAGCAGCTCTCGCCGGAAGACCGCGCCGTGGTCGCACGCGCCCGCCGGCTGGAGCGCTTCCTCACCCAGCCCTTCTTCACGACCGAGCAGTTCACCGGCCTCGCGGGAAAGCTGGTGAGTCTCGAGGACGCGCTGACCGGTTGTGAGCGGATCCTTCGCGACGAGTTCAAGGACTACCCGGAGAGCGCGCTGTACATGATCGGGCCGATCGAGGCTGCCAAGAAGAGAAATGTCGCCGAACCTGATGACTCTTGAGGTCCTCGTCCCGTTCCAGGTCTTCGCCGCGAAGTCCGGCGTATCGCGCATCGTGGCGGAGACGCACGGGGGCTCGTTCGGACTCCTGCCGCACCGGCTCGACTGCGTCGCGTCGCTCGCGCCGGGAATTCTGATCTACGAAGCCGAAGGAGAGGGCGAGGTCTACCTCGCCGTCGACGAAGGCGTGCTCGTGAAAACCGGCACGAGCGTGCTCGTTTCCGTGCGGCGGGCGACCCGCGGAACGGACCTCCGCAGCTTGCGCGACTCGGTGGAGCGGGACTTCCTCACTCTGGACGAGCAGGAGCGGAGCGTGCGCTCGGTGATGACGCGCCTGGAGACCGGATTTCTGCAGCGCCTCGCGACCCTGCGAGATGGCTGACGAGCCGACCGCCAAGAGCTCCGAGAGCGAAGCGACCTTCGTGGAACAGGTCGGCGAGAAGGCAAAGCGAAAGCTCAAGGCGCGGCGCAACCCCGCACAAGTCTGGTTCGGCTTGGGCATGATGGGACTCATCGGCTGGTCGGTCGCAGTTCCGACGCTGCTCGGCGCGGCACTCGGTCTCTGGCTGGACAAACGCCAGCCGGGCCAGCGCTCGTGGACCCTGGCGCTCTTGATTGCAGGGCTCACGATCGGCTGTTTGAACGCGTGGCACTGGGTCGCGAAGGAAGAGAAAGCAATTCGAAAGCAAGAGGCCGATCGCGATGAATGAGCCTCTCTCGCTCGCGCTGGCTCTCCTGGCGGGGGCGCTGCTCGGGATGATCTTCTTCGGCGGACTCTGGTGGACGGTGCGACGGGCGGTCTCGGCGAACCAGCCCGCGCTCTGGTTCTTCGGCAGCCTGGTGCTGCGGACGGGCATCGCGCTGGCGGGAATTCTCCTGGTCTCGGGCGGCTTCTGGGAGCGGCTCCTGCTCTGTCTCGTCGGATTCACCAGCGCCCGCTTCACCGTGGTCTGGCTGACCGGGCCGCCCAGCGGCGACCGGGCTCGCAGCGCGAAGGCGGTCCGTCATGCACCTTAGTCCCGACGAGCGGATCTTCTGGCAACACGGCGATCTCAAGTTGAACGCCACGATCGCGTTCACGTGGGCGCTGATGTTCGTGCTGGCGGTCGGCGCGAAGCTCGGCACGCGCAAGCTCTCCACGGGGCTCGAGCGCTCCCGCTGGCAGAACCTCCTCGAGATCATCGTCACCTCCATTGCGAGCCAGCTCGAAGAGGTCGGCCTGCCCCGTTCCGGCAAGTATCTCGGCTTCCTGGGTACGCTGTTCCTGTTCGTCGCTACGGCAAGTCTTGGCACCGCGATTCCGGGCTACGAGCCGCCGACTGCTTCGCTCTCCACCACCGTGGCGCTCGCGCTGAGCGTGTTCGTGGCGGTGCCGCTCTTCGGCATCGGTGATCAGGGGCTTCGCAGCTACCTCAAGTCGTACCTCGAGCCGACGGTTCTCATGCTGCCGTTCAACGTCATCAGCGAGCTGTCGCGCACGCTCGCGCTCGCGGTCCGCTTGTTCGGCAACATGATGAGCGGGGCGATGATCATCGGAATTCTGCTCAGCATCACGCCGTTTCTCTTTCCGATCGTGATGACGGTGCTCGGTCTGCTCACCGGTCTGGTGCAGGCCTACATCTTCAGCGTTCTCGCTGCCGTCTACATCGCCGCCGCCATTCGCACTCGCGGCCCGAATGGCGAGCCAGTCGCCGAGCCGTGAGGCAACCGAAAACATCACAGGACACACCATGGACAACCTGAGCTTCGTCGCGGTGGCTTCCATCGTCATCGCCGGCACTACGACCGGCTTCGGAGTGGTGGGGCCTGCGCTCGCAGAGGGGAGGGCCGTCGCGACGGCACTGAGCTCGTTGGCGCAGCAGCCCGACGCCTCCGCCACGATCACCCGTACGCTGTTCGTCGGGCTGGCGATGATCGAGTCCACGGCCATCTATTGCTTCGTGGTCTCGATGATTCTCATCTTCGCCAACCCATTCTGGAATCACTTCGTGTCGCTGGCGACCGTGAGGTGACTCCTTGCTCATCGATTGGTTCACGGTCGGCGCCCAGGCGCTCAACTTTGTGGTCCTCGTCTGGCTGCTGAAGCGGTTTCTGTATGGGCCCATCCTCGACGCGATCGACGCGCGGGAGAAGCGGATCGCCGGACAGCTGGCGGACGCGGGCGCGAAGGCGGCCGAGGCCCGGCAGGAGCGCGCCGAGTTCGAGCACAAGAACGAGGAGTTCGAGCGCCAGCGCGCCGCACTCATGAGTCGCGTGGCGGACGAGGCGAGCGCCGAGCGCCGCCGACTCCTCGACGAAGCGCGGAAGGCCGCCGATGCCTTGACGGCCAAGCGGATGGAAGCGCTGAGGAACGACGCGCAGAGTCTCAATCAGACGATCAGCCGCCGCGCCCAAACAGAGGTCTTCGCCATCGCGCGGAAGCTGCTGTCGGATTTGGCCGGTACGAGCCTGGAGGAGCGCCTGGGCGCGGTGTTCACGCGCCGCCTGCGCGAGCTGGACGGGGAGGCGAAGAAGCACCTGGCCGAAGCTCTCAAGACGGAATCCGACCCCGCCCGCGTGCGCAGCGCGTTCGACCTGCCGGTGGAGCAGCGGACGGCGATACAGAAGGCGCTCAACGAAGCCTTCTCGGCGGAGGTCCGCGTCCAGTTCGAGACCGCCCCGGAACTGGTCAGCGGAATCGAGCTCACGACGAACGGACAAAAGCTGGCGTGGAGTGTGACTGACTATCTCGATTCACTACACCGACTCGTGGCGGAAACTCTCAACGCGAGCGGGGAGCCCGGTCCGGGTAGGCCATGAGCTCCTCTGACGAGAGCCTCGAAGGCGTTTTCGACCGCGCGTTCGCCGGAATCAGCCGGGCGCGGGAGAGCTTTTCGCCGAAGCTGGCGCCGCACGAGGTCGGCGCCATCAAGAGCATCTCTACGGGCATCGCCAGCATTTCCGGCCTTCCGAGCGTCGGCTTCGAGGAGCTTCTCGAGTTTCCGGGCGGTGCGTTCGGGATCGCGTTCAACCTCGACGAGGACGAAATCGGCGCCGTGCTGCTCGGCGACTATTCGCATCTTCACGCTGGCGATCCCGTCGAGCGCACGGGTCGCGTGATGGATGTGGTCGTCGGCGACGCGCTGCTCGGACGCGTGATCGACCCGCTCGGTCGGCCGCTCGATGGCAACGTGCGAGTAATGGCGAGCGGGCGCCTGCCGATCGAGCGGCCCGCTCCTCCCATCATGGACCGCGCGCCCGTCGGCGTGCCGCTCGAGACCGGCGTCAAGGTCATCGATGCACTCATTCCGATCGGGCGCGGTCAGCGCGAATTGATTTTGGGCGACCGGCAGACGGGCAAGACCGCCATTGCGATCGACACGATCCTCAACCAGCACGGGAAGAATCTCGTCTGCGTCTACTGCGCGATCGGCCAGCGCGCCTCCGCCGTCGCCAAGACCGTGGCCACCCTGCGCGAAAGAGGCGCGATGGACTACACCGTGTTGGTCGTGACCGAGGGGAGCGACCCGCCGGGCCTCAGCTACATCGCTCCATACGCCGCGACCAGTATCGCGGAGCATTTCATGGAAGCCGGCCGCGACGTGCTCATCGTCTACGACGACCTCACGCACCACGCCCGCGCCTACCGCGAGCTGTGTCTCCTGCTTCGCCGGCCACCCGGTCGCGAAGCCTTTCCAGGCGACATCTTCTACATCCACTCGCGCCTGCTCGAGCGGGCCACTCACCTCCGCGCGGAGCTCGGCGGCGGTTCACTCACCGCGCTGCCCATCATCGAGACCGAAGCGCAGGACATTTCGGCCTACATTCCGACCAACCTGATCTCCATCACGGACGGGCAGATCTACCTCTCCCCCTCACTGTTCGAGCTCGGGGTGCTGCCGGCGGTCGATGCCGGCAAGTCCGTGTCTCGCGTTGGCGGCAAGGCGCAGCGGGCGGCGTACCGCGCGGTGACGGGCGATCTCAGGCTCGCCTATGCGCAGTTCGAAGAGCTCGAGACCTTCTCTCGGTTCGGCGCGCGCGTAGACGTCGACACTCAGAAGAAGATCGAGCACGGACGCCGGATCCGTGCCTGCCTGAAGCAGCCGCAATTCGACCCGGTCTCCATGGCCGAACAGATCGCGCTCCTGCTGGCGCTGACCTCGGGGCTCTTCGACCTGGTGCCGCTCCACCGGATGAAGGACGCGGAGCACGCCGTACGCGATGGCGCAGCGAGCATTCCAGCCGACGTCCGCGCCCGATTCGAAACCGCAAAGTTGAGCGACGCGGACCGCGGGACCATCGTCGGCATCGCCCGCAAGTCGCTCGCGCCCTTCCAGCCGAAAGTCGAGAAGGGGTCATGACCGACACCACGGCGAGCCTGCGACAAAAGATCAGCCGTGCCCAGGACCTGCAATCGGTCGTGCGCACGATGAAGGGCCTGGCCGCCTCGAGTGTCGGACAGTACGAAAGGTCGGTGAGCGCGTTGGGCGAGTACCGCCGAGCCGTCGAGCTGGGGCTCAGCGCGTGCTTCCGGCGCAGCGAGGCGGCCGCGCCGGTCGTGGAGGACAGAGCCTCAGGTGCAATCGGTGCCGTCGTCTTCGGCTCCGACCAGGGGCTGGTGGGCCAGTTCAACGAAGTCGTCGCGGAGCACGCCCTGAAAACTCTCGCCACGCGGCTCGGCCAGCCCCGCATCTGGGCCGTCGGTGAACGAGTCCACGCGCGTCTGGCCGATGCGGGACTGCCTGTGCTGAAGCTCTTCAGCGTGCCCAACTCCGTGAATGCCATCGCGCCGCTCGTCGGGCGGATTCTCTTGGAGAGCGAGATGCCCGACCGGAATGGCGAAGTCGCCGAGCTCTACCTCTTCTACAACCGCCCCTCGGCCGGTGCAGCCTACGCGCCTGTCGGCCAGCGACTGCTTCCGCTGGACGGCGGCTGGCGCCGCGAGCGGTCCGAGTTCCCCTGGCCAACGAAGAACTTGCCCGAGGTCATGGGCGATCCGGCGGCGACGCTCGGCGCGCTGATCCGCGAGTATCTCTTCATCTCGCTGTTTCGGGCGTGCGCAGAGTCACTCGCCAGCGAAAATGCGAGCCGGTTGGCCGCGATGCAGCGCGCGGAGAAGAACATCGACGAACTGCTGACCAGCCTCCACGACACATTCCACCGGCTGCGACAAAGCACGATCGATGAGGAGCTGTTCGACCTCGTCGCGGGCTTCGAGGCGCTGTCAAAGCGAGAAGAGCATCGGAGCGGGGACTGATGGAGTTGACAGGCGCGAGCTCGGCAAGGCGTCTCAGCCACCCGATTTACGGGCTTCTCCCCAGCGATATCGACGGGTTCGACGCTCTGGCGAAGCTGGCCCTGGACACGCGCTGGTCGTGGAATCACGCCACGGACAAAGTGTGGCGGCAGCTGGATCCCGAATTGTGGGAGATCACGCGCAATCCGTGGGTGGTCCTCCAGACCGTTCCGAGAGAGAAGCTGCAACGGGACTTGGCCGATCCCGGGTTCCGCAAGAGCGTCGCCGACCTCGCGCAGGCCAAGCGGGACGCGGCCGATGCGCCGGCGTGGTTTCAAGAGGCTCACCCGGAGTCTGCGCTCGGATGTGTCGCCTACTTCAGCATGGAATTCATGTTGAGCGAGGCGCTGCCCATCTACTCGGGCGGGCTTGGCAACGTCGCCGGCGATCAGCTCAAAGCCACGAGCGATCTGGGTGTGCCTGTCGTCGGTGTGGGGTTGCTGTACCAGCAAGGATACTTCCGCCAGGTGATCGACATGGAGGGAGACCAGCAGGCGCTGTTTCCGTACAACGATCCCGGACAGCTGCCGATCACACCGTTGCGTGACGCGAAAGGCGAGTGGTTGCGGTTGAAGATCGCCCTGCCGGGCTACTCGGTCTGGCTGCGAGCCTGGCAGGTCGAGGTGGGCAGAGTGACGCTCTACCTGCTCGATAGCAACGACGCGGCGAACTCGCCGGGTCATCGAGCGATTGTCAGCGAGTTGTATGGAGGCGGGTCGGAGCTGCGGCTCCAGCAGGAGCTCTTGCTCGGAATTGGCGGATGGCGACTGCTCGCCGCGCTCGGGATCAAGCCAGACGTCTGTCACCTGAATGAAGGTCACGCGGCGTTTGCTGTGCTCGAGCGCGCCCGCAGCTTCATGGAGGAGACAGCGCAGCCTTTCGAAGTCGCCCTGGCAGTGACGCGCGCAGGAAACCTGTTTACGACTCACACGGCGGTGGACGCTGGATTCGACCGCTTCAGTCCCGCCCTCGTCGAGCACTACCTCGGCGCTTATGCCGAAAAGGAGCTCGGCATTTCACTCCAGGACCTGCTCGGGCTCGGCCGGCGCGATTCGAACGACTCCTCGGAGGCCTTCAATATGGCCTACCTGGCGATCCGCGGCAGTGGTGCGGTCAACGGTGTGAGTCGCCTGCATGGAGAAGTGAGTCGGCGCATCTTCAAACCCCTGTTTCCGCGCTGGCCCGTAGACGAGGTACCCGTTGGATACGTGACAAACGGCGTTCACGCGCCAACATGGGACTCGCCCCTGGCCGATGAGCTCTGGACGGCCGCCTGTGGAAAGGAGCGCTGGCTGGGCAATGCGGACTACTTGGAGCAGGCCATTCGTCGCATCCCCGATGTCAGCCTCTGGCAGTTGCGCAACGCCGCCCGAGGATCTCTGGTCGACTACGCACGCGAGCGTCTGTCGCGCGAGCTCGCCGCCTCGGGTGCGCCCCCGGACGCTCTGGAACGAGTGAAGCATCTGTTCGATCCCGACGCGCTGACCCTCGGCTTTGCGCGGCGCTTTGCGACTTACAAGAGACCGAACCTGCTGCTGCACGATCCGGCGCGCCTGCTGCGCCTTTTGAGTCGACCCGAGCGGCCGGTGCAGCTGATCATCGCCGGCAAGGCACACCCTGCGGACCAAGCGGGGCAGGCGCTGATCCACGAATGGATCAAGTTCATCCGCCAGCCGGAGACGCGGCCCCACGTGGTGTTCCTGAGTGACTACGACATGTTCTTGACGGAGCGGTTGGTGCAGGGGGTGGACGTCTGGATCAATACGCCGCGGCGGCCCTGGGAGGCGAGCGGGACGAGCGGGATGAAGGTGCTCGTCAATGGCGGGCTCAATCTCTCGGAGCTCGACGGCTGGTGGGCGGAGGCGTACGCGCCCGACGTGGGATGGGCGCTGGGGGACGGCCAGGAGCACGGGGACGATCCCTCCTGGGACGCGGTCGAAGCGGAAGCGCTCTACGACCTGCTCGAGCGCGAGGTGATCCCGGAGTTCTATGCGCGAGACGAGAGCGGCCTTCCCACGGCATGGGTGAAGCGGATGCGCGAGAGCATGGCGCGGTTGACTCCGCGCTTTTCCACCAATCGCTCGGTGCGCGATTACACCGAGCAATACTATCTGCCGGCCGAAGCCGCCTACCGCGTCCGTAGCGCGAACCATGGAGCAGTCGGGCGGCGAATCGTCGACTGGCGGCACAGTCTGGACCGGAGCTGGGCTTCGCTTCGCTTCGGCGAAGAGAAGGTCGAGACTCGAGGCGACCAGCACGTGTTTTCCGTTCAGGTCTACCTCGGGGACGTCGAGCCCGACGCGGTGCGGATCGAGCTCTACGCCGACGGACTCATGGGGAGTGCGCCCGTGCGGCAGGAGATGAAGCGTGTTCGCCTACTCCCGGGAGCGCCGGGCGGCTTCGAGTACACTGCCGCTGTGTCTGCGGCCCGCCCGGCGGCCCACTATACGGCGCGAGTGGTTCCGCGCTGCGAAGGCGCCGGGGTCCCATTGGAGGACGCACGAATACTCTGGCACAGATGATCTTCGATCTGCAGTCGGGTGTCGCGCTGCGCGCGGTGTGCCAATGAGCACGAGGACAAGCCCCCTCGCCGGCAAGCTTGCGCCAGCCGACCGCAAGCAGAACATGGAGACCAACACGCTCAGCCCGGATCTTCTCCGCAGAATCGACGCCTACTGGCGGGCCGCCAACTATCTGTCGGTCGGCCAGATCTATCTCTACGACAACCCGCTGCTGAAGCGGCCGCTCGCGCTCGCGGACGTGAAGCGCATGTTGTTGGGGCACTGGGGCACGACCCCAGGACAGAACTTCATCTACGTGCACTTGAACCGGGTGATCAAGAAGTACGACCTCGACATGATCTACGTTTCCGGCCCCGGCCATGGTGGGCCAGCCGTCGTCGGAAACACCTATCTCGAGGGCACCTATAGCGAGATCTATCCAGACATCAGCCAGGACGAAGCCGGGCTTCGCAAGCTCTTCCTCCAGTTCTCGTTTCCCGGAGGCATTCCCAGTCATGTATCGCCGGAGTGCCCGGGGTCGATCCACGAAGGCGGAGAGCTGGGGTATTCGCTCAGTCACTCGTTCGGGGCGGTGCTCGATAATCCCGACCTCCTCGTCGCCTGCGTCGTCGGCGACGGCGAAGCGGAGACCGGGCCGCTGGCCACGGCGTGGCACTCCAACAAGTTCCTCGATCCAGTCACCGACGGGGCGGTGCTCCCGATTCTGCATCTGAACGGCTACAAGATCTCCAATCCCACCGTGCTCGCGCGCATCACGCGCGAGGAATTGGAGCAGTTGCTGCGCGGCTATGGCTGGACCCCGTATGTGGTCGCGGGTGACGAGCCGGAGCAGATGCACGAGGCCATGGCGGCGACGCTGGACGTCGCGGTGGAGCAGATCAAGAGCATTCAGCAGGCTGCCCGTCTCCACGGGGACGCCACGCGCCCGCGCTGGCCGATGATCGTGCTCGACTCGCCCAAGGGCTGGACAGGGCCGAAGGTGGTCGATGGCCTGCAGGTCGAAGGCACGTTTCGTGCGCACCAGGTCCCGCTCTCTGATCCGGCGGCACACCCCGAACACTTGAAGCTGCTCGAAGCGTGGCTCCGGAGCTACCGGCCCGAGGAGCTGTTCGACGAGCAGGGTCGCCTCAAACCGGAGCTCGCCGAGCTCGCGCCCAAGGGCGACCGGCGCATGGGCGCGAATCCGCATGCCAACGGCGGCATGCTGCTCCGCGATCTGCGGATGCCGGACTTCCGCGACTACGCGGCCGAGGTGCCAGCGCCCGGAGTGCGCGGCAGCGGCGACACGCACGTGCTCGGGCGCTTCCTGCGGGATGTCGCGGGGCTGAACGCCGAGCAGCGGAACTTCCGAGTGTTCGGTCCGGACGAGACGCTCTCGAACGGCTTGGAAGCCCTCTTCGACGTGACCCAACGCCAATGGGACGCCGCGACGCTGTCGAACGACGAATTTCTAGCGCCCACGGGCCGCGTGATGGAAATGCTCAGCGAGCACCAATGCGAGGGCTGGCTCGAGGGCTATTTGCTTACCGGGCGGCACGGACTCTTCAACTGCTACGAGGCGTTCATCCATATCGTCGATTCGATGTTCAATCAGCACGCCAAGTGGCTGAAGGTCACCTCTCGCCTGCCGTGGCGCCGTCCGATCGCGTCGTTGAACTACCTGCTGGCTTCACATGTCTGGCGACAGGATCACAACGGATTCACGCACCAGGATCCCGGGTTCCTCGATCACGTCGTGAACAAGAAGGCCGGAGTCGTGCGCGTCTACCTTCCGCCGGATGCGAACTGCCTGCTTTCGGTGATGGACCACTGCCTGCGCAGCCGCCATTACGTCAACGTGGTCGTCGCCGGAAAACATCCGGCGCCGCAGTGGCTCTCGATGGACGCTGCCGTGAAACACTGCACGGAGGGCATCGGGATCTGGCAGTGGGCGAGCAACGACCAGGGCGCTCCGCCCGATGTCGTCATGGCCTGCTGCGGCGACGTACCGACGCTCGAGACGCTTGCCGCCGTCTCCATCCTGCGCGCGCACCTGCCCGACCTGAAGGTCAGGGTCGTGAACGTCGTCGACCTCATGAAGCTGCAGCCGGACACAGAGCACCCACACGGGCTCTCCGACCTGGAATTCGACGAGCTCTTCACGAGGGACAAGCCGGTCATCTTCGCCTTCCACGGCTACCCGTGGCTGATCCATCGGCTGGCGTATCGGCGCTCGAACCACGACAACATCCACGTCCGCGGCTACAAGGAGGAGGGCACGATCACCACGCCCTTCGACATGGCGGTGCTGAACGACCTGGATCGTTTTCATCTCGTGATGGACACGATCGACCGACTGCCACAGACCGGCGCCCTGGGCATTTATTTGAAGCAGCAGCTCAAGGACAGGCTGGTCGAGCACAAGCAGTACATTGCCAAATACGGCGAGGACCTGCCGGAGATCCGTAACTGGGAGTGGAACGTCTCGAATCAGGCGAAGAACCTCTAGGGCACGACGCCGCGACGGAGCCGCCGCCTTGCTGCGCATCGCACACGTCTCCGACCTTCACGTCCTTTCGCGAACCGGGGTCGAGTGGCGGAGGATTCTCTTCAACAAGCGCATCACGGGCCTCGCAAACCTAGTCCTGCGCCGCGGCCGCGTGCATCGCCGCGATTACCTGCTCGCGGTGCTCGCGTCCGCCGCGGCGCACGCGGACCACGTCGTCGTCACCGGTGACATCACGAACCTCGCGCTCGAGAGCGAGTACGAGGAATCGCGGCGGCTCCTCGACGGCGTCGCGCGTTCCGCGGAGGTCACGGTCGTCCCCGGCAACCACGACATCTATCTGCCGTCCGTCGCGCGAGAGCGACGCTTTTTCCATCACTTCGGCGCGTTTCTTCGGAGCGACCTCCCCGCGTTCGCGGTCGACCTGCCCGCCGGGTCCTATCCCGTCGTGAAACTGCGCGGGCCCGCCGCGATCATCGCGCTCTCGAGCGCGGTGCCGCGGCCCCCGTTCGTCGCCGCGGGCGTCGTCGGCGAGGCCCAGCGCGCGGCTCTTACTCGACTGCTCGCCCACCCCGAGGTCGCGCGTCGCACGCCCGTGGTCCTGATTCATCATCCGCCCGTCGACGGGCGGAGCCGGCTGGCACGGTTCCGGGACGGGCTCGTCGACGCCGCATCGCTTCGGAGCGTTCTCGAACCGCTCGAGCGCGGGCTCGTGCTCTTCGGTCACCTGCACGTGCGCGTGCGCTGCGTTC
>DATJZP010000015.1:0-1088 GCA_035498875.1 Myxococcota bacterium
GCGCACGGCCGAGCTGATGAAGCGCGACCCGAACGAGGACGCGCGCGCGCAGGGCGGCATCGATCTGCCGCTCTTGCAGCGCTTCGTCAACCACTGGTACAGCGAGAGCCTCGACCTGTTCGGCAGCCCCGACTCGTCGAACGCGGCCAGCTACTTCGCGGCGGGCTTGAAGGGCCGCTACCAGGAATCGAAGACCGGCCTGTACGAAGATCACGCGCTGCTCGAGGGCAGCTGGGCGGTCGAAGTGCCCGGCGCAGCCGGCGCGGTCGAAGCGCGAGCCGTGCCCATGCGGCGCGCGATCAACGCGATGCTCCAGGACGCCTACACCAGAGAGTGTGAGAAGTCGCTCGCGCACTGGAACGACGCGCTCGCGCGCGCGGGGCTCGCCTACCGGCTCTCGCTGCCCAGCGCGCGCTTCAACCGCAAGATCGGCGCGTTCGCGGGCTCCCCGTGGGGCGCGGACGGCCGGCCGTCGAGCGCCGAGGCGGTCGCGGCGCACCTGCCCGGCGCGGCGGACCTCGCCTGGCTCGAGGCGCTGCAGGACGGGCCGGTCCTCGAACGCGGCCAGTGCGCGAACTGGATCGCCGCGCCGACGCACAGGATCAACGCTCAGCCGCTCGACTTCGAGTACGTTCGGAGCGCCTAGCGCTCCAGCGCGGACTTCGATCGGCCGATCGAAAATGCGCATGGCGGTGCAGGTGCTCTTCGAGATCGACGGCACGATCGAGGTCGTGTTCCACCCCGCGGAGCGCGCGCTCGTCGGTCACTGGCAGTCGTTGAACACCTCGGAGTTCCGCACGGCGCTCGAGAAGGCCATGGCGGAGGCGGGCAATCACGGCGCGGTGACCTGGGTCGTCGACCTGACCGAGAACCCGGGCGTGCCCACGCAGGCGGATCTGGCGTGGATCGAGGCGAAGGCCGTCGGGCTGGCCAAGCGCAACGGCATCCGCGCCATCGTGAACGTGCTCGGCGCGAGCCAGGTGGCGCGCATGGGCGCGAAGCGCTGGTCGAAGAGCGCCACGGACGGCGGAATCTCGACTTACGACTGCGCCAGCCTCACCGACGCGCTGCGTCTCGCCGGCGACATC
>DATJZP010000016.1:0-83173 GCA_035498875.1 Myxococcota bacterium
CACCGCCACGATCCGCGGCTCGGTCGGGTGCACGATCGTGTTGTCGAGCTTGAAGTCGCCGTGGATGATCGAGGTGTCGTCGCCGCGCGGGATGCTGCGCGGCAGCCAGTCGCACAGCGCGTCCATCTCGGGCAGCGGCGCGTCGACCGAGGCGTAGTACTGCTTCGACCAGCGCGCGATCTGGCGCGCGAAGTAGTTGCCGGGGCGGCCGTAGTCCTCGAGCCCGAGCTTGCGGTGATCGACCGAGTGCAGCTTCGCCATCACCTCGCAGAGTGAGTCGTAGATCGCGAAGCGCTCGCGCTTCGACACGTCGGGCAGCTGCGGCTCCCAGAACACGCGGCCCTCGACGCACTCCATCACGTAGAACCAGGTGCCCAGGACCGATTCGTCGGTGCACAAGGCGTAGGTGCGCGGCACGGGCACGCCGCTGCCCTGCAGCGCCGTCAGCACGCGGTACTCGCGGTCGACGGCGTGCGCCGAGGGCAGCAGCTGACCCGGCGGTTTGCGGCGCACGACATAGCGGGTGCCGCCGGCCGAGACGCGGTAGGTCGGGTTGCTCTGTCCGCCCTTGAACTGCTCGAGCTCGAGCGCGCCGCGAAAGCCGGGCACGTGCTCGCGCATGAACCGCTCCAGGCGACCGGCGTCCACGCGGTGGCGCTCGCGCACCGGCTCGGTGCCGGAGAAGATCTCCTGCCGTTCCCCCATGAGTGGACCCTATCCTACGCTAAGCTTCGCGCGCGCTTAGTAGGAGAGTCCCCCATGAAGATCTCGGAGTTCATCCAGACCCACTTCCGGCACTTCAACGCCGCCGCGGTCGCCGACGCGACCGCCGGGTACAAGAAGCATCTCGAGGGCGGCGGCAAGATGTTCCTGGCGATGGCGGGCGCGATGAGCACCGCCGAGCTCGGTCTGTCGCTCGCCGAGATGATCCGCCGCGACAAGATCCACGCGATCTCGTGCACGGGCGCGAACCTGGAAGAGGACGTCTTCAACCTGGTCGCGCACGATCACTACAAGCGCATCCCGGGCTGGCGCAACCTGACTCCGGCCGACGAGAAGGCGCTCGAGCGCGCGGGTCTCAACCGAGTCACCGACACCTGCATCCCCGAAGACAAGGCGTTCCGCGCGATCGAGAAGCACGTGCTCGACCTGTGGCTGCGCGCCGACCAGCAGAAGAAGCGCTACTTCCCGCACGAGATCCTGTACCAGCTCCTGCTCGAGGGCCGGGTGCGTGACTCGTACCAGATCGACCCCGCGGGCTCGTGGCTGCTGGCGGCGGCCGAGAAGAACCTGCCGATCTTCGTGCCCGGCTGGGAGGACTCGACGCTCGGCAACATCTTCGTGTCGCACGTGGTCTCGGGAGAGCTCTCGAACTTCCAGATCGTGAAGAGCGGGCTCGAGACGATGGCCGAGCTGGCGCGCTGGTACGTGAAGACCACCATGGGCAAGTCACTCGAGGAGCTGCCGCCGGTCGAGGTCACCGGCCACGACGCCGTCGGCATGCGCGCGATCCCGGGCGCGCAGGCGAAGTCGACCGTCGGCTTCTTCCAGATCGGCGGCGGCATCGCGGGCGACTTCCCGATCTGCGTCGTGCCGATGATCCACCAGGACCTGCGCCGGCCCTGCCCGTACTGGGGCTACTTCTGCCAGATCAGCGACTCGACCACGAGCTACGGCAGCTACTCGGGCGCGTTCCCGACCGAGAAGATCACCTGGGGCAAGCTCGACGCAGACACTCCAATGTTCCTGATCGAGTCCGACGCCACGATCGTGGCGCCGCTGATCTTCGCCTCGGTGCTCGGCTGGTAGCGCTCGCGCTGGCGCTGCTGCCTGCACCTGCCGGCCGGAAGGCGGGCGATCTCGAGAAGCTCGACTAGCGCGTCAGGCGCCGTGACACTTCTTGAACTTCTTGCCCGAGCCGCAGGGACAGGGGTCGTTCCGCCCGATCTTCGGCGCGCCGCGCACGTAGGGCTCCTGCGCGTCTTCTTCATCGTGATGGTGATGGCCGTGCGAGTGACCGTGCGCGAGCGCGTGCTCGAGGTCGGGCAGCGCCTCTTCGATTTCCTGCTCCAGCCGGCCGAGTGTCTCGCCAGTGGTGCGCGCTGCGTAGTGGACCATCGCCGAGAGCACCGCGCCCACGTGCCGCGTGAGTGGCTCCCCCGGCTCGAAGCGATCGGGCACGGCGTGGAAGAGCCAGCCGTGCAGGTCGCCGGACGAGAGCTTCGACAGCGGCCGGCCCACCTCGTCGAGCGCGTGGCGCAGCCGTGTGGCCAGCTCGCGGCGCTCGCCCTCGTCGGGTCCGGTGACGGCGCGCGCCTCCTGCGAGGCCAGAAACTCCTCGAGCTCGAAGCTACTCATGATTCGCCACGCTGGGCGAGAGCGCGAACGCCAGCACGCCGAGCGCCGTGGTCGCGAACCCGACCGCTTCGCGCGGCGTCACCTGCTCGCCGAGCACGAGATACGAGACCACGAGCGAGACGATCGGCGCCGACGGCACCACGATCGCCGTCGCGCGCGTCAGATCCAGCCGTTTCACTGCGCCATACCACGCGAACGTCCCTCCGAACGACAACACCATGCCTTGTAGCGCGACGCCGGGCACAAAGCCGGCCAGGTCGCCGCGGCTCGGCAGGCCCGACGGGCCTTCGAACGCAAGCCAGGCCAGCCCCAGCACGAAGCTTCCGTACACGTAGCGCGCGGCCGAGAGCTGCAGCGGATTGAACTCTGAAAGATTCTTGAGCGCGATCCAGTGCGAGACCTGCCAGGCGAGCGGCGTGGCGAGCAGAAAGCCGAGCCCCAGCCAGCCCGAGCTGGGTCGGATGCCGAGCGCGAGCGCGATTCCGCCCGCGATCGCGATCACGGCCGCGACCCGGCGCTTGGGCATGGGATAGCCGAGCACGAGCCGCGTGCCGATCAGTGAGTAGATCGGCTCGGTCTGCACGCACAGCGCGGTCTCGATCGCGGTGACTCGCTGCGCGCCCGAGTAGAACAGCGCGAACGCCACGCCGGTGCCGAGCGCTCCGATCGCGAAGAGCGTGGGCAGCTCCGTGCGCGGCACCAACAGCCGCAGCTCGCCGCGCAAGGCGAGCAACGACACCACCACGAACGCCGCGAACAGACTCGTGAACAGCGCGATCGTGAAGCCGCTCGCAAGCGAGGTGGTGAGCTTCGCGACCGTGGGCACGAACGCGCTGTTGGCGATGCAGTAGCTCGCGAGCAACAGCCCCGCGGCTTCCCCCTGGCGACTCAACGGCGCGACCCCATGCGGCGCGCGGAGTATACGCGCTGGGCCGCTCGGCGCTCAGCCGAGCCCGTCGCGCATGAGCGCCTGTGCGGCGCGCGCGCCGTCGATCGCCGCGCTCATGATTCCGCCCGCGCTGCCCGCGCCCTCGCCGACCGGGAACAAGTTCGTGAAGCCGCGCGCGCGCAGCGTCTCGGGGTCGCGCGCGATCCGGATCGGGCCCGAGCTGCGCGACTCGATCCCCACCAACAGCCCCGACTCGGCGGCGTAGCCGGGCAGTGTGTGCTCGAAGCGCCCGAGCGCGTGGCGCAGGGCGTCGCGCACGCGCTCGGGCAGGAGCGTGTCGATCCGGCCGGGGCGCAGCCCGAACCGGTAGCTGGACCGGCCGGGAGCGCGTGTTTCGCGCCCGGCCAGGAAATCGGGCGCGCGCTGCGCGGGCGCCGCGTAATCACTGCCGCCGAGCTCGAAGGCGCGCCGCTCGAGCGCCTCCTGCAGCTCCACGCCGGCGAAGGTGCCCGCTCCCAGCTCCTGCGGACCGAGCGTCGTCACGACCGCGGCGTTGGCCCAGGGCGACGAGTGGCGCGAATTGCTCATGCCGTTCGTGCACAAGAGACCCTCCGACGAGACACTCGCCACGATCTGGCCGCCTGGGCACATGCAGAAGCTGTGTGCGGCTGCCGCTCCGTCGCCCGGCCGGCAGGTGAGGGCGTAGTAGGCCGGGCCGAGCTTGCGCGCCTCGGGTGAGTCGCCGTAGCGGCCCAGGTCGACGAGCGCCTGCGGGTGCTCGATCCGCACGCCCAGCTGGAACGGCTTGGCCTCGAGCGGCAGACCCTGTGGGGCGAGCGCGCGCCAGGTGTCTCGCGCGCTGTGACCCGGCGCGAAGATCAGCGCGTCGCAGCCGAGCTCGCCGCCCGTGGTCTCGAGCGCGGTCACTCGGCCGGCGTCGATCCGCAGGCGGTCCACGCGCGTGCGCCAGAGGAAGCGGACGCCCCCACTCGAGAGGCGCGCGCGCAGCCTGGGCAGCACCCTGTGCAGGCGGTCGGTGCCGACGTGCGCCCGCGCGTCGTACAGGATGTCTTCGGGTGCGCCGCAGGCGACGAGCTCCGTCAGGATCGGCAGCTCGAGCTCGTGCTCGACGCGCGTGTAGAGCTTGCCGTCCGAGTAAGTCCCGGCGCCGCCCTCGCCGAACAGGAGGTTGCTCTCCGGGTTGGGCACGCGCGAGCGCTGGAACGTGGCCAGGTCGCGGCCGCGCTCGCGCAGACTCGCGCCGCGGTCGACCAGGGTGACCGCCACGCCGTTGCGGGCCAGCGTGAGCGCCGCGAACAGCCCGGCCGGTCCCGCACCGAGCACGCCCACGCGCCTCCCGCGCAGCGACGGGTGCAGCCGGTCGAGCTCGAGCCGACCCGGCTCGGGCGCGGGCACCACCCGGCCGGCGCGCTCGGCGCGGGCCAGTGACTCGGAGCGGAAGCCCGCGTCGAGCGCCAGGTCCACGTGCAGCACGAATCGCAAATGTCTCCGCCCTCGCACGCGCCGGGCGTCGACCGACTTGCGCGCGATCCGGAAGCCGCGCAGCTCCGACTCTGCGACGCCGGCGGCCGCCAGCGCGCGCTCGCGCAGCAGCGACTCGGGCTCGTCGATCCCGAGCTCGATCCCGAGCACGCGCCAGGTCGCCAGCGTCACGGCCGCCTCAGGAGTCGGCCGAGCGCCGGTAGAGCTCGGCCACGATCCGCTCGATCGGTGTCTCCTCGAGCGTCAGGTCGGCGATCGGCGCGCGCTCCGAGAGCCACGCGATCAGCTTCGCGGCCGGAATCCGCTCGCGGTCGAAGCGCAGCACGAGCCGCGCGCGCCCGCGTGACTCGAGTACGGCGCCCTCGGGCAGCTCGGCCGGCGGCTCGCTCTCGAAGTCGACGCTGAGCCGGCGCTCGGCCGTGACCTGCCGGCGCACCGCCTCGACCGCGCCGTCGTAGACCACGTGCCCGTGGTCGATCAGGATCATGCGCGGACACAGGCGCTCGATGTCGGACAGGTCGTGGGTCGTGAGCAGGATCGTGGTGCGGCGCTCGCGGTTCTCGGTGGCGAGAAACTCGCGGATCGCCTCCTTGGCCACCACGTCGAGCCCGATCGTGGGCTCGTCGAGGAACAGGAGCGGCGGCGAGTGCAGGAGCGCGGCGCCCAGCTCGCAGCGCATGCGCTGGCCGAGCGAGAGCTTGCGCACCGGCACGTCGAGCAGCGCGCCGATCTCGAGCAGCTCCGAGAGCCGCGCGAGCTGGTCGCGCCAGGCCGGCCCGGGCGTGCGGTACACGTGACGCAGAAGCGTGTAGGACTCGATCACGGGCAGGTCCCACCAAAGCTGGGTCCGTTGCCCGAACACCGCCCCCAGCCGGTGCGTGTGCGCGATCCGGTCGCGGCGCGGGTCGAGCCCGCCCACGCGCGCGCGGCCGCCCGACGGCTGGAGCACGCCGGTCAGCATCTTGATGGTGGTCGACTTGCCCGCGCCGTTCGGGCCGATGAAGCCCACGAACTCGCCCTCGTCGATCCGGAACGTGACTCCGTCGACGGCGCGCACCCGCTCGGACTCGGTCTCGACCAGGTTGCGGAAGGCGCCCAGGAAGCCGCGGTGGTGGCGGGCCACGCGGAAGGTCTTCTCGAGCTTCTCGACCTCGATCACCGCTAGCTCCCCGTCGACTCGTAGCGGCGCAGCCCCAGCCCGAAGGCCAGAAGACCCACGCACAGGCAGGCGAGACACGCGAGCGGCGACAGCCAGGGCAGGTAGCTCGGCCAGCCCGCCGCCTCGGTCCGGCCCAGCGCCGCGAGCGCCGGGAAATAGTTCACGAATGCGAGCGGCACGCCATAGGTGATCGCGCGCCGGAACCAGGTGCCGTAGATCGATACCGGGTAGGACAGCGCTGCGCTCCCGCCGTAGGTCAGGATGTTCTGAAGTTCGGAGCTCTCGCCCAGAGTCACGAACGCCATGCCCGCGCCCAGCATCACGATTCCGCCGAAGCAGAGCGTGCCGCCCGCGACGCCCAGCGCCACCCAGGCGAATGACTGGGGTCCGAGCCGCAGCGTCCACAGGGCCAGCCCCAGCACCACGACCGCCTGTGCGATGCGCGCGAGCTTGCGCGCCTCGAACTCGAGCGCCGCCACCTGCAGCACCAGGCTGCGCGGCCGCAACAACAGCCGGTCGAGGTCGCCGCGCACGAGATAGATCGAGAAGTTCTCGAAGCCGCGCAGCACCACCTCGACGATACCCCACGAGCTGGCGACCATGCCGTACAGGAGCGCCAGCTCCGCGAACGACCAGCCGTCGAGGTGACCGAAGAAGCGCGCCAGCACCCACACCGGCGCCAGGTCCGAGATCACCACGCCGAAGTCGATCACGCTGCGCACCGCGAACGAGCCGCGGTACTGCATCTGCGAGCGCAAGCCCGCCGACGCCATGCGCAGCCAGAGTCGCAGCGCGTCGATCACGCTAGCCCCCGTGCGCCGCGATCCGGCGCAGCCCGCGCGCCTCGAGCGCGCTGCAGACCCCCGCGAGCGCCACCGCCCACACCCCCTGGTGCAGCAGGCCGAACGCGAGCGCCCCGCCCGTGAGCTTGCCGGTCACGATCGCAACCGGCGTGTAGAGCGTGGCGCGGAACGGCAGCACGTCGGCCACCCAGCGCAGCGCCTCGGGATAGAAGTCGAGCGGCACGAACACGCCGCCCAGGAAGGTGTTGACGAACACCACCGCCGAGAGCTCGCCGCTCGCCGACTCACGCCAGAACGCGGAGGAGCAGGCCAGGAAGAAGAGAGCCCCGCAGACCGCGATCGCCAACGCGAGTGACAGCGGGAAGAGCAGGAGCTCCCAGCGCAGCGGCGGCAAGAGCCCGTACACGAGCCAGCCGGCGCCGAACACCGCCGGCGCGCGAGTCAGCAGATAGTAGAGCGCGCTCCCGAGACGCTCGGCCAGGTCGCGACCGTAGAGCGTCACGGGGCGCAGCAGGTCGGTGACGATCTCACCCGTGCGCACGCGCTCGGCCAGGTTGTAGCGGTAGTCGGGGAAGATCCCGATCACCATCAAGAGTGACTCCGAGGCCGCGAAATACAGCACCGCCTCGTTCGGCTGCCAGCCCGCGGCGTCGCTGCGCGCGCGGAAGAAGCCCAGCAGCACCTGTGCGTGGATCAAGAGGAAGAAGAAGTTCACGGCCACGCCGGTCCAATTGGCCAGCCGGTAAGTGGCGCGGCGTTGGAACGCGAGCCGGGCGAACTCAAGGTAAGGGCGCAGCGATCCCATCGGGGGCCCCTCCGGCAGGGTGAGGAGGGGTAGCATGGCAGAGGGCGGGTTCCAAGTGGGCGTGCGGCGGAATGAGTTCTCGAGCGAGTGGTACGCAATCTTCCTGGACTCGATTCCGGCCGCGACGACCGAGGCGGAGCTCCGGGGGATCGAGCGCTGGCTGCCTGCGGGACGCTTTCCGCGCCTGCTCGACGTATGCTGCGGGCCGGGGAGACATGCGCGCGCGCTGGCGGCGCGCGGCCATCGAGTGCTGGGCGTAGACGCCAACGCCGAGGCGGTGAGTCGCGCGGCGGCCGCGGCGCCGCCGGGGGCGCGCTTCCGGACGCTCGACATGCGGGCGCTCGACGCGCTCCGCGAGTCATTCGACGGCGTCTTGAGCCTCTGGCACAGCTTCGGCTACTTCGACGACGCCGGGAACCGCGACGCGCTGCGACAGATGGCCGCGCGACTCACGCCGAACGGGCGGCTCCTGATCGACGTCTACAACCGCGATCACATCGCGAAGTTGCCGCTGCAAGAGCACCTCGAACGCGGCGGCAGAGTGGTGCACAGCCGGCGTTCCTGGGACGGGCCGAGACACCGCGTGGTGCTGGAATACGAGGGCGGCGGCAGCGACGAAGTCGAGTTCCAGCTCTACACGCCGGAGGAATTCACCGAGCTCGCGCGCTCCGTCGGTCTGCGGCCGTTGCTCGCTTGCGCCTGGTTTCGCGAGTCCGTTCGGCCGAGCGAGGACCACGCGCGCATGCAGCTCCTGTTCGAGCGCCAGGATGCGTAGGCTCCCGCCGATCCTGCTGCTGACGCTGCTGGTGCACGATGCGCGGGCCGAGGAAGCAGGATCGGTGCACGTGACCCGCGAGGAGCAACGCGTCGTGATCGACGAGCCCGTAGAGGTGTCCGAGTGGCCGTGCGGAGACCACGGCGCCGAGGTCGATTCCTACGTCACGGTCTCCAGCGACATCCGCGGGATTCACGCATCGCGCAGCACTTACTCGTGCGAGCTGAAGTGGCCGGCAAGCGCGGAGCGCTGCTGAAGCGCGAACCCGTGCACTGATTCAGGAATTCTTCACCGGCACGAGCAGGATCGCCGCGCCCACGCCGACGGCCGCCACGCCGGCCCAGATCGGAATGTTCACGTGCTCCTTCTCGTTCACCTTCATCTCGACCGGGCCCACCTTGGCCTCGTGAGTCTCCTTGGTGTAGGTGAACCCGCCGTAGGCCAGCGCGAGCACACCGGCGATGATGAGCACGAGCGCCAGAAGCTTGGTCGACTCCATCGGGCTCTCCTCGCGTCGTTGGCGACGCGCGAGATTAGAGGAGCAAGAAGCGGGCCGAGTGCGCGCGGAAATTTGTAGAGTCTGGACTCACTCCGCTGCGCGCGCGATCGCCTTCTTCAGGGTCGCGAAGTCGAACGAATCGTCGTGGCGCACGCCGTTGATGAAGAAGGTGGGTGTCCCGTTCACGCCGGAGCGCACGCCGCCCATGAAGTCCTCGCGCACGCGCGGGGCGTAGATGTGACTCGAGAGCTCGCGCGTGAAGCGGGTCTTCTGGGCGCCGGCGCGGGCCGCGTAGGCGACCAGGTCGTCGTCCTCGAGCGCGCCCTGGTTCTCGTACAAGAGATCGTGCATCTCCCAGAACAGGCCCTGCGCACTGGCCGCCTCGGCGGCCTCGGCCGCGTGCTCGGCGTGCGGATGGACGGTCGAGAGCGGGAAGTTCCGGAACACGAAGCGGATCTCGCGCCCGAGCTCGTGCAGGAGCTTCTTCACGATCGGGTGCGCCGAGCCGCAGTACGGGCACTGGAAATCGCCGTACTCGACCACGGTCACTGGCGCGCTGGCGGGACCGATCACGTGGTCGCTGTCGCGGATCGGGACGGCGAGCTCGGCGGCGTCGGGGTTCGACGGGTGCCGCGCCATCACTTGTCCGCCTTGGCCGCGAGTGACTCGAGCGCCCGCAGGACGCCGTCCGCGCCGGGGTTCACCGCCACCGGCGAGAGGTAGCTCCAGGAGATCACGCCCTGCGCGTCGATCACGAACAGCGCGCGCTCGGCCACGCCCTCGGTCGCGCGATAGGCGCCGTAGGCGCGCGCGATCTCGCCCTTGGGCTCGAAGTCCGCGAGCAACGGGAAGCCGATCTTTCGCTCGCGGGCGAAGGCGGCGTGACACCACACGCCGTCGACGGAGATCCCCAGCACCGACGCGGAGAGACGCTGGAACTCGGGCAGGAGCTCGTTGTACAGCGCCATCTGGTCGCCGCACACCGGGCTGAAATCGGCGGGGTAGAAGGCCAGGACCACCGGCTTGCCGCGCAGCGTGTGCAGCGTCAGGCGGTCCTTGGGTCCGGTCGGAAGCGTGAAGTCGGGGGCAGCCGTGCCGGCCGCGAGGAGTGAGCTCAAGGGGGGGTCTCCTTCCACCCCGAGTATCCCTCGCCGCTCTTCGTCTCGCTACGCGTGCTTGGCTTCGAGATCGCGCTTGAGCGAGCGCGCCGCCAGCAGGTACTGCAGCGTCGCCCAGGAAGCCCCCAACACCACCACCCACAACAGCGCGTAGCGGAGTGACTGGTCGCCGTAGGTCGGCTGCAGCCGGACCGACAGGTAGCCGACCAGGGCCGGCCCGCCGCCGAGCCCGATGATGTTGATGATGAAGAGCAGGATCGCCGAGGCCAGCGCGCGCATCTTCGGCTTGACCAGCGTCTGGGTCATCGCGAAGGTCGGACCGAGATACACGCCGCCGACGAGCGACCCGGGCACCGACAGCAGGATCGCCGTGCGCGGATCGGGCCAAAGATAGAACAGGAACGCGAACGGCACGCCGATCGCCGAGGCGACGGCGGGCACGCGCAGGTACCAGCGCACGTCGCGCTGCGAGATCCGGTCCGAGATCGCGCCGCCGAGATAGGTGCCCAGCACGCCGATCGTGATCGTGATGAGTCCCAGCCAGGTGCCGACCTCGGCGCGCTCCATGTGATGGACGCGGATCAGGAAGATCGGCACGAAATACGCGGCGGCATAGCCGTAGAGCGCGTGCAGCGACGCGCCCAGGGCCATGTTCACGAACGAGGGCAGGCGCATCAGGAAGCGCAGCACGGTGCCCAGAGTCTCCGGCTCGCCGTCGAGCGCCCCGGCGGGGTCACTCGCGCCGCGCTCCGGCTCGGTCACCGTGAAGCGCACCAGCAGCGCCAGGAAGATGCCGGGGATGCCCACGATGATGAATGCCGTGCGCCAGCTGAAGAAGTGTGCGAACCAGCCGCCCAAGAGCAGACCCAGGCCGCCGCCCACCGAGATGCCCAGCGAGTAAGTCGCGAGCGCCGTTGCGCGCCGCTCGGGCGGAAAGATGTCGGACAGGATCGAGTGAGAGGGCGGACTGCCGCCGGCTTCGCCGATTCCGACACCGGTTCGCGTCAGGACCAGCTGGCCGATGCTGCCCACGAAGCCGGTCAGCGTGGTCATCAGGCTCCACAGGAAGAGCGCCAGCGCCAGGATCGAGCGGCGCACGCCGCTGTCGGCCCAGTAGCCGATCGGGATGCCCACGAAGGTGTAGAGGATCGCGAACACCGGCCCGGTCAAGAGGCCGTAAGTCGCATCCGTAAACGGGATGTCCTTCTTGATGTCCTCCGCCAGGATGCTGAGGATCTGGCGGTCGATGAAGTTGAACACGTACACCACGAGCAAGAGACCCAGGACGTACCTGCGGTAGCGATCGCTGAACTGCGCGGGTGCGGGCTCGCTGCGCGGCGCGGGTGTGGACATGCGGCGTGCATGCTGTCCGAACGCGCGCGGGCGAGTCAACCAATTCCACGGGCCGTGGTAGGCTGGTCGCGTGCAAGAAGCCGCTGCCCGGCCAGAGCCGATCGCCGAAGCGGTCGCGCCGGTTTCGAACCTCGAGATCGACCGTGTCACCCCGTATCTCGCGTTCCTGTTCCTGTTGCTGTCGACCGCCACGCTGTTCGACGGCTTCGACTCGGCCATGATCTCGTTCGCTTCGCCGGACGTGAAGGCGAGCTTCGGCATCAGCGATGCGCAGTGGGGCGGCCTGGTCACCCTGACCCGCCTGGGCGTGCTGGCCTCGTTCGTGTTCGTGTTCTTCGCCGACCGCATCGGACGGCGCTGGATCGTGATGGGCACGATCGTGGGCTTCACGCTCGCGAACTTCGCGACCTCGTTCGTGACTTCGCGGACGCAGTTCGTGCTGTGTCAGTTCGTGGCGCGGCTCTTCCTCACCGCCGAGCTCTCGATCGCCGTGATCATGGTGGGCGAGGAGTTTCCCGCGCGGCTGCGCGGGCGCGCGATCGCGATCCTGACCAGCCTGGCCACGGCGGGAGTCATGCTGATCTCGATCCTGCAGCCCGCGGTGCTGCTGCCCGCGGGCGCGCCGGGCAACGCGCTGCACGACCTGGGTCAGTGGATGGTCGGCGGCGTGCAGAGCGCATTGGGGCTGTCGTCGGACGGCGCGAACTGGCGCTCGCTCTACGCGCTCGGCCTCTTGCCGCTCGCCGCGATCCTGCTGTTGCGGCTCGGCATGCGCGAGACGCGGCGCTTCGAGGCGGCGCGCGCGCTGAACGCAGACAAGCCCAAGGCCAGCTGGGGCGAGCTGTGGCGCGACGCGACCGTGCCGTGGCGCGCGCGCTACCGCCGCCGCACCGCGACCGTCGCGCTGCTCTGGAACTGCGTATATCTCGTGACCGGCCCGTCGACGGTGTTCTACGTGATCTACGCGCGGGGCGCGCTGCATCTCACGCCCGCGCAGGTCGGCAGCATCGTCTTCGTCGGCTACGCGGGCGGCGTGGCCGGTAACTTCCTGGGCGGCTGGCTGATCGACCGCATCGGCCGCAAATACACCTGCGCGGCGGCGTACACGCTGGGCGCGATCTCGATCTACCAGCTGTTCCACGGCGCCTCGATTCCCGAGCAGTACCTGTGGATGGTGCTCACGGTGTTCTCGTTCGCGGGCGGCTACTCCGCGACTCACGCCTACGCGCACGAGCTCTTCCCCACCGAGATCCGCGCCACCGGTTACGGCTGGACCACCAACCTGGCGGGCCGGCTCACCGAGGTGTTCGGGCCGTGGGTGATCGGGGCGCTGATCCCGCAGCTCGGCATTCCCGGCGCGATCGCGGTCGTGGCGATCGGGCCGATCCTGGGCGCGCTGCTGGTGCTGCGCTACGCGCCCGAGACACGCGGGCTCACGCTCGAGCAGATCCAGCAGCAGCTCGGCGCCTGACTCAGCCGGCCCAGGTGATCGGGACGTAGCGCGGCTGCGCGCGCACGCGCTCGAGCCAGCGGCGCACCGCGGGATAGGGTCCCAGGTCGAACTTGCCCTCGTCGGCCACGTGCGTGTACGCGTACAGTGCGATGTCGGCGATCGAATAGCGCTCGCCCACGAAAAAGCTGCGTCCGGCCAGGTGTGACTCCATCACGCCCAGCGCCGCGTAGCCGCGCTCGATCTTGTCCGCCAGCTGGCTCTGGAACTGGTCGAGCAGCCCGAAGTGGTGCCACGAGCGCACCACCGCGATGTACGGCTCGTGGCTGTACTGCTCGAAGAACATCCACTGCAGCACCTGCGCGCGCTCGAGCTTGTCCGCGGGCAGGAACGACGTGCCGTCGGCGAGATACCACTGGATCGCGTTCGACTCCCACAGGTGGCTGCCGTCCTCGAGCCGCAGGCAGGGGATCCGGCCGTTCGGGTTCTTGGCCAGGAACTCGGGCGTGCGGGTCTCGCGCTTTCGGAGGTCGAGCAGCACCAGCCGGAAGGGAATTCCAAGCTGGGTGAGCAGGAGTCTCACCTTGTAGCCGTTGCCGGAGACCAGGCTGTCGTAGAGGGTCAGCATGTCGACTGGATAACCGGCGGCGCGCGGCGCCACAAACGAGGACTTCTCGCGCTTCGCGATAGAATTCCTCGTGTGAAGCGCCCGCGAAAGCTGCCGCCCCTGAACGCGCTGCGCGCCTTCGAGGCGGCCGCGCGCCAGCTCTCGTTCAAGCGCGCCGCCGAGGAGCTGCACGTGACTCCGGCCGCGGTGAGCCACCAGGTGCGCGCGCTCGAGTCACAGCTGGGCGTGGCGCTGTTCCAGCGCCTGCACCGCGCGCTCGCGCTCACGCCGGCGGGCGCGCGCTACCTGCCCGCGCTGTCCGAGGCCTTCGACCGGCTCGACGAGGCCAGCGCCGCGCTGCACGCGCGCGCGCGCACGCCCCGGCTGGTGCTCAGCGTGGTGCCGTCGTTCGGCGCGAACTGGCTGGTGCCGCGGCTGGGTCAGTTCCGCGCGCGCCATCCTGCGATCGACCTGGTGGTGCTGTCCTCGTCGCAGCTCGTCGATTTCGCGCGCGACCCGGTCGACGTGGGGCTGCGCTTCGGGCCGGGCGGCTGGCCGGGCGTGCGCGCCGACCTGCTCCTGGCCGAGGAGTATCTGCCGGTGGCGAGCCCCAGGCTGGCGCGCGGCAAGCGCCCGCTGCGCCGGCCCGAGGACCTGCGCCGCCACACGCTGCTCCACGACGAGAATCACGATGCCTGGCGCGCCTGGCTCGCCAGCGCGGGAGTCACGGGCGTCGATCCCGAGCGCGGCATGGTGTTCTCGGACTCGAGTCAGCTCGTGGCCGCGGCGGCGGCGGGGCAGGGCGTGGCGCTCGCGCGCAAGCTCCTGGCCGAGCCCTACCTGCGCAGCCGCGCGCTGGTGCGGCCGTTCCGCGGCAGCGTGCCCGCCGAGTTCGCCTACTACGTGGTGTGCGCCGAAGCGCGCGCCCAGGAGCCGGCGATCCGCGCTTTCCGCGACTGGATCTTGAAGGCGGCGCGCTAGTCCCAGGCGTCGTACTCGGGAACCCGATCGCGCTCGTGCTGCGCGGCTTCCGCCCACTCGCGCAGCGCCGGAAGCTTCAGGAGTGACTCCGCGTAGTCGTCGCGCACGCCGTAGGTCTGGAAGCGGAAGGCGACCGGGCCGTACATGGCATCGGCGATCGAGAACTCGCCGAACAGGAACGGCCCGCGCGCCGCCGCGAAGATCGCCTTCACGCGTGAAAGGTCGGCGTCGAGCTCGGGCGTCGGCCTGGCCGTTCGCCGCACGCGGATGTTCATCGGCATCTGGCTGCGCAGCGCCAGGAAGCCGGAGTGCATCTCGGCCGCGACCGCGCGCGCCTCGGCGCGCAGGCCCGGATCGCGGGGCCAGAGACCGCGCTCGGGGAAGGTCTCGGCCAGATACTCGCCGATCGCGAGCGAGTCCCAGATCACGCGCTTGCCGTGGCGGAGCACGGGCACCTTGCCGGCCGGCGACCAGGCTCGGACGCGCTCGGCGAACTCGGGGCTGCGCAGCGCCACGCATTCCTCGCTGAACGGAAGCCCGCTCTGCCGCAGCATGAGCCACGGCCGCAGCGACCAGCTCGAGTAGTTCTTGCTGCCGATCAAGAGCGCCAGATCGCTCACGAGACGCTCTCGGGCCGCAGCACCCAGGTCTTCACGCTCTCGCGCGGCAGCTCTCCGCTCTGCTCGAAGCCGCTGCGGCTCCCGGCGAGCGCCTTGTGAGTCGCCTCGGAGATCAAGACCCCGCCGATCGGGGCGTTCTTCTGCAGGTGACCCGCCACGTCGAGCACGGGGCTGTACGCCACGCCGCTCTGCAGGTCGACCGCGGAGCGCCCGGTGTGGATGCCGATCCGGATCCGGAAGTCGCGCTCGAGCAGGTTCTCGCGCTCGTTCCAGGTGGGCAGCGCCGCCAGCAGCGCGCGCGCGCAGCCGACCGCGGCGTCCGCCGACACGAAGAAGGCCATCACCTCGTCGCCGTTCGAGTTCAGGATCCGGCCGGTGTGCTCCTCGACCTTCTGCGCCACGTAGCCGCGGAAGCGCTCGAACGACACGAACACGCGCTCGGGCCGCGACTCACTCGCCTTCAGGCCGTACGAGTCCGCGATGTCGATGTCGACGAAGCTGCCGTCGCGCACGAAGTCGCGCTCGAGCCGCGCCTCGAGGTCGACGCGCGCCTCCATCACGCGGCGCAGGCCGCCCATCGGCACGGTCGGCTCGTCCGTCGGGCCGCTGTGCAGCTCCACGCGCAGCCGCACCGCGTCGGCGAGAGTCACTTCGTCGTCGTGCGCGAGCGTGCACTGCTCTTCCACGACCTCGCCGTTGCGCCGGGTCGGATTGGTCTGGCTCTTGTTGCGCAGCACGATCCGCTCGCCCTCGCGCGTGAGCTCGGCGTGGAGCCGCGAGATGCCGGGGTCGAGCAGCACCACGTCGCAGTCGGCCTGCCGGCCCACGCGCACCAGCTCGCCCTGCAGCGGGAAGCGCGCGCCGTTCAGCCGCCCGGGCCCTTGCAGCACGACGATGTGTCCCCACACCCCGGAGGGCGCGCGCAGCACGGTGGTCTCGACCGAGCCCGGATCGATGCGCACGATCTCGGTGTGCTCCTCGCGCGGCGCCGGCGCCACTACGGCGATCAGCGGTCGCACCTCGAGCAAGACGCGGCCCATGCGGATCTTGTCGCCCGGGCCGATCGGCCGCCGCAGCACGGCTTCGCCGTTCAAGAGCGTCGGGTTCGAGGCAGTCGCGAGATGCTCGATCGACCAGCTGCCGCGCTCGAGCCGCAGCCGCGCCTGTCTCGCGGAAACCGAGCGATCGCGCAGGCGTACGCGGCCCTCGCGCGCGCTGGTTTCCTCTCCGCGACCGATCTCGACCTCGGGCTCGGAGATGCTGAGCCGCGCGCCGCGATCGGCGCCCTCGACCACCACCAGCGCGAGCCACGGCCGGTCGGCGCTTGGCTCGGGCTCGCGCGACTCGCGGTCGGCTCGCTTGTTCCACCAGGACATTCGAGGCGAGTCTCGGACGCGCCGCGCACCCGGGTCAAGTGTGTGGTCTAATTCGCCTTATTCTCGGAGGGGCAGTGCGAAAGCGGGCTCTGTTCGTGGCATTGGCTCTGGTGATGGGATTGGTTTCGGGCGCGGCCCGGTCGGCTTCCGCCCAGACCGTGGATTTCTTCCGCGTGCAGCTCTCCGGGATCGAGCACTGCGCCGACTTCGACAACTTCAAGTTCGGCTCCAAGAACAGCGCTCCGCAGTTTCTGCGCATCGTCGACGACCAGGAGTGGGACCTCTCGACCACGGACCTGTTCTCTCCGGAGCTCACCACCCCGCTGATCGGGCAGGCGTATCTGTCGAGCACGAAGAAGAAGGTCTTCACCGGTGCCCAGATCACCGCCACGACCTTCATCGCGGTCGACGGCGCGGTGAGCCTCGACAAGAACGCGGTACCGACCAAGGTCTCGGGCACCTTCATCCTGCAGACGCCGCAGGACCCGAACGACCCGAACTCGCCGCTGTGCAACCAGTCCGGGAAGTTCAAGAGCACGGAACGGGTGCTGGTCACGCCGTGAAGCTGCTGGCGATCTCGGGCTCGCTGCGCAAGGGATCGTTCAACAAGCAGCTCCTGGCGCGCGCCACGGTGCTGCTCGAGAAGGCGGGCGCCGAGGTCGAGTCAGTCGACCTGCGCGCGCTGGCGCTGCCGTTCTACGACGGTGACCTCGAGGCGGGGAGCGGCGTGCCGCAGGCCGCGCAAGACCTGGCGCGGCTCGTCCACGGCGCCGCGGGGCTGGTAATCGCCTCGCCCGAGTACAACTTCGGCGTGCCCGCGATCGTGAAGAACGCGATCGATTGGCTGTCGCGCGTGAAGCCCATGCCGCTGCGCGGCAAGACCGCCCTGCTGCTCTCGGCCTCGATGGGTCTGGTGGGCGGGAATCGCGGTCTGTGGAGCCTGCGCGTGCCGCTCGAGGTGCTGGGCGTGCACGTCCAGCCCGACATGTTCTCGCTCGCCAGCGCGCACCAGGCCTTCGCCGAGGACGGCGGGCTGCGCGACGAGCTCTTGGAGAAGCTGCTCGGCCGCATGGTCGACAGCTATCTGCGAGTCACCGAGGCGCTCTCGAGCGCGGGGAAGAAGTCATGAGTGAGTCCCGTCCGGCCCTCGCGCCCGACCAGGTCGCGGCCTTCCACAAGACGCTCTCCAACTGGGGCCGCTTCGGCGAGCGCGATCAGCTCGGCGCGCTGAACCTGATCACGCGCGAGAAGCGCGTGGCCGCGGCGAAGAGCGTGCGCACGGGCCGCACCGTGTCGTGCTCGCGCTCGCTGCCCACGCTGCCGAGCATCGAGAACCCGAATCCCGTGCAGCACCACATGATCGGCACCTGTACCGAAGGCTACGGCGGCGACTACTTCGCGATCGCGCCGCACGGCTTCGCCACCAGTCACATCGACGCGCTCTGTCACATCTTCCACCAGGGCAAGCTCTACAACGGCTACCCGATCGAGAAGGTGACTGCCCACGGCGCGCTCGAGCTCGGCATCCACGAGCTCAGGGACGGCGTGGTCTCGCGCGGCGTGCTGCTCGACGTGCCGGCCGCGCTCGGGCTTCCGTATCTCGAGCCCGGCACGCCGATCTACCCCGACCAGCTCGAGGCCGCCGAGAAGCAGGGCGGCGTGCGCGTCGAGTCGGGCGACATCCTGCTCGTCCGCACCGGCCGCTGGGCGCTGCGCAAGCTGCGTGAGCCGTGGGATCCGCGCCAGCAGTCGGCGGGCCTCGATGCCTCGTGCCTGCCCTGGCTGCACGAGCGCGGCGTGGCCTCGCTGGGCTGCGACGGCGTGTCGGACGTCGTGCCTTCGCGGATCGAGGGCTGGAACCTGCCGATCCACACCATCGCGATCGTGACCATGGGTCTCC
Organism: Myxococcota bacterium; assembly: GCA_035498875.1. Lineage (GTDB taxonomy): Bacteria > Myxococcota_A > UBA9160 > SZUA-336 > SZUA-336 > VGRW01. The sequence goes on from DATJZP010000016.1 coordinate 18,197, forward strand.
ACCTGCTCGACAACCTGGAGCTCGAGCCGCTGGCGCAGGCGTGTGCCGAGGAGAAGCGCTGGGAGTTCCTGCTCACGCTGGCGCCGCTGGTGCTGTTCCGCGGCACCGCCTCGCCGCTGAATCCGATCGCGATGTTCTGAGATGCGCTGGCCCGAGGGCTTTCTCTGGGGAACGGGCGCCTCGTCGACTCAGTGCGAGGGCGCCGCCCCCGCCTCGGACTGGTGGGACTGGGAGCGCGCCGGACGCGCGCCGATCTCGGGGGCGGGCAACGGCTTCGCCACGAGATACGCCGAGGACTTCGCGCTGCTGTCCGGGCTCGGACTGCGCCACCACCGGCTGTCGATCGAGTGGGCGCGCATCGAGCCCGAAGCGGGGAGACGCGACGCGAACGCCGTGAGTCACTACCGCGACGTGCTGCGCGCGGCGCGCGACGCCGGGATCGTGCCCTGGGTGTGTCTGCACCACTTCACGCTGCCGCGCTGGTTCGCGGCGAGCGGCGGATTCCTGGTCGAGCGGAACCGCACCGAGCACTGGCGCCGGCACGTCGAGTTCATGGCCAAGACCTTCGGCGAGTGGGTGGGCGGCTGGCAGCCGGTGAACGAGATGAACATCTATCCCACCGTGGCCTACCGCGGCGCGGGCTTTCCGCCGGGTCACGACGACCGCGAAGAGTGGGCGCTGGCCTGCGAGAGCATCCAGCTGGCCACGGCCGAGGCAGCGCTGCGGCTGCGCCAGACCGGCGCGCCCGTGGCTTCGATCTTCGCGCTCTCGCCGCCGGTCGCGCAGGACGACGCCGCCGCCACCCGGGAGAGAGTCGCGCGCCTGCGCGAGTCACTCTGGGAGCCCGGGCTCGGCTTGTTCCGCGACGGCGTGCTGCGCGTGCCGGGGCGCGCGCCGGTCGAGCGACCGGACCTCGCGCGCTCTTTCGGCTGGATCGGCTTCTCCTACTACGCCGCGCTCGGCGTGCGCGAGGGCCAGATGGCCGTGCACCCGCCGGGCGCTCCGCGCTCGCCGCTCGGCTACGGCATCTGGCCCGAGGGGCTCGGCCTCGTGCTCGACGAGCTGCACACGCAGCTGCCGGGAACGCCGCTGCTCGTGGCCGAGTACGGGATCGGCACCAGCGACGACGCCGAGCGCGCGCGCTATCTCGAGCGCGGTCTCGAGCTGACTCACGCCGCGCTCGCGCGCGGCATCGACGTGCGCGGATTCTTCCACTGGACCGCCGTCGACAACTACGAGTGGCTGCACGGCTACGACGTGGCGTTCGGGCTCTGCGATCGCGAGCGCAAGGTCCGCCCCAGCGCGCGCGTGCTGCAGCGAGAGGCGCGTCCCGAGCGTCCATGAGAAGCGCGCTTCTTCTGGCGACCGCCTTCGCTCTGACGGGCTGCTTCGGGCCGCGCATCGACGTATCGCCCATGCAGGGCTTCTATGCGGTCACCTCGAGCACGAGTGACCTGGTGGTGATCCTGCCGCGCGAGGACCTCGAGCTCATGGATAAGACCGACGAGGGCCGCTGCTTCCACCTGGAGTCCGCCGATCTCTCGGTCCATGGCTGCTTCCGCCCGGGCGAGGAGTATCTCGGCCTCGACGCGTACTTTCGCAACACCGGTGAGCGTCCGCCTCCGGTCGACGCCAAGGGCTCCAAGATCGGCGAGGCCGAGATGCTGCAATGGCAGGAGACGCGCAACGGCAAGACCACGGCGCACGCGGTGGCGCACTGGGTCAAGCTCGGCAGCTGGGTCGAGCTCAACGTCTGGACGCGCGCCGACGACGGCCCGCGCAAGCTCAAGAGCTACCTGCGCGAGGTCGTGGTGAAGAAGAACTGACTCGAGCTACGAGGCCCGGCGCGCCTTCAGCGCGTGACCCGCCAGCGTCTTCCCCAAGTCCCAGATCGAGCCCGGCACCTTGTGCGTGTCGGCGATCACCTCGTCGCAAGCGTCGACGATCCAGCGCCGGTCCTCTTCACCGATCACGAGCGGCGGCAGGAACTTCACCACGTTGCAGCCGTGACCCGCCACCTGGGACAGGATGCGGTGCCGCTTGAACAGCGGGATCGTGATCATCTGACTGAACAGGCCCGGCTGCGCGGCTTCGAGCAGCTTCCAGGCCGCGCGCAGCGAGAGGCTCTTCGGCTCGCCGAACTCCATGGCGATCATCATGCCCTTGCCGCGCACGTCGTGCAGGAACTCGTGCTTGTCGACGAGCCCGCGCAGGTCCTGAATGAGTGACTCGCCGAGCTTCGCGGCGTGCTCGACCAGGTTCTCCTCGCGCAGCACGCGCAGCGTGGCGATGCCGGCGGCCATGGCCAGGTTGTTCTTCGAGAAGGTCGAGCCGTGCACCGGCGCGCGCACCATCGAGCTGAACAGCGCGTCGAACACGTTGCGGCGCATGCCGACGGCGCCCACCGGCACGAAGCCGCCCGACAGCGCCTTGGCCATGAGGATCAGGTCGGGCTCGGCGTTCCAGTGCTCCACCGCCCACATCCGGCCGGTGCGTCCGAGGCCGGTCTGGACTTCGTCGGCCACGAACAGCGTGCCGTGCTGGCGACACAGCCGGCCCGCCTCGCGCAGATACTCGGGGTTCGCGACGTGCACGCCGTGACCCTGGATCGGCTCGACGATGAACGCCGCGACGTCGCGCTTCGCGAGTGCGCGCTCGAGCGCGGGCAGGTCGTTGAACGGAATCCGCCGACAGCCGGGCAGCATCGGCCCGAAGCCCTGCTGGAAGATGTCGTCGCCGTTCAGTGACACGGCGCCCATGGTGAGTCCGTGGAAGGCGTGGTCGCAGTAGACGATGCCTTCGCGGCGCGTGGCGTAGCGCGAGAACTTGATCGCCGCCTCGACCGCCTCGGCGCCCGAGTTACAGAAGAACACCTTGTCGAGGCCGCCCGGAAAGGTGGGCACCAGGCGCTCGGCCAGGATGCCCGCGAGCAGCGACACGTCCATCTGCACCAGGCTGGGGAGCTCCGCCTCCAGCACCTCGCGCAGCGCGGCCACGACCTGGGGATGGTTCCGGCCGACCGCGAACACGCCGTAGCCGGAGAGCAGGTCCAGGTACTGGTCGCCGGCGTCGTCCCACAGGTAGGGGCCCTGGGCGCGGACGTAGCGCCGGTCGAAGCCGATCGTCCGAAGTACGCGCGCGTGCTGGGTATTCAGGTAGCGCTCGTGCAGGGCGAAGCTGTCGCCGCGGCGCGCCGCCAATAGCTCGATCAGGCTCTCGGGCATGACCCCCCCAGGCGTGTCCGGGCGCAGAATACATTTCTTTCCGCGCAAACGTCGGCTCTCCGGCAGGCTCGATCGTCGACAGACAGGAGGTCCCGAACGATGGAATACATCCTTCTAGTGCAATCGACGCGCGGCGTGCCGCCGCGCGAAGAGATCGTGATGGCCGAGATGCAGAAGTACTCGGCCGAGCTGGCCCAGGCGGGCCAGCTCCGTGGCGGCGCGCCGCTCCACCCCGACGCGCAGGGAGCGCGGGTGCGCGTGACCGGCAGCCGTGCGACGGTGCTCGACGGGCCGTTCACCGAGACCAAGGAGCTGCTCGGCGGCTTCTTCCTGCTCGAGGCGCGCGACCGCGAGCAGGCGCTCGAGATCGCCAAGCGCTGCCCCGCCGCGCGCTCGGCGTACGTCGAGCTGCACGGCGTCATGCGCGAGGTGAAGCTCGCGAACGCGCGCGGAACGCGTTTCATGCTGCTGTTCTGGCAGTCGGAGCTGAACAACGATCCCGACGGCTCGAAGGTGGCCGAGATGGATCGCTGGCTGGAGCCGCTGAAGCGCGACGGCGTGTACGTGGAGTGCGGCGGCCTGCTCGACGATCCGAAGCCCGCACGCGTCGAGCGGCGCGGTGCGCGCGCGACCGTGCTCGACGGACCGTTCACCGAGACCAAGGAGGTGCTCGGCGGCTACATGGTCGCGCTGTTGCCAGATCGCGCGGCCGCGATCGCGCTCGCCAAGCAGTGCCCGCACGCGACCTGGGGCACCGTCGAGGTGCGCGAGATCATGAGCGTGCCCGCGCCGAGCTGAGCGCGCGCAGACTCGGAGCCGAGCGCCGACGGAGCCAGCCGCGCGGTGATGCGGACCGCGCGACCGAAGCTCACTCGCCGGCGCTCGGCGGAGCCGGAGACGCGACTAGCTGGGCCCGCCGGTCTCGTTCTCGAAGCCACTCACTGCGAACCATTTGTCCTCGGACCCGGCCAGAATGAAGATCACCGGGGCGACGCACGGGTTCGGCAGCGTCAGCTTGGCGTTGATTTCGGCGTTCCCCCTGGGGTTCGTGGGGAAGCCGGCGGTCGGTACGTTCACCGGGGTGTTCGGGTCGTCCTCGCTGAGGCAGCTCACGAGACCGCGGAACTGGGTCTCGTCGTTCGGGGTGCCGTCCTTGAAGATCAGACCCTTCACCGAGATGATGAGGTGCCCGTCGCTGGTGAGCGAGCCGTGCGCCGACTTCAAGATCCAGGGCGCCTCGTCGCCCTCGACGCCGCGAATGACGGTCGATCCGACGAACGGACCGTCGACGCCGTACATCCCCTTGAAGGCGGTGAGCAGCACTTTCTGCACGTGCATCGCTCCCGTCGCGGTGCCGGCCAGGAGCCCGAGTGCCGTGACGAGACACAAGCTTCCGATTCCAATTCTGCGCATGAATCCTCCTAAGCGGGTTGCTGGACCCGTGAGCTACGACGTGACATGAGGCTGCGGATTGAGGGCGCCTGCGCGAGTGAATGCGCTCTCATGCGAGTCACTCGGATTCGCGAACTCTTTGGGCCGAGCGGGAAAGAAAGAGTCGTTCTGCACGCGAAAAGGTGACGCGGTAAGATGGCCGCGGAGGGCCAACATGCTCGGTCGTATCTTCAAAGGGCTGGGGATCGTGGTGTTGCTCGTGGTGGCGGCGATCGCCGCTCTGTTCGGGGGCGCGCGCTTGCACGACGGGCCGCTGGGGCCGATTCCCGGCGGGTCGCTCGCGAGCGGTGAGCTGGTCAGCCAGCCGCCCTCGGATTGGGCCTTCGCAAAGGACGTGCCCGAGATCGAGATGCAGCTCGCCTACGAGAACACGTCCCGCACCACCTGGGTGCTGGTGCGCGACGGCGTTGCCTACATCCCGTGCAGCTTGACCACGCCGCCGGGGAAGACCTGGTACAAACACGCCGACGAGAATGGCGCGGCGATCGTGCGCATCGCCGGCAAGCGTTATCCGGTGACCTTGCACCGCGTGACCGACGAGCCCACGCGCCAGGCGCTGGGGCAGGTGGCGGTCGCCAAGTATCCGCAGGCCGCGCGCGTGTCGTCGGGCGGCGCGTGGTTCTTCCAGATCGAGCCGCGCACGGAGGCAGCATCATGAAGGTCGGACTGATTCCGGTGAACATCGGCGTGCCGAGCGTCGAGCCCATGCTGGCGATCGCCGAGAAGGCGGAGCAGCTCGGGATCGAGTCGCTCTGGACCTTCGAGCACGTGGTCGTGCCGATCGACTACCGCTCGCGCTACCCGTACAGCGCCGACGGCAAGATGGGAGTGACTCCCGAGACCAACTTCGTCGACCCGCTGATCGCGCTGACCGCGATCGCGGCGCGCACCAAGCGTGTGCGGCTTGGCACCGGGGTGAACATCCTGCCACAGACCAACCCGCTCTATCTCGCCAAGCAGGCCGCCAGCCTCGACTTCGTGTCGAACGGGCGCTTCATGCTCGGGCTCGGCATCGGTTGGCTGCGCGAGGAATTCGACGCCATGGGCGTGCCGTTCGAGCGGCGCGGCGAGCGCTTCGACGACTACGTGGTGGCGATGCGCAAGGCCTGGTCGGGCGACGTGGTCGAGCACCGGAGTGACTTCGTGCGCTGGAGCGGCTTCAAGAGTCACCCGTTGCCGGTGCAGAAGCCCGGCGTCCCGATCGTGATCGGCGGCTCGAAGGGCAAGGCCTTCGAGCGCACGGCGAAGTACGGCGACGGCTGGTACGCGCCCACGGCCAACGTGGCGCAGCTCGAGCCGATGCTGAAGGAGCTCGACGCCGCCTGCCGCAAGGTCGGCCGCGACCGCAAGACGATCGAGATCTCGTGCATGTGGGTGCCGGCCGCCGAGGGCATGGACGCGGTGAAGCGCTACCAAGACCTGGGAGTGAGTCGCCTGATCGTGCCGACCTTCGCGCTGGGCATGCCGCCGCTCGAGGCGATCGAGCGCTTCGCGCAGGAGTGGCTGCCGAAGCTCGGCTAGCGGTCAGCCCTTCACGCACACGATCTGGCGCAGCTCGTGCACGACCTCGACCAGGTCGCGCTGGGCCGCCATGACCGCGTCGATTGACTTGTAGGCGCCGGGCGTCTCGTCGATCACCTCGGCGTCCTTGCGGCACTCGACGCCGGCGGTGGCGGCGGCGTGGTCGGCCACGCTGAAGCGGCGCTTGGCCTCGGCGCGCGACATGGCGCGGCCGGCGCCGTGACTGCAGCTACAGAAGCTCTCGGGGTTGCCCTTCCCGCGCACGATGAACGAGCGCGCGCCCATGCTGCCGGGGATGATGCCGAGCTCACCGCGGCCGGCGCGCACCGCGCCCTTGCGGGTCACGAGCACGTCCTTCCCGTAGTGAGTCTCGCGCGCGACGTAGTTGTGGTGACAGTTCACCGCCAGGTCGGTGGCCTGGAACGGCGGCAGGCCCGGCACCCGCGCGAGCGCCTCGAGCACGTGGCGCATCATGAGCTTCCGGTTCGCGAGCGCGAAATCCTGCGCCCAGCCGACCGCCTCGACGTAGTCCGCGAAGCCGGCGCTGCCCTCGGCCAGCCAGGCCAGGTCCTTGTCGGGCAGCGTCCCGAGCCTGTCGCCGAGCTCGGCCTTCGCCGCCTCGATGAAGTAGCGGCCGATCGCGTTGCCCACGCCGCGCGAGCCCGAGTGCAGCATCACCCAGACCGCCTGCTCGCCGTCGAGACAAACCTCGATGAAGTGATTGCCCGTGCCGAGCGTGCCCAGGTGCACGCGGTGATTCACCTTGCGCAGCTTGGGGTGCTTGTCGGCGATGCGCTCGAAGCGCGGCGCGAGCCCGGCCCAGTCGGCGTCGACGTCGGCCGGCACGTCGCCCCACGAGCCCCTGTCGCGGCCCGCGCGCGAGCGGCTCATGCCGTGGGGGACCGCGCGCTCGATCTCGCTGCGCAGCGCGCGCAGGCTCTCGGGCAGGTCACTCGCGCGCAGCGTCGTGCGCAGCGCCATCATGCCGCAGCCGATGTCCACGCCCACGGCCGCCGGCACGACCGCGCCGTCGGTCGCGATCACGCTGCCCACGGTGGCGCCGATGCCGAAGTGCACGTCGGGCATCGCGGCGACCCAGCGATGGATGAAGGGCAGGCGCGCGAGATTCTCGAGCTGCTTCCGCGCGGCGTCCTCGAACGGAACGCCACGCGTCCACGACTTCACGGGCACGCCGCCCGCGGGCTGAAAGGTCTCGTAGCTCGGTTCGCCGGCCATGCGCCGGAAGATACAAAGTCGGCCGGCCCCGCTCCGCTCCGGGAGCGAGGCCGGCCTGGATGGAAGGACAGTGACTTCGTTCGCGCTACGCGCGGCGGCGGGCTGCCAGGGCGCCCAGGCCCAGAGCCAGCAGCGCCAGGACCTGCGGCTCGGGAACCACGTGGAAGTACGCGCGGATCTCGCCGCCCGGGAAGGACGAGCTGTGGATGTTGAAATAGGCGGCTCCGTCGCCGATGCCATTCAGGAAGGCGTTCAGAGCGTCACCCTGCGTCGCGTACATGGCCACGAACGCGGGGTTGAAGGTCGACGCCTGCGACAGATCGAAGGTCTGGTCGTAGGTGCCGCTGGTCACGCCCAGCGGGAAGTTCGTGAAGGTCGGCAGCATCGTCGCCACGCCCACGTTCAGTGGGCCACCTGGAACGGTGCAACAGTGAATGTGCGCCGCAGAGCTCGTGCCCTGGAGTCCCGAGAAGCTCGCCTGCACGCGCATCGACAGCACGTCCAGGTCGATCGTGAGCAGCACGTCACCGAGCGCCGGTGAGCTGTTGGCGGGCGACTCGTTGGAACCCGAGAGCGTGCCGTCGTAGATCACTTCGTGCGCCGACGCGGGAAGAGCCACCAAGCTCACGAGCCAGCACCCACCGAGGAACGCCCCCAGCGTTCCCGCAAATCTCTTCATGACCCCATCTCCCTGTTACACCCCAACCAACTGGGAGGCATACGTCGCGGGAGGCGAGGCGGATCTCGGGTCGCGAAGAAAATTCACTCGCGGCTGGGTGGCTCTCCGATCCAGCCGCTGCGGCGAAAGTAGATCAACAGGCCGACCGCGACCGCGGCCATCATTCCCCATGTGAGCACATAGCCGTATCTCCAGTGCAGCTCCGGCATGTACTCGAAGTTCATGCCGTACACGCCGACGATGAACGTGAGTGGGATGAAGATGCTCGACAGAATGGTGAGCACCTTGATGATTTCGTTGGTGCGCTGTGACAGGCTCGAGTGGTACACCTCCATCAGCCCGAGCGCGATCTCACGGAACGAATCGAGCACGTCGCTGATCTGCAGCGCGTGGTCGTGCGAGTCGCGCAGGTACACGCTCACCGCCTCGCTGATCCGGGGGTGGTCGCTGCGCATCAGCGCGCCCACCGCGTCGCGCTGTTGATGCACCACCCGCACGAAGGTCAGGAGCTCGCGGCGGATGCGGTGGATCTCGGCCAAGAGCGCCTTCGTGGGCCGAACCGTGACCCGCTCCTCGAGTGACTCGAGCCGCTCGCCCATCTGCTCGACCCGCGGGTAGTAGCCGTCGATCAACACGTCGACCAGCGCATACAGGAGATACTCCGCGCCCAGCGTGCGGATCGGCCCGCCGCGCCGGATGCGCTGGCGCAGCGGATCGAACACGTCGCGCTCGGTCTCGTGGAAGCTGATCACCCAGTCGGCTCCCAGCACGAGACTCACCTGCTGGAGGTCGAAGTCGGTGGCCAGCGGACACACGCCCCGGCAGATCACCAGCTCGAAGTCCGGATAGGTCTCGGCCTTGGGGCGTTGGCCCACGTTCACGATGTCGGCCAGCGCCAGCGGATGGAGCTTGAACTGCTCGGCGATCTGCCGCACCACGCGCTCGTCGCCCAGACCCTCGACCTCGATCCAGGTCACGAACCCGGGCTTGGCCAGGCTCGGCAGCTCCTCGACGGGCACGCCGTGGCGCTCGAGCAGGTCTTCCTTCGCATAGCGGATCACGTTCAGGTTCGTGCCGCCCTGCGGAAACACCAGCGCACCGGGCGCGGCCCCGACCGGCGGACGGCGTTTCTGGTAGCTGCGGCGCCGCGGAATCCGGGGCGGCGGCCGCGGTGTGTCTGTGGGAGTGGTCAAGCGTCCAGCGTAGCACTGGCACCGGTCGACTGGGGACCCACGCTCGTGATAGACAGGGGGCATGGAAGCAGCGGATCTCGCGAGTCACTTGAAGCGGATCGCGAACGACGGCTACACGATCGTCGAGAACGCCTTCAGCCCGGCCGAGGGCGACGCGCTCCTGGCCGACCTGGACCGGCTCGAGCGCGAGCTCGGGATCCAGTTCGCCGAGAACACCTTCGAAGGCCGGCGCACCAAGCGCGTGTACAACCTGCTGGCGCACGGTCCGCGCTTCGAGGCCATTCCCGTACACGCGGCGGTGTTGCCGGTGGTCGAGGGCGTGCTCGACTCCGGCTGTCTGGTGTCGTCGCTGTCCTCGATCGCGATCCATCCCGGCGAGTCCGCCCAGCCGATCCACGCCGACGACCAGCTCCTGCCGCTCGACAAGCCGCACGTCGCCACGGTCTGTAACTCGATGTGGGCGCTCACCGACTTCACCGAGCAGAACGGCGCGACCCGGATCATTCCCGGCTCGCACCTGCGCGACCACAGCCCGGCCTACGGCTCCGAGCACGCCTCGATTCCGGCCGAGATGCCGCGCGGCAGCGTGCTGGTCTGGCACGGCAGCCTGTGGCACGGCGGCGGCGCAAACAAGAGCAACGCCGTGCGCGTGGGCATCGCGATGAACTACTGCGCCGGCTGGATCCGCCAGCAAGAGAACCAGCAGCTCGGCCTGTCACTCGACACGGTGCGCCGCTTCTCGCCGCGCCTGCGCGAGCTGGTCGGCTTCGGCATCTACCGCGGCCTGATCGGTCACATCGACAAGCACAGCCCGATCGAGCTCTTGGGTGACTCGAGCGACCGGAAAGTCTTCGACTTCTAGTCGGCGGGACCCCGGCGCGGCGAAGCCGCGCTAGCGGCCCTCGCGCTGCTGCTGCAGGCGCTCGGCGACGGCCAGGCCTTGCTTCGCGCCGGCGTGGTTCGGGTCGAGCTGCAGCACGCGGCGATACTCCCGGGCGGCCTCGTCGAGCTGGCCTGAGACTCCGAGCAGGTTCGCGAGATTGAAGTGCGCCTGGATGAAATCGGGATTCGCGCGGATCGCTTGGCGGTACTCGTCCATCGCTTCGGAATCGCGATGGTCCTCCTCGTACAGGACGCCCAGGGCGTAGCGCGCGTGCGGAAAGTCGGGTCGGATCCGGATCGACTCGCGCACCTGCGCGTAGGCCTCGGCGCGGCGGCCGGCGTCGGCGAGGTCGCTGGCCAGGAAGTCGTGGATCACGAAGTTGTCGCGAGTCACGTCGAGCGCGCGAGCGTACAGCGTCCAGCCGTCGTGCCAGAAGGTCACCTGGCGGTGAGTCATGAACGCGAGTGCGCCGATCCACGCGGCGCTCACGGTCACCCGCGCGGCGGCGGCCACCCGCAGCCGGTCGCCCAGCTCGGCCAGCGCGAAGGCGGCGATCACCGAGAGACCCAGCGACGGCACGTAGGTGTAGCGGTCGGCGATGCCGTGGAAGCCCACGTGTACGAGCCCCAGCACGGGCACGAGCGTGAGCAGAAACCAGCTCCAGCCGGCCAGGAGCCAGGGGCGCCGCGCGCGTTCGCGGATCGCCAGCGCGCTGGCCGCGGCCAGCACGAGCACGGCCAGCGCGACCTCGCCCATGCCGAGTGACTGCCCCGGGTGTGGATACAGCACCGCCAGGCCCGAGGGCCAGGCGAAGAGCTCGAGATACTGCAGGCAGGCGACCGGCGCGAAGGCCAGGCGGATCACGAACGGCGGTCGCATCCACGGCTCGCTCGCGCCCATGGTGAGCTGGGCGATCAGCGTGATCACACACGAGGCCAGCGCGAGCGCCGCGAAGGGCAGCTTCTCGACGATGCGCACCCGGTCCAATGGCCGGCCGAGCGGCCAGAAATCGAGCACGAGCAGCGCCAGCGGCAAGGTCACCGCCATCGGCTTCGCGAGCAGGGCCAACGCCATGAAGCCGAGCGCCCAGCCGTAGCCGCCCCTCGAGCCGCGAGTGAAACGCCCCCACGCCACCAGAGTGAGCAGGTAGAAGAACGTGCACAGCACGTCCTTCCGCTCCGAGAGCCAGGCCACGGACTCCACGCGCAGCGGGTGCACCGCGAACAGCGCCGCGGCGAGCGCGCTGGTCCAAGGTCGACTAGTGACTCGCGCGAGCCCGAGGAAGAAGACGACCGCGCCCGCGACGTGGAACGCCAGGCTGGTGAGGTGCGGCCCGAGCGCGCCCGGCCCGAACAGCGTCCGGTCGAGCATGAGCGAGAGCCAGGTGAGTGGATGCCAGTTCGTGGCCGTGAAGGTCGTCGCGGCCCAGCGCAGCCCTTGCCAGCTGAGCCCGGCCCGCACGATCGCATTGCGCGAGATGTAGCTCTGGTCGTCGATCGTGACGTAGCCGCAGCGCGCGACGCCCTCGAACGCCGCCACCGTGAGCAGCGCGACGCCGACCGCGATCCAGAGCTCGCGGCGAGTCACTCGGACGGTGGCACCTCGCGCGGCGCCAGGTCGCGGAAGCTGTCGCCGCCCACCGCGCTCTCCTCGGCGATCTTCTCGAGCAGCGCCTCGCCGCCCGCCTGCTTGAAGAGCTGCTTCATCACCGCCGGCACGTGATAGCCGTCGGGCATGGTCGGCGCCTTGCGCTCTTTGCGCGCGAGCGCGGCGTCGACCAGCGGCGCCAGGCGCGCGGCCTTCTCGCGCCGCTGCTTCTCGTCGCGCTCCTTGAACTCGGGCAGGATCTCGCGCCCGAACAGCTCGATCGACTCCATGATGTGCTCGTGGCGGTTCTTGCCCGCCTGCATCACGAAGATCAGCTGGTCGACGCCCGCGGCCTCGAAGCGGCGCAGATAGCCGCGCATCTGCTCCGGGGTGCCGACCGCGCCGCGCAGCGCGCTGGTCTCGCCCTGCGCCACCTTCGCGCCCAGCTCCTGGCGCTCGGTGATGGCGACCTCGGAGTTGAAGCCGCGCTCGTGGCGCTTGCTCTGGAAGTCGTGCCACAGGTCGGTCGTGCCCGGCACGTGGTCGCCGAACGCGGCGTAGAAGGCGAGCGAATAGCCGAAGAAGTTCCCGCCCTCGAGCCCGCGCCGGATCGCCTCGCGCTCGTCCTTGTGCACCATCATGGGAGTCACACAGGCCACGTCGGTATTCACGAGCTCGCCGATCGGTACGCACTTGGCGAGCCGCTTCTCGTGCGCCTCGGTCCAGCCGCGCGCCTCCTCGGGATCGATGAAGGCGAAGGTGAGCGAGCCGAGCCCGAGCTCGGCCGCCAGCATGATCGTGTCTCGCCGCGAGCACGCGACCCAGAGCGGGGGGTGCGGGCGCTGCAGCGGCTTGGGCACGACGTTGCGCGGCGGCATCTGCACCCAGCGGCCGTCGACGCCGCCGAACGGGGTCTCGGTGAGACAGCGCACCGCCACCTCGAGACCCTCGCGCCACTGCTCGCGCTTCAGCACCGGGTCGACGTTGAAGCCGCCCATCTCGCCCAGCGTGGCCGACTCACCGGAGCCGAACTCCACGCGCCCGCCCGACACCAGGTCGAGCGTGGCGACTCTCTCCGCCGTGCGCGCCGGGTGATTGTAGAGCGGCGAGGTCTGGATGATGCCGTGACCCAGCCGGATGTTCTTCGTGCGCTGACTCGCCGCGGCGAGAAACACCTCGGGCGCGCTCGAGTGCGAGTACTCCTCGAGGAAGTGGTGCTCCACCTCCCACAGGTATTCGATGCCCAGCCGGTCGGCCAGCTCGACCTGCTCGAGCGCGTCCTGGATCAGCCGGTACTCGTCGTTCGGCCCCCAGGGGCGCGGAAGCTGGTGCTCGTAGAAGATCCCGAAACGCATGGCGGCCCTCCCTGCACGGCGCGGATCGGGGCATCATAGCCAAAACGCGACAGGCAGGACTTTCAAGGGGCGGGCGTGAGGGCCGATAGAGCCGGCATGACGCAGCACGCCGAGGCTTTGCCCAAGCACGACGTGATGGGCCCGGTCACTCGTGCGCTCGAGGCGAGCTCACTCTTCGTGGCCTGCGGCCTGGTGGCGTGGAACGCCGCACGCTTCGCTGCCGAGCCCCGAGCGCTTCGCTGGTGGCTGCCGCTGGCGCTGCTGGCGGGAGCGATCGCCGCCGACCTGGTCTCGGGGCTCGTGCACTGGGCGGCCGACACCTGGGGCCACGAGTCACTGGCGTTCCTCGGGCCGCGCTTCCTGCGCCCGTTCCGGGTCCACCACCTGAACCCCGAAGACATCCTCGAGCGCGACTTCCTCGACCTGAATGGAGACGTGGCGCTCCTGGCGTGCCCGGTGCTGCTCGGCGCCGCGCTCACTTCCCTATCTGAAGAGGCCTCGCAGCTGGCGAGCGTGTTCCTGGCCGCCTTCGGCACCTTCTCGCTGCCCACCAACCTGGTGCACCTCTGGGCGCACCAGGCGAATCCGCCGCGCTGGGCGGCCTGGCTGCAGCGGCGTGGGCTGATCCTGTCGCGCGACGTGCACCAGGGTCACCACACCGCCCCGCACACGAGTCACTACTGCATCGCCACGGGCTGGTGCAATCCGGCGCTCGAGGCGCTGGGCTTCTTCCCGGCGCTGGAGCGCGCCATCGAGTCGCTCACGGGCGCGCGCCCGCGCAGCGACGAGGCCTACCGATGAAGAACTGGCTCCGAATCGCGGGCTTGCTGCTCGTGTCGGTCGCGATCGCGGCGGCCGCGGCTTCGGCCGTGGTCGCGATGAACCTGCGCACCTACGCGCGGCTGGTGTACGAGCAGCCGGTGCTGTTCGTCGAGTTCCAGGCCAATGGACCCCAGCGCTACACCGCCACGGTGACTCGCGTGCAGACCAACGCCTCGCAGACCTTCGAGCTGGCGGGCGACGAGTGGCAGGTCGACGCGCGCGTGCTGCGCTGGCACGGCTTCGCGAACGTGCTGGGGCTCGACGCCTACTACCGGCTCGAGCGCGTGAGCGGCCGCTACCACGACGTGGAGCAGGAGCGCAGCGGCCCGCACAGCGTGTACTCGCTGTACCAGAAGCCGTTCTTCGACCTGTACGGCTTCGCGCAGGCGCATCCGCGCTGGATTCCGTTCCTGGCTGGCTTCTACGGCAGCGCCACCTACGAGCCGATGGCGCCCGGCGCGCGCTACGAGGTGCGACTCACTCAGAACGGGCTGATCTCGAAGCCCGACAACGACGTGGCGCGCGAGGCCGCGCGCGCCTGGCGCTTCGACTAGACGCGCTTCCAGTAGAAGCGCGTCGGCGTCCGCGTCCCGTCGGGCAGCAGCGCGAAGTCGGGGATCTCACCGGCGCGGTTCCAGCCCAGGCGATCGTAGAGCTTTGCGCCATCGCCGAACGGCACGGCATCGAGCACGAGCAAGCTCTTGCCCAGGCGCGCCGCCAGTGACTCGACCTCGCACATGAGCCGGGCGCCCAGCCCGCGCCGCCGGTGCTCGACCGCCACCAGCACCTTTTGCACCTCGGCGCGGTGCGGCTGGTTCTCGGGCAGGCCGACCACCAGCGTGACCGTGCCGACGATCCGGCTCTGCTCGCGCAGACCCAGGATCACGCGCTCGCCGCGTTCGGCGGCGGCGAAGGCCTTGCGCCAGTGCGCCTCCGCCTTGTCGCGCGCCAGCGGGTGCAGGAAGCCCACGCCCGTGCCGTGCGCGGTGGCGTCGATCAAGAGCTGGCCGAGATCGGCGACGCTGGCCTCGGTCCGAGTGAGCGTCTCGATCACTGCCGCACCAGCGCCACGAGATAGCGGCAGGCGCGCGACGACTCGTTCGAGAGACTCGAGTCGGCGGGCGCCCCGAACTCGAGACAGTCGCCGCTGCGCAGCTCGTGTTTCTCCGCGCCCTCGCGCACCACCAGCCGGCCCGAGAGCACCCAGACCAGCTGGCGGATGAACGCGTACGAAGCCGCGGGGAAGGCGACCGACGCGCCCGCGGGCAGCTCGATCTGCACCAGCTCGATCGGCGAAGCGGGCCGCGCGAACACCTGCCGGCGCAGATAATGAGTCTCGGGATCGCGCCAGCGCGGCTGGTCCGCCGCGCGCACCAGCCGGCCGTCGTCGCTCTCGGCGCGCGCCAGCAGCATGGCCAGCGTGAGCTGGAACGCGCCCGAGAGCCGGCCCAGGATCGCGGCGCTCGGGCTGGCCTCTTCGCGCTCGATCTTGCTGATCATCGCCTTCGATACGCCGGAGCGCTCCGCCAGCTCGCCCAGCGACCAGCCGCGCGCCTCGCGCTCGGCGCGCAGGCGCCGCGCGATGCCGGGGGTGGGGTCCACGATCGTTGACATTCGTCCACTATATAGAACAGACTGCGGGCCGGTGACAAGCCGATGATCGTGCGCGACGCCACCGCCGCCGACCTGCCGGGCATCCTCGAGATCTATAACGAGGTGGTCGCGCACTCGACCGCGATCTACGCCTTCGACCCCTCGACGCTCGACGAGCGCATGCGCTGGTTCGAGTCACGCCGCGCGCAGGGCTATCCGGTGCTGGTCGCGGGCGAGGGCGGCGCGGTGCTCGGCTTCGCCTCGTTCGGCGACTTCCGGCCGTTCCCCGGCTACGTCACGACCGTCGAGCACTCGGTGCACGTGCGCGCCGACCGGCGCCGCGCGGGCCTGGGCCGCGCGCTGGTCGAGTCACTCCTGCCGCGGGCGCGCGCGCTCGACAAGCACGTGTGCGTGGGCGCGATCGACGCCGAGAACGAGCCATCGCTGCGCCTCCACCGCAAGCTCGGCTTCGCCGAGGTCGCACGCATGCCCGAGGTGGCGCGCAAGTTCGAGCGCTGGCTCGAGCTGGTGCTGGTGCAGAAGCTCCTGTGAGTCAGCGGCAGCCATCTCGATCGATTACTCTGGGAGGATGGGCGACGCCTCTCGGATCGAGAGCCTCGAGCCGGGGCTGGTCGAGGCTCTGGAGCGCGCCGGGGCCTACCCGGGCGACGCCGGTGCTGCGCACGGGATCCAGCACATCCAGACCCACCTCTCGCACGTGTTTCTCACGCGAGGCCACGTGTACAAGATCCACAAGGCCGTGCGCTTTCCGTTCGTCGACTTCGGCCTGCGTTCGGCCCGCAACGAGGACTCGCTGCGCGAGCTGCGGCTGAACCGGCGGCTCGCGCCCGAGATCTACCTGGGTTTGGCTCCAGTGGAGACGCGCGGGGGAGCGGTGCGCATCGGCGCGACCCGGGAATCACTGGCGCCGGCAGGCGACGACGGGGCCGTACCGGAGCACTGCGTGGTCATGGTGCGGCTCAGCGAAGGGCGGGATGCGCTCTCGCTGCTGCAGCGCGGCGAGCTCGGGCCGGGCCAGATCGACGCGATCGCCGAGGTCGTCGCGAATTTCCATCGCGGGCACGGCCTGGGCACGCCGGCGCCATGGTCTGCCGCCGAGTGGCTCGAGCGCATCGGCGCGCCGGTGCGCGAGTCGTTCTCCGAGATCGCGGACGCCGCTGCGCTCGCGACACGTGGGCGCGCCGCGCTGGCTCGCGCCGAGGACTTTCTGGCGGGCAACAGCGGCCGCTTCGAAGCGCGCCGGCAGGCCGGCCGCGCCGTCGACGCGCACGGCGACCTGCACCTGCAGCACGTCTGGTTCGAGCGGGCCGAGGGACCGCCGCTCGCGATCGACTGTCTCGAGTTCCGCAGTGACTACCGCGAGATCGACGCGGCCTCCGAGGTCGCGTTCCTGGCCATGGATCTGGCCTACCGCGGGCGGCGCGACCTGGGCGAGCGCTTCCTGCGCCGCTACGCCGAGGCGATGGACGACTACGACCTGTACGGCGTGGTCGACTTCTTCATCGCCTATCGGGCCGCGGTGCGCGCGAAGGTCGCGGCGCTGGCCTCGCGCGACGCGGGCGTCCCCGAGTCACAGCGCGAGGCTGCCGCAGCGAGCGCCGAGCGGCACCTGACGCTCGCCGAAACCGCGCTCGCCGAGCCAGCGCCGGGCGCAGTCGTGGCGCTGGCCGGGATGGTCGGCACGGGCAAGAGCACGGTCGCGCGCGCGCTGGCGGACGACCTCGGCGGCGTGGTCATCGCCTCGGACCGCGTGCGCAAGCGACAGGCGAAGCTCGCGGACAGCGCGCGCGGACATGGTGAGCTCTACACCGATGAGCGTACAGACCGCACCTATGCGGGCCTGCGCGAGCGCGCGCTCCCGGTGCTGCGCTCGGGCCGGACGGCGATCCTCGACGCGACTTACGCTCGCGCGGCACTGCGCGGCGAGCTGCTGCGCTGGGTCGCAAAAGAGGGAATCCGCGCGTTCCTGGTCGAGACGACCTGCGCGGCCCCGGTCGCGCTCGCACGGCTCGAGGCGCGGGCGCGCGCCGGCACGGATCCATCCGACGCCGGCCCGGAGCTCTACGAGGCGAGCGCACGTGGCTACGAGTCACCGGCCGAGTGGCCAGCCGACGCGCGCGCGAGCATTGCGACCGATGCGCCGAGCTGGCGCGCAGACGTGATTGCGCTGGCACGGCGCATCGCCGCCGGCGCGATTCAGAAGACCGTGTAGCCGCCGTCGACCACGAGCTGGTCGCCGGTGTGGAAGGTGAGCGTGGGATCGCACAGGTAGGCGCCCACGGTCTCGAATTCGCTCGGCTCGGCCCAGCGCCGCACGGGGGTGCGGCCGGTGATCACGCTGCGGAACTTCTCGTTCTCGTAGCCCGCCGCGGCCATCTCGGTGATCGTCCAGCCCGGCAGGATCGAGTTCACGCGGATCTTGTGGCGGGCGAGCTCTACGGCGAGCGCGCGCACCAGGCCCAAGATGCCCGTCTTCGCGCTCGCATAGGCGTGGTTGCGCTGCGCGCCGTGGATCGCCGAGGTGGATGACACCGCCACCAGCGCACCACCGTCGCCGCGCTCGATCATGTGGCGAGACACTTCGCGGAAGGTCAGGAACAGGCCGTCCAGGCTCACGCGAGTGACTCGCCGCCAGTCCTCGAGCGTGACGTCGCCCAAGAGCTTCTGGTAGCCGGGCGCCCCGGCCGAGGCCACGCAGGCATCGATGCGGCCCAGCGCGGCGAGCGTCGTTCGCGTGGCTGCGACGATCTGCGCCTCTTCGCCCACGTCGCAGACGAAGCCGCGCGCGCGGATGCCGTGCTTCTGCAGGCGCTCGCAGGCCTCCGCGTTGCGGTCCGCCCGCCGGCTCCAGATCGCGACGTCGGCCCCCGCCTTCGCGCAGCCTTCCGCCATGCCCAGGCCGATGCCGGAGTTGCCGCCGGTCACGACCACCACCTTCCCCCGCAGATTCGTGCCCATGGGCGGCACGATAGGCCACGGGCTCACTGTCTGTCCTGTCACTCCGCGGGGTGCGGGGCGGCAGGCTCGCGGGCCATGGCTTCGGCGGGGGCGGCCTCGCGCCGGCCGCTGATCTCGGCGCCGGCGTCCCGCGGCAGGCGCGCGAAGAAGAAGAGCGATAGCAGGCTGATCCCGGCGATCGCGAAGTAGGCCGGCGAGAAGTCACTCGCGCCGAGCTCCTCGCGCCCGCGGATCGCCAGCGTCAGGTGGAGCAAGAGCGCGCCGAGCCCGACCCCGAACGAGAGCGAGAGCTGCTGGCCCACGCTCGACAGCGTGGTAGCGCGGCTCATCAGGCCCGCCGCGATGTCGGCGTAAGCCAGCGTGTTCAAGCTGGTGAACTGCAGCGAGCGGAAGAAGCCGCCGACCAGGAGGATCCCGATGATCAGCGCGTGCGGCGTCGAAGGCCGGAAGAAGCCGTAGCCCGAGATCGACACCGCACACACCACCGTGTTGAGCAGCAGCACCGTGCGGAAGCCCAGTGCGCGCAGGATCGGCGCGGCGGTGAGCTTCATGGTCATGGCGCCCGCCGCGCCGGCAAACGTGATCATGCCGGACGCGAACGGCGAGAGACCGAAGCCGAGCTGCAGCATCAGCGGAGTCAGGAACGGCAGCGCGCCGATCCCGATCCGGAACACGAAGCCGCCCAGCACCGACGCGCGGAAGGTGCGGATTCCGAGCAGCGCCACGTCGAGGATCGGCGCGGCCGTGCGCTGTGAGTGCCAGGCGTACAGACCCAGAAAGACGATCCCGGCCGCGATCAGGCCGGTGACTGCCTCGTTCGACAGGATGCCGCGCCCCACGTTCTCGAAGCCGAACATCGTGCCCGCGAGCCCGATGCTCGAGATCGCGAAGCCCAAGCCGTCGAGCGGCTCCTCGCGCGGCTCGCGCACGTTGGGCACGAAGCGCAGTGAGAGCAGGAGGCCGAGCACGCCGATCGGGATGTTGATCAGGAAGATCCAGCGCCACGAGAAGTAAGTCACGATGAAGCCGCCGAGCGGCGGCCCGATCACCGGCCCCATCAACGCCGGCACCGTGAGATAGGCCATGGCCGACACGAGCTCCGACTTCGGAATCGTGCGCAGCACGACCAGCCGCCCGACCGGCACCATCATCGCCCCGCCCATGCCCTGGAGGATGCGCGCCAGCACCATCTGGGGCAGTGACTCGACCGACGAGCAGGCGATCGATCCGAACGTGAACACCACGATCGCCGACGAGAACACGGTGCGCGCGCCGAAGCGGTCGGCCAGCCAGCCCGACAGCGGCAGGAAGATGCCGAGCGAGAGCAGATAACACGTGATCGCCAGGTTGAGCTTCAGCGGGCTTTCGCCGAAGCCCCGCGCGATCGTCGGCAGCGCCGTCGCGATCACCGTCGCGTCCATGTTCTCCATGAACAGCGCGCAGGCGACGATCATCGGGACCAGGTAGCGGGGGCGACGCAGTCCGAGCGGCACGGCGAGCGAATCTACTGCATCGGTGGCGTCGTCGTCCCGCCGGCGATCGGCACGAGCGGGCGCAATCTCTCGCCGGCCCAGCGGTCGAGCGGCATGAGAAGCGCGATCCCGACCAGGCCGGCGATCGGCACATACCAGGTCGGCGGCGCGACGTCGTGGCGCAGCCAGACCCATATTGCGACCCCGACGGTGGCGGCCGCGAACAGGGCAACGGCGCCTCCCACGAACAGGACGTAGGCGAGCGAGAAGGCCAGGCGCGACCTCCCCTCGCACGAGGGGCAGGTGTGCCTACCGAAGGGCGAGCGGAAATAGCGCCGCCAATCCAGCGCGAATGACTCGCGACAGAGCGGGCATTGGAGGCCGGATCGCCGTTGAGTCACTCCGGCGGATCCGGTGGGATGTCTCTGCGGTCCGGGTCCACGCCAGGAGGCCGAATCGAATCGATCAGGTAGATCGGGAAGGTCACCACGTACCCGACGGTCGCGAAGACCGCGTCGCCCACGTAAGCGAACGGGAGCAACCCCCAGGCCAGCGGCTGACCCGGCTCACGCGGGTCGAACTCGACCGCACCCAGCAGCTGCTCGCCGTCGCGAAACACCAGGCGTTGCGCGTCGAGCGGGCCGTCGACGGGACCTACGCGCGTGGCCTGCAGCGGCTTCCATTGCCAGACCCGGCCGCCCGAGGTGTCGCAGCTGCGGTTCCCGAGATAGCCGTCGATCTCGTACTGACTCAGGCGCACCGTGGCGTCCGAGCTGGCCGGCAAGGGCACGTCGAAGAAGATGCGCGCGCGCTCGTGCGCCGGCTCGAAATAGAACCAGGGAAGGAAGTTCCCCACCGCCACCGCGCACACGCGCACGGGTCCATTCGGATCCTGGCGCGCGTCCTCCACGAAGTGCACCGACTCGACGTCGCGCACGTACGGTGCGCCGGTCGCCTGAGACCGGACCCAGTCGGCGCAGCCCGAGAGCCACGGCGTCAGCCCGAGCGCCAGCAGCAGCGCGAGCGCGCGCAGCTACTTCACCTCTTCGACCGTCACCGCGACCGCCTGAGACAGGAAGATCTCGGCCACGTCTCCGACCGCGATCTGATCCAGCTTCTCGGGATGGAGCACCTTGATCGCGACCACGTCGCCGTCCTGCGTGCGCAGCGTGACGGACGGTGTGTTCTTGTCGATCGACACGATCGTGGCGGTCATGCGCACGATGTCGGCTTGGATCGCGCCCGGCTTCTGGCCGGGCTCGGCGGTCGCCATGCCGGAGCGCGCCTGCGTGCCGAGGTCGCTGACCTCACCGGGCTTGTGCACCTCGTAGGCGATCGACTCGTAGTAAGTCACGCTGACTTTGTCGCCGATCTTGATCTGCGCGAAGTTCTTCACTTCTTCGCCGCACTTCACCACCACCACCTTGCCCGACTCGTCGGCCCGCAACGTCACCAGCCGGTTCGCCGCATCGATCTTGGTCACGGTGGCCGTGCGGGTGACCTGGTTCTCGGAGTAGACGCCGGTCACGGGCTCCTTCGACCCGCCCATCATCGAGCAGCCGGTGAGCCAGGAGAAAGCGAGCGCGGTGAGCGCGAGGGTGCGGATGGACGACCGCATGGTGACCTCCAAGTCGAAGAAGGGGTTGGGGGATTCGGTGCGCAGTTTGACACGAAACCCGCAGCACGGTGCGAGGTATTCGGCCTACGGCTCGCCCGCGATTTCGATCAACTCTCACGGGCCTTCCGCCGAAAACGTCGGAAGAATTCGGAGGGCGCGAAGTGTCGGTACCGTCGATCAAGGGCACGGCTTACAGCTCGGTTCACGACGATCTCCACCGCATGATCGCGGACGGGCAGCTCAAGCAGGACGAGCTCGAGGCGCGCCTGTCGCCGGCAGAGCTCGAGATGTTCGAGTCGAACGTGCTGGCCACCAAGTGGTACCCGATCGCGACTTACCGGAAGCTGCTCGCGCTGGTGGCGGAGAAGGAAGCCAAGGGCCGCGTCGAAGAGTATCTCGTCGAGCGCGGCTGGCGCGCGGCCGAGCGACTCAAGGAAGCGGGCATCTACCGCCAGCTGGCCGGCGAGGACACGAAGGGCAAGAGCTGGGGCGCGCGCGTCGCCGACCTGGTCGGGAAGGTCTCGGGCCTGCTGTACAACTTCACGCACTGGTCGGTCGACGAGCAGGACAACGCCGACACGTTCCGCGTCGTGGTCGAGAATGCCAAGGACTTCGCGGACGAGTGCCGCTTCACTGCGCAGGGCTTCGTCTCGTTCGCCGCCAGCATGATCGCCGGCGCGAAGGTCAAGATCGAGAGCAGCCGGCCCACGCCGGACCGGATCGTCTACACCGTTCGGCGTCACTAGTTTCACTCTCTCGCCTCGAAATCGTAAGATCGCCCCCATGAAAGCGGCGGTCTACTACGAGAACGGCGGCCCCGAGGTCCTGCGCTACGAAGAGGTGCCGGATCCGGTCTGCCCCCCGAACGGCGTCGTGATCGACGTGCGCGCCGTCGGCATCGAGGGCGGCGACGTCGGCAATCGTGCGCGCGGCCTTCTCGCCGCGCGGCCCCACATCGTCGGCTACAACTGCGCGGGCGTGGTGCGCGAGGTCGGCCCGCAGGTCACTGACCGGAAGGTCGGCGACCGGGTCACCGCGCTCATGTTCCATGGCTCGCATGCGCAGCGCGCCGCGGTGCCCGCCGCACAGACCTGGCTCGTGCCCGAGGGCCTCTCGTTCGAGCACGCGGCCTGCGTGCCCGTGGCCTGGGGCACGGCGCACGACTGCCTGTTCGAGTTCGGGCGACTCACTCGCGGCGAGAGCGTGCTGATCCAGGCCGGCGGCAGCGGCGTGGGCCTGGCCTGCGTGCAGCTCGCCAAGCGCGCGGGCGCGGTCGTGTTCGCGACCGCCGGCTCGAAGGACAAGCTGGAGAAGCTCGCCAAGCTGGGCCTGGACCACGGCATCCCCTACCGCGACGTCGATTTCGTCGAGGCCGTCCAGAAGCTCACCCAGAACCGCGGCGTGAACCTGGTGGTGGACGCGGTCGGCGGAGACACTCTGCAGCGCAGCCTGTTGTGTCTGGGCTACCGCGGCCGCGCCATCACCGTGGGCAACTCGAGCCGCGGCGACTTGAAGATCGATCCATCGCCGCTCGCGCCGGGCAACCGCTCGCTGACCGGCGTGTTCTTCGGCGCCGAGGTCGCACTCGGCAGCGCGCGCGTGCGGCCCATGCTCGATCGGATCCTGGCCGACCTGGCCCGGGGGGAGCTGCAGGTGATCGTCGATCGCCGCTTCCCGCTGGCCGAGGCCGCCGCCGCGCACGCCTACATCGAGAGCCGCGCCGCCTTCGGCCGCGTGGTGCTGATTCCATGACTCGCGCGACACTCACTCCGCTGCTCGCTCTGGCGCTGCTCGCCTGCGGCGGCGATGCCGGAGAACGCGGCGTGGTGACCAAGGTCGCCTCGCCCGCGGGCTGGTGCGAGGCGTCGATCGTGGAGCACGAGAGCGAAGACACCCAGGTGATGGTGAACTTCGAGAACGGGAAGTGTCTCGTGCCGTCCGTGCGCTCGCCCGGCACGCGCCTGGGCCTGCGGATCTTCTGGATCGACGACACCACGCTGGAAGTCACCTACCCGCCGGGCGTGCTCTTGAATCGCCCCGACGCGCGCATCCAGTGTCAGGACCGCGAGGTGCGGCTGGTGCTGGCGAAAGCGGGTGAGCGCTCGAACGAGCCCTAGCGCACGGCGGTGTATTCGCAGAACGCGCCGGGCACCACCACCTTGAACTTCGGGTCGGCGAAGCCGGCCTCGCGCAGCGCCGCCAGGATCGTCTCGGGCGGCACGCACTTCTCGACCGTGTCCCAGTAGTAGTCCATGAGCAGCTTCGCGTCGCGGCTGCCCGTCGAGATCAGCGTCATGCCCGGAATCACCTGCTTCCAGACGAAGCGCGTGAGCGAGTGACCGAGCCGCGACTTGGGCACGTGGCCTTCCAGGAGCCACAGCTTTCCGCCCGGCTTCAGCATGCGCCGGTACTCGCGGAACGCCGCCACCAGGTCGGCCACGTGGCGCAGCGCGATGCCCATGGTGACCATGTCGAAGAGCTCGCTCCTGAAGGGCAGCTGCTCGGCGATGCCGCGAGTGAGTGGCCCCTGGAACACCTTCCGCGCCTCGCGCAGCATGCCGCGGCTGGGGTCGCAGCCGAACACGCGGCCGGTCGGGCCGACGATCCGCGCCGCGCCGCGCGCCACCGCGCCGGTGCCGGTGGCCATGTCGAGCACCTTCATGCCCGGCTTCATGCCCGCCTGCCGCATCGAGAAGCGTCGGTACCAGATGCCACCGTTCAGGAACAGCGCCTCGACGGTGTTGTAGTAGGGCGCGGTCTTGTCGAAGAGCTCGCGCACGAAACGCACGCGCACGGGATCCTTCGCCTCGTCGTAGTACTCGAGCAGCGGCGTGTGCGGCGGGACCGGCTCTTTCGCGGGTTGGCTCATGGGCCGGGATCGTAGCCCAGAACCTGCATCCCCCCAGTGCTGGGATCCTCCCGGAAGGGCTGGGGTTTCGCTGCGCCCGCTCCGTAACTTCGAGCCCATCCGAATCGTAACTAGTCGCGTACGTGAAGGACCGAACGGAGGTTCGAACCCAGTGGAGACCCCACGCGTGCGCAAGTACCCTGATGCCGTGAAGTTCACTCTATGGTGTGCCGCTCTGCTGCTGGCGCTCTTGGCGAGCGCTCCCGCGGCGAGGGCAGGCTGTGGAGATGCGCAAGGAGACGACCCCATGGCGGACTACAAGAAGCCGACCGACAAAGAGCTGAACGCGAAGCTGTCGCCGCTGCAGTACGAAGTGACGCAGCGCGAGGGCACCGAGCGGCCCTTCCACAACGAGTATTGGGACAACCACAAGCCCGGGATCTACGTGGACGTGGTGTCCGGCGAGCCGCTGTTCTCGTCGCTCGACAAGTTCGACTCGGGCACGGGCTGGCCGAGCTTCACCAAGCCCCTCGACCCGGCGAACGTGACCACCAAGACCGACAACAAGCTGTTCGCGACGCGCACCGAGGTGCGTTCGGCGCACGCCGACTCACACCTGGGTCACGTGTTCGACGACGGCCCCGCTCCGACCGGCAAGCGCTTCTGCATGAACTCGGCCTCGCTGCGCTTCATCCCGGTCGAGAAGCTCGCGGAAGAGGGCTACGGGAAGTATCTCGCCGAGTTCGAGAAGGCGGGCGTCAAGGTGAAGCCGGCCTCCGAAAAGCGCGAGACCGCGATCCTGGCCGGCGGCTGCTTCTGGGGCATGGAAGACCTGCTCCGCGACCTGAACGGCGTGGTGAGCATCGAGGTGGGCTACACGGGCGGCAGCGTGCCGAACGCCACCTACGAGCACCACGAAGGTCACGCCGAGGCGGTGAAGATCGTGTACGACCCGGCGCGCCTGTCCTACGACGAGATCCTGCGCTTCTTCTTCCGGATCCACGATCCCACCACGAAGAACCGCCAGGGCAACGACATCGGCTCGTCGTACCGCTCGGCGATCTTCTACACGAGCGACGAGCAGAAGAAGGTGGCCAGCGAGGTGAAGGCCGAGGTCGAGGCCTCGGGCAAGTGGCGCAAGCCGATCGTGACCGAGATCGTGCAGGCGGGCCCGTGGTGGAGCGCCGAGGAGTACCACCAGGACTATCTGAAGAAGCACCCCGGGGGCTACACGTGTCACTACGTGCGTGACTTCGACTTCGAGAAGAAAACCACGCAGTGATCGAGCTGAAGCGCGAGAACGGCGTTGCGCTCGTGGCCATGCGAAGCGGCGAGAACCGCTTCAATCCCGGGTTCATCGCCGAGCTCTCGCGCTCGCTCGACGAGGTGGAGAACAGCGACGAGCCGCACGCGCTGGTGCTGACCGGCGACGGCAAGTTCTTCTCGAACGGTCTCGACCTCGCCTGGATGTCGGGCGAGGGCCGAGACCGCGCGGGCGAGGTGGTGCGCGGCATGCTCGGCATCTTCGCGCGCCTGCTCTCCTCGCCCGTGCCCTCGGTCGCCGCGCTGAACGGGCACGCCTTCGCCGGCGGCGCCATGCTGGCGCTGGCCTGTGACTTCCGAGTCATGCGCAGCGACCGCGGCTTCTTCTGCATTCCCGAGATCGACCTCGGCCTGCCGCTGCATCCGGGCATGGCCTCGCTCATCCAGGCCCGCCTGCCCAAGCTGACCGCCCACGAGGCGATCATCACCGGCAAGCGCTACGGCGGGATCGAGGCGCTCGAGAAAGGCATCACGGACTACACCGTGCCCGCCGTCGACCTGGTCACGAAGTCACTCGCGCTGGCCGCCCCGCTCGCGGGCAAGAACCGCGCGGTGATGCAGGCGCACAAGCGGCTCCTCTACGCGGAGACGCTGCGGCTCCTGACCGAGCTCTGAGATGGAGTTCCAGGCGCGCGTCATCGGCTGGGTGCGCTCTTCCGCGAGCGAGAAGGTCGACGAGAACTGGGGCTCCGTCGAGTCACTGATCGAGCTCGAGCCCGAGTTCCGGCCCGGGCTGCGCGGGCTCGACGAGTTCTCGCACGTGCTGGTGGTGGCCTGGCTGCACGGCGCGAAGTTCGAGCCGGCGCGCCATCTGGTGCGCCGCCCGCGCGGCCAGGCCGACATGCCCGAGCTCGGCATCTTCGCGCAGCGTGCCAAGGACCGGCCGAATCCGTTCGGGATCACGGTGGTGCCGATCCTGGGAGTGACTGACTCGGGCGTGCGCGTGCGCGGGCTCGACGCGATCGACGGCACGCCGGTGCTGGATCTGAAGCCCTACTTCCCGCAGTTCGACTCGGCGCCGGGCGCGAAGGTGCCGCAGTGGGTGGGGCGGCTGATGAGGGGCTACTTCTAGCGCGCCTACGGCGAGACCATCACCGTGGCGCTGCGGCTGAAGCTGCGGCCGGTCACGTCGTCGATGCCGCTCAGCTGCAGGGTGTACGAGCCGCTGTTCGTGACGATCTCGCCGTCGGGATTGCGGCCGTCCCAGATCACTTCGTAGTCACCCGCGGCCTGGCCGATCGACGGCTGGAGCGTCTCGACGAAGTTCCCGTTCGGGTCGATCACGTTGATGCCCACGTGGGATAGGCCGGCGAGCGTGTATCTCAGGTTGGTGACTTCGGCGAGCGTCGGATGGAAGAGGTAGGGATTGGGTGCCGCAAGCTCGGCGTGAGTCAAGGGACTGACCCAACTATGTGTCCGCTGCTCAAAGGAGAGGAGTAGGAGCCCTCATGGGTACATTGTCGGGGCCGGAAGAAGATCGGTTACCGAGCTCTCCTCCTAGCCTGAGGTCTTGCTCTGAGAGCCCAGGGGTATGCACATTTCCGACATCTCGCGGCGTCTTTGCGAGCAGCCTTACCCGGGTTGACCCTGGACTCCTCCTAAGCGAGCGACTCACCTCCGACAGTGCCAGTGATCTCCGTGCTGCCAGCACTCGCGCGACGCGCCCGGGTTCTGGTCGTAGATGACGATGTTCGGGTCGTGGTGCTCGGCTTCGTAGTCGTGGTGGGTGGGCACCGGGACGGGTACCGGGAAACACGCCACCGTGCCGAGTGCCAGGGCGCACAGGGCGGCTGTGAGAGTATTTCGCATGCTCCCTTCCTCCTTTGCGGGGAGATGGAGCAAGCGGCGGGCCGGGCCGGCGGCGGAGTCGTGTCCGGATCCGCCCGATCGGACCGGATCCGCTGCCTGCGTGCGGGCCGCTTGTAGAATCGGCAACGCTGCGGGACTGTCTGCGGCGTGTCCTTTCCGGCCTTACTCCGTAACGTCGCAGCGGTGGCGCTGCTGCCCTTCACGGTCACCGTGCTCGTGCCGCTCTGGCTCGTGAGCCGGTACGGGGGCGGGCGCGGCTTCCCTGACTCGTTCGTCGAGTCACTGGCGCTGGCGCTCGGGCTGGTGAGTCTTGGCCTGGGGGTGGTGCTGTTCGGGCTGTGCCTGCGGCGCTTCGCGGGCGAGGGGGATGGCACGCTCGCGCCCTGGGATCCGCCGCGCGAGCTCGTGGTGCGCGGGCCGTATCGCTACGTGCGGAACCCGATGATCACAGGGGTGATCCTGGTTCTGCTGGGCGAGGGGCTGGTGCTGCGCTCGCTCGCGCTGCTGGGCTGGGCGGCGTTCTTCACCGCGCTGAACCTGCTCTACATTCCGCTCGTGGAGGAGCCGGGGCTGGAGCGGCGCTTCGGTGACTCGTACCGGCGCTACTGCGCGAACGTGCCGCGGATCGTGCCGCGGATGACTCCCTGGCAGGGCTGAGGGCGGGCCGTGAAGGACGAGATCCTGGCGCGCATCGAGCGCGCACTCGGAGTCACCGGCCTGGCGGAGCGGCTGGCGACCCGGATCCAACAGGCCGACCTGCACTCGCTCCTGCTCGAAGTCTTTCGGCGGCGCGTAGTCGAGCGCACGCCCGCGGAGCTGCTCAAGGACTGGGCGTCGAATCGCTTCGTGCGGCCATCGACGGCCGAGCCCGCGGCGCTGGCGCGCTTCGACGTCGCGGCGTACGGGGCGCTGCCGGCCGGGTTCGAAGCGCTCGAGCTCGCGCCCGTGACTCCGCTCGGTACGAGCTCGGTCCTGGCCACGGTGCACCCCGACAAGGCGCTCGCCTCGATCCGCTCCGTCGAGGTGCTCTCCGACGCCACCAACGTGCTCGCGCTCGAGTGCGCGGCACGCCGCAAGAAGAATCCGACGGCTCCGGTCCACCTGGCCGCGAGTCACCGCCACCTGCGCACGCCGCTGTTCCAAGGTCCGCTGTCCTTCGCGCACTTCCGGCTCTTCGTACTGTGCAGTGCCGGACGCGATCCTAGATTCCACGAGACCGCACTCGTGACTCACCTCGAGTTCTATGCGCGGGTGGCCCGCACCGCGCTCGGCGCACACGTGCCGATCCGCATCTCGCTCACCGACCTGCGGGGCGATCCGCCGCGCGACTTCGCGCGTGACCCGGGCCCCGAGCAGGTCGAGGTCGTGTTCGACCAATCCCGCGCCACCGGCCGCGGCTACTACACCGATTGGTGTTTCAAGATCCACGCGCGCCACGAAGGCGAGTGGCTCGAGCTCGGCGACGGCGGCGCGGTCGACTGGGCGCAGAAGCTGCTCAGCAACGCCAAGGAGCGGCTCGTGATCAGCGGCATCTCGAGCGAGCGAATCTGCGCGATCGCCGGGCCGTGATAGGATCGCGCGCATGACGGTCGACTTCGCCGAGGGTCCACTCACCGGCGTTCGCGTGCTCGACCTGTCGCGCGTGATCGCGGGGCCGTACGTGGGGCGGCTGTTCCGCGACCTGGGCGCCGAGGTGATCAAGGTCGAGCCGCCCGAGGGCGACGACGCGCGCAACATCGCGCCGCGCCACGACCGCGGTCAGTCGTGGCTCTTGCAGTTCTCGAACGTGGGCAAGCGCTCGATCGTGCTCGACCTGGGCAAGCCGGGCGCGGCGCAAGTCGTGCTTGCGCTCGCGGGTGTCTCGCAGGCGGTGATCGAGAACTTCCGGCCGGGCGTGGCCGAGCGGCTGGGCATCGGCTGGAGCGCGATCCACAAGGCGAACCCGCGCGCGGTCATGCTGTCGGTGAACGGCTTCGGCTCGGGCTCGGCGTGGAGTGACCGGCGCGCGTACGCGCCGATCGTGCATGCGATCACGGGTCTCCTGCGCGATCGCGGAGTGAGCTCGCAGACGCCGGCGCAGCCGCGCATCGCCTACTCCGACGTGCTGACCGCGCTGCATGGCACGGTGGCGCTGCTCGCGGGGCTGCGCATGGCCGAGGCGACCGGCATCGGGCAGCACATCGAGGTGCCGATGTTCGACGCCACGCTCGCGAGTCACAGCGAGGCGGGGAACGTGCTGATCGAGCCGCCGGACGACCGGGTCATGAACCCGATCTTCGACGCGGGAGCGAACGGCTGGATCGCGGTGGGCGGCGCGGCGCAGCACGTCTGGGTCTCGGTCCACACCGCCTTCCCGCAGGACGTGCCGGATCCGGCCGCGAAGAGCGATCCGCTCGAGCAGAAGGCCGAGGCCCGACACCGGGCGGTGGCGGCGTTCCTGGCCGCGCAGCCGTCGCTCGAGGCGGCGCTCGAGAAGCTCGCGCGGGCCAAGCTCGCGGCGGCGCCGGTGATCACCCCCAAGGAGGCGCTGCTCGGGCCGCTCGCGCGCGAGCGGGGGCTCTTGACCCAGGTCGATGACCGCAAAGGCGGCACTCGTCCGGTGGTGCGCTCGCCGGCGCGCTTCTCGGCCAGCAAGAACCAGGTGCGCGGGCCGGCGCCGCGGCCCGGTGAGCATGGGGCCGAAGTCCTGCGCGAGCTCCTGGGATACGACGAGGCTCGTGTGCGCGAACTCACAGAGAGTGGGGCGCTGCTTTTTCCGGAAGGCGATCGCGGAAAGGCGTGATACCCTCCGCGCGCGCCGGACTCCACCGGCGGGGAGAGGTTGCATGCCCATGGGTCGCTCACTCGTGTTCGCGCTCGCCGCGCTCGTCTTCGTAGCGGGCTGTCAGCCGCCGAAGCCGCCGGAGCCGAAGCTCGACACCGATGACTCGAAGGCGATCTACGCGCTGGGTCTCTTGATCGCCGAGCGCATCGATCAGTTCCAGCTCACCGAGCCAGAGCTCGCGGTGTTCGAGAGCGGCGTGCGCGACGGCGTGCTGAAGCACGAGAAGAAGGTGGACCCGAAGAACCTGGGCAAGGAGATGGCCGCGTTCGCCAAGGCGCGCCAGGCCGCGAGCGCCGACGCCGAGAAGACCGCCTCCGCCGAGTATCTCGCGAAGATGGCCGCCGAGCCTGGCGCCACCAAGGGCGCGAGCGGCTACATCGTGAAGACGATCACCGAGGGCACGGGCGCAAGTCCCAAGCCCGACGACAACGTCACGGTCCACTACCACGGTACGCTGCGCGACGGCACCGTGTTCGACAGCTCGGTCGACCGCGGCGAGCCGGCGACTTTCCCGCTGAATCACGTGATTCCGTGCTGGACCGACGCGCTGCAGACCATGAAGGTGGGCGGCAAGTACAAGCTGACCTGCCCGGCCGAGATCGCCTACGGCGAGCGCGGCTCGCCGCCGACGATCCGCCCCGGCGCGGCGCTCACCTTCGAGGTGCAGCTCCTCGACATCAAGCCGGCCACGGCCGAGATGCCGGAGATGCCGTCACCGACGCAGGAGGCGACGCCGCCCAAGCCGGCGCCGAAGAAGAAGAAGTGACCCGCGGCTAGGCGCTGCGCGGCAGCATCGGGCCCATCAGCTCGGCCATGTTGCCGCCGTAGAAGCGCCGCTTCGTCTCCCGCGAGGCGTTCGCGAGGCTGGCCTCGAAGCGCTTGATCGGATTGCGCCCGCCTTCCACGTGCGGGTAGTCCGACGAGAACAGGCACACCTCGGGGCCGGAGTTCGCGGCGATCCAGCCCACGTCTTCGGCCGGGTAGGGAGTGACTCGCAGCTGCCGGCGCACGTACTCGCTGGGCCGGAGCGACAGCTTCTGCAGCCGCTCCTCGTTCTTGCGGAAGGCGTCCATCGCCGAGTCGAGCAGCTTCATCCAGCCCGGCACCCACGACGCGCCCTGCTCGATCACGCCGAACATCAGCCGCGGGAACCGGTCGAGCACGCCGTCGAGGATCAGCGTGGCCACGGTCTGCATGACCGGGTACGGGATCGCCATGTAGTCGATCGAGCGGAAGTTCTCGGCGCCGCCGTGGAAGTCGGGCACGGGCGGCAGCCCGTTCTCGAAGTAGCTCGGGTCGAGCAGCTGCCCGCCGCCGCCCACGTGAAACAGGATCGGCGCGCCGGCCTCCTGGGCCACCGCCCAGACCGCGTCGAGCGCCACGTGACTCGGCGAGTGACCCTTCGGGCAGGCCGACGGAATGAGCAGCGCCTTGCAGCCGAGCCGCAGTGACTCCTCGGCGGCGGCGCGGGCGCGCGAGAAGTCGCGCAGCGGCACGTAGCCGGTCGCGAGCAGGCGCCGATCGACCGCGCAGAAGTCGGCGAGCGCGCGGTTGTGCGCGCGCGCGGTGCCGTAGCACAGGTCGACGTCGTCGCCGTGCTCCAGCGCCACCAGCTTGCTCGACGCGAAGGTGTTGAACACGAGCTGACTCGCGAAGCCCAAGAGGTCGAGCGCGCGCGGCCGGTCGTCCTTCAGGAACGAACCGGTGGCCGACCAGTTCTTGCGCGTCATCAGCTCGGCCTCGTCCTGCGCGCGGTAGGCCGGGTCGCGGTGCTTGCCGCGGAGCTGCTCGATGAAGCTCGTCTCGCCCGGCCGCACCGCGCCGATCTGCAGCGGCTTCATGCGCGCCCGGATGTCGGGGTCGGCGAAGTCGCGGAAGAAGTCGGCGGTCTCCATGACGTGCGAGTCCGCGTCGTGCAGCGTGAACTCGGAAACGGCGTCGGCGTAGGGCACGGATCTCTCCTCTGCCCCCGAATGCTACCAGTCGGCGAGGAGCTCCGGAACTCGGGCGATCTCGGGCAACACGCGCCAGGCGGCGGCGAAGTCACCGCCCCCGGAGAGCCAGCGCGGAATCACCACGCAGCGCATGCCGGCCCGCTGCGCGGCAGCGAGCCCCCGCTCGCTGTCCTCGATCACGAGACAGTCCGCCGGCGCCACGCCCAGCCGCGCTGCGGCCGTGAGGTAGGGCTCGGGATCGGGCTTGTGGCGGTCGTAGTCCGCGCTGGTCAGCACGAAATCGAAGTAGTGCAGCACGTCCGTCCGAGCGTGTTGCACGGCGAAGTGGTGCGGCTGCGAGCTCGTGACCACCGCCATCGGCACGCGACCGTGCAGTGACTGGAGCGTATCGCGCACGCCCGGGATCAGCTCGACCTGCTCGATCAGCTCACCGTAGTGCGCATCGCGCGCCGCACGCGCGGCGTCGATCACGGGCTCGGCGATGCCGATCCGGCGCGCCAGGTCGAAGCAGCTCGCGCCGGTCCCCAGACAGTGAGCGACGTAGATCGCTTCGTCGAAGTCCACGCCCAGCCGATGCAGCGCCGCGCGCGACGCTTCGAAGTAGAACCTCTCCGTATCGACGAGCACCCCGTCGTTGTCCCAGAAAATGGCTTTCATGGGATGGGCTACCCGGCGGAGTAGATGAGCAGCTCGCCTTCGCGGCGACTCTCGGCGTTGCCCGCCAGGCGCAGATGCTCGAGATGGGCGTAGGTCTCGCTCTCGGCCATGGCGCCCCAGCTGCGCGGGTGGAACAGCTTCTTCGAGATGTCCTCCACCGACGCCGGGCCGAGCTCGCGCGAGATGGCGCGGATCTTCTCCAGCCGCTCGTAGTGGTGGCGTTTGATCGCCTCGGTGCGCGCGCGCAAGTCACTGAAGGGGTGGCCGTGCGCGGGCAGCGCGTGCTTGATGCCGTTGATCTCGGCCACGCGGTCGAGCGAGTAGAAGAACGACGCCAGGGGATCGCGCGACGACGAGATACCCGAGATGTGCGGCGTGATCGACGGCAGCACGTGGTCGCCGCCCAGGAAGATGCCGAGCTCCGGGTCGTGCAGGCAGATGTGGTCCTCGGTGTGACCCGGCGTGTGCAGCACGAACCAGTCGCGCTTGGCCAGCCGCAAGACGTTCCCGTTCTCGACCGGGTCCGAGATCTCGGGCACGAAGTCGGTGCTGCCGAACATGCGCATCATCCGCCAGGAGATGCGCTGCTTCCACGGCGGGCGCGGCCGCGTGCCGCCCCAGGGCGTGGGTCCCCCCCACTGACCCAGCGCGCGCGCGCCGGGGGCCGTCTTCGGCGGCTCTTCCTCGCCCCCCGGCGAATCACTCGCCGCGGCGGGAGCGGGCGTCGCGTGGATGTGCTCCGCCGACACCTCCGGCGTCGCCGCCTGCGGCATGCCGAAGCGGAAGTTGCGGTGTCCGATCACGCGTGCGCCCGACTCGCGCACGAAGCGCGTGGCGCCGCCGAAGTGGTCGGGGTGCGAGTGAGTCACGATCACGGTGTGCACGTGCTTCAGCCGGATCCCCGCCTGCTTCAGGCGGTCCTGCAGCGCGCGCCAGCTCGCGGTGCCGGGCAGGCCCGGGTCGACCACCGCCGCGCCCTCGCCGTCGACCAGGGCGTAGCAATTCACGTGGCCCAGGCCCGGCATCTGGATCGGCAGCTGCATGCGCAGCACGTCCGGCGCGACTTCCGTGACCTCGGTCGATGCCTCTTCCTGCTCCTGACGTCGCGCCATGTATCGATCCTAACGAAGCCGCCAGATGATCGCGCGGGCACCCTACCCGCGCTCTACGCCAGCGCCCCGTAGACCTCGGCGATCAGCCGGAAGCCGCGCGCGTCGCCGCCCAGGCCGACCTGCATCTGGTTCATCACGTAGGCGAAGCCGAGCTTGGCGTCGGGGTCGGCGAAGGCGATCGACCCGCCGGCGCCGGGATGGCCGAAGCTGCGCGGGTTGGGACCGAACGGGATCATGGGCTGAGTCATCATGAAGCCCAGGCCGAAGCGCGACGGGATCGGCGCCAGGACCTTGTCCTGGCCGTACGCGTTCTCGGTGTTCGCCTTCGCGATCTGCGCGGCCGAGAGCACGTGCCGGCCGTCGAGCGTGCCCTCGCCGGCGAGCGCGCCGTAGAGCCGCGCCAGCCCGCGCGCGGTGCCGTGACCGTTGGCCGCCGGGATTTCGGCCGCGCGCCAGGCGCGCGTGTTCACCGTGCCCGGCGTCAGCGCCGGGTTCGCGAACACGCGGCCCACGAGTGACTCCGGGTCCTTGGCCGCGGCCGCGAACGGGTTGGGCACGTCGGGCGGCCCGGCCGGCGCGGGCAGGATCTCGGCGCAGCGCGCGTCGAGCTCGGGCCCGGTGCCGATGTGGAAGTCGAGCCCCAGCGGCTGGCCGAGCTCTTCGCGGAAATAGCTCCCCAGCGTGCGTCCGTCGATGCGGCGCACCAGCTCGCCCACCAGATAGCCGTAGGTCAGCGCGTGGTAGCCGTGAGCCGTTCCGGGCTCCCAGAACGGAGCCTCGGCCGCGAGTGACTCGCTCATGAACTTCCAGTCGTAGAGACCGCCGTTCGGAATCTGCTTGCGCAGTGCGGGCACGCCCGCGCGGTGACACAGCAGCCAGCGCACCGGGATCGCGCCCTTGCCCTGCTGCCCGAACTCGGGCCAGTAGGCCGTGACGGGAGCGTCGACGTCGAGCTCGCCCTGCTCGATCAGCCGGTTCGCGCAGATCGCGGTCACGCCCTTGGTGGTGGAGTACACGTTGGCCAGGCTGTCGCGCTGCCAGGGCCGGGTGCGGGCCGCGTCCAGGTGGCCGCCCCACAGGTCGAGCACCAGCTCGCCGTTCAGAGTCACTGCCACGGCCGCTCCGACCTCGCCGGTCGTGAAGCTCTCCTCGAACACCTGGCGCACGCGTTCCAGGCGCTCCTGGCAGTCCCCCTGCACTCGAACCGGCGTCCCGGCCATGGGTCTCCCTCCGTGCCCACGAGCGGGCGCCGGGCATTCTACATGGGCTCCGCAGGCCGCTGGCGTCAGTGCAGCACCGGGCCGCGAAAGTCGGCCGAGATACGCGCGCAGCTTGCTTCCCGAGCGGGCACCTGCCTTGCTATGTAGGCGGAATGGTGGAGACCACCATCGAGAGCCCCGAGTTCATGGACGAGGTCGTCCCGGTCAAGCCGGGCGGGACCCTGTTCGTGCGCAGCTCGCGCGGCGCGGTCGACATCCGCTCGCACGACGTCGACGAGGTGCGGATCGAGGCCGAGGCCCGGGGCCGCCGCGCCGAACGGGTGATCTTCACGCTCGATACGTCCGGCAACGACGTGCGCTTCGCCGTGCGCACCGAGGGCTGGCTGCTCGGCGTGTTCGGCGGCATCGACGTGCGCGCCCGCCTGTGGGTGCCGCGGCGCTTCTCGGTCGCGGTGCGCTCGAGCGGGGGCGACACGCGGGTCGACGGCATCAGCGGCGATCTCGAGCTCCACGCGAGCGGTGGCGACGCCAGCGTGAGCGGCATTCAGGGTCGAGTCGAACTCCAGACCTCGGGCGGCAACGTCGACATGGAGAACATCGACGGCGAGGTGCGCGTGCGCAGCTCGGGTGGAAATACCGAGCTGCGCGACGTGTTCGGCGACGTCGATCTGCGCGCGTCGGGCGGTGACCTCTTGATCGACGGCGTCGACGGCGCGGTGCGCGCGCGCTCGTCGGGCGGGTCGACTCAGATCGTGTTCCTCGGCGATCCCGAGGCCGACGT
Organism: Myxococcota bacterium; assembly: GCA_035498875.1. Lineage (GTDB taxonomy): Bacteria > Myxococcota_A > UBA9160 > SZUA-336 > SZUA-336 > VGRW01. Next base: position 54,340 of record DATJZP010000016.1, read on the forward strand.
GCAGAGCTCGGGCGGCTCGATCGACGTGCTGGTGCGCGAGGACGCGAGCTTCTCGCTCGACGCCAAGTCACACGGCGGCAAGATCGAGCTCGAGCTCGAGCTCGACCAGGAGCGCGGGAAAGACGCGCACCGCATCTCCGGCTACCGCGGCAGCAAGAAGGGCGCGCACCTGAAGCTGCGCTCGTCGGGCGGCGGGATCCGGATCGGCGCGCTCTGAGCGCGGGTAGGGTGCCCGCACGATCATCGGGACGCTCTGCGCTTCCAGGCCCGATGCTGCTTCTTGCCGGCGTCGTAGCGCGAGAAGCCTGCGGCCTGGGCATCGATCACGAACAAGTGGAACTCGGGCTCGCTCGGCTGCCAGCCGGTCTTCGCAAAGAGCGCCTCGCAGTAGCGCTTGCGGACGGCGAGGTCGCGCACGTCGACGGCGCGGCCGTAGAGCTTGAAGTCACCTTCGCTGCCGTCGGTCTTCGACACCGTACTGTGTAGGACACAGCGCGCATCGCGCAACAGATCCAGCGCCTTGGGCGAGCGCCACATCATGCCGAGCATCGCCTCGCCGTCGCAGAAGATCACCTCGCACGGCGAGATGCGCGGGAAGCCGTTCGGCCGCAGCGTCCCCAGCAGCACCATGCCGCTGCGCTCGATCCGTTCGAATCCGAGCTGAGCCAGCTCGGGCGCCTGACTCGCGAACTCGTCCCAGTTCATGCGCGCCACCTCGCGTACACGGGCTCGGTGTCGGGTGTGCGCGGCCGCAGCCAGACCGTATGCAGGATGCGCTCGAGCCGGAGCTCGAACAGTACCTCGTCGGGCTTCACGCGATGCACGACCTGGGACTCGGCGCGCGTGCGCAACGCGGGGTCGCGGATCTCGCTCGCGGGGCCGGTGCAGTAGAAGCTCTCGTCGTCCGTCATTCCGGGGAAGGCGTGCAGCGCGTAGCGGCCGTCGCGCGCCAGATCGGCGCGCTTGGGCGAGTGACCGATCACGAACAGATACAGACCCTCCTCGCAGAGCGTGGGACAGACTGGATGGACCCGAGGTCCGCCATCGGCGCGCGAGGTGGCGAGCATGGCCAGTGCGGGCGCGCCTGGCCCGAGCTGGTAGAGCAGCTTCCGGCCCGCGGCCGCGAACTCGGGAGCCTCGCGCTCGAGCTCGCTCCAGGTCAGCGCGCGCTTCGGCATGGCACCAGGATAGAGCGATGATCCTGACAGAATCTGTCAGCTAAAATGGACGTGTGCGTGCCTCCAGGCTTCTTTCGCTCCTCCTTCTGCTCCAGAACCGCGGCCATGCGACCGCGGCCGAGCTGGCCCGGGAGCTCGGCGTCTCGCTGCGCACCGTCTATCGCGACCTCGCCGCGCTCGGGGAGGCCGGGATTCCAATCACCGCGGAGCGCGGCCCGGGCGGCGGCTGCCGCCTGCTGAACGGCTACCGCACCCAGCTCACGGGCCTGGACTCGGGCGAGGCCGACGCCCTGTTTCTCGCGGGTCTGCCGGGACCGGCCACCGAGCTCGGCCTCGGCAGCCTCCTGGCGCGCGCTCAGCAAAAGCTGACGGCGGCGCTGCCCCCGCGTTTGCGCGCGGCCGCCCAGCTCGCGGATCAGCGCTTCCACCTCGACACCCGCGGCTGGTTCGCGCCCGCGCCCGATCACCCGGCGCTGGAGTCACTCGCGGGCGCGGTCTGGAGCGATCGCCGGGTGGCGTTCGCGTACGAGCGCGGCGATGGCACGCGGCTGCGCCGGGAGTGCGACGCGCTCGCGCTGGGGCTGAAGTCGAGCCTCTGGTATCTGGTCGCGCGCCTCGGCAGCGACGTGCGCGTCTATCGCGTGTCGCGGATCTCGGAAGTCACACTGACCGGGGCGACGTTCGGGCGCGATCCGAGCTTCGACCTCGCCCGCTTCTGGAATGACTGGGCGGAGCGGTTCGAGGCGAATCTCCCGCGTCTCTCCGTCACCGTTCGCGTCCACCCGGGCGCGATCGGCTGGCTCGAGAAGCTGGGCGAGCCGGTGCGCCGCGCGCCCGCCGCGCCGCCCAGCCTGGACGCCGACGGCTGGCACCGCCGCACGCTCGTGTTCGAGAAGCTCGAGTACGCCGAGACCGCGCTGCTCGGCATGGGGGCTGCAATCGAAGTCGTGGAGCCCTGGGAGCTGCGCGAACGGATCCGCGCCCGGGCCGCGGAAATCACTGCCCTGTATCGCTAGGATCGAATCATGTCGGACCGATTGTGGTGGAAGCACGGCGTCATCTATCAGATCTACCCGCGCTCGTTCATGGATTCGAACGGCGACGGGATCGGCGATCTGCCGGGGATCCGCGCTCGGCTCGACCACCTGGCCTGGCTGGGCATCGACGCGATCTGGCTTTCGCCGATCTTTCCCTCGCCGATGAAGGACTTCGGCTACGACGTCTCGAACTACTGCGACGTCGACCCGGTGTTCGGCGACCTGGCGCAGTTCGACGCGCTGGTGGCCGAGGCGCACGCGCGCGGCATTCGCGTGATGCTCGACTGGGTGCCGAATCACACCTCGGACCAGCACGCCTGGTTTCGCGAGTCACGCTCGAGCCGCGACAACCCCAAGCGTGACTGGTACGTGTGGCGCGACCCCGCGCCGGGCGGCGGGCCGCCGAACAACTGGGCCGCCATGTTCGGCGGTCCGGCCTGGGAGCTCGACTTACAGACGAATCAGTACTATCTGCGCTCGTTCCTGGTGGCGCAGCCCGACCTGAACTGGCGCAATCCCGAGGTCGAGCGGGCGATGCACGGAGTCATGCGCTTCTGGCTCGATCGCGGCGTCGACGGCTTCCGCATCGACGTGATCCATCGCATCGCGAAAGACCCGCAGCTGCGCGACAATCCGCCGAGTGAGCACCCGGGGCCGGGTTGGGGCGGTCAGCTCCACATTCACGACGAGAACCAGTCCGACATCCACGACTTCCTGCGCCGGATCCGCGGCGTGCTCGACCAGTACGACGAGCGCGCGGCGGTCGGAGAAGTGGGTCTGGTGCCCGACCAGGTCGCGACTTACTACGGCAAGGGCGACGAGCTGCACCTGGCGTTCAACTTCGCGCTGCTGCTCGCGCGCTGGGAGGCGAGCGCGTTCGGGCGCGAGCTCGATCACTTCGACCGCGTGGTGCCGCCCGAGGGCTGGCCCGACCTGGTGCTCTCGAATCACGACGTGGTCCGCCACGCCACGCGCTACGACGACGAAACCTGGGGCGACGCGCGCGCGCGGGCCTTGGCGGTGCTGCTGCTTGCCGCGCGCGGCACGCCCTTCCTGTACTACGGCGAGGAGCTCGGCATGCGCAACGGCGAGATCCCGCCCGAGCGCCGCCAGGACCCGCTCGCCTGGACCCTGCACGAGAAGGCGTCGCGCGACGGCGAGCGCACGCCCATGCAGTGGAGCGCGGGTCCGGGTGCGGGCTTCAGCACCGCTGACCCGTGGCTGCCGCTCGCGGCGGGCTGGCAGAGTCGCAACGTCGAGGCGCAGCTCGCCGACCGGCAGTCACTCCTGTGGCTGTACCGCGACCTGCTGGCGCTGCGCCGGCGCACGCCGTCGCTCGAGCGCGGCAGCTACAAGGAGCTGACCTCGCCCAACGGCATCCTGTCGTGGGTGAGAGACTTCGGCCACTCACGCGCGTTGGTCGCGCTGAACTTCGCCCCCAAGGATCGCTCGCCCGACTTCCCGCCCGTGGCGGTGAAGGACGGCTTGCGCACCCAGCCGGGCGTCGAGCTGCCCAGCAACGCGGCGCAGACCAGCCTGGGCCCGTGCGAAGCGATCGTTCTGGTCGTTGATGTCTGAGCGTCGGTAGGGTGCCCACGCGAACATCGGATGAGCAGTTCGGGGGCTTCATCGGGCCGCGCACGCTGCTCGGGGTGGTGCGCAACACGGCTCCCTGGCTCTGGTCCCGCGAGTGGCCGGACACACCCCAGACCGAGTATGTGACGATCCTGCGCGCGAGCGAGAAGCTCGAGCCGCGCGCCGAGCCTTCGCCCGCCGAACGCACGCAGTACTTCGGGCTGTGTCTCGCCGCGCACTTCGCGAGCGTCGCCAGCTACGTGCCGAGCGACGTCGACACCAAGATCCGGCGCGCGCTCTGGCAGGATGCGCGCGGCACGGGCGAGCTCGAGAGCATGTGCGCGCTGGCGCTGCGCATGGCGCGCTGGGACCCCGCGCCGGTGTCCGCGCGGGTGGTGCGCGTGCCGGGGATCGGGCCGGTCTCGGGTCACGACGGCGAGCGACTCTCGGTGCAGTGCGGCGCGTTGCTCGCCGCGCGCCGCGAGCACGAGCCCGCCGTCGCCGCAGAGCTCGAGTCGGCGATCGACGGCGAGCTGTGGCGCGAGGCGCGCGCGTTCGAAACGCTGGAGCGGCAGCCGGGCGCCGAGCTCGACCTGCTGCGTCTGGCGTCGATCCTGACTCACAACGCCGGCGACGTGATGCAGGGCCTGGGCGCCGAGCCGGTGCCCGAGTTCGCCGACCTGGCCCGCGCCGGGCTCGCGCGCTACGGCGGGGCCTTCGGGCGCGCCGCCGCGCTCTATCGCGACTCACTTGCGGCGGAGGGCCACCGCAACTACCCGCTGCGCCGGGCGCGCGCGCTGCGCTCCGATCCCGCCCTGCTCTTGCCGATCGCGCCGTTCCTCGACGGCTGGGGCGAGGCGCTGGCGCGCTTCCCGGGGCTCGGCGACGCGGAGCGAGCCGAGATCGTCTCGGCCCTGATCGAGGGCTGCCGCAAGACGCCGGGGCAGGCCGGCTACTACCGCGCGCTGGCCGGGCTCGAGCGCGCCCTGCCGCGCGGGCTCGAGCCGCCCGAGCTCGCCCAACACTATTCGGTGTCGGTACGGCGCGAGCTGCGCGGCGCCGAGCTGCGCAAGAAGCTGGCCGTGCGCCGCGAGTCCTTCGAGGCCAGCGCGGCGAAGCGCGCGCGGGCCGTCCTCGGCTCACTCGGCGCGCAAGGCTAGCGCCCGCGCCAGGAGCTCGGGCTCGATGTTCCCGCCCGAGAGCAGCACGCCGCACCGCCCCCGGCCTTCGCGCAGCACCGCGGCCAGCGCCGCGGCGCCGGAGGGCTCGAGCACGAGCCGCAGCTCGCGCAGCGCGAAGGCCATGGCCGCGAGCATCTCGGGGTCCGACACGAGCAGCGCGCGCGACACGTGTCTTTGCAGCACCGGCCACGTGATTTCGCCGGGCGTGCGCACGCGCAGGCCGTCGGCGATCGTGCGCGGCGGGGGGATCTTGCGCCGCTCGCCGGCCGCCAGCGAGAGCGCGAAGTCGTTGGCGTCCTCGGGCTCGACCGCCACCAGCTCGAGCCCGGGAACGAGTCCGTGCAGCGCGACCGCGCAGCCCGCCAGGAGGCCGCCACCCGAGACCGGCGCCCAGAACGAGTCGAGTGACTCGACCTCCTCCAGGAGCTCGAGCGCGGCCGTGCCTTGGCCGGCTGCCACCAACGGGTGATCGAACGGCGGAACCGGCACCAGCCCGTCGCGCGCCGCGAGCTCGGCCGCGCGCCGCGCGCGCAAGTCACTGTCGCTGCCCACGAGCTCGATCGCGGCGCCGTCAGCGGCCGCGCGCTCGCGCTTCAGCGCGGGCGCATCCTCAGGCATCACCAGCACTGCGCGCAGCCCGAGCACGCGCGCGGCGCGCGCCACCGCCTGCGCGTGATTGCCCGAGGAGTGAGCGACCACGCCGGGACAGTCGCGCGACAGCGTCGTCATCAGGCTGAACGCGCCGCGCAGCTTGAACGCGCCCGTGGGCTGAAGTGACTCGGCCTTGAGATACAGGTCGAGGTCGGGCCGTGGCCGGATCCGCAGCACCGGCGTACGCAGGACGAAGCGCGCGATGCGCTCGCGCGCCGAGCGCACCGCCGACAGGTCGAGCTCGTTCGCCACGGCTACGAGCGCAGCCGCGCCTCGACGTCGCGCAGCCGCGGCAGCGCCGCGTCCTTGCTCGAGAGCAGCGGGCTCGCGATCGGCCAGCGGATCCCCAGATCGGGGTCGTCCCAGACCACGCCGAGCTCGTCCTCGGGGTGGTAGAGCTCGGTGCACTTGTACTGGATCTCCGCCGACTCACTGGTCACGCAGAAGCCGTGCAGGAACCCCGGCGGCACCCACAGCTGGCGGAAATTCTCGGCCGAGAGTGTCTCGCCCACCCACTGACCGAAGGTGCGCGAGCCGGGTCGCGCGTCGACGGCTACGTCGAACACCTCTCCCACCACGCAGCGCACGAGCTTGCCCTGTGCGAACTGGCGCTGCATGTGCAGCCCGCGCAGCGTGCCGCGCGCGGAGCGCGAGTGGTTGTCCTGCACGAAGCGCTCGGGCAGCCCGCCTTCGGCGAACTTGGCCTCGTGATAGCTCTCCAGAAAAAAGCCGCGCGCGTCGCGGAACACGCGCGGCTCGACACGGATCACCTCGGGGATCGCCAGCGGCTCGAAACGCATCGATCCGAGCTTAGCGCCGCGTATGATGGCGCGTCGACGCACCGACAATTCGCAGAGGAGACACCATCATGCGCGCATTCTTGCTCTTTCTGTGTGTGCTGGCCGTCACCGGCGCCTGGACCGCTCGCGCGGACCAGGTCGAGTTCACCAACGGCGACAAACTGACCGGAAAGGTCGTGGCCCTGAAGGACGGGTCGCTCGCGTTCGATTCGAAGCTCGCGGGCAAGATCGCCCTGAACTGGAAAGACGTCTCGACGCTCTCGACCGACGATCCCGTGACCGTGCAGCTGGTCGGCGGCTCGGTGCTGGTCGACAAGCTGGTGGCCTCCGACCCGGGCACCGTGAAGACCGCGGGCACCGACAAAGTGACTGGCCAGACGATCGAGCTGGCCAACGCCGACAAGCTGAATCCCGAGCCGGTGCAGTGGAAGGGCACGATCGTGGCCGGCGCCGACATCGAGCGCGGCAACACGATCAAGACGGGCGGTGCGATCGACGTGAACGCCGAGCGCCGCAGCGAGCAGGACCGGATCACCTTCGGCGCGGGCTACGCGGCGGAAGAGGCCGCGGTCGCGGGCAACAACAATCAGGAGCCCACGAAGTCCAAGGCCTATGGCCGCCTGCAGTACGACTATTTCTTCAGCAAGAAGCTCTACGGCTACGGCAATGCGGGCGGTGAGAAGGACCGCATCGCAGACCTCGACCTGCGCTTCACGGCGGGCGCCGGCCTCGGCTACCAGTGGTTCGAATCCGAGCAGCTCACCTGGAGCACGGAGGCCGGCGCGTCCTGGGTCTCCGAGAACTACACCGAGCCGCGACCCGGTGAGTGCGTGGTGAATACGGGAACGCCGTCGGCCCCGAACATCGTGGTCATCTGCACGCCCACGCCGAACCGCAACTACGCCGCGCTGCGGCTGGCGTCCAACCTGGAGTACCTGCTCTACCCCGGACTCACCTTCTTCCAGAAGACGCAGCTGTATCCGGCCTTCGATTTGCAAAGCTTGCTCGTCGATACCGCGACCGGGCTCCGGTACAAGCTGTGGGGCGACCTCTTCGGAGAATCGAAGATGCTCTACGTCTGGAACTCCGACCCCGCGAACAACAAGAAGCGCACCGATCTCGCCTTCATTCTGGGGATCGGTTACGCCTTCTGACATGCGCGACTGGCTCGTCGAAGCAGGCGCCTTCCTGCGCGAGGTCGGCGACGAGTGGTCGAAGGACGACGCGCTCTCGCTGGGCGCGGCGCTGGCTTACTACACCATCTTCTCGATGGCGCCGCTCTTGGTGCTGGCGATCGCGATCGCCGGCCTGGTGTTCGGGCGCGCCGCCGCGCAGGGTCAGATCGTGGCGCAGATCCAGGACCAGATCGGCCCGGCGGCGGCGCAGACGATCGAGGGCATGGTGGCGCGCGCGAGTCACCCCGCGTCGGGGCTGGTGGCCACGGCGGTGAGTCTCGCGACCATGGCCTTCGGCGCGTCGGGCGTGTTCGGCCAGCTGCAGAGCTCGCTGAACCGGATCTGGGACGTGCCGCGCAGCAGGGGCGGAGGGATCCGCGGCCAGATCAAGAAGCGCGTTACGGCCTTCGGCATGATCCTGGGCATCGGCTTCCTGCTGCTGCTCTCGCTGGCGGCCTCGACCGCGCTGGCGGCGGTGCACACCCTTTTGAAACGCGATTTTCCCGTCGCGGGCGAGGTCCTGCCGCTCACCAACTTCGCCATCTCGTTCGGGGTGATCACCATCCTGTTCGCGATGATCCTGAAGCTCCTGCCCGAGGTCGCGATCGAGTGGCGCGACGTGTGGCTGGGGGCGCTGGTGACTTCGCTCTTGTTCTCGATCGGCAAGGCGCTGATCGGCTTGTATCTGGGCCGCGCGGGAGTGACTTCGGTCTACGGCGCGGCCGGCTCGCTCGTGCTGGTGCTGCTGTGGATCTACTACTCCGCACAGCTCCTGTTCCTGGGCGCCGAGTTCACCGAGGTGTACTCGCGCCGCTACGGCTCGCGAAAGGGAGAGGTGCAGTGACTCGCGGATCCGCTCCGACGAACCAAAGTCCCGAGGCACTCGAGCGCGTCATGCGCGTGGTCTGGATCGCGATGGTGGTTTCTGCGCTCCTGATCTGGGGTGTCGCCTGGATCGTCGCCCGTGACCCCAAGCGGAACGCGGTCGAGGGGCTGGACACCCCCCTCATGATTGCAGCGATCGTGATGCTCTTCGCCGCCTCGGGCTACCGCCGCGCTTGGCGCTCGGACGCTCGGCTGGCGAAGCTGGGCCAGGACTCGGCCCAGCTGCCGCCGCCGCAGCGTGCGGGCGCGTTCTACGCGCAGGTCCTCACCGCCACGATCGTCTCGCTGTCGATCCATCAGGCGATCGTCCTGGTGGGCTTCGTCGCGGCGCTCCTCACCAAGGACCCCATGCGCATGCTGCCGTTCCTGGCCGTCGCGCTGATGCTCGACGCGCTCGTGTTCCCCGCGCCTGCGCGGCTGTTCGCCCGAGCGCGCGAGCTCGTGCCTCAGCTCGGATCGCTCCTGGTGCTGATCGGGCTGCTCTCGTCGGTCGCGTGCTCGTTCCGGGGCGGTGACTACACGCCCATGAAGAAGGAGCCCGAGACACCCTGCTCGCGGGAAGCCGAAGGGATCTGCAAAGAGAAGCTCGGCTCGGCCGACTTCCCCACCTGCGTCGCGCGCGAGAAATACCGCTGCGAGGTCGTGGAAGAAGAGCAGCAGAAGCAGGGTCAGGACCCCAACCAGGCCCACTAGAGAGAAGCTATTTGTTCTCTTCCAGCTGCTGGCAGAGATAGGTCTCGCGCTTCTGACAAGCGACCTGGTCGGCGCCTTCGAGCTGCTTCTCGCACTTCTTGGCGGCCTGCTTGGCGCACGCGCTCGAGCCCAGCTCGTCCTGGGCCATGTCCGCGGGAGATGCGCATGCAGCGGCCAGCAGGAATCCGAGCAGCCAAACGCGACGCATCAGCTCCGAGGATGTCGCGCGCGCGCGCTCGGGTAAAGGGCTAAAATGAGTCGCATGCGGCTGCGCTGGTTCGGGACGTGTCTGCTGCTGCTCTCTTGCGCGAGCACCCCCGTGCCGCACGCCTCGGGTCCCGCCGCACGCGACTACTTCCCGATGCTGGCCGGCGCGCACTGGGTCTACGACCTGCACACCGGACCCTTCCAGTCGACCACGCTCGAGGTGACCGCGCGCGGCGAGCGGCCGGTGCGGGATTCCGAGACCGGGATCTTCGTGGTCGAGGAGCGCACCGAGGGCGAGATGTACGGGCTCGAGCCCGAAGGTCTCGTCGGCTACCGGGTCCGCGACGGCTACGTGACTCGCGTGCCCGCGCTCGAGCTCGGCTCCGACGGCGTGGTGCACATCTTCGGCAAGGACGGCATGTCGATCCTGCCGGTCGATCCGCAGCCGGGTCAGCACTGGTCCGATCAGGTCCAGGTGTTCGACTCGCTCGGAGACTCGAAGCAGAGCTGGACGGCGACGGTCGAGAACGTCGGTCGCGTGCACGTGCGCGCCGGCACCTTCGACGACGTGATCCTGGTGCGCAGCGAGCACTGGGACCCCGAGTGGCGCGAGACCGAGCCGCTGCACAGCTACGAGGACTACTACGCGCGCGGCGTGGGTCTGATCCGCAGCGTGACGCACAACCACACCTGGCTCTTGCCGTTCGCCGAGATCGACCAGGAGCTGGTCGAAGTCAGCTTCGAAGCCGGCGAGGGCGGCTCAATAGCTCGCTAGGGTCACTCGCCGCCGCTCGACAGGTCGGCCGGGCGGAAGCGGCTGTCGGGCAGGGCCGCGTCGAGCTTCACTTGCGACAGCGCGACGCGCGTCTTGGTCTCGTCGATCTTGTCCTCGAGCTCGAACGCCGTCGCCACGTTGAGCGCGCCCACCGCCTGAACCTTCGCCGGATCGGCGCGCAGCACCTTGCGCAGCTTGCCACCGGGCTCGTACGAGTCGATCTCCAGCACTACGCAGGTCTCGCGGTCGACCGAAGTCACGACTTTCTCGTACATCGACTGCTCGCCCGGAGCGGGCGCGCTCTCGACCACGTACACCGGGCGGCCCGCCAAGGTCGCGTCGGCGAGGCGCTCGGTCTTTCCGTGTTTCTGGAAGGTTCGCCAGTTCTCGAAGTCGTCGTACGAGAAGTCGGTGCCGAACAGGCCGCTGTTGCCACGTCCCTGCACGCGCCGCACCTTGCGCTCGTCGGGCGAGTACACGTAGAAGTCGCTCGGCCCGGTCGCGCTCTCGATCATCAGCATGGCCGTGCCGCGCATCTCGGGTGGCTTGTCGAAGCGCACCACGATGCGGCGCAGGCCGTCGCCCATCTGCTTGCCGATCACGTCGGCGCGGTTCGTGCGCTCGCCGCCCACGCGATCGACCTTGGTGAATTCGGCGCGAAACGAGATCGTCGTCTTGGGCGCGTTGCGCTCGAGGCAGGCTTTCGCCGGCCCCATGTCCAACGCCTCGGCGCGTGCGCGCGGCGGAAGGGCCACCGCGAGCACGAGCGCGACCAGCCTCCCCACGTGCAGTCGAGCCATGCGTTCTTCTATAGTACGCCACTCCGTGCGCCGAAACGCCCGCGCCCCCGCTCTCGCACTCTCCCTCTTTGCAACCGTGCTTTCGGCAGGGACGCTCGCCGCGTTTGCGGTCCACGCCCAGGTGAAGGCGGACGCCCCGAACAGCGAGGAGCAGGTCTGGATGGACCTGGCCGCGCCGATCGAGGGCACCGTGCAGAAGCTGCCCGTGGGCATGATCGAGATCCGCGGCTCGTCGGGAGCCGGACGCGCGCGCTTCCACGACGTGGCGGTGGTGATCGACCTCTCGACCAGCACCAAGCTTCCCTCGGGCGTCGACGTGAACGAGAACGGCCGGGTCGGAAAATCCGCACCCGAGATCCGCGAGGATTACTGGGGCGACGGCTCGCCGGAGAAGATGTGCGACGACCCCGGTGACACGATCGCGGCCGCCGAGATCGCCGCCGTGCGCCGGCTGTTGAAGCTGTTGGACCCCGGACACACCCGGGTCGCGCTGGTCGCGTTCGGTGACCATGGCGAGCTCGTGGCCCCGCTCGATTCGACTCGCGAGCAGCTCGCCAAGGCGCTCGACGTGCTCGATCACAAGCACGGCTGGTACGGCGGCACGAACTACGCCGAGGCGCTCCAGACCGCGATCGACGCGCTGGCGCACGCCGCCCCCGTCGGGAATGGAAAGACCGAGCGCAAACGCTCCATCCTGTTTCTGTCGGACGGATACCCGACCCTTCCGCAGCCCGAGCCGAACCCGGCGCGCTTCGCGATCGCCGCGGCCAAGGCGGCAGGCGCCGCCAACGCGCACCTGCACAGCTTCGCCCTGGGCCCCGAGGCGGTGCGCGGGCGCGACATCCTCTCGCTGATGTCGCGGCTCGCCGACGGAACCCTGACCGAGATCGACCGCCCCGGCGACGTGCTCTTCCACCTGCCCTCGGTCGAGCTGTCGGAGGTCGCCGACGTTCAGCTCGAGAACCAGACGACTCACCAGCCGGGCCGTGCGGTGCGCCTGCTCGCCGACGGCACCTTCGACGGCTTCATTCCGCTCGAGCCCGGCCGCAACGACGTGCACGTGACTGCCGTCGGCATCGGCGGCGGCCGCCACGAAGAGCACCGCACCGTGATCTACAACCCCGCGCCCGGCACCTCCGCCGAGGTCGAGCTCGAAGTCTCCCGCCTGCGCGACCTGCTGCGCGACCGCTCGATCGAAGTCGAGCTCGGCCAACAAATCCAGAAAGCCCGCGAAGAACGCCGCGAGAAGCAGAAAGAGCTCCGCCTCGAGGTCGAGAAGAAGCAGCAAGAGGCGGCGCCCAAGCAGTAGTTGCGCTCGCGGATCGCGGCAAGACTCGCCGCGCTACCCGACTCGCTACGGCCAGTGTGACCGCGCTCCGCGGCGAACGAGTAAGACGCTGCCGTTCATCACTAGTGTGTGTGTGCGGGCTTCGCCCGCGAACATCTTCGAGTCAGCGCCAGCTCAGCGGTAAGGACATGCGCTCGACTCACCACGATCTCTCGGACTGCCGTATCGAGGGGCGGCCAGGGCGCGATGGAAGGTGTTCAGGCGCGCGAACGCGCGCACACTCACACGGGAGATTGGATCGGCAAGGAGCGGACTGCGCGCGCAGGGGGAAGCAGGCCGTCCGCGGCGATGTTTCGAGAGTCTCAAGACGAAAAGGGGCGGCTTCTTTCGAAGCCGCCCCTTGGAGTCAGGACAGAGTCAGAGTTAGCGACCCAGAGTCTTCAGCCGCGTCGTGTCGTAGTACTTGCGGCTCTCGTCGACCGAGAACGGGAACGCGTTCGCGTTGTCGAACTGACCGACGTGCGAGTTACCGTTCTGCACGTTCACGACCATGATGTCCGAGTAATTGAGAGTGTTCCGGCCCTTGTTCTCGGCGACCGGGCTGTCCTCGCTCCACCGGAACACGCTGGCGATGATGCGGTAGGGCTTGCCAGCGCGGTCGTACATGATCGAGTACAGCGGCATCATGGTCTCTTTGTCGTACCAGATCATCTTGCGGCTGTACGGGTGACCCTTCTGCTTGGGCACGTCGTCCAGCTGGAAGACTGCCCGCTTCTCGAAGGTCTCGTCGGCGAACGGCAGCGCGTTGTACGGGCCGAACTTGCAGTGATACCACTCGTCGTCCGTGCCCAGGCGCGACATGTTGCGTGCGGCCTTGGTCTCTTCGGGGATGACGCTCGGGAAGCAGGTGCGCTTCGAGTTCATCACGCCCGCCTTGACCGAGTCACCCTTGTACTCCCACTGGTGGTCCCACACGTAGCCCGCGAAGATGTAGAAGTCTTCGAGGGTGAACTCGGTGCCCAGCAGCGAGTCGCTCTTCTGGGTGGCGGCGATGCGGCGCACGCGGCGCAGTGCCGGGATGTACGCCCAGGTGTCGTCTTCCTTGCCCTGCTCGGTGTAGCGGTAGAGCAGGAACATGGTGCCGCGCAGGTCGAACGGGGTCTTCACGTCGAAGAACTCCGCCCACTCGACGTTGGTGCCCTTCTCGAGCTCCGAGGTCGCGGGCAAGAGGTCGGCGCGGTGACTGAAGTAAGTGCGGCGGTACTCGCCCTGGGCGATGCGCCAGGTCTCCTTGCCGTTGTTCCGCATGTTGCTGAAGCCCCAGTGCGGAAGGTTCAGGCCCGAGCCGCCCTGCCAGCGGTAGTTCACGTCCCAAGCGAGCTTGAGCGCGAACTGCGGATCGTCCGGAGTCAGGTCGCACTTGTGACCGGTCGCCTCCTTGGCCCAATCCGAGTACACGAAGGGCTGGCCGGCCGTGTAATTCGAGAGTCGGCCCTGTGAGTCGAGCTTCGCCTGACAGGCGTAGTCGACCGTGGCCTTCACGTACGCGGCGTTCGGCGTGTACTTGCCGGGGTCCGCGATCTTCATGTTCAGATCGTTGAAGTTCTCGACGACGAACGGAATCAGCTCGTCGGGAACCAGTCCCTTGGCGGCGCTCTTGTTGGCCGCAGTGATCGTCGTCCCAGCGGGCACGTCTGCGATCGCGTACGTTCCCGTCGCGAGCACAGCAGCAGCCACTGCGGACATCCAGAGTGTTCGTCGCATCGGCGTTCCTCCAAAATGTGTAGCCCTCACGGCCTGAGCCCCCTCTGCCGCGAAGCATTGCGCGCGAAGATGATGCGCGGCGGACATCGCGGATTCAAGCGCGGGCCCGGGTTGACCCCGCGCACCATCGACTGGATGATACGCGCCATCCGAGAATTCGGATTCGGGGGCCTGGGAATGAGAGCCATGTCGATCTCGCGCAGCGTCCGCACTTATGCAGTGGTTGCCTTCGGCCTGGCCGTGGCGACCTGGGCGGTGGCGGCCATGGATCCGGCCCGGACCGAGACCTGGCACCTGCCCAAGGCGAGTCTTTACACCGTGGCTTCCCACGGCGAGAACGTCTGGGCTGCGGGCTACTGGGGCACGATCCTCCGCTCGAACGACGGCGGCCGTAACTGGCAGCAGAGCGACACACCCACTTCGAACACTCTCTACGCGATCGCGTTCGCGGACGACCGCAACGGCTTCGCCGTGGGAGCCTCGGGGATCATCCTGCATTCCACCGATGGCGGAGCCACTTGGGCGAAGCAGGTGGTGCAGGTGCCGGACGAGACCGGCAGCCTGCGCCCCTTGGATGTCAACCTGTTCGGAGTCGCCGCGCTCAGCGGCGGCGACGCCTTCATCGTCGGAGACCTGGGGACCCTGCTGCGGACCCGCGACGGCACCACCTGGGAGAAGGTGACGCTAGATGCCGCGACGTATGGGGACGAGAACGTGCCCGACCGCATCCTGAACGCGGTTGTGTTCACGAGCCCCATGGACGGCTGGATCGGCGGAGAGTTCGCGACCCTTCTCCGGACTCACGACGGGGGTGCGACCTGGGTCGGTACCCGCGAGATCAGCGGGGCGCCGCCCGATCTCTATCTCTTCGGCGTCGCCGGGGGGGGCGGGAGCGCGGCCGCGGTCGGTCTGGCGGGCGGGGTACTGGTCTCGAACGCCGACGGCAGCGCATGGACCTCGCGCTCCGTGGACACCACGGCCGGGCTCTTCTCGATCGCCTGGCGCGGCCAGACCGGCATCACCGGCGGCGACCGCGGGGTGCTGTTCATCACCTCGGACGGCGGTACGACTTGGAAGGAGCCGAATCGGCCGAAACTCTTCAACTGGATTGCGTCCACCACCTTCGTCGGCGAGCGGGAGGCGGTGGCCGTGGGTGAAGGCGGTCTGATCCTGCGCTCCGAAGACGACGGGGCGACCTGGAAGGCGGCCGCCGCGCCGGCCAGCGCGGTCGAGCCCAACGTTCACATGGGCGGCGAGCAGAAAGCACCCGCCGAGGGCGGTACCGAGACGACTCACTAAGAGATAGAGTGCGAACGATATGGATGCGCTCGCGCTCCGCTTCTCTCGCTTCTTCATCAAGTACAGAGGCTTCAACCTCGCCATCATCGGCGGGCTGACACTCTTCTTCTTGTACGAGGGGCTGCAGCTCCAGGTCTTCAGTCAGTTCATCGACCTGCTGCCGCGGAACCACCCGTACATCCAAGTCTACGAGAAGTACAACCGCCAGTTCGGCAGCGCGAACGTGGTGGCGGCGGCGATCGTGGCCAACGAGGGCACGATCTACTCCGAGGAGTTTCTCGAGAAGGTCTACGCCTTCACCGACCAGATCGACAAGGTCGAGGGCGTCGACCACGGCCAGATCACCTCGATCACGGCGATCACGGTGCGCGACCAGGAAGTCGATCGCGAAGGCATCATGCGCTCGCGTCAGATCATCGGCGAGCAAGCGATCGCACTGCTCGAGGCGCAGTTCTTCGGCCGTCGCGCGGTGCAACGGGCGCAGGAAGCGGACCCCGCCAGCCCCCCCAAGACACTCGACGATCTGCGCGCCTACGTGGCCAAGCGCAAGGGGGAGCTGCAGACCGAGCTGGGGCCGACCTTCGGTCAGCCGCTCGAGCGGATGGCAGACCGCAAGGAGGCCGAGAGACTCCGACTGCTGCGCAAGGAGAACGCCGAGCTCGAGTTTCTCGCGCTGCGCCTCGCCGAGCTCCCGCAGGGTTACGAGCTGAAGGGTGAGAAGCTGGTCGGCCCCGAGGGCAGGCTCATTCCCAAGGCCATCATGGATGGTCTGCCCGACCGCATCCACCAGAACAAGCAGGTATTCGGCCGGCTCGTGTCACTCGACGACAAAGCGGTGCTGATCGCCGCCGGCTTCCTCGAGGGGCGGCTCGACTACAAGAAGATCTTCGACGAGATCTACGCGCTGAAGCAGAGCCTCGAGCACGACGGCACGGCCCAGGTGCACCTGACCGGCCAGCCCGTGCTGGCCGGCTGGACCTTCGCGTTCCTGCCCGAAATCATCGAGATCCTGTTCTTGTCGCTGGGCGTCCTGCTGGTTCTGTTGGCCTTCTACTTCCGGCGTTTCTACGGCGTGATCATGCCTTTTTCGGGCGCGATCGTGTCCGCGATCTGGGGGCTCGGCTTCACCGCGCTCATGGGCTACCAGCTCGAGCCGCTGGTGCTCGTGATTCCGATGCTGATCACCGCGCGCGCGGTGAGTCACTCGGTGCAGTTCGTCGAGCGCTTCTACGAGGAATACGAGCGGCTGAACGGCGACAAGTACGAGGCCATTATCACCTCGATGGCGGAGCTCTTGCTGCCGGGAACGCTCGCCATCATCACCGATGCCTTCGGGATCCTCGTCATCTACGTCTCGTCGATCGCGCTGATGAAGAAGGTGGCGCTGGTGGGCGCGTTCTGGGCGATGTCGATCGCGGTCACGGAGATGCTCCTCAACCGGCTGATGATCGCCTACTTCCCGGCGCCGAAAGACACGAGTCACTACACGCCCAAGCCGATCGTCTGGGTGCTCCAGCAGCTGTCCTGGATGGCCACCTCGCCGCGCTCGGTGCGCGTGATCCTGGGGGTCTGGATCCTGATCGTGCTCGGCTCGTTGAGCGTGGCGCCGTTCGTGCCGGTCGGAGAGTCGCACCCCGGCACGCCGATCCTGTGGCCGAACAGCGAGTTCAATCAGTCCGCGAAGGTGATCTCGAGCAAGTTCTACGGCGCCGACGAGCTCACGATCGTGGTCGAGACCGAAATGCAGGGCGGGATCCACCGGCCCGAGGTGATGCACGAGATCGAGGCCTTCCAGCGCTACATGGAGCAGGATCCCAAGGTCGGCGGGACGCTCGCGATCGTCGACTATCTGAAGGCGATCAACCGCACCTTCCACAACGCCGATCCGCGCTGGTCGTCGATTCCCTATACGCCGCAGGAGATCGGCGGGCTCTTGTATCTGTACGAAGCGGGGTCGCCCGACCCGCGCGTCTTGAATCCGGTGCGGGACCAGGTCGCACAGAACGCGGCGGTCCGAATCTTCTATGCCGACCACAAGGGAGACACGATCCGCGAGGCGATCGCTCGCGTGAAGTACTACCTGGAGAAGCGGCCGACGGGCACGATCCAGGCGCGGCTCGAGGTCCCCGAGAACGACTGGGTGGCGACCGTGTTCTGGTGGATCGGCCCGCTCTTGCCGCCCCGACCGGTGCATCTCGGCGTGTATCTGCAGGGCCCCGACGGGCAGTATGAGAAGCAGGCAGTGGCGCGGCCGGATCGGACCGAGCCGCCGCCTCCGGACTCGAAGGAGCGCATCCTCACGCTGCCGCGGACCACCCGGGAGCTGCGCGAGACACTGGTAGCCGCGGGCTACGACACGGTGGCCAAGATTGCGTCGGCCAACATCGAGCAGCTCGGCAAGGTCGAGGGCTTCGACCTGGCGACCGCCTATGCGTTGATCAACGCTGCGAAGCTCGATCGCCGCAACTACCGAGTGGTCGAGGAGTGGAAGTCCCCCGAGCACCAGACCGACGTCGAAGTGCGCAAGCGCGGCTTCTGGGAGCCCGACGAGCTGTGGATCAAATATCAAGGCGGCGACTACATCCGGCGTGAGTCGGGCCGCTGGGCCGAGGGCACGAGCTTCGCGCTCGCCTCGGGGCTCATGGGCGTGTTGGCGGCCAGCAACGAAGAAGTCGAGGGCAGCAACAACGCCACGCTGATCGCCTCGTTCGTCACCACCTTCTTGATCGTGTGGATCTCCTATCGCTCGGCGGCGATTGCGCTGTACATGATCCTGTCGCTGGGCACGGCCTCGGTCGTGTCACTCGCCTACATGTACTTCGCAAGGATCGGCTTCGACGTGAACACGTTGCCGGTTCAGGCACTCGGCGTGGGCGTGGGCGTGGACTACGCGCTGTACATCATGGATCGCGTGGTCCACGAGCGGAAGCGCGGCCATTCGATCGACGAATCGGTCAGAATTGCGATCAAGACCACCGGCATGGCCGTGTTCTTCACCGCCTCCACGTTGGTGGGCGGTATCATCTTCTGGTATTTCATCTCCAGCCTGCGCTTCGCCGCGGACATGAGTCTGTTGCTGTCCGTCGTCCTCACGGGGAACATGATCGGTGCGATGCTGCTCGTGCCTGCGCTCACCGTCTACTTCAAGCCGGCCTTCGCGGTCGAAGCTGGGAAGACCGATGCCTAGGAGCGGAGCCCGCCGATGACTGCCCGACACCGATGGCGCGCTGCGAAGGCCGCGGTCGGTGTCGTGCTCGTGCTGGCTTGCGCGCTCGGCTGCCGCGGCGAATCCGCGCCGCCGCGCGCACCCGGCGCGGCCTCCGCCGAGTTCTTCCCACTCGTGAAAAGTGCGCACTGGGTGTACAAGCTCGACCTGGTCGTGACTTCGACCGAGATCGAGGTGGTCGCCAAGGGCGAGACCGAGGTCGAGGGTCTGCCGAACACCGTGTTCGTGATGGACGAGCGCACGATCGGTCAGAGCTTCGGCATGGCGCCGGTGGGTCCCACCGCGTATGTGACTGCCGACGGCTTCCTGTCTCGCTACAGCGGCCTCGACTACACCAAGGCCGACCACTTGAAGATGCTGGGCATGGAAGACCCGACGCGGGTGATTCCACTCGGTGCGACGCCGGGTTCCGAGTGGACTCATGAAACTCGACTGATGCAGCAGCCCGAAGGCGGCGGGGGCTTGATCAAGTGGACCGGACGCACGAAGCGTGCCGACCCGGTGACCGTGCCGGCGGGAACGTTCACGGACGTCATCCTGGTCGAGACCGAGTACTGGGATCCGTCGATCGACGCGGATGCCCCCCTGATCAGTTACCAGGATTGGTACGGCCGCGGCGTGGGATTGCTGCGCAGCGTCACGCTGAATGCCCATGAAGGGGGCAAGCGGATGGCCGAGCAGACCCTCGAGTCATACGAATTTCCGCCCCTCGAAGCCCGCGCGCAGTGAGGGAGCTAGGAATCGTTTCGATTTTTTGCGTAAGCTTGCGTTTGTAGTCGGTGCTGGCCGGCTAAGGAGGAGGGAGAATGGCCGAGACGTTGGCCAAGGGGGATCGCACTGTGGGTGACTTTGCGCGCAGTGCCACGGCTTCTGTAGTGACTCTGTTACTCGCGTTCGCTGTGTCTGGCAGCGCCCGCGCTGACTGGTGGTCGGAGAATGTCGAGTTTCACGGCAAGTTCAACTCGACGGTCTACTACAACTCACCAAGCATGACTCACCAGATCCACATGGATCAGTGGTGGAACCAATTGGAGCTCGACACCGACGTCAAGCTCTACGACGACGAAACCAATGCGTTGTCGTTCCACACGATCATCATGCCGACTTACGACGCGGTCTACGACCTGTATCCCAAGATGTGGGGTGACCGGCGCAAAGACGCGGCGTTCAACACTCAGACCGCCGTCAACGCCAAGCTGGCGAAGGACGGTAAGCAGTTCCCGGGACGTGGCTCGGGCATCGACGGCAACTACTACGACGTGAATCAGGACACGGGCTCGTTCTTCACCGGCAAGGTCGGACAATCGTCCAACCCGTCGCTGGTGCTCGACGACGTGATCTTCTTCGGGATCCTCAACTCGCCCTCGGCGTCGCGCAACGCGTCGCTCCAGGGCAAGGTCGGCGGTAGCTCGTCGCTCCAGGCCTGGCAGGGTGGCGCGCGCAGCACCGAGATCTTGGGTGGGACTCCTGCCACCAGCGCGTTCCTCGGCTCCCTGGCGGCCGCCAGCAAGGGTCCGTTCTTCCCGATTCACTCGTTCGGCCGCTCCGACTTCGTGGTCGGCGACAGGCGCTCGAACGAGGAAGATCTCCCGGTCGGCCTGAACGACACCGACGGCCAGCTCAAGACGCGCTGCTTCGACAGCGCGCACCGCTGGTGCTGGGCGCGTGAGTTCTACTTCGAAGCGAAGATGGGCGACGCCCAGCTCCGCCTGGGCCGCCAGCAGATCGTCTGGGGCAAGACCGACGCGTTCCGCCTGCAGGACGTCGTGAACCCGATCGACTTCGGTCAGCACAACGTCTACCCGTCGCTCGAAGATCGCCGCATTCCGACGCTGTCTGCGGACTTCGTGTACAGCTTCGGCAACGTCGGCAGCCTCGAGGACGTGTCACTCGAGCTGGTCTGGGTGTGGGACAAATTCACCCCGGTCCAGGTCGGTCAGTGCGGTGACTTCTGGGCCTTCGCCGCGGCCTGCGAGGCGCGCGCGGACTTCAACGCGCACGGTCTCCTGAACGTTTCCGGTGCGAAGACGGAAGAGCGCAAGTGGACCTTCCAGAACACCGAGCCGGGCTTCCGGCTCGAGTGGCGCACGCCGGAGCCGTCGATCGCGTGGTCGGTCTCGGGCTTCTGGGGCATTCAGGATGCCCCGGTCGGTCGCTTCACCAATCCTTACTCGGTGAAGAACCCGAACCCGGCCATGATGCTGTTCCTGCAGGGCTTGGGCGTGCCGGCCAGCGTCATTCCGGTGTTCGACCCCTTCAACGAGGCGTCGATCAACGCGTCCTCGGCCAACGCGCTCGCCACTTGGAACGCGCTGTTCGGGCCGGCCGGCGGGGCCTGTCCGGACACCGGCACGCCGGGTCACAGCATGAACGTGGCCAAGGCGAAGTGCATCGCCGGCTCGGGTCTGCAGGCGCTGGGCTGGATCTGGTCGTCGAGCCAGGGCGTGGCGGAGTATCCGCGCACGTTCACGCTCGGCGCGTCGATGGACTACCAGATCCCGAACATCGACACCGTGCTCCGCGCCGAGGCCGCGTATGACTTCGACCGCGAGATCCAGAACACGAGGAAGCTCGACGGCATCGACCACTCCGACGTGGTGCTGGCCTCCATCGGTCTCGACCGGAGCGTGTTCATTCCGTTCCTGAACAAGGACCGGACCGCGTTCGTGTCGTTCCAGACCTTCATGCAGCACATCATGAATTACGACGGCAACAACCGCGCGGGCATGGCCGACTACGAGTGGAACGTCATCTCGACGTTCTTCATCGAGAACTACTGGCGCGGTGACTCACTCGTGCTGACCAACTTCTTCGCCTACGACTGGGCGGCGCACGCGTGGATCACCGGTCCGAAGTTCAAGTGGATCGTGAACGAGAGCTTCTACATGGAAGTGGGCATCAACCTGCTCCAGGGCAAGAAGGCGATCCACAACATCAGCGACATCTGCAAGAGCGGTCAGCTCGACTGTCTCGGCGATCCGACCAGCTGGACGCCGGGTAACTGGCAGCTGATCAACAAGAACTTCGCACGCTACGCGGAGGGCCCGTACTGGAACCTGGAGAGCTTCGCCGACACGCAGATGGAGAAGCGCGACGAGGTCTGGTTCGGAGCCACCTACCAGTTCTGAGCTCCTTCACTAGGCTCGGAGCCGAACGTTCCGGCCCGGTCGCGCGAGCGGCCGGGCCGGTTCTATTTCACGGCGCTGAAGCGCTTGGAGCCGTCGGCCCAGTGCGTGCTCGAGGGCAGGGCGTCGAGCCGCTCGAGGCCTGCGCGGCCCTCGTATCTCATGCGCGCGCGCGTGGGAATCGCGGTCGCCGTGTGGTGATACGAGACGGCGGCCACGTCCTGCATGCGCGACGAGACGACTTCGCCGGTGGCCAGGTCGAGCCAGCCGTCGCCCTCGAGCTGGTAGTGCACTTCCTCGAAGTTGAAGCCGGACTCGCTCGGCACGTCGCGGTCGTCGACCTTGGCGCGCATCATCACGTGCGCGCACGGCGCCTCGCCCACGCGCTCGAAGCCCACCAGCCGGTATTCCACGTCGACCGCCATGCCCAGCTTGCCGATCGGGTTCGGGAAGTAGCGCTTGCCGTGCCAGGTGTCGCCGGGCGAGACGGGCTTCTCGGGATAGGCGATCAACAGATAGCCGAGTGACTCGCGCAGCGGCACCGAGGCCAAGAGCTTGTGCGCCGGCGGGGGGCCGCGCAGCGAGATCAGCTTGGGGTTGTTCAGCTCGTCAGTCACGACCAGCGCGAACGGCTTGTCGAGCAGGGTGCGCGGCGTCAGGTCCTGCTTGGGCTGCGCGCCGCGCAGGTCGATCTCGACCTTGTCGTCGAGCGAGGTGCGCAGCCGGTCGTCGCCGAGCTCGAGCACGTGCTCCTTGCCGGGGGGCATGAGCCGCTGCCGCCGCTTCAGCGCCGAGAGCACCAGCGTCTGCCCGAGCTCCCCGGCCTCCGGCGTCACGACCGGCATCGCGCGGTAGTCGATCTCGACCGACAGCTTCTCCATCAACGAGTCGGGCTCGGGCGCGTTCTTGATCTCCTTCGTGACCTCGGTGCGGCCCTCGTAGGTCATGAGCACCTGGTAGAGCGTGCCGTCCGCCGGCGTGCTCTTCGGACGCAGTTCGATCGGCCCGGTCGGCGGGAACTCCGCCAGGCCGGCCGCCTCGGTCGGCCGATGCAGCGCGGGCGCCGTCGCCTTCGGCTCAGGATCCGACGCGCACGCCAGGAACAAACACCCCGCCACCCACCAGCGCTTCACGGCGGCGGAGTCTAGCCAAAGATCGGCTCGGCTTGCTCGACCGAGGGCCGTTCGATACTCCCCAGGCGTGAACACGGCGAGACGCGAGTGACTCGCGCGCGAGTGCTGGCGATCGCGCTTGCGCTCTCGCTCGGGGCGGCGACTGACTCGCGCGGCGAGCCCCTGCCGTTGGTGCGGGCCGATCGCCTGGTGGTGCACAAGGCGGAGCGGACGCTCACGCTCTACTGGCACGAGGTCCGGCTGAAGACGTATCGCGTGGCGCTCGGCGGACAGCCGCTCGGGCCGAAGACGGCGCGCGGCGACGGGCGCACGCCCGAGGGCCGCTACACGGTCAAGCGGCGCAAGGGCATGACCGAGTTCCACGGCGCGCTCGCGATCTCGTATCCCAACGCCGACGACCTGGCGCGCGCGCGGGCGGCAGGAGTGGCGCCGGGCGGCGGGATCGAGATCCACGGCCTGCACGACGGCTTCGAGTGGCTGGGCTCGGCCCACGCGATCCTGGACTGGACCGACGGCTGCATCGGGGTGACGAACTCCGAGATCGACGAGCTGTTGCGCGCGGTGCCCGACGGCACGCCGCTCGAGATCCTGCCCTGACCTGCTAGCGGCGCTTGCGCTCGACGGTGCGCTCGAGATACTTGCGCGCGGACTCGAGCGACTCGGGGTCGAACGCCGCCGACAAGAGCGCGTCGCCGTCGGCGAACGAGGTCGAGCCCTGGCCCATGGCGCGCGTGACCGCGTTCACGTGCTCCTTGGTGATCGTGATCGGCACCGAGGGCATGCCGGCGACCTGCGCGGCGAGTGACTCGGCCTCCTCGCGCAGAAGCCCGGCGGGCACGACGCGGTTCAAGAAGCCGGCCGCCTTGGCCTCGGCCGGGCTGAAGCGCCGGCAGGTCATGACCAGCTCGCGAGTCAGCGCCGGGCCGATCTCGCGCACCAGCCGCGGAATGCCGCCCCAGGCCAGCGGGATGCCGAGCTCGATCTCGGGGATCGAGAACACCGCGTCTTCGGCCGCGACGCGCAGGTCACAGGCGGCCGCGAGCACCACGCCGCCGCCCACCGCGTAGCCGTGGATCTGGGCCACGGTGACTGCGCGCATGCCCTCGACGGCGTCGGCCATGCGCAGGCCGAGCTGGCCCACCTCGCGCCGCACCGCCCAGGAATTGCCCGAGCGCGGCGAGGCTTCGCCCACCGGTGAGTCGCGCAGATCCGCCCCCGCGCTGAAGGCGCGGCCCGCGCCCGAGACGATCACCACGCGCACCTCGGGGTTGCCGTCGAACCAGCGCGCGGCCTCGGCCAGCTCGCGCAGCATGGTGGCGCCCATCGCGTTCAGGCGCTCCGGTCGCTTCAGCGTGAGTCGCGCGATCGGGCCGGGAACGTCGAGCGCGAGCGTGTCGAAAGCCGGGGCGGTCACTGCGCGATCGCGTAGGTCTGGTCGAGGTAGGCGGCGATGTCGGCGGACTCGAACATCTCTTTGCCGGTGTTGGGATCGACGAGATAGGGGACCATCATCTTGCCCGAGCGCCGCACGAACGCCTCGCGCTTGGGGCTGCCCTTGGCCACGTTGTGCAGCCGGTAGGGCAGCTCGAGCTCGCACAGCTTCTCGCGCGCGAGCCGGGAGAACGGCGAGGCCTCGAAGCTCCACAGCTCGAGCGGCTGCGCGGGCTGGCGCGCCGTCCGGTAGAACGCGCCGCGCAGTGGCCGCCACAGGCTCGCGAGGTGCACCGAGATGCCGGTGAGCGGACCCGCACGGAGTGCCAGCGCTGGCTTGCCCTGGCCGTAGCGCTCGAACAGGTAGGCGACGATCGCGTCCGACTCGTACATCTCGACGCCCTGGTTCGGGTCGACGAGATAGGGGAACTGCTGCTTCCCGCCCCGGCGCTGGACCTCGAGGCGGAAGCGCGGTCCGCGCTTCGGGCAGGGAAACACGTCGGCGTCGAGATCGAGGATCGACAGCGCCTCCCGCACCTTGCGGCAGAACGGGCAGGCCTCGAACTCGAACAGCGCAAGCGGCTGCTCGGGCCGCGCACCGAGCGCGCCGACCTGCGCGCCGCTGCCGAGCCGCGCCAGCGACACGCCCAGCGAGGTCGCGACGTCGAGCGCCCGGCTCATGGCCGCACCACGTAGAAGGCGTTCACGGGGTGCCCGAAGTCGATCGGCTCGAAGCGCGAGAAGCCCGCCTCGGCGCACATCTTGCGCGCGAGTGACTCGGGGAAGCCGAGCGTGCCGAGCCCCAGGCCGTCGGGCTCGGACAGCGCCGAGGACATGCAGGTGAGCACGGAGGCGCCGTACATCATCGCCGCCATCGGATTGCGCTTCACGTTCTCCTCGAACGAGTCACGCGCCTTGATGTCGCAGATCAGGAACACGCCGTCGGGGCGGATCGCCTTGCGCACGTCGGCCAGCACCCGCTCCGGGTGCGCCATGTCGTGGAGACAGTCGAACGCGGTCACGAGCTCGAGGCTGGCGTCCTTCGGCAATGACTCCTGGCGCACGTCGTGGAAGCGCGCGTTCGCGAGGCCCGCCTGGCGCTGGTTCTCGCGCGCGCGCTCGAGCGCGTGCTGCGACAGCTCGTAGCCGTGGAAGGTCGACTTGGGGAACGCGCGCGCCAGCTCGAGCACCGCGACGCCCGCGCCGCAGCCGACGTCGGCCGCGCTGGCGCCGCGACGCAGCGCGTCGACCACGCCGGGGAGCTTCGGCAACGCCACGGGCACGAGCAGGCTGCGGAACCAGGGCGCGAACGAGCGCTCGATCCCGGCCGCACCTTCCGGCCCGAACGCGTCGTAAGGCAGGCCCAAGCCGCTGCGGAACGCCTCGGGCAGGCGCTCGACCACGCCCAGCGTCTGCGGCAGGTGCGCGAAGAAGCCGCCCCCGAACGCCGGGTGATTCTCCTCGGCCAGCACCACGGCGCCCTCGGGCGAGAGCTCGAAGCGATCGCCACCGCGGCTCTCCAGCACGCCCGCCGCGCCCTGCTGGTAGAGCCACTCGCGCAGCCAGCGCTCGTGCAGTCCCGTTGCGCGCGCCAGCTCGGCCGGGGTCATCGGGCCGCCGTCGGCCAGAGCGCGGAACAGACCCAGGCGGTCGCCTAGCGAGATCATGGCCGACGTCATCGCACCCCCCAGGGCTCCGAACACCATGCCCTGGTACGCCTTCAGCTTGTCGGGATCGACGGCTCTCATGGCGGCGAGTCTACCCGGGTAAGCTTCAGGGGTGGAAACGGCACGGCCAGAGCTCGAGACCCAGACCTTCGGCGCGGTCACCGTCTACTACGGCGAGCGGCGCGGCAAGTATCCGCACGGGAACTCACTGGCGGTGCGCGGGCGCGAAGAGACGCTCTTGATCGACCCGTCGCTCGGGCTGGTGGCGCGCGCGCCCGAAGCGCGGCCCCAGGCCGACCGCGTGCTGCACAGTCACTGCCACGAGGATCACTTCGCCGGCAGCTTCCTGTACCGCGAGCGGCCTTGGTACTTCCACGAGGCCGACCGGCCCGGCGCCGAGTCACTCGACGGGCTGATGGCGCTGTACGGCTACGCCGAGCCCGTGCACTCGGTCTGGCGCAAGACCGTCGTCGAACGCTTCCACTTCGAGCCGCGCCCCGACGCCCAGAGCTTTCGCGACGGGCAGGTGTTCGAGCTGGGCGGCGCGCGCGTCGAGGTGATCCACGCGCCCGGACACACGCGCGGGCACTGCTTCTTCCGGGTCCTGCCCGACGATCTGATCTACCTGGCGGACGTCGATCTCTCGAGCTTCGGGCCCTACTACGGCGACGCCTGGTCGGAGCTCGAGGACTTCGAGCGCACGCTCGAGGCGGCGCGGGCGCTGCGCGCACGCTGGTACGCCACCTTCCACCACGTGGGCGTGCTCGAGGGCCACGACGCCTTTCTCGAGCGACTGACTCGCTTCGCGGCCGTGATCGGCGAGCGCGAGGCGCGCCTGCTCGAGTACCTGCGCGAGCCCCACTCGCTCGACGAGGTGGTGGCGCACCGTTTCGTGTACCGCCCCCAGGACCCCGTGCCCTTCGCGGATCCGGTCGAGCGCCGCAGCATGTCTCAGCACCTGGCGCGGCTCGAGCGCGCGGGCCGGGTGCGCCAGGTCGAGCCGGGGCGGTATCAGGTACAGGGTCGAGTCATTTAACCCACGCGGGCCGAATCTGTATACAATCCCGCTCTGGGAGGGACGGCGGACTTGGCCCGCACCAGTGCGCGTTCCGACACAATTTCAGTGCGGCTGGTGTCTCTGGGTGCCGGCCGATTTGCCGAGAGTTTCGGCCCGGCTGCGACGCTGGATGCCTGTTGGCGGGTGTCCTTCCACGAGCGCGGACGGGCCGAGCTGGCCGCTCCCGAGCGCGTGTTCACGCTGCCGCCGGGTCGGTGCGTGCTGGTCGCTCCAGACATCCAGCGCCGCGCCCTGCCGCAGGGCGACGCGGTCCACCTCTCGTTGGAATTCGAGCTCGGTCAGGCGCGAGCTGCCGCCGCGCTGCTGGCCAGCGACGCCCCGCGCGCGCTGGCGGCCGACCCCCCGCGCGACGAGCTCGCGCGCGGCCTGTTGCGCGAGCTGGCGGTGACTCCCGAGCTCTCGCCCGGCCGCTGCGCGCGCGCCCAGGCGCTGCTCCACCTGTGTCTGTCGTCGGCGCTCGACGCCGTTGGCGACGTCAAGCCGGCGAGCGACGGCCGCGCCCAGCTCCAGCCCGCGCTCCGCTACATCGACGCGCACTTGGCCGAGCTTCTGCCGAACGCGAAGCTGGCCGAGCTGGCCCACGCCAGCGAGTCACACTTCATCCGCATGTTCCGGCGCGTGGTCGGCTGCACGCCCGCGAGACACGTCCAGGAGCGGCGCGTGTCGAGCGCGGTCGACCTGCTGCTGCGCTCGAACCTGTCGATCGACGAGATCGCCGAACGCTGCGGCTTCGCGAACCGCTACCACTTCTCGCGCGTGTTCGCGCAGCGCATGGCCCATCCGCCCGCACGCTTCCGCGCGATGCACGCCTCGGCGGGCCGGCTGCCGCTGCTGCCCCTGTCCGAGTCGCGACTCCAAGATACTCGGCCGTATGGCAATTCCTGATCACTTTCCGACAGGTCGAGCGGTTTTGGACACAACTCGGGCGGAGATCGGCATAGGCTTTAAGAACCCGCTCCGCGTAGCATTCCGACTACAGTCGAGCCCAACGCCCACTCTGAGGGAGGAGACGCGGGGCACGCTGCGATGACGAGTCGAACGGTCGCTAGCAGCCGGTCGACATCATGGGAGGGAAGAAGAGAATGAAGCGCATCCTTGGAACGGTTGCTGCGCTGGGCGTGCTGGGTTACAGCGCGCTGGCTGGCGCCGCACAAATCACGTTTACCCTTGGCACCAACGCGACTGTGAACTCGGTGAGTTCCTTCGCGGGCGACCCGACGCTTCCGCCTGGAAGCACGGGCGTCGATCCGCTCCTCGGCCCCTACTTCATCGGTCCGTCGACCTCGGGGTCGCTCACGATCGACATTACCGGCAACGCCGTCACTCTGGTGGGCGGCACGTTGCAGTTCGATCTGGTCACCCCGCTCGGCTCGCTCGGCAGCATCGAGAGCCACGTGGTCGCGACCGCCTCGGGCGGCGTGGGCACGCTGAGCGGTGACAGCATCCTGTGGGATATGTCGGGCGCTCCGGGAACGGGCACGTTCTGGAACGCGACCGGCACCTGGACCTGTCACGGTGTGAATCTGTGCAACGCATTCGGCCTGCCGGCCGATCCCACCACGCTCCCGATCGGGACGCTGGGCTTGTTCGTCGGCACCACCTCGGTGGCCCCGACGCTGCTCGGGATCTGGAACCTGGATCCGACGCACACGTCGATCCTGGGGACTACCCGCAACACGATCGCGATCAATTCGCCCGACTCCGGCAACCCGGGTCAGATCGCGCAGTGGTACAGCTTCGGTGGTTCGGACCTCGGTCACCTGCCCGAGCCCGGCAGCTTCGCGCTGGTGCTCCTGGGTCTCGGTGGTCTCGCTCTCCGCGGTCGCAAGGCCTGAAGAGCGCGTAGCACCTGATCTGAAAAAACGG
>DATJZP010000017.1:0-19564 GCA_035498875.1 Myxococcota bacterium
GTCGACCCCGAGCGCGCGGCCAAGCTGTCTCCGTACAAGGTCACGATCGCGCACGGCTTCCTCACGCTGTCACTCCTGCCGTTCCTGCAGGGCAGCATTCCGCAGAGCGACCCGGAGGCCTACCAGGGCCTGGTCATGGGCGTGAACTACGGGCTCGACAAGGTGCGCTTCCCGGCGCCGGTCAAGGTCGACTCGAGCGTGCGCGCCACGCGCGAGCTCGTCGAAGTGACTCAGGTCGCGCCGAACACGCTGCAGCTGAAGCAGAAGGTGACCGTGGAGATCGTGGGTGAGTCGAAGCCCGGCTGCGTGGCCGAGTTCCTGACCCGCTTGATCTACAGCTAGGCGCGGTGCCGGGGGTCCTGCGCCGAGGCTCGCGGCTCGGCAAGTACCGCATCGAGCGCTCGATCGGGAAGGGCGCCTTCTCCGAGGTGTTCGCCGCGCGCGACACGGTCGAGGGCCGGCGCGTCGCCCTAAAGGTCGCCTTCGACTGGGTGGTGCGCGAGTTCGGGCGCGCCGCGATGGAGGTCGAGGCGCGCATCGCCTCGAGTCTCTCGCACCCGAACGTGGTCGCGACGCGCAACGCCGACTGGATCGACGGCCGGTTCGTGATCGCGAGCGAGCTGGCGCGCAGTCACGTCTACGACTACCCCAGCGCCTGGCGCTCGGGCGCGGTGGCGCTGCGCATCGTGCGCGACGTGGCCGCGGGGCTCGCGCACGCGCACCAGCGCAAGCTGATGCACCGCGACCTGAAGCCCGAGAACGTGCTGGTGTTCGCCGACGGCCACGCGGCGATCACCGACTTCGGAGTGTCTCGCTTCGTGCGCCCTGCCGAGTCGCGCAGTTACACCGACGCGGGCACGATGGGCTACATGGCGCCGGAGCAGGCCTACGGCCGGCCGACGCTGGCCTCGGACGTGTTCTCGCTGGGCGTGATCGGCTACGAGCTCTTGACCGGGAAGCTGTTGAAGTGGCCGTTCTCGTGGCCGCCCGAGCGCTACGAACGCTTCCGCGCCAAGGTGCCCGAGTCGCTGCGGCCGGTGCTGCAGCGCGCGTGCGCGTTCGATCCCGCGCACCGCTATCCGTCGGCGGTCGAGCTGCACGCCGCGCTCGAGAACGCCTTCGCGCGGCTCGAAGTGAG
Organism: Myxococcota bacterium; assembly: GCA_035498875.1. Classification (GTDB taxonomy): domain Bacteria; phylum Myxococcota_A; class UBA9160; order SZUA-336; family SZUA-336; genus VGRW01. The sequence continues at coordinate 1,139 of DATJZP010000017.1, forward strand.
TCGCGCGGCCCCGCCGCGGCGGCGCCGCCGCCGGCCGAGCGAGCCGCCCGACCCGTTCCTGGTCGGCATGGAGCTGTTCCGGCGCCGCCACGGCCGCGCGCTGCGCATGACTTACTCGTGCCGGCGCTGTCACGGCCCGATCGCCGAGGCCATGGGCGCCTGTCCGTGGTGCGGCAGCAAGGACAACTCGTTCAAGGAAGTCACTTCGGCGCCACTGATCTGCGGCCACTGCGAGCGCGGCGTGCAGCCCGAGTGGACCGCCTGCCCGTGGTGCTACGCGGGGCGCTTCCAGGGCAACGGCAAGCCGCCGCGCGCCGACCCGCTGGCGCTGCGGCGCTGCAAGACGCGCGGCTGCCCCGGCCGGCTGCGGCTGTTCATGCGCTATTGCCCGGTCTGCAAGGCGAAGCCGGGAAGGCCCTGGCGCTACGAGGGTTTGCCCGAGCGCTGCAGCCGCTGCCAATGGCCCACCTCGCGCACCTTCTTCCGCTACTGCGCCTGGTGCGGCCGGCACCAGCGCCCCAATACTTGACAGCGTTTATTTTACGTTGTCTAATATTGGGCATGGCGCGACCGGCGCTTCGCCCCGACGAGATCGAGAGCTTCAAGGCGCGGCTCTGCGCGACCGCGATGCAGATGTTCGCGGACGAGGGCTACGAGGCGGTCACCCTGCGCGGGCTGGCCGAGAAGCTCGGCTGCAGTCACGGGCTGCCGTACCGCTACTTCGCCGACAAGCTCGAGATCTTCGCGGCGGTGTGCGCGCTGGGCTTCGAGCGCTTCGCCGACGCGCTGGAGCGCGCCGCCGCGGGCGTCTTTGACCCGGAGCAGAGACTGCGCGTCCTGGCGCAGGCCTACTTCGAGTTCGCGCTGCGCGAGCCGCACGCCTACCGGATCATGTTCGAGCTGCGCGAGCCGGACCGGAAGCCGAACGCCGAGTACCGCGCCAAGGAGATCCGCTCCTGGCAGGCGCTGTTGTCGGCGGTCGAACTGGCGGTGCAGGCGGGCGTGCTCGACGGCGATCCGCTGACGCTCGCGCACCAGTACTGGGCCGCCCTACACGGATTGGTGTCGCTGCACCTGGCCGGCAAGCTCGGGCTGGGCAAGAGCGCCCGCGAGCTGGTGGATCCGCTCATGCACACGCTGCTCGAGGGCGCCCGCAAGACCCCCAAGCCAAGGAGAAAGCGATGAACCCCGACGCGACCTGGCCGACTCACCCCCAGCTCCAGGGCGGCTTCGCGCCGCAGCCCACGGAGGCCGACTTCCCGGTGCTCGAAGTCACCGGCGAGATCCCGCGCGAGCTCGAGGGCACGCTCTACCGCAACGGCCCCAACCCCCAGTTCCCGCCGCGCGGCGGCGCCGCCTACCACTGGTTCGACGGCGACGGGATGGTGCACGCGATCTCGTTCGCGGGCGGCCGCGCCAGCTACAGGAACCGCTGGCTGCGCACGCGCCGCTTCGAGCTCGAGCGCAAGGCGGGCGAGGCGCTGTTCGGCGGGCTGCAGTCGATGAGCCACACCGATCCCGACGCCTGGCGCGAGCTCGAGTCGCAGGGTCTCTCGCGCTACGAGCGCGTGAAGCTCGCGGTCGACGCGGCGAACACCAACATCGTCTGGCACGCCGGCCGTCTGCTCGCGCTGCTCGAGGTGGAGCTCCCGACCGAGGTCGATCCGCGCACGCTCGAGACGCTGGGCCGCCACTCGTTCGGCGGGCGCCTCTCGAGCGAGATGACCGCGCACCCCAAGCTCGACCCAGAGACCGGCGAGCTGTTGTTCTTCGGCTACTCGGCCGAGCCGCCGTATCTGCGCTACCACGTGGTCGAGCGCGGCGGGCGACTCACCCGCAGCGTCGACGTACCGCGGCGGGTGGGCACGATGATGCACGACTTCGTCGCCACCCGGAGCTACGCGATCTTCCCGGAGTTCCCGGTCACGATCCGCTCCGAGAACCTGCTCTCGGATGCGCTGTTCCGCTGGGAGCCCGAGCTCGGGACGCGGGTCGGCATCATGCCGCGCGCCGGCACCGCCCGGGACACGATCTGGTTCGAGCTCGAGGCCTGCTTCGTCTATCACTTCATGAACGCGCACGAGGACGGCCGGCGCGTGATCGTCGAGGCCGTGAAGTATCCGCGCGTCGCGCTCTTCCCGAGCGCGCGCCCGGGCGAGCAGGAGCCGGGGCCGGCGCCCGGCATCCTGACGCGCTGGACCTTCGATCTCGACACGCGCGCGTTCCGCGAGCAGGTGCTCGACGACGTGCAGACCGAGTTCCCGCGCCTCGACGAGCGCCGCGCCGGGCTGCCCTACCGCCACGGCTACGCCGTGGGTACGGTGCCGCGCGCTGACTCGACTTTGCCGTTCAACTCACTCCTGCACTACGACTGGGCCGCCGGCCGGCGCCGCGCGCACGCGCTGCCCGACGGCAGCTCGGCGGGCGAGCCGGTGTTCGTCCCGCGAAGTGACTCGGCGGGCGAGGGCGACGGCTACATCCTGGCCACGGTCTATCGCTGGGCCGAGGATCGCAGCGACGTGCTCGTGCTCGACGCCACGAACTTCGAGGCCGAGCCGCTCGCGATCGTGCGCATCCCCCAGCGGATCCCGTTCGGCTTCCACGGCAACTTCGCGCAAGGAGTCAGCCTGTCATGAACATGTTGCAGCACTTTCTCGAGTACGCGCAGGCCTTCGAGGACAGCTACAAGGACGACGACTGGCAGCGGCTCGAGCGCTTCTTCGCGCCCGACGCGGTCTATCGCGTGGTGGGGAGCTGCAGCTGGGACTGCGAGATCCGCGGCCGCACGCAGCTGCTGGCGGCGATCCGCAAGTTCGTGAACGAGTTCGATCGCCACTGCACGCGCGCGCTGCGGCCCGACGGCCCGCCGCTGGTCGGCAGCGACAGCGTGCGCGTGCGCGGCACCGCGGCCTACACACGCGGTGACTCGGACGAGCTCGCGATCTCGATCGAGCTGATCGCGCAGTACGACGCGCAGGGCCGGATCATCCGGCTCAGCGACGTCTATCCGCCGGGGCTCGAGGCGCGGGTGAAGGCCTGGCTCGAGCGCTTTGGGCCCGATCTCCAGCCGTCCTACGTGTAGACTGGAGCGATGACGGAGAAAAAGCTGGGCGACGTCGCCAATCGGCTGCTCTTCGAGAACGAGCGCGTGAAGGTCTGGCAGATGGACCTCGCGCCGGGTGAGTCGTCGGACTTCCACGAGCACCGGCACCCGTATCTGATCTGCGTGATCGAGGGCGACACCGTCGACGCGGACTTCGAGAACGGGAAGTCGATCTCGATCCCGGTGAAGCCGGGACAGATCTACTTCGTCGAGCCCGGCAGCCGCGAGACCGCGGTGAATCGCAGTCAGACGCGCTTTCGCGAGTTCCTGATCGAGCTCAAGGGCTAGGTCCGGACCGAGTACTCGAAGCCCGACGGGAACGGCAGCGTCACCGACTCGAAGCCGTTCTTGCCCGACTGCACGTAGTCGAGGAAGGGCGCGAGCGCGCGCTTGAACGTGCGCACGTTGTCGGCCAGCACCACGGCGCCGGTCCGCAGCTTGGGCGCGAGCAGCTCGAGCATCGGCAGATACAGGTCTTTCCAGCCGTCGAGCAGGAGCAAGTCGATCGGCGAGGGCACGTCGCGCAGCGTCTGCAACGCGTCGCCGAGCCGCACCTCGGCCACCCCGCCCAGCCCGGCCTCGGCGAGGTGCTCGACCGCCTTGGCGCGCTTGCCGGGCTCGAGCTCCGAGCCGATGACCCGGCCGGTGCCGTTGTCGCGCGCGGCCGCGGCGGCGTAGAGCGTGGAGACGCCGAACGACGTGCCGAACTCCACGATCCGGCGCGCGTCGATGCTGCGCGCCACGAGATACAAGAGCTTGCCCTGCGGCCGGGACAGCGGGATGTACACGTCCTTGAAGCGGCGACTCATCTCGGCTGGATCGATGTTGCGGTTGAGCAGCGCGCCGAGATAGGTGGGCAGGCGTGCCAGCATCCGGAACACGTCGCCGCTCGCGGCCTCGTGCAGGCGATCGAGCACGCTCTTCACCTTGGGATCTTCGAGCGAGCTCGGCGTGGCGGCGACCGACAGCGCGCGTTCCATCTCGTGGACTCCTTCCCCGCCAGTCTACAGCGGAGTCGCGTTACAATCCGCGCCGACACACCGAGGAGCGAAGCATGGCCAACCCCCGCAATCCCCGCAGCGCAGTCACTACCCAGGGCGACCAGCGCGCGCCCAACCGCGCGATGCTGCGCGCCGTGGGCTTCCAGGACGGCGACTTCGGCAAGCCGATCGTCGGCATCTCGAACGCGCACAGCGACATCACGCCCTGCAACGCCGGTCTGGGCGAGCTGGCGCTGGCGGCCGCCGAAGGGGTGCGCCGCGCGGGCGGCATGCCGCAAACCTACGGCACCCCCACGATCAGCGACGCGATCTCGATGGGCACCGAGGGCATGAAGTGCTCGCTGGTGTCTCGCGAGGTGATCGCCGACTCGATCGAGACGGTGACTCGCGGCCAGTGGCACGACGGCGCGCTGGCGGTCGGCGGCTGCGACAAGAACATGCCGGGCGCGCTGATCGCACTGGCGCGGCTCGACGTGCCCTCGATCTTCGTCTACGGCGGGACGATCCGGCCGGGTCACTACCACGGCAGCGACCTGACGATCGTGTCGGTGTTCGAGGCCGTGGGCGCGCACGGCGCCGGCAAGATGAGCGACGGGGACTTCGTGGAGATCGAGCGCCGCGCCTGCCCGGGCAAGGGCTCGTGCGGCGGCATGTACACCGCGAACACCATGTCGAGCGCGATCGAGGCCCTGGGCATGTCGCTGCCCAAGAGCTCGACCATGGCCGCCGACTCGGACGAGAAGCGAGTCAGTGCGGCCGACAGCGGCGCCGCGCTGGTGGCGCTGGTCGAGAAGAACCTGGGCGCGCGCAAGATCCTGACCCGCAAGGCCTTCGAGAACGCGATCGCGGTGGTGATGGCGGTGGGGGGCTCCACGAACGCAGTCCTGCACCTGCTGGCGATCGCGCACTCGGCGCAGGTGCCGCTCGAGCTCGACGACTTCGAGCGCATCCGCGCGCGCGTGCCGGTGCTGGCCGACATGAAGCCGAGCGGCCGCTACGTGGCGACCGACCTGCACGCGGTGGGCGGCATCCCGCTGGTGATGAAGATGCTGCTCGAGCACGGCCTCTTGCACGGCGAATGTCTCACCGTGACCGGCAAGACCGTGGCCGAGAATCTCGCGCGCGTGCCGAGCACGCCGCCCGCGGGCCAGGACGTGGTGCGGCCGTGGAGCAACCCGGTGTACGCCGAGGGCCACCTGGCCATCCTGCGCGGGAACCTGGCCAGCGAGGGCGCGGTGGCGAAGATCAGCGGGATCGAGATCCACGAGATCACCGGTCCCGCGCGCGTGTTCGACTCCGAAGAGCTGTGCATGGCCGCGATCATGTCGGACCGGATCCGGGCCGGGGACGTGCTCGTGATTCGCTACGAGGGTCCCAAGGGCGGCCCCGGCATGCGCGAGATGCTCTCACCCACCGGCGCGCTGATCGGCAAGGGTCTGGGGAACTCCGTCGGACTGCTCACCGACGGCCGGTTCTCGGGCGGCACCTACGGCATGGTGGTGGGCCACGTGTCTCCCGAGGCCTTCGTGGGCGGCACGATCGCGCTGGTGCGCGAGGGTGATTCGATCACGATCGACGCCAAGAAGCGCCTGTTGCAGCTGAACGTCCCCGAGGCCGAGATCGCGAGACGCCGGGCCGCTTGGAAGGCGCCCGCGCCGAGATACAATGCCGGGGTGCTGGCGAAATACGCGAAGCTGGTCTCGAGCGCGACCTGGGGCGCGGTGACGGACCGGGACTTGTGAGCTGGGTCGGCGTCGCGAGCGTGCTCGGGACGCTGTCGGTGATCGCCGGCGCCTTCGGCGCGCACGGCCTGCGCGAGACGGTCACTCCCGAGCGGCTCGCCGCCTGGCAGACCGGCGCCCACTACGCGCTCTTGCACAGCGTGGCGCTCTTGGCGCTGGGTCTCCACGCCTCGGCCACGGGACGGAGCGTCAACCTGACGGGGGGGCTGTGGAGCGCGGGCGTGGTGCTCTTCTCGGGCTCGATCTTCGGCCTGGTGCTGTTCGAGACCCGCGCGCTGGGTCCGCTGACTCCGATCGGGGGACTCTTGCTGATCGCGGGCTGGGCCTCGCTGTTCTGGCTCTTTCGAGGCGCGGGATCCAACCCATGAGCACGGATCCCGGCTCTCCCTACGCCCCACCTTCGAGCGAGGTGCGCTCCGTCGGGCCGCTCGACGGAAACATGCTGGCCACGACCGGGCAGCGCTTCGCGACCTATCTGATCGACTCACTCACGCTGTTCGTGCTGCAGACCGCGGTCGTCGCGCTGGTCGCACGCTCGCTCAGCCCGGTCGGCGTCTTTCTGATCTCCAACCTGGCCTTCGTCGGCTACTACGTGGTGATGGAGTCGCGGCTCGGCTGGACGCTGGGGAAGCAGCTCGTCGGCACGCGCGTGGTGCGCGAGGACGGCGGAACGCCGCGCACGACTCAGATCCTGGGCCGCACGCTGGCTCGAATCATTCCCTTCGAGCCGTTCTCGGCGCTGTTCGGCCAGGGCCACCCGCGGCCCTGGCACGACACGCTCTCGGGAACGCGCGTCATTCGGATGCGCTGAACAGGTAGGTCGCGTGTTCCTGCGCCGTGTAGCGCGGCCAGGGCGCGAGCAGCGGCGAGCGCGGGTCACCCGTTGCGGTGAACGCCGCGAACGCGTCGCGCATGCGGCGACCGACCGGCTTGGCCTCGGGCACGTCGTCGAAGAAGCGCCCGAGCGGAGTCACACGCCGGGTGCCGAAGACGAGCGGCAGGTCGAGCCCGTGGAACGCGCCGGTCTCACCCGAGCCCGCCTGGCCCGAGAGGTCGAAGCGGTAGTGGTAGACCGCCGCACGCGCGGCGTGCGCATCGGCGAGCGCGCGCGCGGGGGCGCGGTACAAGAGCTCGGTGGCCACGCGGTGGAAGCGCGCGTTGGGCGTCCCCGCCGCCTCGCGCGCCAGCGCTTCGGCGGCGCGCTCGCGAGTCACTCCCGCCTCGACCAGACGGGTCACGAGCGCCGCCTCGGGCAGCTCGCGCAGGCTCGGGTCGGAGAGCTCGAGGATGCGCGTCTCGTCGCGCGCCGTGCCCACGACCAGCGGCAGGCCGGCGCCCGGCGCCGCGAGCGGTGCGGACGGCAGGATCGAGCCGTCGACCACGGGCCGGAATCCGCCGGTGCGCAGCTGCGCGCCCAGCAGGTCGGAGACGGGCAGACCGGCGAGCTTGGCGCCGTCGCCCGGCAACAGGTCGAGCGCTCGCAGGTAGGCGGCGCGGCGCGCCTCGAAGCGCTCGGCCGAGTCGACCTCGTAGCACCCGCTGGCCAGGATCGCGCGCTGGAACAAGCCGCGCGCTCGCGGCATCGCGAGCAGACATGCCACCGCGGTCGCGCCCGCGCCGTGACCGAACAGGGTGATCCGGTTGGCGTCGCCGCCGAAGGCGTCGATCTCGTCGCGCACCCACTCGAGCCCGGCCACGAGGTCCAAGAGGCCCCCGTTCGGCGCGAAGAAGCCCAGCGCTCCCAGCCGGTACTGGAGTGACACCACCACCGAGTCACCGCCGCGCGCCAGCCGGCGCCCGCGCACGCACGAATCTCCGCTCGATCCCTCGGCGAACCCGCCGCCGTGCACGAACACCAGCACCGGCCGCGGCACGCCCTCGAAGCCGGCGGTCCACAGGTCGAGCGCCAGGCAGTCCTCGCTCTGTTTCTCGGCGCGCTCGCCCAGGATCGGTGCGAAGCGCGAGGGGTTCTGCGGCGCGGCGGCCGCGGGCTCGACGCAGTCGCGCATGCCGGTCCAGGGCTCTGCCGGCCGCGGCGGCTGGAAGCGCAGCGCGCCCACGGGCGCCCGGCCATAGGGCACGCCGCGGAACGCCGTGACACCGCGGTCCAGGCGGCCGCGCACCAGACCCGTGCGTGTTTCGACCACGAGCGGCAAGGGGGGTTGAGGCTCCTGTGGAGAGCTTAACACTTTGACTTGCACCCGCGGTGCCGCGGGTTACATGTCGCGTCACATGCGCAAGCCGCCGGCAGGAGGGGACCCGTGGCTGCGCGCGGAGCCGTTGCTCGACGTGCTGCCCTGGCTGGCCGCGGCGCTCGCCTGCGTGCTCCTGGTCGCATACGGCTTCCCGATGGGTCACGACTGGAGCTTCGAGCTGCTGCGCGTGAGTGAGTACCGTTCGGCGCTGGCCGCGGGTCAGTGGCCGCCCTTCTGGGCCGGGAACCTGTACGGCGGCTACGGCTCGCCCGTCTTCCTGTATTACGCGCCGCTGTTCTCGGCGCTGGCGGCGAGTCTCTCGTGGCTGACGGGGTCGCTCGCGCGCGGCTCGAGCTGGGCGCTGATCGCGATCACGCTCGCTTCCGTCCCGATCGCGCACGGGTTCCTCTCGGGGCTGCTCGATACCGCGGGCCTGCGCGACCGCGCGGCGGCGCGAATCGGCACCGCGTTCTTCGTGACTCAGCCCTATCTGCTCGGCGACAAGTGGGTCCGGAATGCCGACGCCGAGTTCCTGGGCCTGTGTCTCCTGCCGCTCGCGCTCAGCGGCGTGGCGTCGGCGGCCCGGGCGCCGCGGCGCGCGTTCGCGTGTGTCTCGGCCGGGCTCGCGGCCGTGGTGCTGGCTCACAACCTGACCGCGCTCGTCGCGGCGGCGTTCGCGCTGGGACTCGCCGTGCTGCTCCACGGCCGCGGCACGCGCACCAGCTGGGCGGTGGTGCTCGGAGGCCTGGCGGTGGGGCTCCTGCTCTCGCTCTTCTTCTGGCTGCCGGCGCTGGCGCTCACCGGGCTCGTCCGGCCCGAGGAGCTGCTGCGCGGGAAGTTCGATTTCCATCGCCAGTTCCAGGGCCTGGAGGCGGTCTTCGGCTATGGCCGCTTCTTCTCGGGCGGGCTCGTCACGCCCGCGGTTCTCGGGGGCGCGCTCGCGGCGGCATTCGCGTTCCCGGCGCAGCGACGCCTGTTGTTGGGGCTCGCGGGCGTGGGCGTCGTACTGGTGGCCCTGACGAATGCGCTCACTCAGGGCATCTGGGAGCTCGTGCCGGGTCTGCCGCTGTTCCAGTTCCCGTGGCGCATGATGGGGCCGCTCGCGCTCGTGGCGAGCGCGCTGGCGGCGGTGCTGGCCGCGTTGGGGATGCGTGGACGCGCGCCGCGACGGCGCGGGCTGGCCGAGCTGGGAGTCACGGCGTTGCTGGTCGCGAACGCGCTGCCGATCGCGCTGCAGTACCGCGCGCTGCCGTCCGAGCTGGCGCCGCGGCTGGCCGCGCTGGCCGACCCGGATGCGGTGCGCCAGAGCTTCGAATCGGTGACCGTGCTCGACGAGTATCTGCCGCGCGCCGGCGACCCGCAGATCTGGCGCAGCGACCGGCCCTTCGACGGCCCGGTGATCGCGGCGGCGGGCGCGGTGCGCTGGGAGACCGCGCTCGACACGGGCACGCGCATCGAGCTCACCACTCACTCGCCCGAGCCGGCGCGGCTGCGCCTGGCGCGCTGGTACTTCCCCGGCTGGCGGGTCGAGATCGACGGCGCGCGCGCGAGCGCGCAGGCCACGCCTTCCGGGACGCTCGAGCTCGACGTGCCGGCCGGCGACGCGCACCTGCGCGCGTGGCTCGAGCCGCCGCCGCTGCGCAGGGCTTGCACGCTCGTATCGGCCGCGGCGCTCGCGCTCTGGGCCACGGGTCTCGGGCTCGCGAGCCGACGGGCACGGTCTTCGATAGCTTCGACGCCATGACCGTGGTTCTGCGCGTGCTCACCGGGCTGCTCTTGCTGGTCCTGGTGTCGGCGGTGGTCTTCGGCGGGCACCTGTACATCGCCGAGCGCCTGGTGTTCGATCCGGGCCTCGGCGGCGCCGCGCGAGTCACTGCGCTGGCGCTGATCGGCACGGGCTTCGCGTGCCTGCTCGCGGCGCCGTTCGTGGAGAGACTCGTGCCCGCGCCCTGGAGCCGCATCGTTACCTGGCCCGGCTCGATCTGGATGGGCGTCGCCTTTCTCTCGCTCGTGGTGCTGGGCGCGGGCGACCTGCTGCACTGGGTGGCCGGCGGCGTGGCCTACGCCGCGGGCAATGCGCTGCCCGAGACCGAGAGCTCGGCGCGCGTGCAGGCGTTCGCCTCGGCGCTGCTGATCGGGACGGCATCGGCAGCCGCGCTGTTCTCTGGGCTGCGCCCGCCGCGGCTGGCACGGGTCGAGATTCCGCTGCGCCGCTGGCCGCGCGCGCTCGACGGCTTCCGCATCGCGCAGCTCAGCGACATCCACATCGGGCCGCTGCGCGGGCGCGGCTTCGCGCGCCAGCTCACGGCCCGCGTGAACGCGCTCGACGCGGACCTGGTGTGCGTGACCGGGGACCTGGTCGACGGCAGCACGCGCCACCTCGAACACGAAGTGACTCCGTTCGGCGCGCTGCGCGCCCGCCACGGCGCCTACTTCGTGACCGGGAACCACGATCACTACTCCCACGCCGACTCGTGGGTGCAGGTAATCGAACGGCTCGGCATCACCGTGCTGCGCAACCGCAGCGTGGCGATCGACGACCCGCGCGGCGGCCGCTTCACGCTGGCGGGCGTGGACGACCACCGCGGCGGCTTCGGCGACGGGCAGCGCGAAGACCTGCCGCAGGCGCTCGCGGGCCGCGAGCCGGCGCTGCCGCTGCTCTTGCTCGCGCACGACCCCAACACCTTCAAGCGCGCGTCGCGATCGGGCATCGACCTGCAGCTCTCGGGCCACACGCACGGCGGGCAGATCTGGCCATTCCGGCACCTGGTGCGCCTGGTCGAGCCGTTCGTGGCCGGTCGCTACTCACTGCACGGCGCCGAGCTCTACGTGAGTCGCGGCACCGGCTTCTGGGGTCCGCCGATGCGGCTGTTCGCGCCGGCGGAGATCACCGAGATCACGTTGAGAGCCGTCTGATGGTCGCGTGGGCACCCTACCCACGCTCCGGCTAGACCGGCGACAACGGCGCCTGGTCGCGGTGCAGGAACCAGCCGTCGACCACCACCCGGCGTGCGAACGCGGGGGTCGCGAGCAGCTTCTCGGCGACCCATGGGCGAATGCGCCGCGGCAGCCAGTCCGAGAGACCGGAGCCGCGCTCGCGCGTGCGCGGGCCGAAGCGGGTCTCCATGGCGCGCGCGTAGCCGGAGAGGTCCTTCGCCGCGATCGCGCGCGCTGCGAGCAGGCCTGACTCGACCGCAGGCCGAATGCCCTCGCCGCTCTGCGGCCAGGCCAGGCCGGCGCTGTCACCGATCAGCACGAAGCCGTCGCCGCTGAGCGGCCGACCGGTCTCCCCGTAGAGCACGTAGGCGTGACCGTGGCGCTTGGGCGGCGTGCGCGGCGGCAGCTTGCCCTGCGACTCACAGCGCGCCAGGAAGGCCTGCGCGTGACTCGAGAGATCGTGCGTGTCTTGCCGGCCGATGCCGACGTTCAGCACCGGCCCCTTGCGCACCAGCCAGGCGTAGCCGCGCAGGTCGCGCTCGAAGAAGAGCTCCGGTACCTCCGGCGACACCGGGCAACGCGCCGCCTGCTCGGGATCGAGCTCGAACTCGACCTCCTGCGCGGCGATCACCGGCTCGCTGGCGCGCGCCTCGCCTGCGAGCTGGCGCGCCACCGGGCAGAAGTGACCGCCCGCGCCGACCAGCACCGGCGCGCGCAGAGCGCCGTTCAGGACCCAGGCGCCGTCCTCGCGAGCCAGCGTGCGCAGCGGCTGGCCCAGGAAGAGCTTCGCACCGCAGCGCGACACGAGGTACGCGTCGAGCTCGCAGCGCAGGATGCCGTAGCTCACCACCTCGGGATAGGTCACGCGCGCGCTCTTGCCGCCCGCGAGACTCACCTCGAAGCCTCGGATCGGCTGGATCGTCCGCCCGCCCGCCGCGTACTCGCGCGCGTCGATCGCGAGCTCGCAGAGGATCTGCGGCGTCACCCAGCCGGCACACACCTTGTCGCGCGGGAACTGCTTGGCGTCGACCAGCGCCGTGCGCAGGCCGAGTCTCTCGAGCTGCCAGGCGCAGGTAGAGCCCGCCGGCCCGCCGCCTACCACCACGACGTCGAAGTCGTCCACTCAGCGCGCCTCGTACAGGTGCGCGCGGTTCCAGGGCAGGTCGCGCGAGCGCGTGCGCTGGAACACGGTCTGCCAGAGCTGCAGGTTGCCGACGTGGAACGAGGCGATCGAGCCGGCGAGATACAGCCGCCAGACGCGCACGAATCTAGGATCGAAGCGCTTCTCGACCGCGGCCGCGTGCTTCTCGAAGCGTTCGAGCCAGTGCTCGAGCGTCTTCTCGTAGTGCAGCCGCAGGTTCTCGACGTCGATCACGGCCAGGTCGTGCGGCGACAGGATGCCGATCACCTCCGGCAGCGTGGGCGAGTAGGAGCCCGGGAAGATGTTGCGCTCGATCCAGGCATCCATCGGCTGGCGCTGCACGCGGCCGATCGAGTGGATCAGCCCGCGCCCGTGAGTCGGCAGACAGCGGTCGATCACGCGCCCGAGCGCTGCGTAGTTCTCGTCACCCACGTGCTCGAGCATGCCCACCGAGACGAACGCGTCGTACTGACCCGTGACGTTGCGGTAGTCGTCGAGCCGGTACTCCACGCGCTGGTCGAGTCCCTGTTCGCGCGCGCGGGCGCGCGCCCAGGCCACCTGCTCCTCCGAGATGTTGTACGCGGTGACGCTCACGCCGTGGTGCCGCGCCATGTGCAGCGCGAGCGAGCCCCAGCCGCAGCCTGCCTCGATCACGCGCTCGCCGGGACGCAGCCACAGCTTGCGAGACACGTGCTCCATCTTGGCGAGCTGCGCGTCCTCGAGCGAGGCGGTCGGCCTCGGGAAATATGCGCAGGTGTAGGCCATGCGCTCGTCGAGCCAGAGTGAGTAGAAGTCGTTTCCCAGGTCGTAGTGGTGGTGGATGTTCTTGCGCGAGCGCTGGAGTGACTTGCTGCGGCGCCGGAACAGCTCCCAGGCGTCGCGCGCGCGCTTCGCGGGCGTCCGGCGCACGGGCGCGGCGAGCACGAGCTTCAGCACCGTGGGCAGGTCGCCTTCGATCTCGAGCCGGCCGTCGGCGTAGGCCTCGGGCAGACCCAGCTCGGGGTGCAGCAGCAGCTCGGGCATCAAGCGGCGGTCGCGGAACACCACGCGCCCGATCGGCGGCGCGTCCGAGCAGCGGATCTCCTCGCCGTTCCACAGCACGATCCGGAGCCGCGGGTCACCGCGTGTCTCGAGAATTCGCCGCGCCAGGCGGCGCTCCAGGCCAGTCACGGAGCTCTGGGTCATATGACCTCCCCGGTTCTGACAGGGAAAGCATAAACCGGGCCGTGACTTTATTGGGAAGTGGAAAAAATCTCCCAATGAAGAGAGTCGTTTACAGGCCGCCGCGGCGGCTTTCCGTGCTTCCCGACCGGCCAACCGATCGGAATCAGGGCCGCGCTGGGGCATTTTTCGGGCAGCCCCAGCCAGGCGTCGCACTCCTTACCGAACGAGCGGTGCATCGTGGTGAGTGACGCGCCGAGGCCTACAGCACGGCAGGCCAGAAGTACATTTTGCACGCACGGGAAGAGCGCCTGCACCTGCGGCTCCCCGCGGCGCTCCCAGCCTGCCACAAACAAGTGTACGGGTGCTTCGTGCAAGTGCTCGGCCAAGTGAATCGCGGCGCGCATGTTGCGGCGGCCCGCCTCGGAGTAACTCGGGTCCTTGGCCGCTTCGAGCGCCGGAGCGATGTAGCTCTTGAACGCGCGCAGATAGCGTTCGGCCACCCACGCCCGCCGCTCCGGCTCGGTGACTGCGACGAAGATCCAGGGTTGGCGGTTGCCGCCGCTGGGCGCGAACGTACCCGCCTCGCACACCTTGCGGACGAGCTCGCGCGGCACGGGATCGGGCCGCAGGCGCCGGATCGCGCGCGCGGTGCGGATGGCCTCGAACAGCGGCACGTCCTCGCCGAGCGCGGCGACGTCGAGCGGCGGGCCGTGACTCACCGGGCGAGCTCGAGCAGCTGGTCGAAGCGGTGGATCACGTGCTGGGGCTTCGGCCCGTCGCCCGGCGGCTCGCGGTCGTCGCGGTGCCAGATCAGCACCGAGGTCATGCCCAGCGCGTTGGCGCCGCCGATGTCGTGGTAGAGCGAGTCACCCACGAACAGCGCCTGCTCCGCGGCGCAGCCCGCGCTGGCCAGCGCCTTTTCGAAGATCTCCGGCGCCGGCTTGCACGAGCGCGCGCGCTCGCTCGACAGCACGGCGTCGAAGTCGGCGCGCACGCCGGCGATCTCGAGCAGGTGCTCGAGCTGGTCGTCGTCGATGTTCGAGACCATGCCCAGGTGCAGCCCGCGCGCGCGCAGCTCCGCCAGCGTCTCGCGCACGCGCGGCCGCAGCGCGAAGTCGCGCGCGTGCAGCTGCCACTGCAGCTTTCGATAGCGCTCGAACAGCTCGGGGTCGGCCGAGCCGCCGAAGTGACTCACCAGCGCCCGCGCCGCGTCGCCGAACAGGTCGCGGTGCATGTAGAACGGCCGCTCGCGGTAGTGCTCGAACACGCGCTTCATGGCGTCGCGCTGGGCGCGCGCGACCGCCTCGCCCGGCGCGTCGACGCCCGACCAGCGCACCAGCTGCGCCAGGCTCTCGGCCTCGGCGCGCGCGAAGCAGCGGTAGTCGTAGAGCGTGCCACCGAAGTCGAAGAGCACCGCGCGAGTCACTCGGGGATGTCCTTCAGCACCGACAGCTGGTCGCGGTAGGCCGCGCGCACGCCGGCGATCTCGGCGCCGTCGAAGCCGAGCTCCTGGCCGATCTGCGTGATCTCGGTGTTCTCGACCACCGAGATGTTGTTGTCGGCCGCCGCGACCGCGAACAGGCAGCGCAGCAGGTCGACGCGCTGGGCGCGGTTCGACATCTCGCGGAACTGGCGGGTCACGAGGTAGTTCTCGGTGCCGGCCAGCGCCGTGGCCTGGGTCTTGGCCATCTGCACCACGAGCAGCGCCTGCGCCTCGCTGAGCGTCGAGTACTCGCGCACCAGCTTGATCATCTGCTCGGTCTCCTCGTCGGAGATCTCGAGATCGGCCCGCGCCACGCGCGCCAGCACGTAGGCGAACGCGGCCAGGAAGCGGGCCTCGGCGGCGGGCAGGGCGTCGAGCTCGCGCGCGATCCGCCGCACCGTGGCCGTGTCGTGCGCTTCGTCGGCGCCGCCTTCACCCAGTCCTACCAGTCGCCGCAGCGCCCTCATGGCCAGGCTATATGAGCCAACCGGGCCGGTGCTTCAACCCCGGAGTTGTTGCGGGCTTCCCCCGATGGCGCATACGATACGCGCCGCGCCGTGGGTCGGCGCCCGCTGCCCAACCCCAGGGAGAAGACTGCGTGGAGAATCTCGACGCCTTCCGCGCCGACGTAGCCCAGTGGCTCGAGGCGAACTGCCCGCCCTCGATGCGCAAGCCGCCCAGCTCGGAGGAAGACACCAACTGGGGGGGGCGCCGCAAGGTCTACACGAATCCCGAAGAGAAGCTCTGGCTGGAGCGCATGGCCGCCAAGGGCTGGGTCTGCCCGACTTGGCCGAAGGAGTACGGTGGCGGCGGGCTCAGCAACGCGGAAGCGCGCGTGCTGGCCGAGGAGCTGCGCCGGATCAAGGCGCGCCCCGCGCTGATCAGCTTCGGCATCACCATGCTCGGCCCGGTGCTGCTCGAGTACGGGAACGAGGAGCAGAAGCGCGAGCACCTGCCGAAGATCGTGCGCGGCGAGATCCGCTGGTGTCAGGGCTACAGCGAGCCGGGGGCCGGCTCCGACCTGGCCGGGCTCCAGACCCGGGCCGAGGACAAGGGCGATCACTACCTGGTGAACGGCCAGAAGATCTGGACCTCGTACGCGAACTACGCCGACTGGATCTTCTGCCTGGTGCGCACCGACGCGAACGCCGCCAAGCACGACGGCATCTCGTTCCTGTTGTTCGACATGACGTCGCCGGGCGTCTCGGTCTCGCCGATCAAGCTGATCAGCGGCAGCTCGCCGTTCTGCCAGACCTTCTTCCAGGACGTGAAGGTCCCCAAGAAGAACCTGGTCGGGAAGGTGAACGGCGGCTGGACGATCGCGAAGAAGCTCCTGCAGCACGAGCGCGAGATGATCGGCGGCATGGGCTTCGGGCTCGCCGCGAGCGGCGGCGGGGCCACCATGGACCAGCTCGCCAAGGAGTACGTCGGCGAGCAGGACGGCCGGATCGGCGACGCCGGCATCCGCGACCAGGTCGTGCAGCACATGATGGACCAGCGCTGCTTCGCCACCACCATGCGCCGCTCGGTGGAGGAGGCCAAGGCGGGGCAGGGCCCCGGCGCGGCCTCGTCGATGTTCAAGCTCTACGGCACCGAGATGAACAAGCGCCGCTACGAGCTCCTGGTGAAGATCCTCGGCTCACAGGCGCTGGGCTGGGAGGGGGCAGGCTTCCAGCCCCGCGAGCTCGCGACCACGCGCGAGTGGCTGCGCTCTAAGGGCAACTCGATCGAGGGCGGCACCAGCGAGGTGCAGCTGAACGTCATCGCCAAGCGCGTGCTTGGCCTACCGGACTGACTCAGAGGGAATCATGTCACTCGCACTTTCCGAAGAGCAGGAGCTGCTGCGCAACACCGCGCGCGAGTTCGTGACCGAACACGCGCCGGTGAAGGAGCTGCGCAAGCTGCGCGACTCGAACGATCCGGTCGGCTTCTCGCGCGACTTGTGGAAGCAGATGGCGGAGCTGGGCTGGGCCGGGATCGTGCTGCCCGAGGAGTTCGGCGGCGCGGACCTGGGATACGCGGAGCTCGGTATCGTGCTCGAGGAGTGCGGGCGAACCCTGGTCGCGACACCGTTCGTCTCGACGCTGCTCTTGGGCGCCAACGTGCTGCTGCTGGCGCGCAACGGCACGCAGCAGAAGGAAGTGCTGGCCTCGGTGTGCAAGGGCGAGACGATCCTCGCGCTGGCGCTGCAGGAGTCGGCTCACCACGCGCCGTATCAGGTGGCGACCCGCGCCGAGGCCACGCGCGACGGCTACAAGCTCACCGGCACCAAGACCTTCGTGCAGGACGGGCACGTCGCGGACCAGATCGTGGTGGTGGCGCGCAGCGCCGGGAAGCCCGGTGAGCGCGACGGCATCACGCTGTTTCTCGTGCCCAAGAACGCGCGCGGGCTCAAGGTGACTCGCACGATCATGGTCGACGGCCGCAACTCGGCCCAGCTCGCGCTGGACGGCGTCGAGGTCGACAAGTCGGCGGTGGTGGGGCAGCTGGGCCGCGGCGCCGACCTGCTCGACCCGGTGCTCGACCGCGCCACGATCGGTCTCTGTGCCGAGATGCTCGGCACGATCGGCGAGGCCTTCGATCGCACCGTGAGCTACCTGAAGACGCGCAAGCAGTTCGGCGTGCCGATCGGCAGCTTCCAGGCGCTGAAGCACCGCGCGGCCACGATGTTCACCGAGGTCGAGCTGTCGCGCTCGATCGTGCTCGAGGCGCTGCGCGCGATCGACGAGAAGCGGCCCGACGTGCCGCAGCTCGCGTCGATCGCGAAGGCGCGGCTCTCCGACACCGCCTTTCTGGTCGGCAACGAGGCGGTGCAGATGTTCGGCGGCATCGGCGTGACCGACGAAGAGGAGATCGGCCTCTTCCTGAAGCGCGCGCGGGTCGCCGAGCTCAGCTTCGGCGACGCGGCATACCACCGCGCGCGTTTCGCGACGCTGTCGGGCTTCTAGCCCCCGCTTCGTTCGAGCGCGCGACTCAGTGCGGGGTCGCCGCGGTGCAGACCTGCGCCAGGCCCGGGCCCTGTCCGACGAGTGCTCGGCGCATGACCACGAGATCCTGGATGTCGCAGCCCGCGCTGCTGCCGCTCACCGAGCACTTCGTCAGCGCCGTCGCGCTGAACGGCAGGCCCGTGGGATTGGCCAGGTGACTGCGGTACGCCGCTACGTCGCCCGTGTCGACGATGCCTTCGCCGGTCACGTCGCCGCACTGACACACGTTGCCGATGCCGTCGGGAATCGCCAGGCCGACTCCGCCCGCGTCCTCTTGGCCGGGGTTCGCCACGTACGGGCAGTTGTCCGCGGCGTTGCACTGGCCGTCGGAATCACCATCCGGCGCGGGTGAGCCGGTGCAGGTGCCGTTGCTGCAGGCATCGCCGATCGTGCAGAGCTGCCCGTCGTTGCAGGCCGTGCCGTTGAGCGGCGTCGGGTTGAAGACACAGAGTCCCGAAGCCGGGTTGCAGCTGTCCTGGGTGCAGCCGTTCGAGTCGTTGCACACGATCGGATTGCTGCCCACGCAGGTGCCCGCGTTGCAGGTGTCGGTCTGCGTGCACAGGTTGCCGTCGTTGCAGCTCGTGCCGTTGAGCGGCGTCGGGTTGAAGACGCAGCCGCTCGCCGGGTTGCAGCTGTCCTGGGTGCAGGCGTTGCTGTCGTTGCAGACGAGCGC
>DATJZP010000018.1:0-23946 GCA_035498875.1 Myxococcota bacterium
ACGCTGTGGATCTCGGCTCGCGCCGATGTCTTCGACCATCTCCCGCTCCGCTGCTCGCCACCGCGAGTATGCGGCCGACAGCGAGGAGAAGACACCGGAAAGGACGCGTCGGGGCGCGCCCGCGCGGGCGCTCAGCCGCCCAACACCAGCACCGCCAGCTTCGCGAACGCGGCAGCCTTCTTGTCCGGCAAGCCTCTGCGTATGTGCTGATCACGAGCGCCGGGCTCGCGTGGCCCATCGCGGCCGCGAGCTCGTGGACGCTGGCCGGCCCGGCTCGCCAGCGAGCTCAGCTCGATCTGGATCCACTCGTTGCACCGCAAGTGACACCAGAAATGCAAGCGCCGGCGCCGCAAGCCGTTCGAGTCTCGTCGCTCGATGGCGCCATTTAGGCGTCCAGGGTGCGAATGGAACGCACGACCTGAAAAGGCTGCGACACTCCGCGCGTGAGCACTGGTCACTGACCGATGAGTAAGCAGTGTTTGGCTTCACCTCGGCTCACTGACCCATCGATCTGCTGACTGACTGCACGAATCACGTTCCATCGCACATGAGATGAGCGTTAGCTTTGGCTCATCTCGACTGGATTCGAAATCGGCCGCGGCGCGAGCCGTGATAACGTGACTCGTGAGTAATAGTGAGTCGCCGGACGCGTCGCGGGGTGGGAGGTCCAAGGTGAGAGGCTTTGCGAATGCTTTGGCCGTGATGCTTCTGGCTGCGCTACCGAGAACGAGCCATGCACTCACTCCCTTCGACATTACGAATCCGACCCAGCGACCTGTCATCGTCTACATCGACAACAACTACAAGAACCCAGCGTCGGTCGGCGGAAACCTGGTCGATGAGTTCACCGGGACTTGGTCTTCGAGTGGGAGCATCGGGACCGTGACTGTTGCTGCCGCGGATGCGGCAAGCGCATATCAGAGCTCTGGAGCCCCGGGCCTCCCATGGCGCGTGTCGGAGTGGACTCCACTCAAGATCGTGATCGACGTCCCGACCGGCAACATAAACGACATGTCCATGGACGGCTTCGGATACACATATTTCGCGCAGTTTGGGCAGATGTACGCAAATTACATGTTCGTCTCGATTCACCTGAACACTCGGAAAATCGATCGCAGGGGTGTTTCCTATGTCTCCACCCTCTATCAGGATAGCCCCGGCATCTTTTTCAATACCCCGGACGGCTCTGACTACCCGGGCGAAGACGAGGTGGATTGGTGTGTCTCCTTCAATCCGCAGTTTTGCCCTGCGCCCTACTTTCAGCCGGGTCCCTCCCCACTGCCCTACAACGCTGCGACAGGTCGGTTCAATGCCATCGGAGAGGTCGCAACCTTCTTTTGCCCGAACGGGCAACTCTTGGATCCCAGTAGCCCGCCCCCGACCGCTGCGAGTTGCCCTGCGATCGCCCCGACCGACCCTCAGTACAAGTCCCTGAGCAGCTACCAGGCCTACTATGGAACCATGGGCGATGCTCAGCTGTTCGAAGTACCCGTGCAGCCGGGGCCGGCACTGACCAAGAGCGCGCGAGCAGCGCTCGCGCTGACACTCGGAGTCACGAGCGTTCTCGCTGGCATCATCACGGCGCGACGGGGGGGAGCTCTGCGGGGCTGAACATCTTCGCGGGAAGAGTCCCGACGATGTAATCGCTCAACTCGACGACAGTCCGGCGCTTCGTGCTGAAGTCGGTGATCTCCAGCTGCTGCCACAGCCAGCCTCCGGAGAGTTCCTTCCAGTGCGCTTCGATGTCCCGTACTGGCACACCATCCGCCCCAAGGAACATGACCCGGCGGGTGGTCCAATGGCGCAAATCCACCCAAGTACGCCGGCGCGCGTAACCCGCGACCGGAGTGCGCGGAGTCGACTCGATCACGGCGGCGTCTTCCTCACGTCGCAGCAGAGTGTGAATCTCGCTCCCGACGGTGCGGCGCAGGTCATCGAAGGTGAGGGTCGATTCGAGGATTGTGTCGCCGAGGACCATCGGGCCCAGTCGGCGGATCTGCTGGTAGGCGCCGAGATATTGCCACTGGTCGCTGCCGCCGGCTTCTCGGGTGCAGATCAGGAGTCGCGTGCCTTGCACTGCGTCGGGGAAGTCGAGAACCGTGAGCCACTGCGTTCGATATCCCTGACCGTCGCGGCGCGCATCGCGCCGGTAGATTCGGCTCTCCCTGATCCTCTGCCGACCCAGGGTGTCAAACACCTTCCATTCCGCACGCGCAGAGAAGTCAGGCGCCGCATCTTGCTCCGCGACCTTCTCCATGATCTCGGTGGCGGTGGGCAGACGTTGGTAGTCCGGCACCGCAACGTGAGAACCAAAGGCCAGCATCGCAATGCAAATCGCCCGGCATGCAAACCGGCGCAGCACGCTGGAAGAGTATCAGAGGCGTGGACCCCTGGATGCCCGGTCGACCCTCATCAACTAGATATCGCGAGCCGGCTCTTGGTGAACCGCACGAGCGCGCGATCGTGACTTCGAGAGGCCAGCCGTCGCAAATCCATCTCCTCCGCTCGCGCGGCCGCGCTCGCGAGGTCGAGCGCGATCACCGCCACCCGCGAGTCAGCGCAGCTTCCCTCCGGATGAACTCGATCTGCGAGGGGCGTCCCCGGCGCGATTCGAACGCACGACCTGCTGCTTAGGAGGCAGCCGCTCTATCCAACTGAGCTACGGGGACGTGCCGGGGAGTCTAGCGAGATCGCGGGTCAGGCGAATCACCCGAGCAGGATCTGCTCGAAGAACTCGTCGAAGGTCTCGCTGCCGCGCGGGATGTAGACGCCGAAGCCGGGCTTGGCTTTCTCGCTGGGGGGAAGCTGGGCGGTGGTCCAGCGCACGGTGCCGTGCACCTCGATCTTGGTGCCGTTGCGGTCGGGAAACACGATCCGGATCTCGGCGCCGGCGGGAGGCAGCGTGTTCGAGCGCACGAACAGGCCTTCCTTCGAGACGTTCTTGATGTGCCCCTTGCCGCGCAGCTTGCCCGCCTCGAACGAGGCGGGGATCCGCTTCAGGATCCGGCGCAGCTTGCGGCGCTCGACTGTGGGAGGTTTGGGCACTGGGGTCCCCCGATCGCTTCGGGCGTATCGACGGGGGTGCAAGGGGCCTTTACGCGGAAGGGTTCACGCGTGCGCAACTAGCGACGGTGGCGTGAGTCTTCAGTCGCGTAGAACATGAACTCGCTGCCATCGTTGGCGACGAAGCGGAACGCGAAACGTTTGATGGGGTTGGACGGGCCGGCGGGTGGGGTCGCGGCGCTGCTGGCGCGCGCGTCGTACTCGGCGAAGAGCTTCGCGCCGTCGCTGCCGCCCTGCACCGGGGCCACCACCAGCCGGCTGTCGTTCCCCTCGAAATGCAGCGTCCGGTTCGGCACGTCGCCGGGATCGGCGCCGATGCCGCGCTCGCTCAGGTCGCCGCTCGCCGCCGTGTAAGTGAGTGACCCGCTCGCGGCCGAGTGCTTGAAGTCGTGGTCGCCGAGATCCGGGCGGTTGTGCGAGAGGTAGCGCAGCACGATCGTGCCGCGGCGGTCGACGATGCGCCGCGAGATCAAGTTGTAGCAGTAACTCACGTCGCCGACTTCGATGCCGAAGAAGGTGGCCTTCACGCCGTTGTCGCCGCCCACCTCGGGCGCGGGCTTCAGCACCACCGAGTCCTCGAGCTGCAGCGTCGTGCCGTCGCTCTTCTTGCAGGTGATCGGGCTCGCGTAGCGGCCGGAGATGTAGGCCACGGCCAGCTGCTCCTCGGACAGGTGCACCGGCTGGTCGTAGCCGCTCTGGGCCAACGCACCCGCGCCGAGCATGCACAGCGACAAGCCCAGCCCGAAGGCTCTCCCGAGCATGAGCTCAGTCGGTCTTGCCGGGCTTGACTGCGCGGGCGGCCAGGATCGCCGCGACCATCGCCTCGGGCAGCGGCTCGTGCGGCTCCTCACGCACCTTCTCGGCCAGGTTGCAGGTGGTGCGGTAGCTCTCGAGATACGCGAGGCACGGCGGGCAGAGCTGCAGGTGACCTTCGAAGACACGTTGCTGCGCGGCGGGCAGGTCACCGTTCAGATAGTCGATCAAGAAATCCGTGCACTCACGACAATTCACGCGACACCTCTCGAGCGCATGTGCGGGTCGAGCAGGGTGCGCAGCGCCAGGCGCGCCCGGTGCAATCGGATCTTGGCCGCATTCGGGGTGACACCGAGCAACTCGGCGGTCTCCTTCGTGTCCAGGCCTTCGATGTCGCGCAGCATGAGAACGGTTCGGTAATCGGCCGGAAGCTGGTCGATCTGCTCGCGCACGAGTTGCCGGGTCTCCTGGCGTTCGAGCGCGTCGAGCTGCGCGGGGCTGCGCCACTCGGCCGGCTCGTCCACGTGATGCCCGTCCTCGAAGAACTTCGGCAAGAGCTCCTCGATCGACACCTCGGGCCGGCGCGAGCGCGTGCGCAGCTTCATCAGCGCGGCGTTCACCACGATCCGGTGCAGCCAGGTCGAGAGACGCGCGCCGCCTTCGAAGCTCGCAATCGCCCGGAAGGCGGAAACGAACGCCTCCTGCACGGCATCTGCAGCATCGTCCTCGTTCCGCAGCAGGCGGCGGGCCACCGCCAGCATGCGCCCGCCCTGCGTGCGCACGAGCTCCGCGTAGGCGGTCTCGTCGCCCGCCCGCAGGCGCGCCACGAGCGCGGTCTCGCTCGCGGCTCCGTTCGTGGATTCGGCGTCGGCCACGCTCCAGAACCTAACACAGCTTCCGGTGCGGCGAGGAATGGCACTCACGTGCGCTCGAGTCACCGGGCCGGGCAGGGCGCGTCAACCCATTCCCCCGCAGCTCCGATAGCGAGAGAGACCGTGTCGGAACCGCGCAGCAAGGACACCTGGACGATCTTCCGGATCATGGCGGAGTTCGTCGAGGGCTTCGAGACGCTGGCCCCGATCTTCCCCGCGGTCTCGGTGTTCGGCGGCGCGCGCGTGGCGCGAGACAGCGCCATCTACCAGCTGGGCCGCGACATCGGCCGCTGTCTCGGACGCGAGGGCTTCGCCGTGATCACCGGCGGCGGCCCGGGCGCGATGGAGGCCGCGAACCGCGGCGCGCACGAGGTCGAGGCGCCGTCGATCGGGCTGAACATCAAGCTGCCGTTCGAGCAGCACGACAACGGCTACGCCGACACGGTCATTCACTTCGACTATTTCTTCGCGCGCAAGGTCATGTTCGTGAAGTACGCCTGCGCGTTCGTGATGCTGCCCGGCGGCTTCGGCACGTTCGACGAGCTGTTCGAGTGTCTCACGCTGAAGCAGACCGGCAAGTCGCGAGACACACCGGTGATCCTGGTCGGCAGTCAGTTCTGGTCGGGCATGATCGACTGGCTCTCGACCGAGGTCGTGAAGCAGGGGCTGATCGGACCCAAGGACCTGAAACTGTTCTCGGTGGTCGACTCCGCCGAGGACGTGTGCCGGCTGGTGCGCGAGGGCTGGGACCGCCGGCGCCGCGACCTGCACCGCGAAGACCCGACTTAGGAAGCGACGTATTCCCGGCCGCAGGAGCGGCAGTGGGCGCGCGTGTTCTTGACCGAGAGCAGCGCGCCGCAGTCACACAGGCCCGCGAGCCGGCGCGCGTGCGCCTCGAGCTCGCCCCACGACTCGTCGCCGCTCTCGATCCGGAAGTGCTGGCCGTCGCGCACCACGACCGCGCCCGCCACGAGCAGCCGATCGAGGTCGGTCTCGGTCTCGGGCAGGAGGCTCTCGGTCACGATCTCGCGGGCGCGCCGCGACAGCCAGCGAAACTTCATCGCCCCGGGCCTGAGCAAGGCCCGTGCCCGGCGCTGACTGCGGCGGCGGCCGCGCGGCCTGCGGCAAGCCGCCGGCAGCACCCGCCCGATCACCAAAATGTGTAGGCGCCTTCCGCTAGCGCAGCGTGAAGACCATGCGCGTCTGGCCGATCTCGATCTCGTCGCCGTGGGCCAGCTCGCCCGAGCGCACGCGCTTGCCATTGATCTTCACGCCGTTGGTGCTCTGCAGGTCCTCGAGCGACGCGCTCTCGCCGTCGCACTGCACCACGGCGTGCTCGCGGCTCATGCTGTCGTCGGGGATCTGCAGGTCGCAGGTGGGGGCGCGCCCGATCAGGGTCTCTGCCTTCGTGATCTCGAAGACCTCGTCCGGCTGGCCGGACATGCGCACGATGAGCGCGGCTTTCCCCATCGCGGTCGAGATCGGCAGTGCCGTGTGGCGGCTTGAGAAACCCTAGAGGCGGCGGTGTCGCAGGGCGGGCAGGCGCCGGCGAATTTCCGCCTGGCGCGCGAAGTCGAGCTCGGCCAGGCCCAGGCCCTCGCCGTCGGGCACCGTGCACAGCACCGTGCCCCACGGGTCCACGACCAGCGACCGGCCGAACGAGCGGCGGCCCGGGTTGTGGTCGCCGAACTGCGCCGCAGCCACCACGTAGCACTGGTTCTCGATCGCGCGCGCCCGCAACAGCACCTGCCAGTGATCGCGGCCGGTCGGCACGGTGAACGCGGCAGGCACCAGCAACACCTGCGCACCGCGCTCGGCGAGCTGGCGGTAGAGCTCCGGGAAGCGCACGTCGTAGCAGATCGAGAGACCCAGCGTGCAGGTCGCCGTCTTGGCGGTGACGATCTCACTGCCCGGCGCGACCCGGCTCGACTCGGTGAGCGTCGTGCCCACGAGGTCGATGTCGAACAGGTGGATCTTTCGGTAGAGCGCGAGTAACTCGCCGGCCGGCCCGAAGATCGGTCCGGTGTTGAACACACGCGGGTCGCCCGGAATGCGCTCGGGGAAGCTTCCGCCCGCGAGCACGATCCGATGTCGCGCTGCCGCCTCGGACAGGAAGCGCATCACCGGGCCGCTGGGAACGTCTTGCGCGTCGGGGTTCGGGCCCGCGGCGCCCTCCTCGCGGATCTGGGCGAACATCTCCGGCAGCGCGACGAGCTCTGCGCCGCGCGCGGCGGCGGCGGCGATCCACTCACCGGCGCGCGCGAGGTTCCGAGCCACGTCGCTGCCCGAGGTCATCTGGACGACGGCGGCGATCATGCACGAGAGGATAGCGCCGGCGCGCTGCCTAGCGGAACGCCTCGGGCTTGATCTGGTTCCGGCGCATCACGTCGTAGAAGTCCTTGCGGTCCTTCTTGGCGATGCGGGCGGCGCGGCTGATGTTGCCCCTGCACAGCTTCAGCACGCGCGCGACGTACTCGCGCTCGAACTTGCGCTTGGCGTCGCGGAACGAGGGCACGTCGTCGCCGAGCTCGGGGCTGAAGAGTAAGTCGTCCGGGCCGATCTCCTCTTCGCGCGCGAGTCTCACCGCCGAGTGCACCTGCTCGCGCAGCTCGCGCTCGTTGCCGGGCCAGCCGTGGTCGCGCAGCCGTTCGAGCGCCTCGCGCGTGAAGCCGCGCGCGCGCGCCGGCCGGCCGAGCTCGCGCTCGACGGCCTCGCGCGCCTGGGCCAGCGCCAGCGAGGCGATCGCCACGATGTCCTCGCGCCGGTCGCGCAGCGGCAAGAGCTGGATCTCGAGCAGCCGCAGCTGCTGGGCCAGCTCGGGCACGAGCCTGCCCGACTGCACCAGCGCGTCGAGTGGCTCGGCGCTGGCCGCGATCACGCGGCACTCCAGTGGCGTCGTGCTCGAGCCGCCGATCCGGCGGAAGCGGCCCTCGCGCAGCGCCGCGGCCAGCGCCTGCTGCAGCTCCTTGGGCAGCGCGTCGACGTGGTCGATCAGGACCGTGCCGCCGCTCAGGCGGTCGAGCGCTCCGCTCGACTCACCCGGCAGCGAGGCGATCGCCGCGCGCTCGCTGCCGAACAGCTCGCGGCCCACGAGTGTCTCGGGGACGAGCGACACGTCGAGCGCGAAGTATCCGCCGTCGGCCCAGTCACTCGCCTCGTGAATCAGCCGGCCGACGGTGTCTTTGTCGACGCCGTCCTCGCCCGAGATGTGGATGTGGAACCGATTCCGTCCCGCGATCGCGACCTGCTCGAGCGTGCGCTGCACCGCGCGACTGCTCCCCGCCAGTCGATCGCTCCGGCGACGCGCGTTCGAGACAGCCTTCGACGGAATCGGACTCGTCCCGCCGACGGAGTCCGCCGCTCCTGCCACCGTAGCCCCACCTGACATCGCAACCCCCCTCGTGCGCAAGAAGTTGACCAAGGTCACGCGACTGTCAAGGAATTTGCGACTTTCTTCATGACTTCTTTTGAGCCACTCGCGGCGTGATACCTTCGCGCGGCGATGCCCAGCGTGCGCGTTTTGCCGGACGAGCTCGTGAACCAGATCGCCGCGGGCGAGGTGGTGGAGCGACCCGCCTCGGTCGTGAAAGAGCTGGTCGAGAACTCGCTCGACGCCGGGGCGACACAGATTCGCGTCGCGATCCGCGACGGGGGCATGGCCCAGGTCCTGGTCGCCGACGACGGCTCCGGCATGAGTCGCGAGGACGCCGTGCTGGCTTTCGAGCGCCACGCCACCAGCAAGCTCGCGACGCTCTTGGATTTGGAGCGGATCGAGACTCTGGGCTTTCGCGGCGAGGCGCTGCCCAGCATCGCCTCGGTGGCGCGGGTGCGCCTGTGCACCCGCCGGCCCCAGGACCCGGTCGGGACGGAGCTGGTGGGCGAGGGCGCCGGCATCGCGCGCAGCGCGCCGATCGCCTGCGCCGCCGGCAGCTCGCTCGAGGTCGCCGAGCTGTTCGGGCGGGTGCCCGCCCGCCGGAAGTTCCTGAAGAGCCCAGTCACTGAGGCGAGTCACGTGGTGCGCTGGCTGGAGCGGATCGCGCTGGTTCGTCCGGACGTTCGGTTCGAGCTCGAGCGCGACGGCCGGCGCGCGCTGCTCTTCCTGCCGACGGCCGTGCCGCGCGAGCGGGTGATCGCCGTCCTGCCGCCGGGCACGGGCGAGGCGCTCGTGCCGGTCGAGGCCGAGCAAGGCGGGCTGGCGGTGCGGGGCTTCGTCAGCCCCACCCACGTCATGCGCAGCGGCCCCAGTGAGTTGCACCTGTACGTGAACGGACGGCCAGTCCGCGACCGGCTGCTGCAGTTCGCGGTACGCGACGCCTATCGCGACGCGCTGCCGCCCGGCCGCTACCCGGTCGCGGTGCTGTTCCTGGGCGCCGACCCCGAGCTCGTGGACGTGAACGTGCACCCGGCCAAGTGGGAGGTGCGCTTCCGCGACCCCCGCGCGGTGAGCGACCTCCTGCGCCGCGCGATCGGTCAGGCGGTGCGGGGTGGGGCGGTGGGGCAGGGCGTCCCCGCGTACTCGGAGCCCTTGCAGCTCGAACCGGCTTCGTGGGTCGCGGACCGGAGCATCGGGGCATCGGAAGCGGACCGGAGCATGGGTAGGGTGCCCATGCGACCCTCCGACCAGCGGCCGTTCGCGTTCTCGAAGCTTCGCTTCCTCGGCCAGGCACTGCAGCTCTATCTGGTGCTCGAAGGGGAATCAGGCCTGGTCCTGCTCGACCAGCACGCCGCGCACGAGCGGATCCTGTTCGAGCGGCTGCGCCGCGCCTTGCAAGACGACAAGCTCGAGCGCCAGGAGCTCTTGATCCCCCTCGAGCTCGAGCTCTCGCGCGCCGACGCGGAGACCCTGGCCGAGCACCAGTCACTGCTCGAACGCGCGGCGATCGAGCTCGAGCTCGGCGAGGCCGGCGCGCGCGGCACGGTCTCGGCGCGGCTGCGGGCGCTGCCGGCGCTGCTCGCGGAGCGCGCGCGCACCGACTGGCCGGAGCTCTTGCGCGAGACGGCGGGGCACCTGCGCGAGCCCGGAGAGCGCGAGTCGCGCGACGGCCTCGAGCGCGCGCTGCACCAGCTGGTGGCGACCGCGGCCTGTCACTCGGCGGTGCGCCAGGGCGACCGCCTGGACGCGCGCGCCGTGACTGCCTTGCTCGCGGGTCTCGACGAGGAGATCTGGTTCGCGAACTGTCCGCACGGGCGGCCGATCGCGCTCGCGCTCGACCGGGCCGAGCTCGAGCGGCGCTTCCTGCGCCGCGGATGACGCGCACCCGCGTCGTCGCGATCGTCGGTCCGACGGGCACCGGCAAGACCGAGCTCGCCTGCGCCGTGGCCGAGCGCACGGGCGCGGAGATCGTGAGTGCCGACTCGATGCAGGTCTACCGCGGGCTCGACGTGGGCACCGCCAAGCCCGGCGCCGCGCTGCGCGCGCGCATCCCGCACCACGCGCTCGACCTGGTGGCGCCCGACGAGCCGATGTCGGCCGGCCGCTGGGCCGAGGTCGCGCGCGCCGCCGCGCACGACATCGCCGGGCGCGGCAGGCCGATCCTGCTGGTCGGCGGCACGGGTCTCTACGCGCGCGCGTTCGCCGGCGGACTGATTCGCAACGCCGAGTCCGACCCGGATCTGCGCGCGGGGCTCGAGGCGCGCCCGCTCGAGTCACTGCGCGCGGAGCTCGAGCGGCGCGATCCCGCCGCCGCCCTGCGCATCGCCCCGCGCGACAAGGTGCGCACGGTGCGCGCGCTCGAGGCGCTCCTGCTCACCGAGACTCCGATCTCGGCGCAGCACGCGGGCCACCGCTTCGAGGATCGGCCGTTCGACGTGCGCTGGCTCGGGCTCGCGCTCGGGCGCGACGCGCTGGCCGAGCGGCTGCGCGCGCGAGTCACGCGCATGTTCGAAGCGGGCTGGGTCGACGAGGTGCGCGCGCTCTTCGCCGCCGGCTACGACCGCAAGCTGCGGGCGCTCTCAGCCATCGGCTACCGGGAGATCGGGGCGCTGCTCGCGGGCGAGCTCGACGAGCCCACGGCGCGCGAGCGGATCTGGATCGCGACCCGGCGCTACGCGAAGCGCCAGCGCACCTGGTTCCGGGCCGAGCCCGAGCTCGACTGGATCGACGCCGATGCGCGCGAGCGCGGCGTCGAGCGGGTGCTGGCGGAGCTCAGCCGTCGTTGATCGTGTTGTACGACGTGCCGAAGTGGACCGGGCACTTGCCGTAGTCGTCCGAGAAGAGCGCCCAGGCGTCTTCCCCGGAGCGGAAGAGCGGCGGCTGCGCGCCGTCGCGGAAGAGCGTCACCATGCCCAGGGGCAGCTCCATCAGCGCCGAGATCTCGCGGAACATCGAGCCGCCGAGCTGCATGCCGGTGAGGAAGATGTAGCCGGGCACCACGCCGATCGCCTTGATGTAGTTGGGGTCGTCGATCTCGCGCAGGCCGTAGACTTCGTCCTTGCCCGCGATGAACGGCCCGAGCAGGGCATCGAAGGGCGCGAGCACCATGTTGCTGCCGGCGCGGCACAGCTGGGTGGCATCGGCATGCGCGCTGCGCGCCATTCCGAAGAACGGCGCCAACAGCACCGCCGCCAGGGCCAGCACTCGCGTGGCGGACGAGAGATTGCGAATCATCTTCCAGACCCTCCCCGAAGCGACCCGGAACGCGGACGCGGCGAGCCTCGCCCAAAACCGCTAGCAGTGTCAACCAGATTAGTGGGCTCCCGATGACGAGAAGTGACACAAGCTCGCCGCCGCTGGTGGCGATCGTCGGCCGCGCCAACGTCGGCAAGTCGACGCTGTTCAACCGGCTCTTGCGCGAAGGCCGGTCGCTGGTCGAAGACCGGCCTGGGGTGACCCGCGATCGCGTGGCGGTCGCGACCGAGATCGAGCGGCGGCCGGTGCTGCTGGTCGACACGGGCGGGCTCGACCCGGAGGCCGAGGAGGGCATTCCGGCCGCCATCCGCCGGCAAGTGGGGCTGGTGGTGTCGCAGGCGGCGGTGATCGTGTTCGTGGTCGATGCGCGCGCGGGCCTCCTGCCGCTCGACCGGCAGATCGCGGAGCTGCTGCGCAAGGGCGGAAGGCCCGTGGTCGTGGTCGCGAACAAATCCGACTCGCCGCAGATCGAGGCGCACACGGGCGAGTTCCACGCCCTCGGCTTCGGCACCGTGGTCCCGACCTGCGCCGCCCACGCGCGCGGGCTGCCGGACCTGGAGCTCGCGATCGCCGAGGCGCTGCCCGAGCGCTCGCCCGACGAAGAGACTCCGGCGCGCAGCGGGCCGCCGCGGCTCGCGATCATCGGCCGGCCCAACGTGGGCAAGTCCTCGCTCTTGAACGCGCTGCTCGGCGAGGAGCGGAACATCGTCGCGGACGAGCCGGGCACGACGCGTGACTCGACCGATTCCAGTATCTCGGTCGGCGGCCGCCAGCTGATCCTGGTCGACACCGCCGGCATGCGCCGCGGCGGCAAGCGCTCGGATCGACTGGAGCGCGGCAGCGCGCTCATGGCGCTGCGCTCGCTCGAGCGCTGCGACGTGGCGCTGCTCGTGATCGACGCCGACGTGGGCGTGAGCGAGCAGGACTCGAAGCTCGCGCGGCTCGCGCTCGACCGCGGACGCCCGCTCGTCTTGTTGTTGAACAAGTGGGACAAAGTCTCTGGAACTCCTCGCGAAGAAGAGCTCACGCGCCAGCTCGAGCGGCGCCTCGGCTTCGTGCCGGATCCGGTCCTCTTGCGCACCAGCGCAGTCACGCGCCTCGGGCTCGAGCGCGTGCTGCCCGAGGCGCTGGCACTCTACGACGCGCTCGAGCTCGAGATCCCGACCTCGGAGCTGAACCGCGCGCTCGAGGACGCGATCTTGCGCAACACGCCGCCACTGCGGGGCAAGAAGCGCGCGCGCTTCTTCTACGCGACCCAGATCTCGACCCGGCCGCTCACGCTGCTCGTGTTCATGAACGACCCGCAGCTGATCGCCCGGAACTACCACCGCTACCTGGAGGGCTTCATGCGCAAGCGCTTCGGGGTGCGCTCGGCGCCGGTGCGGGTGAAGCTCCGGGGCCGGCGCGAGCTCGAGGCCGGCACCGCGGAATTGTCCGGACCCCAATCGAAAACCCGCTAAGATCCCGCCCGGTGAACGGCATGGGCACCCATGCCTCCGGACTATCTGGAGACCGCTTTCTTGACCCAGCGCCAGCGCAGCGAGACCGAGACACGGCTCGAGGGCTTCGAGCTCCGGCTCCACGAAGGCTTCGCCTGGGCGAACGACCATGCGCGCGAGATCGTAGTGGGCGCGGTGATGCTGCTGGTGGTCGGCGGAATCCTCTCGGCGATCATCGAATACCGGGGTCGCCAGACCGAGGGCGCCGAGACGGCGCTGGCCGAGATCGAGACGCACTTCGTGACCGCGATGGGCTCGAACCCGGGTGAGTTCTTCGTGGCCGAGCCCGCGAACGCGCAGCAGGCGACCCAGGCGCGCGAGGCGGCCCTGGCCGAGTTCGACGCCTTCATCGCCGGCCACGCCGGCAGTCCGCTGGTCGCGGTCGCCGGGATCAAGGCGGCCGAGATGGAGGTCGACCTCGGCAAGCTCGATGCGGCCGACGCACGGCTCGCCAAGCTGGCCGACTCACTCAAGGGCGACGATCCGCGGCGCGCGATCGCGCTGCGCCTGCGCGGCTACACGCTGGAGCAGCGCGGCCAGGAGCTTCCCGCCGCCGAGGCCTACGAGGCCGCCGCCAAGGTCGAGAGCTATCCGCCGCGGGCCTTGGCCTGGATCTCCGCGGGCGATTCCTATGGGCGCGCGAATCAGCCCGAGCGCGCGATCGCGGCGTATCGCGAGGCGCTGTCCGCATCGCCCGAAGCCGGCGAGCAAGAGCACCTGATGCAGCGCATCGGGCTCGAGCAAGCCAAGCTCGACGCCGCGCGGCCCGCAACTCCGGCGCCGACCCCGACTCCCGCACCGGCCCCGGCGCCCGCCAACTGACTCACTTCGCAGGGGAGTGACTCGTGGCCCGGGTCGATGGCGTGCCGCCCTCGGAACGCCATTCCTCTAACTTCCGATAAGTAGCATTCTGTTAAATTGGACAAGTCCCTGCGGCCCCTGAAACTTCAGGCTCGCCAACGGCTTCGGATCGCCGCTTGCTCTTGTCGCCCCCCGTGGTATACCCCCGCCCCAAAGGAGCGCCCTGCATGGATGCCGCCCGAAAGACGAAGCTCGGCCAGAAGTGGGTCTGCTATTCCTGCGGAGCCAAGTTCTACGACCTGCAGAAGCCGGAGCCGCTGTGCCCGAAGTGCGGCGCCGACCAGCGCCAGTCGCCCGCCTTCGAGAAGCCCAAGCGCACGCGCGGCAAGAAGGCCGCCGCCGCGCCGGCGCCGAAGAAGGCCGTGAAGCCGCCGCCGCCGGTGGAGGAAGCCGAGGATCTCGACACGCCGATCGATCCCGAGGACCTCGAGATCGAAGACATCGAGATCGACGAACCGGGTGGAACCGCGGCGGCCGCCGCCGACATCGAGGAGCCGGAAGAAGAGCCGGCCGACGACGACGAGGATTGAGAGTCAGTAGGTCAGCAAGCGCGCCTTGAACACGTAGTCGGGATCGTCCAGGTGACGATCGCGGATCGACTTCTCGAACAAGAGCGCCTGGAGCTCGACCTCTTCCTCGATCACCGCGCCGCGCTGCGCCTTCCAGCGCTCGTTCTCGTGCTGGAAGTTCTCGAACGCCTCGGCCTTGCCGCCGACGTCGCTCTCGCCCTTCTGTGAGATCGCGTCCTGGCCGCCCGGCGCCGCGGCGACGCGGGCTTTCTTGCGCTTGATCTCGCCCTGGTAGGCCGCGATCAGCTTGGTGACGTCGGCGGTCGAGAACTTGGCGTAGGGCCGCGGCTTGGAGAGGTCGGCGACCATCGCCGCGTTGCGCTGGTAGTTCCAGTAGAGCCCACCGGCGGCACCCGCGACGAGCACGAGCAGCACGAGAACGTACTTCGTCATGGGCGGGCTATCGGCCCGCTTCGGCTCCCCGTTGAGCGTCGCCGGCCTCGCCGGCCGAGGCGTCCGTCGCCGGCGGCGCAGCCACCGAAGCGGGCTGCGGGGGCAGCGGCTGCGGCACCGCCTTGACGGCGTCGCCGTAGAGCAGCTGGTAGACGCGGTACGAGCGCAGCACGCGGCGCAGGTAGCGCCGCGTCTCGCCGTAACTCACCGACTCGACGAACGCGTCGGGCTTGGCCTGCGCGTTCTTCTCGAGCCAGCGGCCCACAGCCTCGGGACCGGCGTTGTACGACGCGATCGTGAGCGCGCGCGAGCCGTCGAAGCGCTCGAACAGCGAGCGCAGGTAGTAAGTGCCGAGGCGGATGTTGGTCTCCGGGTCGTACAGGCGCTCGGTCACGAAGCCCGAGAGACCGAGCTCGCCGGCGACGCGGCCGCCGGTCTGCGGCATGAGCTGCATCAGGCCGAGCGCGCCCGCCGGCGAGCTGACCTGCGCGCGGTAGGCGCTCTCCTCGCGCATGATCGCCCAGACCAGCGCCGGGTCGAAGCTGAACTCGTGAGTCGCGCCGCTCACCCACTGGCCGAAGGCGCGCGGCCAGGCCAGCTCCCAGGCTTCGCGCCAGGCCGGGTCGATGCCCTGCTCGAGCGTCGGGCCGAAGCCGTCGTCGATCAGCTTCAGCGCGCGGTAGGAGTCACCGGTGCGGTGCAAGAGCCGCGCGGTGGCGATGCGCGCGTCGCGGTCGAGCCGTGCGTCGTCGGCATAGCTCTCGATCTCGTCGGCGGCGATCTCGGGGAAGCCGCCGTCGAGGAACAGGCGCGCGCGGCGCAGCGCGGGCGCCTCGGGTGAGCTCGCGCGCGGGCCGACCAGTGACTTCTCGATCGGCGAGCCGCCGACCCGCTCCGACGCGAGCATGCCGTAGTACGAGAGCGGGATGTCGCGCGCGAGCCCCTTCAGCTCCTCGGCGCCGTCGATCCGGCGCGCCTCGTCGCTCGACTCGAAGTGCGCCACGCCGCGCCAGTAGCGCGCGCGCTGCACCTCGACGTCGTCGAGCGTGCCCTGCGCCATCTTGTCGAGCAGCGGCGCGGCCTCCAGGCCCCCTCCCCCGCGCAGATCCGCCCAGGCCAGCGACCAGCGCGCGTCCGAGGCCAGGTTCGGCGCCGCGGTCTGGCGCTCGAGCTGCCGCAGCTCGGCCAGCGCGCGCGCCGGCTCGCGGTCTTCGAGCACGGTCGCGAGCAGCGCCCGCACGCGCGCGCGCTGCAGCTCGTCCTTGGTCTTCTCGAGCTTCTCGAGCTCGGCCACCGCAGGGTCGATCGCGCCACTGCGCGCCAGCGCGCGCGCGGCCTGGAAGCGCGCCTCGAAGTCCTTCGGATCGCGCTTGGCCAGCGCGCGGTAGGCGTCGACCGCGTCGCCGTAGCGGCGCGCCATGAACAGACAGTCCGCGCGCCCGCGCTCGAGGCTCGGGCGGTGCGAGGCCTTGGTGTCGCTGCGCGCCAGGAGTGACTCGTAGAGCGGCAGCGCGGCGTCGCAGCGGAACGACTCGCGCAGCCGGTCCGCGCGCCCGACCAGCACGCTGGGCTCGGGCGGCGGAGTGCCGGTGGTGGCGGCGAGCGCCGTGGCACGCGAGAACGCGGTCTCGGCCGCGCCCGAGAGCGGGTAGCCCTGCCAGACCCGCGTGTACATCGCCAGCGCCTCGGCCGTGCGCCCGTGTGACTCGAAGGCGCGCGCCAGCTCGTTCGCGAGCTGCGCGGCGTACTCCGCGCTGTGGGTCGCGTCGGCGGCGGCGTGCTGCGCCTGCTCGGCGCTCGCCAGGTCGTCGCGCGAGAGGTAGATCTGCGCCAGCTCGGCGTAGAGGTGCGCGCGGATCTCCGAGGCGGGAATCTGCGCGGCCGAGGCCTCCGCGGTGTGGGCGGCCTCGTCCGGCTGCTTGTCGGCGCGAAGCAGCCGCGTGCGCGCGAGTCCGAGCGGCGCGGCGAAGTCGGGCTCGTCGATCTTGGCGAGCTTCTTCGCGGCGTCGCCGTACTTCCCGGCGTCGCGCAGCGCGCTGGCCTCGCGCAGCCGCGACGTGATCGCGGCGTCGTCGTCCGCGCGCGCGGGCGCGGCAGCCGCGAGCGACACCAGGAGCAGCGAGATGCCCAGCTTCTTCCCCATCAAAGCGAGCCGAATCTAACGGACGGCGGCCCGGCGGGCCTCTGCTAGCCTCCGCCCCCATGCGCGGGTGGATCGGGATCGTGGCGGCCGTGTCTCTCCTGGCGGCGTGCTCGCGCGCGCACCCGCCCGGCGGCCACGGCTCACTCGGCCTGTGGGTCCTGGCCGAGGGCAGCGAGCGCACGCTCGAGTCACCGGAGAAGATCGCGCAGCTGGTCGAGCGCGCGCAGAAGCTGGGCGTGACCGACCTGTTCGTGCAGGTGCACCGCGCGGGCAAGAGCTGGTTTCCATCCACTCATGCCGACGACTCCCCGTACCGCGCGATTCGAGCCGCGCATCCGGACGCGCCCGAGCCGCTGGCCGACGTGATCGCGCGCGCCCACGCGCGCGGCATCCGCGTGCACGCCTGGTTCAACTGCCTGGCGCTGGCCCAGAACCGCGACGCGCCGATCGTGCAGAAGCTGGGGCGCCAAGCGGTCCAGGTGGATCGCCAGGGCCGCAACCTGCTCGACTACCCGCAGGGGAACGTGCCGCCGCCCGACAACCAGTGGCTCGAGCTCGAGACTCCGGGCTACTGGCTCGATCCCGCCGTGCCCGCGGTGCGCCAGTTCCTCGCCGACACGGTCGACGACCTGGCGCGCGCGGCGCCGGACCTGGACGGGCTGCACCTCGACTACATCCGCTACCCGTACGCGCTGCCGATGACTCCGGGCTCGCGCTTCCGCGGGCTCGACTTCGGCTACGGCGAGCTGGGCAAGGCCGCGTTCGCGGCCGAGAACCACGGCTTCGAGGTCGGCGACAAGTGGGACGAGTTCCGGCGCGCGCGAGTCACCGAGCTCGTGACCGCGCTGCGCGCGCGCATGCCGAAGTCGTGGCGGCTGTCGGCGGCCGTGCTGGCGTTCGCCGAGCGCGCGTATCTCACCTCGATGCAGGACTGGCGCGGCTGGCTCGACCAGGGCCCGCTCGACTTCGCGGTGGCCATGGCCTACACGCGCGACGACCGGCTGCTGCGCTACGAGACGCACGCGCTGCACGGCGGCGTGGGCGGCGAGAAGCTCTGGCTGGGGCTGGGCACGTGGCTCGTGCTCGACGAGCCGGGGCACGCACAGAAACAGATCGCGCTGGCGCGCGAGGTCGCGCCGCCGGGCATCGCCCTCTTCTCCTACGACGCGCTGGCGGCCAAGCCCGCCGCGCTCGAGTCACTCGGCCGGCCGTGATCTCGCGCGCCGATCTCGAATTCGATCTGCCGCCCGAGCTCGTGGCGCAAGAGCCGAGCGCGCCGCGCGACGCCGCGCGTCTGTTGGTGCTGGAGCGCGCGACCGGCGCGCTGTCGGAGCTGCGCTTCTCGGACCTCGCCGACCAGGCCGGCCCGGCCGACCTGTTCATCGTGAACGACACGCGCGTGGTGCCGGCGAAGCTGCGCGGCACGAAGTCGAGCGGCGGCAAGGCCGAGGCGCTGCTGCTCTCGCGCCGCGCGGACGGGGACTGGAGCGCGTTCGTGAAGGTGCGCGGCCGGCTCACGCCCGGGCTCGAGCTGCGCTTCGGCGAAGTGACGGCGCGCGTGGTCGAGCTCCTGCCCGGCGGCAGCTGCCGGCTGGCCTTCGCGACACCGGACGGTGTCGCAGTCGAGGACCTGCTCGCGCGGCTCGGCGAGGCGCCGCTGCCGCCCTACATCCGGCGCGAGGCGGCGCGCGCGCAGGACCTGGTCGACTATCAGACGATCTTCGCGCGCGAGCCGGGCGCGGTCGCGGCGCCCACCGCGTCGCTGCACTTCAGCCAGGCGCTGGCGGCGCGGCTGCGGCTCGCGAGAGTCACCCTGCACGTGGGCCCGGGCACCTTCCGGCCGATGCGCAGCGAGCGACCCGAGGAGCACGTGCTCGAAGCCGAGCGCTTCGAGGTGCCGGAAGCCACGGCGCAGGCGATCGCGAGCGCGCGCGCGGCAGGCGGCCGCGTGATCGCCGTGGGCACGACCGTGGTGCGCGCGCTCGAGACCACGGGCGGCGCCGCGGGCGCGGGAGACACCAAGCTCTTCATCCTGCCCGGTCACGAGTTCCGCGCCGTCGACTCGTTGATCACGAACTTCCACCTGCCGGGCTCGACCCTGCTCGCGTTGGTGATGGCCTTCGCCGGCGTCGAGGCCACGCGCCGCGCCTACGCGCACGCGATCTCCGAGCGCTTCCGCTTCTACTCCTACGGAGACGCGCTGTGGATCCGCTGACGCGCGTGACGCCCAGCTTCGCGGTGCGCGCGCGCGACGGCGCAGCGCGCGTCGGCCGACTCACCACGCCGCACGGCGTGCTCGAGACACCCGCGTTCTTCCCGGTCGCCACCTTTGGTGCGGTGCGCGGGCTCGCGCCCGACGAGCTGTTGCGGGTCGGCGTGCAGGGCGTGCTCGCGAACACCTATCACCTGCATCTGCGTCCGGGCGAGGAGCGCGTGGCGGCGCTGGGCGGGCTGCACGGCTTCATGGGCTGGAGCGGCCCGATGCTGACCGACTCGGGCGGCTTCCAGGTGTTCTCGCTCGACGCGTTCTGCCGGCGCAGCGAGGAAGGCGTCGAGTTCAAGAGCCCGCACGACGGCAGCACGGTGTTTCTCACGCCCGAGAAGGCGGTCGAGATCCAGGAGAAGCTCGGCGCCGACCTGATCGTGGTGCTGGACGAGTTCGGCGAGCCCGGCACGAGCGAGTCCGGAAACGAGCCGGCGACCCGCGCCAGCCTCGAGCGCACGCTGCGCTGGGCGGCGCGCGGCCAGGCCGTGCGACGGCGCAGCGATCAGCTCTTGTTCGGGATCATCCAGGGCGGCGGCTCGCCCGAGCTGCGCGTCGAGAGCGCCACGCGCACCGCGGCGCTGGGCTTCGGCGCCTTCGCGATCGGCGGGCTGGGTCTCGGCGAGTCGGCGGACGCGCGCGCCGAGCTCGTGACTCACAGCCTGGGGCCGCTGCCCGCGAGCGCGCCGCGCTATCTCATGGGCCTGGGGCTGCCGCGCGATCTGGTCAGCGCGGTCGCGCGCGGCGTCGACCTGTTCGACTGCGTGGTGCCGACGCGCCACGGCCGACACGGCTCGGTGTTCACCTCGCGCGGCCGCCTGAACCTGCGCAACGCGCGCCACCGCGACGAGCCGGGCCCGATCGATCCGGACTGCGTGTGTCCGGTCTGCGCGCGCTTCTCGCGCGCCTACCTGCGCCACCTGCTGGGCGCGGGCGACGCGCTCGCGGCGCGGCTGCTCTCGCTGCACAACCTGGCGTACTACATGAAGCTCCTGCGCGACCTGCGCGAGGCGATCGAGGCCGGCCGCTTCGAAGCCGCCGTGAGTGACTGGCGCGCGCGCTATGCCGAAGAGGACGTCGGCGACTCGAGCTCGAGAAGCGCCACCGTCAGCCCGGCGTAGGCGCACAGCCGCTCACCCAGCGCCGCGGGCACGAGCTGCGTGTCGCGCAGCCGCGGCCAGACCCGCTCGTAGACCCGCGCGCGCAGCGGCTGGAGCAGGAGCTCGGGGTTGCGGGCCACCATCGTGCCCAGGCTGATGCGGTCGACGTCGAGCAGCTGGATCAGGATCGCGAGCCCCGTCGCCAGGGTGTCGAGATACTCCTCGGCGAGTGACTTCGCGTAGGCGTCGCCCGCGGCCAGCGCCGCGACCCAGTGCTCGGGCCGCACGCTCTCGACCTTGCCGCCCGCGAGCTCGAGGATCGAGCTGCGTGCGCCGGCGCCCAGCTCCTGGCGCAGCCGCGCGCCCAGCGCGCCGCCGCCGGTGTAGGCCTCGAGACACCCGCGCAGTCCGCAGACACACGGCCGGCCGTTCGGAACCACCGGCATGTGACCGACCTCGCCCGCGCCGAAGCGCGCGCCGCGGTAGAGCGCGCCGTCGAACACGAAGCCCGCGCCCACGCCCGTGCTCATGGTCAGGAACGCGAACGCGCGCGAGCCGGCGCCCGAGCCGAAGCGCCATTCGGCCAGGCCCGCCGCGTTGGCGTCGTTCTCGAGCCGCACGCTGCGCCCGAAGGCACGCGCCAGGTGCGCCGAGATCGGCACCTCGTGCCAGCCGCGCAGGTTCGGCGCATCGCGCACCACGCCGGTCGAGGGATCGAGCGGCCCGGGCGCAGACACTCCGATCGCGGCGAGCTCGCCCGGATCGATCCGCGCCGCGGTCAAGAGCGCGCGCGAGGTCTCGGCGATCCGGTCGAGGTCGCGCTTCGCGTCGCCGCTGGTCCAGTCGTCGATCCGCGCCTCCCGGATCAGCTCGCCGCCGGCGCGCCCGAGCGCAACGTTCAGCTTGGTTCCACCAATGTCGATTCCGAGCAGGACGGCCTGCCGCTTCCGCGCTCGTGTCATGGTGATGACCCCTGCACCCTTGCCAGAAAAATGCCACTTTGCCCGAAGGTAGGGTGTGGGGGTGAAGAGAAAATGAAGAAGCCGCTCTGCGCGCTCGCGCTGCTGTTGCTCGCGGCCTGCGTCACGCCGATCATCCCGCCGGACACACCGGCGGTCGACGACTACGCGCAGGAATACAACAACGACCTGCGCTGGGGGCGCTGGCAGGAGGCCGCCGCGCAGGTGGAGCCCGAGCGGCGTGGCGAGTTCCTGAAGCTGCTCGACGACAACTCGAACCCGATTCACTTCACCTCGGTCGACATCCTCTCCACCAAACCCGTGGTGACCGACGGCTCCGAGGTCGAGATGCTGGTCTCGCTCGAGTACTACCGGCTGCCCTCGGTGAAGGAGCGCAAGGTGCGGCAGGTGCAGCACTGGCGCTACGACGTGGACGCCGAGAAGTGGGTCGTGACTCCCGACCTGTCGGTGCTGCGCGGCGACGTGGGCGAAGGACCGCCCCCGCGCTAGACGGCGCCCGAGCTAGCGCTCGTCGATGTAGGCGAGGTCGTGACCGCCCTGCCGGATCACGGTCATCGGCGCCATCACGCCGTCGTGGTCGAAGTAGTCGCCGTTCCCGTCCATGTACTGCCGCTTGTCGATCGTGATCGGCTCGTCCTGGTCGGCGTCCATGTCGACCTGGATGCCCTCGACGTTGATGCCCAGGCGGTTGATCCGCTGTCTCGGCAGGCCCTCGGCCAGCTCGCGCGGGCGCTGCGGCTCGGCAGTCACCTCTTCGGGAGCCATCGCATACGCCGGCGGGCGCGGAGCCACGGCGGGCGTCGTCTGCACCACCGACAGCCGGCGGTAGGTCGAGAGTGACTCCTCGGCGATCTTCAGCGCGCTGGCGCGGTACTTCGCGGGGATGTTCTTGGCGTCGTCCGTGAACGCCGTGCTCCCTGAATCGGTCTCGTAGCGCCAGTACTCCGCCGCCGCGAGCCGCGGCACGAGCCCGAGCGCGAGCGCCCCGGCGATGATCCAACTCCGAGCCTGCATGTTGTGCCCTCCGGCGTCGCCGAAGCAGGCGGCGACTGCCGAGAAGTGGCACTCCGGTGACGTAAAGTGTCGCTCTGCCGGGCACTTGCGAGAGAAAGCTCGCGCAAGTTCCCGCGCTGGCCCGCGTCGCCAATGGCCGAATTGACACCGAGCGAGTGGAACGCCATCTTCCGCCCACCTCGGTGCGGGGTGGAGCAGTCCGGTAGCTCGTCGGGCTCATAACCCGAAGGTCACAGGTTCGAATCCTGTCCCCGCTACCACTTGGCCAAGACTCTCGGCCCCGCGGGCCCCCTCGAAGGTCGAGCCGCGGAGCTCCCTCGACGCGAACCGTCAGACTCATGTCGTTCGAAGCGCATGCGGCGGCCACCCAAGAAAGCCCGCAAGACGTCGCGCCCGCCGCTGCCAGCCCAAGCGAGCAGTCAGCGTAGAATCGTCGCTGAACGTGCCATCTAGGAGACTTTCGCATGGGCTCGTATTCCTTCATGTCGTCTTCCCGGTGTCTGGCGTCGATAGTCTGTCTCGCGCTCTTCGTCTCGGTTCGCGCCGCCGCGGATCCCGTCACCTTCGAGGGGGACACGATCGAGGGCGAGATGACGTCGCCGTACTCCCCCTTGATCGTCACGCAGTTCGCCCCTAGCGCCGTCGTCGGTGCGGGGCCGGAATTCACGGGGGCTGTGGGAAGCCTCGACTTCTTCCTCTGGAACGTCACCGTCGACATCACGGGGAGAGACCTCGTGGTATCGGTGCAAGGCCGCTCGGACGCCGACATCGGGATCCCATGGGAAGTGGTCCTGAGCGACCTCGACTTCACCGCTCCATCGGGTCCCGCAAACATCAGCGGTGCGATCTTCCTCAGCGGCGATTATTGCTGCGTGACCGCTAAGACAACCGATCACTCAGTGACGCTCGACTTCGAGGCTGCCGAGAACGTCTCCGCCCAGTATCTGCTGACCAACAGCAGCGTACCTGAGCCCGGGGCCCTCTTCCTGGGGACGCTCGGAGTCTTGCTCGCCGTGCTTTCAGCGCGGCAGGCTGCGATGGCAGTCCGCTACGACTTGCCCCGATCGATGCGATCGACTGACCTGCAAAGCTGACCGATTCTCGTACTCTCGCGAGTCATCGGCGAGGCTGAGCGGAATCGAATCCTGTCCTCGCTAGGCCGCCCAGCGCCAGGGCAGCTCGAAT
Source organism: Myxococcota bacterium (assembly GCA_035498875.1). Classification (GTDB taxonomy): domain Bacteria; phylum Myxococcota_A; class UBA9160; order SZUA-336; family SZUA-336; genus VGRW01. Next base: position 23,324 of record DATJZP010000018.1, read on the forward strand.
CGCTGCCCTTCGGACAGGACAAAGCGAGTCCCCGCTACCAGGAAAGCGCTGCCGGCTCCGAACCGACTGCAACGGCTGGTCAGCCGACCCCCTTCGACGAGGAGTTCTCAGCCCAAGAGGCCAGGACTCTTGGCCAGTCGACTCCAACTGCCCGAGCAACGTCTTGGAGGCAGTCGACGTTCCAATCGTCCCAAGCGTGACGGTAGTCTGCGAGCGCACTAGTGAGATCCCAGCCAATGCGCTCAGACGCTTGTGCCACGCCTTCCGACCGAACCTCGATCTGGTTCGCAATGAGTCGAACCAGGGTCGCCATTGGGATCGGCTCTACCTGCGCTGCGGTCTCGGAGCAAACAATGTCGCGAGGGTGCAAGCCTAGGCAACTCGCCAGTAGGCCGAGTTGCTGTAGCGAGAGTGTCATGAAGACCTCAGCGTCGTCCGCTTCGATGTCGCCATACCAAGACACATTGATGCCGATTGACGCAGCAACCTGCGAATCGGTCAATCCGGCTCGCTCTCGAGCAGCGCGGATCCTGGATGCCGCATCGGCGCGTTCGTAAGGTTTGGAATCCACAGTCGCCTCACCAAGAAGATCTACGCCGCCCAGGACCAAGGCAACAGAGCGC
>DATJZP010000019.1:0-20438 GCA_035498875.1 Myxococcota bacterium
CCCGGCGTGGGCGCACAAGGCCAGCGACGCGTTCGTGAGCCTGACGCGCGACGGAGACCGCGTGAGCGGGCGAATCGACGTCGCCCTGCGCGACCTCGACCTCGCGCTCGGCCTGGACCGCGACGGCGACGGCGCGATCACCTGGGGCGAGCTGCGCGCACGCCGGCTCGAGCTCGAAGCCTACGAGCTGTCGCGCCTCCGGCTCTCGGCCGGCGGGATTCCTTGTCCGCTGCGCCCCGAGGGTCTCGAGGTCGACTCGCACAGCGACGGCAACTACGCGGTGCTCGATGTGAGTGGACGCTGCCGCTCCGCGGCCGGGCGGCTGCGGATCGAATACGGACTCTTGTTCGACGAAGATGCGCTGCACCGGGGGATCGTGCGCGTGGCGACACCGAGCGGTGTCGCGGTTGCGGTGTTCTCTCCGGACGCGACGGTCCAGGAGCTCGACGCCGACGGCTCCGGGCGGCTGCGCCGCTTCGCGAGCTTCGTGCGCGAGGGCATCCACCACATCGGCTCGGGAGCCGATCACGTCGCCTTCCTGCTCGCGCTCTTGCTGCCGGCCGTGCTGGTCGGCGGGCGCCCGCGCTGGCAGCCCGCAACGGCATTTCGACCCGTGTTGCACGAGGTGCTGCGCCTGGTGACGGCGTTCACCGCAGCTCACTCACTGACGCTCTCGTTGGCGGCACTAGGATTCGTGCACGTGCCCTCTCGGCTGGTGGAGTCGGGCATCGCGCTCTCGGTTCTGGTGAGCGCACTCGTGAACCTGTGGCCGTCGGCGCCGCGCCTGGGTGCGATCCTGGCCTTCGGCTTCGGGCTGGTGCACGGCCTCGGCTTCGCGTCCGCGCTCTCGGATCTGGGCTCCGACGCAACGACGCGCCTGGTCACGCTGGTCGGGTTCAACCTGGGTGTGGAGCTCGGCCAGCTCGCGATCGTGGCGCTGTTCCTGCCGTTCGCGTTCGCGCTGCGCCGCTCGGCCGTGTATCAGCGCGGGCTGGTCGGCGCCGGGTCACTCGCGGTGGCGGGCCTCGCCAGCATCTGGCTCGCCGAGCGCGTGCTGGGCCGCGTGTTACTGGGCTTCTGAGCTCCGCCAACGCTCGACCGCGATCCCGAGCCCGACGCCCAGCGCGAGAAGCACCGTCACTCCGGGCTCGGGAACGTCGCCCGGAATGCTGATCGGCAGCGGCTGCGCGAAGTTGCGCCTCGTTCGGCCAGAGATCCTCGGGCGACGACATCTCGAGCACCATCGAGAAGAGCGAGAAGTGACTCGTCAGGTCTACGGGATTGCGCGCGCTGAGTTATCCTTTCGCCCATGAAGCTGGCCAAGCCGCGCATCGACGTGGGGCTGTACACGAACCGGCGTGACGAAATGATCGAGTTCTGGCGCGACCAGGTCGGGCTGCCCTACGAAGAGCTCCTGCCGATGGGCGGCGGCGTGCAGCAGCACCGGCTGGGGCTCGCGGGCTCGGTGCTGAAGATCAATCACTCGCGCGATCCGCTGCCCGACGAGCCGGCCGCGGGCTATCGCGAGCTGTGGATCGCGCGCCCGGGGCTCGCGGCGCCCCAGCCACTACGGGACCCCGACGGCAACCGCGTGGTGCTGGTTCCCGAGGGTCACGAGTCGGTCTCGCGGATCGCGCTCACGGTCGCTGCCTCGGACGCCGCGGCGCTGCGCGCGTTCTATGGCCGGGCGCTCGAGCTCGAGCCCGTGGGCCGCGACGCCTTTCGCTGCGGGGACTCACTCCTGCGGGTGACGGGCGAGCCCGGCGCGCACCCGGTCGGGCGCATGACCGGCCCCGGCTACCGCTACTTCACGATCCAGGTGTTCGAGGTCGATCCCGAGCACGCGGGCATCGTGGCGCGCGGCGGCAAGGAGGGCAGGGCGCCGATCACTCTGGGCAAGGTGGCGCGCATCTCGTTCGTGCGCGATCCGGACGGCAACTGGATCGAGATCTCGCAGCGCGCCTCGCTCACCGGGCCGCTGCCGCGGTGACTGGCACGCTCGACTGGTTCGGCTGCGCCACGTTCCGGCTCACGCTGGGCAAGCTCGTGATCTTCCTCGACGCCTATCTCGACCGCGTGCAGGCCGCGCCGCAGGTCGGCCTGCGGCCGGAAGAGGTCGAGCGCGCGGACTGGATCGTGGTGGGTCACTCGCACTTCGATCACCTGTACGGCGCCGAGCGCATCGCGAAGCGCACGGGCGCCCGGATCCTGGGCTCGCACGAGACGGTGCGCGTGATGGAAGCGCAGGGCGTGCCGGTGAGTCAGATGATCGCCGTCGCCGGCGGCGAGCGCGTGCGGCTGTCGGACGACGTGGTGGTCGACGTCTACCCGAGCCAGCACTCCTGTGTCTGGTCGCAGCGGGCGATGGGCGCGAGCGACGAGGTCTGCATCGGCGACTTGGGACTCACCTGGCAGGAGCAGCAGGAGCGCTTCCGGGGGCTGTCTGCGCACTTCGGGTCGCTCGGCGCCGACGTCCTTTCTCACCTGCGCGCCAGCGCGCAGGGGCCGCGCGGCGACGGCGGCGCGCTCGTGTACCACTTCCGCACGCCCGAGGGCTCGCTCTTCTACCAGGACACCTCGGGTCACTGGAGCGGAATCCTGCGCGACCTGCGGCCCGACGTCGCGATCCTGGCCGCGGCCGGCCGCGGCAACGTCGACGGCGAGCCGATCCAGGGCTCGCTCGCGCAGTTCGTGGCGCGGCAGGTCGATCTGTTGCGGCCGCGGCGCGTGTTTCTCGGCCACCACGACGACTGGCTGCCCGGCTTCTCGCGCGCGATCGACGTGAAGCCGATCCGCGACGAGCTCGCGCGCGTGCGGCCCGGCAGCGAGCTGGTCGAGACCGGCTACGGCGCGGCGTTCCCGCTGTTCGCGCGACTCAGTCGTTAGGCAGCCCGGGCGCGTGCGTCATCGGCTGCAGGTCGGGCTTCACCTCGAGCTCCTTGCGCTGATGCTCCTCGCGCTTCACGCGCGCGCGCTCGGCCAGCTCGGTCTCGATCGCGCGCACCTCGAGCAGCTTCTTGAAGCGCGCCATCTTCTCGGGATCGGGCAGGCCCTTCTCGAAGGTCAGCCAGCGCGTGACCGTGGCGCCCGTGCCGCCCTGCGAGGTGGCGGTGAACTTGAGCTCGTTGCGGCCCGGCTGGAGCGGCGCGAAGCCGTCGAAGGTTCCGTCCGGGAAGAGCCGCATCGCGCGCCCGGCCTCGCCGTTGGTCGCATTCTCGAGACTCACCTTGGCGATGCTGGTGAGCGAGAGATACGGCACGAACGACGTGATGTCGCCCGGTGAGTCGAGCACCACGAGCTCGCCGCCGTTGGCGTTCACGATCTCCTGGAAGCGATCGCGCGCGAACGCCGCGGCGGGCCCCAGTGCGTAGGCGTAGATGCGCGCGTGCGCGCGCGCTGCGTTCTGCGCGGCGTGCACCGAGATGATCTGCGCGGCGTTGCGCGGCTCGGGCGGCGAGGTCGGCTCGCCGTCCGACAGCAGCAAGATCTCGCGCTGGCGCGGCGGCTGGCCGGGCTCGGGCGGCGCCGCGTTGAACACGTCGATCGCCGTCTCGAGCGCCCCATACATGTTGGTGCCGTTCGGGTTGGCCCGCGGCGGCAGGCCGTCGAGCGCCGCCAGGAGCTGCTCGCGCGTGCTGCCGAGCGGCGCCTCGACCTTGGCGTTCCCACCGAAGGTGATGATGCCCATCCGGGTCGTGCTCGAGTCCAGCCGCTCCACCAGCCTGTGCGCGGCGAGCTCTTCGGCCGACACGATCGTGTCTCCGTAGTCGCTGGTCCACAGCATCAGCTCGTCCGGCGGCTCGCCGGGGAAGTTCCGGCCGACGATCCCATTTCCGTTCACGTCCACGCCGCTCGCGCGGAACGTGCTCCCTGAACGGTCGATCACGATCACCACGTCGTGCTTGCCGCGCAGTCCGGTGCCCGCCCAGCCGCGCACCTCGACCAGCGGGATCGGGTCGTTCACCAGGTCGCCGGAGTGCGGAGCGTCGATCTCCAGGTACACGAGCTCGGCGTGGAGAGGGGTGGCGAGCAGGGCACCCAGCGCAACCAGTAAGATCTGGGTGGAGAGGCGCGCCACGCTTCGGAGGATCGCCGTGAAGTTCACCTGGTTCAACCTCATGCCCTGGCCCCATCTGCCGGACGACTTCCGGCAGACGCATCGCTCGGTCTGGGTCGACATCGACTCCAAGCTCTTCGACCCGGCCGAAGGCAATCGCGTGTATCACGAATACATGGATCAGCTCGAGTACGCCGACAGCCTCGGCTTCGACGGCATCGGCGTGAACGAGCATCACCAGAATGCGTACGGTCTCATGCCGTCGCCCAACATCATCGCCGCCGGTCTGGCGCGCCGGACCTCGCGCTCGGCGATCTGTGTGATCGGTAACTCGATCGCGCTCTACAACCCGCCGATCCGCGTCGCGGAAGAGTTCGCGATGCTCGACGTGATCTCCGGCGGGCGCCTGGTCGCGGGCTTCCCGGTCGGCACGCCGATGGACACGAACTTCTGCTACGGGCAGATCCCGGCGCTCACCCGCGACAAGTACTACGAGGCGCACGAGCTGATCATGCGCGCCTGGAGCGAGCGCGAGCCGTTCGCGTTCGACGGCAAGTACAACCAGCTGCGCTACGTGAACTGCTGGCCGCGGCCGATCCAGCAGCCGCACCCGCCCATCTACATCCCGGGCGGCGGCTCGATCGAGACCTGGGATTTCTGCGTCGAGAACGACTACAACTACTCCTACCTGAGTTACTCGGGCTACAAGGCCGGCAAGGCGCTGCTCGACGGCTACTGGGAGCGCGTCGCGGCCGCGGGCAAGGACGAGTCACCCTACCGTGCGGCCTTCGCGCAGGTGGTGTGCGTGGCCGACACCGACGCCGAAGCCGAGAAGCTCTACGCCGAGCACGTGCTCTACTTCTACAACCGCTGTCTGCACGTCTATCTCGGCTTCGCCGACCCGCCGGGCTACCGCACGATCAAGACGATCCAGTCCGGCAAGCTGAACCAGTTCCGGGCCGAGAACCAGCGCATGTTCACCTCGCTCACATGGAAGGAGCTGGTGGAGGGCGGCTACATCATCGCGGGCTCGCCGGCGACGGTGCGCGAGAAGATGGAGCACATGATCAAGGACCTGCGACTCGGGTCGCTGTTCCTGTTGTTCCAGATCGGCAATCTGCCCGACGAGAAGACCCGATACTCCACGAAGCTGTTCGCCGAGAAGGTCATGCCGCAGCTGCGCGACATCTGGCCGGAGTGGAAGGACGACAACCGCTTCTGGGTGAAGCCGCTCGAGACGCGCGTGCGCCCCGAGCTGCCGAGGAGCGGACGGTGATGCAGGAGCGCAAGATCGAGACGCGCCGCGGCCTGAAGTGCCGGGTGCTCGAGGCGGGCCAGGGCGCACCGCTGGTGTTCTTCCACGGCGCCGGCGGCCTGTTCCGCGAGGAGCCGCTGCTCGAGCGGCTGGCGCAGCGCCATCACGTGTTCGCGCCCGAGTGGCCGGGCTACGGCGTGGAGGGCGGGGAGGAGAGCCTGGAGGACATGCTCGACTTCGCTCTGCACGGCTGGGACGTGGTCGACGCGCTCGGCATCGAGCGGCCGCGGCTCGCGGGTCACTCGATGGGCGGGATGATCGCCTCCGAGATGGCCTGCATCGCCAACCGCGCGGCCGAGAAGCTGGTGCTGATCGCGCCCGCGGGCCTCTGGCTCGACTCTCACCCGATCCCCGACCTGTTCTCGATGTTGCCGTTCGAGCTCGTGGGCGTGTTGTTCGCGGATCCGAAGAACGGCGAGAAGTTCCTGACGGGCGGCATCGACTTCACCAACCCCGAGGCGCTGCAGCAGTTCCTCGTGACCAACGCGCGCCGGCTCGGCACGGCCGGGAAGATCCTGTTCCCGATCCCGAACCGACGCCTGTCGAAGCGGCTCTACCGGCTCACCATCCCCACGCTCGTGGTCTGGGGCGCCGACGACAAGCTGATCCCACTGCCATACGCCGAGCGCTGGCGCGAGCTCCTGCCCGACGGGAAGCTCGCCGTGATTCCCGGCGGGAGTCACATGGTGCCGTACGAGCAGCCGGATGCCGTGGCCGCCGAGATCTCGGGGTTTCTCTCGAAGTGAATGAGATCGCCCAGACGCGCAGCGGGCGCCTGGAAGGCGTGCGCACGCGCGGCGGGCTGGTCTTTCGCGGCATTCCCTATGCGGCCCCGCCGGTGGGCAAGCTGCGCTTCCGCGAGCCCGAGCCAGTGACTCCCTGGCACGAGCTGCGCCGCGCGAGTCACTTCGGCGCCAGCGCGCCCCAGCTCGGCGCGATGAACTGGCTGGTGCGGCGCGCCATGGGCGCGGCGATGGGCCGGCAGAGCGAGGACTGTCTGCACCTGAACGTGTGGACGCCCGCGCTCGACGGCCGGCGCCGGCCGGTGCTCGTGTTCGTGCACGGCGGCGCGTTCGTGATGGGCGCAGGCAGCACGCCGCTCTACAGCGGCAGCCGGCTCGTGCAGCGCGGCGACGTCGTGGTGGTGACGCTGAACTACCGGCTCGGCGCGCTGGGCGCGCTGGCGCTGCGCGACGTGCTGCCCGATGCCGGCGATGCGCCGGCGAACCTGGGGCTGCGCGACCAGATCGCGGCGCTCGAGTGGGTGCGCGCGCAGATTGCCGATTTCGGCGGCGACCCCGAGCGTGTGACGGTGTTCGGTGAGTCGGCGGGCGCGATGAGCCTGGGCGCGCTGCTCGCTGCGCCGCGCGCGCGCGGGCTGTTCCGGCGCGCGATCCTGCAGAGCGGTGCCGCTCACAACGTGTCCACGCGCGCACAGGCGGCACGCGTCGCGCAGGAGTTCCTGCAGCGGCTCGGTCCGGCGGGCCAGAGCTTCGCCGCGCTGTGCGAAGCGCCGCTCGGCCAGATCCTGCGCGCACAGTCCGAGACCGCGACCGCGCTCGCGCTCCAGCTCGGCGGGCTCGCCTTCCAGCCCTGCGTCGACGGCGAGCTCCTGCCCGAGCCGCCGCTCGAGGCAGTGGCGCGCGGCTCGAGCGCCGGTATCTCGCTTCTGGTCGGCACGAACCGCGACGAGTGGAAGCTGTTCATGCTGGGTGACCCATTGGCGCGGCGCATGGACGAGGCCGCGCTCGCGCGCCGCTTCAACCGCGCGCTCGCTCCCGGCGACGCCGCGCGCGCGCAAGGCGCCTACGCGCGCGCTCCGCTGGCGCGCGTGCCAGAGCACCCCGCCGAGCGCTGGGCCGCGTTCCAATCCGACCGCATCTTCCACGCGCCGGCGGCGGAGCTGCTCGACCTGCACGCGAGTCACTCACGCGAGACCTACGCCTACCGCTTCGACTGGAGCCCGCCGCTGCTCGGCGCGCGCATCGGCGCTTGTCATGGGATCGAGCTGCCATTCGTGTTCGGTACGGTGCTCGAGACCTGGCTCCGCCCGTGGGCGGCGACGGCGCCCGGGGCGCGCAAGCTCGCCCACCGCATGCAGGAGGCGTGGCTCGCCTTCGCGAAGACGGGTCACCCGGGTCACTCACGGCTTCCGTACTGGCCGAGCTACGACACGACCAAGCGCAGCGCGATGCGCTTCGACCGCCGCTGCGACGCGATCCACGACTACGGTCGCGACGCGCTGGCCTTCTGGTCCGCGCGCTGAACGCTTTACGCGCGCACGCCGCTTCCTCTAGTCTTGCCCGCACGGATTCGGGGGCGGGGCATGCAGGAGTCCACGCTGCGTGACCAGAGCAGGCAGCGTCATGCGTTCGACGCATCGGCGCGCATGCTGCTCGACGCGATCGACACGATCGCGCTCGTGCTCGATCAGACCGGTCGCGTCGTGCTCGCGAACCAGGCCTGCGAAGCGCTCCTGGGCATCCCGGCCGACGAGATGGTCGGTCGCACGCTGGTCGAGCTCGGCTTCGCGCCGCGCGAGCCCTGCGCCGAGCAGGCGAAGGGTGTGGTGCAGGTGCGCACGCAGGCCGGCGAGACCCGGCAGGTGACGTGGTCGAGCCGTGCCCTGTTCGAGCCCGACGGCAGCATGCGCTGCGTGGTCGTGACGGCCAGCGACGTCAGCGCGGCGGGCGCCGGCGAGCGCCGCGTGCGCGAAAGTGAGCGGCGCTTCCGCGAGCTCGCCGAGAACGTCAACGACCTGGTTGCCGAGCTGACGCTCGACGCGCGTTTCGCGTACGTGAATCCGCGCTTCGAGGCGGTGCTCGGCTTCCCGCCGGAGCACGTGCTCGGTCAGTCGGCGTTCGACTACGTCCACCCCGCCGACGTCGAGCTGGCGCGCGAGGCGATGGCGTCGCTCAATCTTCCGGGCGTCTCGCGCCAGACCACGCTGCGCGTGCGGCGACGCGCGGGCGGCTTCCTCACCCTCGAGTCGGTCGCGCGCACCTTCGTCGCGCCCGACGAACAGCTCCGCCTGGCGGTGGTCGCGCGCGACGTCTCCGCGCGCACCGCCGCCGAGACCGAGCTGCGCCGCGTCGATCGGCTGCTGACGCTGGGCACGTTCGCCGCCGGCGTCGGACACGAGATCAAAAACCCCGTCGCCGCGATCCTGCTGGCCGCCGAGGTCGCGCTCGAGCGGCCGCGCGACGCCGCGACCGATCCGCACATGCTGCGGACCCTGGAGCGGATCGCCGAGCACGCGCGCCGCTGCGGCGCGATCGTGCGCTCGATGCTCGAGTTCGCGGCCCGCGGCCGCAGCGAGCGCCGGCTGCACGACGTGAACGATCTCGTGACGCGCGCGCTCTCGCTGGTCGACGGCTACGCGCGCGAGCGCGGCGCGAGCCTGCGCTTCTCGCCCCGTGGGGAGCTGCCGCGCGTGCAGGTGAACGGGGTCGAGATCGAGCAAGTGCTGGTCAATCTGCTGCGCAACGCGCTCGAGTCCGGGCCCACCGCTGCCGTCGCGGTCGAGACACGCGCGCGCGAGGGCACGATCGAGATCTCGGTCAGCGACGACGGCGAAGGCATTTCCGAGCTGGCGCGCCCGCAGATCTTCGACTCGTTCTACTCGACCAAGCACGCGAGCGGCGGACTGGGCCTGGGCCTGGCGATCGTCCGGCGCATCGTCGTGGACCACGGCGGGCAGGTCCGGCTCGCCGACCGGGCGCTCGCCGGTACGTGCTTCGTCGTCGAGCTACCCGCCGCGCGCCCCCTCAGGTGACCGGCTTCAGGTTCCAGATCGCCGTCGCGTACTCGCGTACCGCGCGGTCGCTCGAGAAGTAGCCCATGCGCGCCACGTTCAGCACCGCGCGCCGGTCCCAGCGCTCGCGCTCCAGCCAGTCGCGAGACACCTGCTCCTGGCAGCTTCCGTAGGAGAGAAAATCGGCCAGCACCAGCCAGCGGTCCTCGCGCTCGAGTGACTCGACCAGCGGTACGTGGCGCTGCGAATCGTCGGGCGCGAAACGGCCGCTGCGCAGCGCCTCGAGCACGCGCGCGATCCGCGGCTCGCGCGCGACGAGCTCGCTCGGCTGGTAGCTGCCGCTGGCGCGCAGCGCCGCGACCTCGTCGGCGCGCAGCCCGAAGATGTAGAGGTTGTCCTCGCCCACCGCCTCGCGCATCTCGATCGTGGCGCCGTCGAGCGTGCCGATCGTGAGCGCGCCGTTCAGCGCGAGCTTCATGTTGCCGGTGCCCGAAGCTTCCTGGCCGGCGGTCGAGATCTGCTCGGACAGATCCGCGGCGGGAATGATCTTCTCGGCCAGCGACACCCGGTAGTCAGGCACGAACACCGCGCGCAGCTTGCCGCGCGTGCGCGGGTCGCGGTTCACGACCCCGGCCACGTCGTTGATCAGCCGGATCACGAGCTTGGCCGCGAAATACTCGGGCGCGGCCTTGCCCGCGAAGATCAGCGCGCGCGGCGCGCTCGGCTCGCGGCCGTCGTCCACGATCTCGAGATACATTTCGATCGCGCGCAGCGCGGCCAGGAGCTGGCGCTTGTACTCGTGCATGCGCTTCACCTGCACGTCGAACATGACGTCGGGATCGAGCGCCACGCCGGCGCTCTGCGCGATCACCCCGCTGAGCCGGGCCTTGTTCGCGCGCTTCACGTCGCGGAAGGCGCGCCGGAACTCGGCGTCGTCGGCGTGCGGCTCGAGCTCGCGCAGACACTCGAGGTCGCTCTTCCAGCCTTCGCCGATGCGCGCCGTGATCAGGTCGGCGAGCCCGCGGTTGGCCTCCATCAGCCAGCGCCGCGGGGACACGCCGTTGGTCTTGTTCTGGAAACGCCCGGGCCACAGCTCGGCGAAGTCGGGCACCAGCGTGCGCCTCACCAGCTCGCTGTGCAGCCTCGAGACGCCGTTCACCGCGTGACTGCCCACGATCGCGAGATGGGCCATGCGCACGTGCTGGGGGTAGCCCTCCTCGATGATCGACATGCGCCGCAGCTTCTCCACGTTGCCGGGCCAGCGCACCTCGACCTCGCCCAGGAACTGGGCGTTGATGCGCTCGATGATCTGCAGGTGCCTCGGCACGACGTGCGCGAGCAGCGGCTTGGGCCAGCGCTCGAGCGCCTCGGGCAGGAGCGTGTGATTGGTGTAGGCCAGCGTGCGCTGCGCGATCTCGAACGCGCGCTCGAAGGGCAGGCCGTGCTCGTCGATGAAGATCCGCACCAGCTCGGCGACCGCGAGCGCGGGGTGGGTGTCGTTCAGCTGGATCGCGACCTTCTCGGGGAAGCTCTCGAAGCCGCGGCGGGTCGTGAGGTAGCGCGCGACGATGTCGTGCAGCGCGCAGGCCACGAAGAAGTACTCCTGCAGCAGCCGCAGCTCCTTGCCCGCGTGGGTCGACTCGGGCGGATAGAGCACCTTCGACACCCGCTCCGAGGCCAGCTTCTGCTCGAACGCGCGCTGGTAGTCACCGCCGTGGAAGATGCCGATGTCGAAATCGTCGGAGGCCTGCGCCGAGTAGAGCCGCAACACGTTCACGGTGCGCCCGCCGTAGCTCACGATCGGCAGGTCGTCGGGCGCGCCGAGCAGGACGCGCTGGTTCACCCAGCGCGTGTTGCGCAGCTCGTCGGGGCCGGACTCCAGCTTCTCGATCGAGCCGTAGACGGGGATGCGCAGTGTCTCGCCGCGCTTCTCGATCAGCCAGGGCGAGCCCTGCGCGCGCCAGCTGTCGGGATGCTCGCGTTGCTCGCCGTTCTCGATCGCCTGCCGGAACAGGCCGTGCTCGTAGTTGATGCCGTAGCCGAAGCCCGGCATGTCCAGGCTGGCGAGTGAGTCGAGATAGCAGGCCGCCAGCCGGCCCAGGCCGCCGTTGCCCAGCGCCGCGTCGGGCTCGAGCTCGCGCAGCGTCTCGAGGTCGACGCCGAGCGACGCCAGCGTCTGGCGCACGGGCTCGAGCATGCCCAGGTTGAGCAGGTTGTTGCCGAGCGAGCGGCCCATCAGGAACTCGACCGACAGGTAGTACAGCCGCTTCGCGTCCGCGGCGCGGTAGCGCTCCTCGGTGGCGAGCATCTGCTCGATCAGCGGCTCGCGCGTCGCGAGTGACACGGCCAGGAACAGGTCGCGCGGCGAAGCGTCCTGCCAGCGCTTGCCCAGGCCGTAGCGCAGGTTCCGCTGCACCGCGGCGGCAAACTCGGGTAGGGGCGCCTTCGGGTCAGTCATCGCTGGACCCTTCGGGTTCGCGGGAGCCTGGCTTGACGCGGCTGGCGGCGCTCTTCACGAGTGTCTGCAGGGCGGAGTCCTCGGCCAGCTCCTCGAGCTCGCGCCGCATGCGCCGCGACCAGCTGCGGTGCACCTCGACCGGGATTCCGGGCAGGTTCAGCGGCTCGCGCTCGCCGGCCAGGTCGTCCAGGCCCAGGCCGACCAGGCGCGACGGGGTGCGCGCCAGGAAGAGCTGTGCGGCGCGCGCGAGTGACTCGCTATCGCCGGCCTCGCCGAGCTCGCCTTCGTCGCGCAAACGCTGCGCGAGCGCGTCGTGGTCGGCGGCGCGCGCCGCGAGCGCGGCCGCGAGCGCTTCGCCCTTGGCGATGTCGCCGACCTCGGCGCGCAGCTCGAGGTCGCGGCCCTCGAGCCAGCCCGCGAGCGGCGGCAGGTCGTGAGTCACGACCACGGACAGCGCGCGCTGCGGGTAGCTCGCGCTCGGCCGGAACGCGGAGCCATCGCGCTCGAAGCACAGCACCCGCATCGACAGCACCCCCCAGCTCTCCAGCTCCGGCCCCAGCTCGGCCGGAACGGTGCCGAGATCTTCGCCTACCACGAGCGCCTGCGCGCGCCTGCTCTCCAGCGCGAGCACCCCGAACAGCTCGGAGCTCGGCTGCGCCACGTAGGTGCCTTCGCTGCCCGGCCGGCCTGCGGGGATCCAGAACTGCCGTTGCAGCCCCATCACGTGGTCGATGCGCAGCGCGCCCGCGCTGCGGAACGCCGCTGCGAACAGCCGGATCAGGAAGCGATAGCCGTCGGCGCGCAGGCGCCGCGGCGCGAGCGGCGGCAGGCCCCAGTTCTGGCCGTTCGCCGCGTAGGCGTCGGGCGGCGCGCCGAGCGACGCGCCGCTCGCGAACAAGTCGGGCCACATCCAGGTGTCGGCGGAGTCGGGCGCGCTGCCGATCGCCAGGTCCTTCAAGAGACCGATGCGCATTCCCGCGCCGCGCGCGGCGCTCGCGGCGGCGGCGAGCTGCAGCTCGAGCTCGGCCTGCAGCCAGCAGCGGAAGTCGATCTCCTCGGCGTGAGTCGCGGCGAACTCGCGCACCGCCGGCGAGCGCGGGTCACGCAGCTCGGCGGGCCAGTGCCGCCAGTGCGGCTCGCGCAGCTCGAGCTGAAGGGTCTCGTAGGTGGCGAAGTCGACGAGCTCGGGTCCCAGCTCGCTGCGCATGCCGGCGTGCGCCGCTCCGCGCGCGGTCTCGCCGCCGCGCTGGCTGGCCAGGAACGCGCGGTGCAGCTCGCGCAGGACGGCGGTCTTCGCCGCCAGGATCGCGGGGTGGTCGAGCTCGGGCGCGGAGCGCAGCCGAGCCAGCGGCTGCTGCGTGGCCATCGCGCGCGCCCGCTCGGCGTGCGCGAGCTCGGGCACGGCCTCCACGTCGAGATACAGCGGGTTCATGAAGATGCGCGACACGGGGCTGTAGGGCGCGATCGCATCGCCACGGTTCGCGAGCGCGTGCAGCGGATTCACCGCCACGAAGTCCACGCCCAGGGGAGCCAGCCATTCGGCCAGCCGCGCCAGGTCGGAGAAGTCGCCGAAGCCCCAGTTCACGCGGCTGCGCAGGGTGTAGAGATTGGTCCAGACACCCAGGGCTCGCGCCGCGCCGAGGGCCTCGTCCGCGCGCCAGGCGCTGCGCGGACTCACGATCAAGAGCTGGGAGGCCTTTCGGTCGCCGAGCTCGACGTGAAGCTCGTGGATGCCCGGCGCGAGGCTGACGGGCAGCGTCAGCTGGTTGCCCGCGATCGGGCACACGCCGCGAGTCGCTGCCTTGGGGCCCAGCTCGACCTGGGCCTCGCCGTCGGGCGCGCGCACCCAGACTCGGGGCGCGCCGTCGCGCTCGCGCACCACGTTCACGGGCTCGAGCCAGGTCTCGGACTCCTCGGCGGCGAGCTCGGCGACGCGAGCATTGGCCTCGGCCTCGGTTCCGCACGCGTAGCCCATCGCAGCGCACAGCGCCTCGCGCGTGGCATCGCTCGTGGGCCGGAAGGTGCCCGCGATATCGTGGTAGCTCGAGTAGATGCCGAGCTTGTCGGCGAGGCGCTGCAGGACCGGGCGCGCGGGGTCACTCACGGGCAGGGCTTTCGGCGCCGAGCCACAGACACGAGTGCGCGGCGACGCGCACGCGCACGCCGCGGACCCGGCTTGGCGGCTCACACGCACTGCACAACAGTGCGCGCCAGCGCAGCGGCGGGGCCAGCTCCGGAAGGCGGAACATGACGCCGTGCGGGCTCGCGTTCATGAGCAGCAGCGCGGGCGCGTCGCCGTGGATCTCCATGCCCAGGATCCGGCGCTCGGGATCGTGCCAGTCGTCGCGGGTCATCTCGGCGCCGTCGCCGCGTCGCCAGGTCACGTCGCTCGGCTGGAAGAAGCGCTCGCGTGCGAACGCCGGGCTCGCGCGCCGCAGCGCGAAGGCACGCCGCACGAACGCGAGAAACTCGCTCTTCCTCTCGTCGAGCTGCCAATCCAGCCAGGTGAGTGGCCCGTCGTGACAGTAGGCATTGTTGTTGCCGGATTGCGTGCGCGACAGCTCGTCGCCGTGAGACAACATCGGCACGCCCTGGGCGAAGGCGAGCGTGGTCACCCCGTTGCGCTTGGCGCGCTCGCGCAGCCGCAGCACCGCGCGATCGTCGGTCGGCCCCTCGACGCCCCAGTTGCTGCTCCAGTTCTCGGCCGCGCCGTCGCGGCCCTGCTCGCCGTTCGCCTCGTTGTGCTTGTGCGCGTAGCTCACCAGGTCTTCGAGCGTGAAGCCGTCGTGACAGGTCACGAAGTTCACGCTCGCCTGTGGCCCGCGGCCCGAGTGCGCGAACACGTCCTCGGAGCCCGAGAGCCGCGTCGCCAGCTCGGACACCACGCCCGCGTCGCCGCGCCAGAAGCGGCGCGCGGTGTCGCGGAAGCGGTCGTTCCACTCATGAAAGGGC
Source organism: Myxococcota bacterium (assembly GCA_035498875.1). Classification (GTDB taxonomy): domain Bacteria; phylum Myxococcota_A; class UBA9160; order SZUA-336; family SZUA-336; genus VGRW01. The sequence goes on from DATJZP010000019.1 coordinate 14,537, forward strand.
GCGGGGAAGCCGCCCAGCCGGTAGCCTCCCGGTCCGGGGTCCCAGGGCTCGGCGACGAGCTTCACCTGACTCAAGACGGGGTCCGCGAGCAGCTCCTTCAGGAAGGGCGCGTTCGCGTCGAAGTCGCGCGGGTCGCGCGCCAGAGCCGGCGCGAGATCGAAGCGGAAGCCGTCGACGTGGAGCTCGTTCACCCAGTAGCGCAGGCTGTCGAGCACGAGGCGGCGGGTGGGCTCCTGGCGCAGGTCCAGGGTGTTGCCGCAGCCGGTGGAATCCTCGTGCTCGCCCGGCCGCTCCGGGTCGTGCCGGTAGAATGTGGCGTTGTCCACGCCGCGCAGTGAGTAGACGGGTCCGTGCGGATCGCCCTCCGGCGTGTGGTTGTAGACGACGTCGATCAGCACCTCGAGGCCGGCGCGGTGCAGCGCGCGCACCAGCTCGCGGAACTCTCCGATCTGCTCGCCGCCGTCGCCGCTGGCGAAGCGCGCGTCGGGCGCGAAGTAGGCGATCGTGCCGTAGCCCCAGTAGTTCGCGAGCCCGAGCTTGGCCACGTGCATGTCCGGGGCGCTGTGCTGGACGGGCATGAGCGAGAGCGTGGTGACTCCCAGTGACTGGAAGTGCGCGATCAGCTCGGGCGTGCAGAGACCGAGATAGCGGCCGCGCGCCGACTCGGGAATGCCCGGGTGGCGCTTCGTCATGCCGCGCACGTGCAGCTCGTAGAGCACGGTGCGGCTCCAGGGCACGCGCGGCGGCGCGTCGTCGCCCCAGTCCCAGCGCGGGTCGACCACGACCGAGCGCGGCACGAAGGCGGCGCTGTCGAGCGCGTTGTCGCTGCCCAGCGCCTCGTTCCAGCGCACCGTCCCGCTGACCGCGCGCGCCCAGGGATCGACCAGGAGCTTCCGGGCGTTGAAGCGCTGCCCGCGCTCCGGAGCCCAGGGACCCGACACGCGGTAGCCGTAGCGCTGGCCCGGACCGACGCCAGAGACGCGCGCCGCGAACCGGCCGTCGGCGCCGCGGACCAGCGGCAGGCGCTGGCGTTCGCGCCCCGACTCACCCGTCTCGAACAGACACAGCTCGACCGCCTCGGCGTGACGAGACTCGAGCGCGAAGGTCGTGGCCTCGCCGTCCCAGTGCGCGCCGAGCGGAATCACGGTCCACTCACACGCGCGCACGCGCCTCGCGCGCCACTTCCTCGAGCGCGCGCTCCCACTGCGCGGCCGGCCGTGCCCAGGAGACGTCGAGCCGCAGCAGGTCGCGAGACAGTCGTTCGGGGCCGCGTTCGGCGAACAGCTTCGCCGCGCGGTCGGCGGCGCCGACCAGCGCCTCGGGAGTGAGCGGCGAGAACAGGATGCCGGTGTCGCCGTCGCGAATCGTGTCGACCAGCCCGCCGGTGCGGTGTGCGATCGGTAGCGCCCCGTAGCGCTGCGCGGTGAGCTGCACCAGCCCGCACGGCTCGAAGCGCGAAGGCACGAGCACGCCGTCGGCGGCCGCGTACAGCCGGCGCGCGGCGCGCTCGTTCCACGAGATCGCAGCGCTCACGCGGCGCGGGAAGCGGCGCTCGGCGGCCTGCAGTGACTCGGCGATCGCGCGCTCGCCGTCGCCCAGCAGCGCCAGCGCGCAGCCGGACTCGACCAGCCCCGGCAGCGCTGCCGCCAGCACGTCCCAGCCCTTCTGCGCGGTGAGTCGCCCGATCGCCACCAGAAAGCGGCCGGGCTCGGCGCTCGAGAAGCCGAGCTCCGAAAGGATCGCCTCGCGACAGGCGCGCTTCCCGGACGGTGCCTCGGCCGCGAAGCGTTCGGGCAGGGCCTTGTCCGTGGCCGGGTCGAAGCGAGTCACGTCGAGACCGTTGGCGATGCCGGTGAGTCGGGCGCGCCGAAGCTGGTACAGACCCTCGAGGCCCAGCCCGAACTCGGGGAGCTCCACCTCGCGCGCGTAGTTGGGAGACACCGCGACGATGCGGTCGGCCCAGACCAGCCCGCCTTTGAGCAGCGAGAGATCGCCGTGGAACTCGAGCGCATCGGGCGAGAACAGCTCGCTGGGCAGGGCCGTCCAGGCCATGGCGCTCGCCGGCTGCCGGCCCTGGTACGCATTGTTGTGGACGACCTGCACCGTTCCGATGCCCCGCGCGCTGCCGCGGTCGTACAGCGTGCGCAGCACGCAGACCGCGAGCGCGGTGTGCCAGTCGTGAGTCACGAGCACGTCGGGGCGCTCGTCGTAGCTGCGCAGCGCGACCGCGCGCGAGAAGCTGATGAAGCGCGCCGCCTCGTCGCCGTAAGTGGCTCCTGCCTCGCCGTACAGCCCGGCGCGATCGAAGAACGGGGGCATGTCGAGCATGCGCAGCTCGAGCCGCGGCCCGAGCGACCCGCTGAGCCAGCGCCCGCGCACGTCGCCGAACGGGCCTGGCAGGCGGACGGAGCCGGCGTCGCCGAGCCTCGGACAGCTCGGATGCGCGAGCGCCGTGCGGTATGCCGGCAAGAGAGTCACGACCTCGTGCCCGCGCGCCGCGAGCGCGGCCGCCAGGCCCGCGACGGCATCGCCCAGGCCGCCACTCTGGGCCAGGGGCGCGAGCTCACTGGTCGCGAAGAAGACGCGCAAGCCCACCCCTAGAGATCGAACTCGTCGCGCTGGCCGAGGTCCGCGCGAGACACCACCACCACGCCGTTCTCCGAGACGGTGAAGCGCTTGCGATCCTGCTCGAGGTCGTAGCCGATCGTCTCACCGGGGGGGATGCGCACGCCCTTGTCGACGATGCAGCGGCGCAGGCGCGCGCCGCGGCCGACATCGACCAGCGGAAACAGGATGCTCTCTTCGACGTGACTGAAGCTGTTCACGCGCACGCGGTAGAAGCAAACCGTGCGCTCGATCGTGCCGCCCGAGATGATCGAGCCCGAGCCCACGATCGAATCGATCGCCTTGCCCACGCGGCCTTCGGCCTCGTCGCCGAACACGAACTTGCACGGACCCGACGGCGGCTGGGTGCCGCGCAGCGGCCAGGCGTCGTTGTACAGATTCAGTCGGGGCTCGACCGCCACCAGGTCGAGGTTGGCCTCGAAGAACGCGTCGATCGTTCCCACGTCGCGCCAGTAGCCGCGCGAGCGCTCGCTCTCACCCGGACAGAGCTGCGACGCGAAGTCGTAGGCCAGGACGCGCATGCGCTTGTGGGCGCTGGTCAGCACGTCGCGGCCGAAGTCGTGAGTCGTGGACGCGGTGTCTGCGTCGCGGCGCAGCTCGTCGAGCAGGACCGACGTCTTGAACACGTAGTTCCCCATCGACACGAGCGACAGGTCGGGGTTGCCCGGGATGCCCGGCGGATCGGCGGGCTTCTCCAGGAAGTCGACCACCCAGCCGCGGTCGTCGACCTTGAGGCAGCCGAACGCCCGCGCCTCGCTGCGCGGGACCGGGAGCGTCGCGACGGTCAGGTCCGCCTCGCGCTCTCGGTGCGCGTCGAGCATGAGAGACACGTCCATCTTGTAGACGTGATCGGAGCCGAAGATCGCGACGTCGTGGGGGCGCATCTCGCGCAACAGATCGAGGTTCTGCCAGATCGCGTCGGCCGTGCCCCGAAACCAGAACGGGCCGATGTTCTGCCCTGCCGGGACCGGGTCGATCGAGGCTTCGAGCACGCCGCCGCCGAGCGACCAGGCGCGCGAGAGATGGCGGATCAGCGAAGTGGCGCGGTACTGGGTCAGCACGCGGATCTGCTGGTAGCCGCTGTTCACCAGGTTCGAGAGCACGAGGTCCACGAGCCGGTAGCGCCCGCCGAAGTACATTGCCGGCTTGCTGCGCTCCTGGGTGAGCGGCGACAGGCGGCGCCCCTCGCCGCCGGCGAGCACGAGCGCCAGGCTGTCGCGCACCGGAACCACGGTTTCCTTCTAACCCGGGCCGAGTATGCGGGCAAGCGCCGCTGCCGTAAGATCGAAGCCGATGTTGATCATTGCCGGCAGTTTTCGAATTCCGACCGACACGCGCGACGCCATTCTCAAAGCGGCTTGCGAAATGCAGGCCGAAACACAGAAGGAGCCCGGATGTCACGCCTATCGCTTCACCGCGGACCTCGCGGATCCCTCGCTCATGCATCTGTTCGAGCGCTGGGAGTCGGAGGAGCATTTGCGCGCCCACTTCGCGACGCCGCACATGGCGCGCTTCCAGCAGGCGCTGGGCGGGCTGCGGCCCGAGATCGTCGAGATCCAGAAGTACGAGATCTCGAAGGTCGGTCCGGTCCGGTGACTCGTGCGCTCGCGCTGGCGTTCGGTGTCTGGCTCGTCGCCGGCTTCGCGTCCGCCCAGACGCCGGCACCGAAGGGCGGCGAGGGACCGTGCATGGCCGACGCGCAGCGGCTCTGCCCCGACGTGCACGCCGGCCACGGCGAGATCATGAAGTGTCTGCACGAGCACGACTCGGAGCTGTCTCCCGGCTGCAAGGAGAAGATGACGGAGGCCAAGGCGAAGATGCAGGAGCACGCGAGCAAGCTGAAGGCCGCGTGCGGCGACGACGCCCAGAAGCTCTGCCCCGGTATGGAGGGCGGCGCGGGCTTGATGAAGTGTCTCCACCAGCACGACGCGCAGCTGAGCAAGACCTGCCACGATCAGATGCATGCGACGCCGGGCTCGATGCACCCGCCGGCGAGCGGCGGTCACTAGCCCGACGCGACCCGCAGTCCGCGCCCGTCGGCCAGGCGGATCACGCGCGTCACGTGGAAGCGCAGCAGCCGCTGCGCCGCGGGGAAGGCCTCGAGCTCGGGGCCGTCGAAGACGATCTCGGCCCGCGCGGCCACGAGCACGCGCTCGCCGGACTCGAGATCGGGGAAGAGCAGGCCCGCGCGCGGATCGAGCGCCAGGTTGCCGAGCGTGTTGAAGAAGAAGTTCCCGGTGTAGTCCGGGGTCGTGAGCGTGCGCGCGTCGTCCATGCGCACGAAGCCCGGCGGGCCGCCGCGGTGAGACACGTCGACGCCCCGGCCGCGGCCCGCGTCTTCGCGCAGGTTGGCGCTGGCGATGTAGAAGGTGTCGAGGCGCGCGAGCAGCGCGCGGTCGGTATCGGAGAGCCGGTCGCTCTCGCGCACCGCGGGAGTCACTCCGGGCAGGGGCACCGGCTCGAGCCGGCGTGCGTGGACGTACTTCGGACAGTTGCCAAAGCTCTGGCTCACGCCGAGCGTGAAGCCCGTCGCATCGACCGCTTCGATCGGCCCGTTCAGCCGGTTCCGGCGCCGTGTGTGCGGTTGGATCCCGAGCACTGCGAACGGCTGACCCGGGGCGATCTGCCGCGCGATCGGATCCGAGTCATTCGGGAGGGCGTCGATGCGCAGGCGCCGTGGATCTGGCGAGTGCGCGAAGCCCGGTGCGCCCGTGACGAGCGAGGCCCAGGGTTGGCCGGCCGCATCCACCGCGCCGAGCACCAGGAAGGGGAGGAGCGGGAAGAACTCGCGGTGCTCTTCCGTGAGATGGTCGCGCACGAAGCGCGCGCCCACGCCCGCCAGCGCCTCGCGCCGGCCGGTCCGCTCCTGCAGCGCGAGCTCGCCGGCGTGCCAGGGCGAGGCTGGGGCAGGGGGGCGCGCGGGCTTGGCCACGTACTTCTGACTCCGATCGGTCGGTCGAGTTTCGCGCCCGCGCGCCGGAGCTGCCTGTCTGCTGCGCGCTCCTGCACGGGTTCGCCACTCGCCGTGTAGAATCGCCACTGGGGAAGCGATGGGCCAAGAGACACACGACGCGCAGCTCGAAGACATCATGCTGCTGGCCAGCAAGGACCCGCGCGGCGGCCAGTGGGTGCACAAGCTCGAGCAGGCCGACACGGTGGTGGTGGCCGCGGCGATCGCCGACCTGGTGGGGCCGAACGAGGCGGCCGGCGACGCCAGCCGGCTGCGCGAGTCCGCGCTCACCATGGTGCAGGCGCGCGTGATCAAGCAGCTGCGCGG
>DATJZP010000020.1:0-159451 GCA_035498875.1 Myxococcota bacterium
GTCACTCGGCTTCGTGGTCGCGAATCACATCGAGCACGCGAGCCACGAGCGCGCCGCGGTCGATCTGTCTCAGATAGTGATCTGCGCCGGCGACGGGATACACGACCCCGGGCAGCTCACAGAGCTCGCGCAGCAGGACGAACCCGTCGTTCGGACCGCGCGCTGCCAGCCGACGGTGCGAAGCACGCGAACGGCGATCGAGGAAGTCCTGCGAGGTCGGGAAGCCGGCCACCTGGTAGACGCGGAGATGTCTCAGCTCGTCTGGCAGTGACACGGCGCGCGCGGGCGCCCTGCCCCGCGCGTAGTCGGCCAGGAACCCGTAGTCCCAACCCTTCCACGCACACAGCGCACGCATGCCGACCCGGCGCAGCGGGTTCTCGACCACGTGGTCCAGAAACGCGGTGCCCAGCGGGATACCGCTCACGCTCACCCACGCGCTGACTCGAGCGAAGGCCTTTGCCGCGCGCGGCGTCTGCAGCGCGTGCCAGACCTCGGCCGCGCCCTTGCTGAGTGAGACGAGCACCCAGGGCCCCTGCCCGGCCCGCCGCTCGAGCCAGTCGAGCAGAGCCGCAGCGTTCTGAGTCAAACGCCCGGTCTCGGCCAGCTCGACCCGCTCGATCGACCAGCCGCGCGCGGCGGCGACCTCGCGCAGCAGCTGCCCGTCCGCGCCGGTCTCCGGATGCTCGCGGTAGAGGATGCCCGGCACGATGGCCAGGCGCAGATCCCGCCCCGGCGCCCGCGGCTCGCGCGCGCACTCGACCGCGCGGATGAACGGCCCGTGCCTCGGCGAGTCCCGCAGGGCCTGGACCAGCTCGCGGGTCTCTCGATCGATGGGACTCACGCGCGCTTGCGCAGCGACGCCCCCGCGAAGCCGAGCGCGAGGCCAGCGACACCGGCCAGCGCCGCGGCCTTCCACAGCCCCGCCTTCGCCTCCGCGAGCAACGGGTTGTCGAAGAGACTCGCGGAGACGTGGAAGGCACCCACACGCCAACCGCCGTCACCGCGCAGCAGCGTCGCGGTCCAGTGACTCACGAGGTCCATGTCGATGCCGCCGCGCAACACCCAGTGGTCGTTCAGCGTTCCGTACGAGATTGCCGTGTCTCCGCCGTGCAGGATCGAGAGCGTGGACACGTCCAGCTTGGTCTTCATCTCCTTCACGATGCTCTGCTCGCCGATCATCATGCGCTGGAAGAAGCCGCGCAGCGCCTCGGGACCTCGAACGACTTCGCCGTTCTGGAAAGTCACGACCACCTCCGGGTCGACGTGTGCGAGCAACGCATCGATGTCGCGCGCTTCGAACGCCGCCACCATCTCGTCGCGCAGCTTTCGCAGCTGGTCGTGAGCGGGGTCCTCGGGCGCATCCGCCGCGAAGACACGGCCAGACAGAAGCAGTGCACACAGTGCCGAGGCACGGAGGACGAGAGTCACGAACTTCGCCACTTTCCTGTCTCCTATCACGAGGTTAGAATCCGCACGCAAAGCCATAGCATTTTCTGGGTTCTGCGGCGTCTAAGTCCGCGCTGGGGGGCGCGAGTCTTTTGGGTGTGCCGAACGAGAGAATCCCGGCGAGTTTCAACGTCGGACTGAGTTTCGCTGTCTGGGCGGGCCTTTGCGGGCTGCTCTACCGGGCGTCTCACTCGCGCTCGTTGCTGGAGCTCGGCTGTGCCGCGCTGGCTTTCTCGTTTCTCGCCAACACCTGTTTCTCGCTCCTGCACGAGTCGGTTCACGGAGTGTTTCACCCGAACGCGCGCGTCAACGACCTGTTCGGCGCCGTGAGCGCCGCGTTCTTCCCGACCGGCTTTCATTTCCAGCGCGCCTGTCACCTCGGGCACCACGCGCGGAACCGCACGGCATTCGAGACCTTCGACTACATCTATCCGGGGGACTCCCGCGCGCTGAAGACGCTCGAGTGGTACGGCATCCTCGCGCCGTCCTATTGGCTCACGGTGATCCTCGGCTGGATCCTGTTCGGACTCGCGCCGGGCATGCTGCGGCTCGGTGCGCGCTTCGCCTCGCGTTCTGCGGCCGCGGAGCACACGGCCGGACCGGCGTATGCGCGCGGGCTCGAGGCTGTCTCGCCCGTGCGCGCCCGCCTCGAGCTGGCCTTCACGGTCGCCCTGCAGGCGACCCTCTGGCTCGCGCTCGGCCTGTCTCTGCGCGGCTGGCTGGCGTGCTATCTGGCGTTCGCGGTCAACTGGAGCGCGCTCCAGTACGCCGACCACGCGTTCTCACCGCTCGACGTTCGACGGGGCGCCTGGGACCTGCGCGTCCCGAGACTCTGGCGCTGGATCTTCCTGAACTACCACCTTCACCGGGCTCACCACATGAACCCGCGGGTGCCCTGGCTGCATCTCCCGCGCCATGTCGACGAGACCGTGCCCCGGCCGTCGTTCTTCGCGCAGTATCTCGCGATGTGGCGAGGGCCACGGCGCGCGCCGGGTCCGCCGGCGCGCGAGGTCGTCGTCGAATGACCCAGGCGCGCTCCATTCCGCGCCTCACATGGCCGGAGCCGTCCCTGGCGAAGCGTGCGGGGCTGTGGGCGCTCGTGATCGGCGCGGAGTGGCTCTTGCTCTTCCAGGGCGCCGATTGGCTCGCGTCGCGGCGGAGCCTGCAGCTGTCGGTGCAGTGGCCGGGCGAGGAGCGGATTCCGCTCGTACCGAGTCTCACGCTCGCGTACTCGTCTCTGTATCTGATGTTCGCCCTGACTCCGTTCCTGCTGCGCACCCGCGCCGCGCTGGACCGCTTTGCGTTCGTGCTGGCATTCGAGACCGCCGTCGCCGCGGTCTGCTTCGTGTTGCTGCCAGTCAGCGTGAGCTTCCCCACTCCCGGCTCGGCAGAGCTCGGCATCTGGGAGGGGCCGTTCCGCTTGGCCGACGCGATCAACGGCACGCACAACGGCTTCCCGTCGCTGCACGTGGCGTTCGCTCTGAGCAGCGGAGCTGTGCTGGATCGCCCCCACGGCTCGCGCGTCTTCACGCTCTGGGCTCTCTTGATCTCGATCTCGACCGTTCTGACCCACCAACACAACGTCGCCGACGTCCTGGGCGGCGGGTTGCTCGCGTTGCTCGCGCTTCGGGTCTCCGAGCGCGCGAGTCCGTCCACGGCATGGGTCGATGCACCCGCCGACCCGCAGAGGTTGCCATGACCACTCCGCTGCGCATCGCCCTGATCAGCCCCAAGGGGCCCTTGTACCGCCACCGCGGCGGGATCTTCGGCCAGTCACTGCGCTACATGCCGCTGACGTTCCCGACCTTGGCCGCGCTCGTGCCCGATGACGTGCCCGCAGTGATTCGCTGCTACGACGAAGGCTGCGAAGACCTGCCGGAAGACCTCGACGCGGATCTCGTCGGCCTCACCGTCATCACGGGCAGTGCCCCGCGGAGCTACGCGCTCGCCGCGCGCTTTCGCGCGCGCGGAATCACCGTGGTCATGGGCGGGCCCCACGTGACTCTGGTGCCGGACGACGCGCAGCCGCACGCCGACGCGATCGTCGTCGGATATGCCGAAGAGGAATGGCCGCGCCTGCTGCGCGACTTTCGAGCGGGCCGGCTCGAGAAGCGCTACGTGCAGTCCCCGGACCTGGAGCTCCGAGGCTTCCCGCTGCCCGATCGCAGCGTCCTGCCGCGCTGGAAGTATCTGACGCGCCACGTCTTCGAAGCCACGCGCGCCTGCATTCACGCGTGTGAGTTCTGCGTGGTTCCGTCGGCGTGGGGCCGAAAGCCGCTGCACAAACCCGTGGGCGAGATCGTCGCCGACATGCGCCGCATGCGCACGCGCCGGGCGATCTTCATCGATCTGAACCTGATCTCCGATCGCGACTACGCATGTGAGCTGTTCAGCGCGCTGCTGCCGCTGGGCATCCAGTGGTTCGGTCTGTCGACCACGCTGCTCTGCCAGGATCTGCCGCTCCTGGATCTCGCGGCCGAGAGCGGCTGCCGCGGTCTGCTGATGGGGTTGGAGTCGATTCACTCCGCCAACCTCAAGACGCTGCGCAAGGGCTTCAACCGCCCCGATGACTATGCGCTCGTGGTCGAGCGGCTGCACGAGCGGCGCATCGCGCTGCAGGGCTGCTTCGTGTTCGGACTCGACGAGGATCGGCCGGACGTGTTCCTCGACACGGCGCGCTTCGCGGTGGAGACGCGCATCGACCTGCCGCGTTTCGCGATCGTGACTCCCTTCCCGGGCACTCCCCTGTACGCGCGACTCGCGTCGGAAGGTCGGATCGTCGACCGGAACTGGGAGCACTACGACGGCCAGCACGCCGTGTTCCAACCCAGACACATGAGCACCGGCGAGCTGCAGCGCGGCACCGAGGCGGCGTGGAAGCACGCGTACTCGTGGCGGAACATCGCGCGGCGTCTGCGCTCCACCGCTGCGCCCTGGCCGGTGGCGTTGCTTACCAACCTCGGCTACCGGCACTACGCGCACCACTTGGATCAGTTCTACAACTGCGACTGGCTGGTCGAGCCGCCCGCGCTGTTTGCGCGCGAGGGAACCGGCCGATGAGCCAGCCGTTCCGACTCACTCTGGTGCATCCGTGCGTGGGCCGCCGCGCGGGGATGAAGCGCTACATCCGCACCTGGAAGATGGAGCCGCTGCCGCCGGCGACGCTCGCCGGGCTCGTGCCCGCAGACGTCGAGAAGCGCTTTTACGACGATCGGCTCGAGCCGATTCCGTTCGACGAGCCGACCGATCTGGTGGCGATCAGCGTCGAGACCTACACGGCCAAGCGCAGCTATCAGATCGCGAGCGAGTACCGCCGCCGCGGGGTCCCGGTGGTGATGGGCGGCTTCCACGCGACCCTGTGTCCCGAGGAGGTCGGAAAGTACTGCGAATCACTGGTGATCGGGGAGGCCGAGCAGGTGTTTCCCCAGGTCGTCGACGACTACCGCCACGCGCGCCCCAGAGCGGTCTACCGCGCCGCCGAGCGCCCCGATCTCGCGCGCGTCGCCCCCGACCGCTCGATCTACGCGGGCAAGCGCTATCTGCCCATCCGCCTGGTCGAGTTCTCGCGGGGCTGCAAGTTCGTGTGCGACTTCTGCGCGATCCAGTCGGCCTTCAACGCCACACAGACCCATCGGCCGGTCGACTCGGTGATTCGCGAGGTCGAGCGCGTGCGCCGCTTCGGCCAGATGATCTTCTTCGTCGACGACAACATCAGCTCCGACATCGACGCCGCGAAGGAGCTGATGCGCGCGCTCATCCCACTGCGCATTCGCTGGGTCAGTCAGAGCGCGATCGAGGTCGCGCACGATCCCGAGGCGCTCGACCTGATGAAGCGCAGCGGCTGTCAGGGCGTGTTGGTCGGCTTCGAGAGTCTCGACCGAGACACGCTCCGCACCATGAACAAGGGCTTCAATCTGATGCGGGGCGGCCCCGAGGTGGCCATCGCCAACTTGCAGCGCGCGGGCCTGCGCCTCTACGGCACCTTCGTCTTCGGCTACGACCACGACACGCCGGCGACTTTCGAGCGCACGCTGCAATTCGCCAAGGACCAGGGTCTGTTCATCGCCGCGTTCAATCACATCACGCCGTTCCCGGGCACGCCGTTGTACCGGCGCCTGCACACCGAGGGACGGCTGCTCTACGACCCGTGGTGGCTCGATTCCGCCTACCGCTACAACATGATTCCGTTCAAGCCCGCGAGCATGTCGCCGGAAGAGCTCGCGGATCACTGTGTGGTCGCCAGGCGCGAGTTCTACGCGTGGCGCAGCATCCTTTCGCGCGCGAGTCATCGCGTGAATCACCGCGATCCGTGGATGCTCGCCAACTTCCTGGCGATCAACGCCATGCACCAGCTCGACGTGGCCGGCCGCAACGGCCTGCCGCTCGGAGACGAAACGTGCACACAGCCGCTGCTCCAGGCCTGAGCTGCGCGGCGCGCGAGCGCGCGAGCTGCTTCGTCGCATACGCCCGCCACGAGGACGACCCAGAGGTACGCGCACTGCTGCGCGCGCGGCCGATGGCGGGCTGGGTGAGTCTTTCGCTCGAGGCCGAGCCCGACGCGAGCCTGGCGCTCGAGATCGAGGGGGAGCGACACACGACGGTGTTGGTCCGCGAACGAGCGGGCGGCGCCCTGCTCGGCATGGGCAGCCGCTCGGTGCGGCGCGTGTACTACGACGGCCAGATCGCCCGACTCGGGTATCTGGGCCGGTTGCGCGCCGCCGGCGGTCGGCGTGGGCTCGCGCGTCTGGCTGCGGGCTTCGCGGCGATCGAGGCGAGCCGCCGCAGCGACGAGCTGGATTTCGATCTCACGAGCGTCGTCGCCGACAATTCGGCGGCACGGCGCCTGTTGGAGCGCGGCGTGCGCGGCCTGCCCAGCTACCGAGAGCTGTGCTCGCTCTCGACCTTCCTGGTGCCGACCGGCGGCCGATTCCAGAGGACAGCGCGCGTGCGCGCAGCGGCGGACCCGGAGCTCGGCGAGATCGCCGCGCACCTCGACGCGTGTCAGCGCGAGCTGCAGTTCGCGCCGGTCTGGACGGAAGCCGATCTGCGTTCGGGCGCGCGCTGCCGCGGCTTGGCGCCCGGGGACTTTCTCGTGCTGCGCCAAGCGGGCGAACTGGTTGGTTGCGCCGCCATCTGGGACCAACGAGCGTTCAAGCAAGTGGTGGTGCGCGGCTACGCACCCCTGCTCGCGCGCACGCGCCCCGTCGTGAATCTCGCGCTGCGCGGACTGGGCCAACCCCGGCTTCCGCGCGCGGGCGAGACGCTCGCGATCGCGCACCTGAGTCACCTGGCGGTCCGGGACTGGGACCCGGAAATCGCGGCCGAGCTGATCGCCGCGGCGCGGGCGCGAGCGGCGGAGCGCGGTTTGAACCTATTGGCATTGGGCGCGACCGAGTCCCACCCGCTTCGACCGCTGTTCGCGCGCCTGCCGGCCCGCGAGTACCGCAGCACGCTCTACTGCGTGCAGGCGCCGCACAAGCCGGTCCGTGGCGACGCGCTCGGCGGGCGCATCCCGCACGTCGAGGTGGCGACCCTATGAGAGGCCGTGCCGTCCGGAAGGACTCACTCGGCCGCGCCGAGCGCGCGGCCATGTTCGGGCTGCTCGAACGCCACTTCTCTGGAGTCGCCAAGGACGTATTCGCACGCGACCTCGACGACAAGAACTGGGTGATTCTGCTCGAAGGCGCGGCCGGCGACCTGGTGGGGTTCTCCACCCTGCTCTGCTACGAGACGGAGCTCGGCGGCCGACTGCGCCGCGTGGTCTACTCGGGTGACACGATCGTCGCGCCGGCCGCGTGGGGCTCGTTCGCACTGCCCCGGACCTGGATACAGACGGTGACTCAGCTGCACGCGGGACCGTCGCGAGACCCGCTGCTGTGGTTGTTGATCACTTCCGGCTTCCGCACCTATCGCTTCCTGCCGGTGTTCTTCGCCTGCTTCTGGCCGCGTCATGAAGCGGCGACGCCCGAAGGGACACAAGCCCTGATCGACTCGCTCGCGGCAGAGCGCTTCGGCCGCCGCTACGACCCTGCGCGCGGCATCGTCCGCTTCGAGCGGCCGCAGGCGCTGCGCGAGGCGCTGGCCGAGATCCCCTCGGGCAAGCTCTGTGATCCCCACGTCGCCTATTTCGCGCGCCGCAACCCAGGACACTCACGCGGAGACGAGCTCGTGTGTCTCGCCGAGCTCTCGCGCGAGAACATGACCCGTGCCGGGCAGCGCATGGCCGACGGCGGACGTGCAGCTGCGGCCGCAGCGCAGTGAACCGACTCACGCTGCTGAACGGAGCTTGGGTGCTGGCGAATCTGCCGCGCCGGCGTTCGCTGATCCGGTCGCTGCGCGAGCCCGAGCGCGCGCAGCAGCGGTTGCTGCGCCGTTATCTCGACACGAACGCCGACACGTGCTTCGGACGCGAGCACCGGTTCGCGAGCATCCGCTCGGTGCGCGAGTTCCAAGAGCGCGTGCCGCTGCGCGACTACGACGAGCTCGAGCCGTGGATCGACCGCATCCGCACCGGCGAGCGCGCCGTGCTCACGGAAGCGCGAGTCACTCATCTCGTGCCGAGCAGTGGCTCGGCCGCGGCGCGGAAGCTGATTCCCTACACGGAGACGCTGCGCAGCGAGTTCGACCGCGGCATCGGCGCCTGGATCGCGGACCTCTACCTGCGCCGGCCGCACCTGCTCGGCGGCGCGGCCTACTGGTCGATCACTCCCCCCACGGCGCCTCTCGAAGCGGAAGCATCCGCGGTGCCGATCGGGTTCGAAGCCGACGCCGCATATCTCGGCGGCTGGGTGCGGAAGCTCGTCGAGGCGACGTTCGCCGTGCGCAGCGCGGTCGGCCGGGTCGGCGACATGACCGCATTCCGCTACGTCACCCTGCTCGAGCTGCTGCGCTGTCCCGATCTCGCGCTGATCTCCGTCTGGCACCCCAGCTATCTGAGTCTGTTGTTCGCGCCGTTGCGCCAGCATTGGCGCGCGCTGTTGCACGACGTCGCCACCGGTGGGGTCAATCCTCCGCTGCCGATCAGCCACGAGCTGCGCGCGGCGCTGCGCGCGCCCGCCGATCCGCGGCGCGCGCAACGACTCGCCGAGCTCGACCCCTCCGCCGCGCAAGAGATCTGGCCACGACTCGCGCTGATCAGCTGCTGGGGAGACGCACACGCTGCCGGCGCGCTCCGCGAGCTGGCGCGCGCCTGGCCGGGCGTGGAGCTGCAGGCCAAGGGATTGCTCGCGACGGAGGCCTTCGTGACTCTGCCATCGGGCGGGCAACGGCCCGTCGCCGTCGAGTCGCACTTCTTCGAGTTTCTCGACGCGGAGGAGCGGCCGTGGCTGACTCACGAGCTTCGACCGGGTGCGGAGTACGGCGTGGTCGTGACGACCGGCGGAGGCCTCTACCGCTACCGCATGCGCGACCGCGTGCGCGTCGACGGCTTCGTGGGTCGTACTCCGTCGCTCTCGTTTCTCGGCAAGGAGGATCGCGTCTCGGATCGCCGCGGTGAGAAGCTGGATGACCGCTTCGTGGCTGGCGCGCTCGCCGACGTTTCCGCGGCCGCGGGCGGCGCGGTGTTCGCCATGCTCGCGCCCGACACGCACGGCGGGGCGCTTTGCTATTCGCTGTACCTCGAGTGCACCCACCCGCCGCGCGCCGACCTCGCCGAGCTGCTCGAGCGCGCCCTCGCCGCAAACCCCCACTACGCGCTGTGTCGCAGGCTCGGCCAGCTTGCCCCGCTGCGCGTGTTCCGAATCGCGGGTTCGGGGCATCACGCCTACATCGAACGGTGTCGGGCCGAGGGGCAAGCCCTCGGCGACGTGAAGCCCTGCGCGCTATCGGATCGCGACGGCTGGAGCGAGCGGTTCGCGGGGCGCTATCTCGACGGCCCGGCAGGCGCCGCGAGTCAACGCGAGATCGACGCCAGCCAGCCGAAATATTCGGCCAGCTCGCGGTCGGCCTCGATCAGGCCCTCGGGGTTGTAGCGCACGCCATCCAGGTTCTTGGCGTCTTCGGCCAGGAACGCCAGGATGAAGAAGCGGCGCACGGCCGCATGCGCCGCGTCGAGCAGCCCGCGCAAGCCGGGGACGGCGCTCTTGGGCACGAAGACCGTCACCGTGATCCGGGTCCTGCCGCCCGCCAGCGGAGTCACTGCGACCAGCCCATAGCTCTTTCCGCGCCGGAAGCTGGCGGTGGCGAACAGCAGAGAGCCGCACCAGTCGGTGATTTCCAGCCGAACCTCGTCGCCGGAGATCGCCCGGGTCAGCCCGTCGCGCAGGCCGCTGCCCGAGACCGCGAAGCTCGCCGCCGCGGTGCGGGCGAACGGGTGAGAGCTGCGCACCTCGGCGGGACCGCGCAGCACGCGGTCGTGGGCCGCGCGAAAGTGCTGCAAATCGAAGGCGTTCGAGCCGACCATGAACCACGGGCAGGAGAGCTCGACGGAGTACGGACGGCTCGGCACCAGCTCTTCGGGCGCGCGATCGGCGAAGAATGGCAGCGGATAGCGCGCCTGCGCCCCGTTGAAGACGTACAGCCCGCCGGCGCGCTCCTCGACCGGGTAACTCGCCAGTGTGGGGCAGCCCGGCGGCACGGCTTGTGCCGGGATGTGAGTGCAACGCCCTTGGCCATCGAAGCGCCAGCCGTGGAACGCGCAGCGGATCGAGTCACCCTCGACCCGGCCGCGCCCGAGATCGCTTCCCAGGTGGAGACAGCGCGCATCCAGCGCGCGCAGGGCGCCCGCTTCGGTGCGGTAGACCACGACGCGGCGCCCGCAGAAGTCACGCGAGACGGGACCCCGTCGCAGGCTCCGCGCCGACTCGAAGCGCAGCCAGGCCCGCGGGTAGGCGGGAAACCGCTCCGCGGGCGGCGCGATTCTGGACGCGGGCTCGAGGCTCGGTTCGGGCACGCTCATGGCCCGAAAGCCTCGCGAATTCGGCGCGAATCACCAGCTCGGGCTGACTCGATGAGTCACTCAGCCCGGCTTCAGCGCTTCGCGCTCGGGCACCTCGACGCCGTTCAGATAGAACTTCAGCCGCTTCTGCAGCACGGCGCTGACCCGCTCGTTGATCGGCAGCGCCGCGAATTCGCTGGGCCCCATCCTGCGCTCGCCGCCCGCGCTGCCGCGGATCGTCACCTGGTCGAATTTCTCGCCCGCCATGACTAGCTCTTGGCATCCAGCTGGCGTTCCGCCAGCGCCTCCAGCAGCACGACCTCTTGCGAGAAGCCGAGCCAGGTCTTGATCGTCGTGGCGCAGCTGTAGAACAGGACCGCGATCAGGAACGTGACCCACGAGGCGTGCTCGAGGAATCGCCACCACTCCGGGTTGGCGATGCCGTAGACGGACTCCGGCAGCACCAGACCCAGCACCAGGTGGTCGGCGACCACCGTCAGCGTGGCGGTCACGAGCACGCGCCAGTCCAGATAGAAGGCGATCAGCGCCAGCGAGACGAAGACGTGGAAGTGAGTCTCGATGCGGCCGCCGGTCAGGTGGATGAGCAGTGCCGAGGCGAGCATCTGACCCAGTCCCACCACGTGTCGGGTGACGGCCGTGCCCGGGCGCATCCAGATCAGGAGCAGCGGCAGGCTGATGATCGCCGCACCCAGGAAGCTGGCCAGCCAAACGTGCGCGTGGATCGACTGGACCTTGCCACTCCAGGTGTAGGGCGAGACGAAGAGCGCGAGCCCGATCCCGAACAGCCACTGACCGACCAGCACCCAGGCGAACAGCCGGTCGGTCGCGACCCGGCGCTCGTGGAGCCACTTGTCGAAGCGCGCGTTGGCGCGCGCGAGGATCGCATCGGTTGCCCTGTCTTCCTGGATCTCACTCATGGTCGCTCCTCCTTGGGTTCGTCGCCCAGCTCACAGCCGAACACCGGGCTCGTGGGCTTGTCGGCTTCGTGACCGGTCAGCAGCGCGACGAGGCGCTCCTGGCCGAGACTGTCGCCTTCGTGGTCGCGCAGCGAGGTGATGCCGCCCGAGAACTCGAGCCGGCCCGCGGCGTCGTAGAGCAACGTCGTGCCGGACGTGCGCGACCCGAACAGGTTCGCCTCGCGCGAGCCGCGATCCGCGACGGCGCGCACCCCCGGGATCGCTTCGGCGCTGCGCCAGAGATCGGTCTCTCTCCAATCCTTCCCCACCCCGCCGGGCAGGGTGAAGGCCACGATCACCCGCGGCGGATGAGTCACTCGCGCGAGCAGCTGCCCGAGCTCGTGGATGCTGGCGCGCGTACAGCTGCAGCGTGGGTGCGCGAACATTACGAGCGTCGCGCGGTCGCGCGCAGGCTCGATCTGACTCGCCTGCGGCCAGCGGGTCGGCGCGGCGGCCGCGACCCCGGGTGTGCTCTTGTACGCCAAGAGCGCGGTGAAGCCGCCGGCCAGCGCCAGGATCCACACACCCGCGGCCGCCCAGAGGCCGATCCCCGACCACGACAAGCTGCGGTTCATGAGCGGCGTCTCCTGCGGGGCGGCCGCAAACCCTTGCGGCAAGGGCAGCGACCTTCTTGAGCGCATGCGTCACCGCATGCGAAGACGGCGGCGCAGGCTCAGATGTAGTGCTTCAGCTCGGCCCAGATCTGATCGATCGGACGGCGCAGCCCGCGGCAGACGTAGACGACGTCGTGGTCGAGGGCCGGCATGCAGTAGCGACAGTGGATCTCGCCGGCGCGCTCCACGCTCGCGAAGTCTTCGCGCAGCCGGGCGGCCGAATCGTCGTGGCCGATCACGATCACGGCCGAGCCGTCGACCGTCCCGGGGCCCCACAGCCAGTAGTTGTTGTGACCCGATACGGCCCGCGGCAGTCCGCGCGCAGGACCGTAGAAATTGAGCGCGCCCGTCTCCGCGAAGTTCTGTCCGACGATCACTGCGCGCGCGCGCTCCTCGGGCGTGAGTGACTGGTACGCGCGCGCGACGCCGTCGACGAGCTCGACCCAGCCGAAGCGCAGCGCGAAGTGCAGGGGCAGCGGGCCGAGCGCGTCGATCTGGTCCTTGGGCGGGCGGACTCCGAGCGCCGCTTCGTAGGCGGGATAGCGATCGGGAGGCACGAGCGGGATCCCCAGCGGGGCGGCTGACAGGCCGAGCGCGAGCAGCAGCGCGAGAGCCAGCGGCACCCAGCGCAGGCGCGGACGCGCGATCGCGATCGACTCCCATGCCACGCCGCCGGCGGCGATCACGGCCGCGTAGGCGGGGGCGCTGTAGTTGCTGCGCGCCGAGCCGCTCACGCTCAGGAACACCAGCACCGTGAGCCAGATCCAGCCCAGGATCCGCCGACTCCCTCCGCGCACGAACAGATAGATCGCACCCGCGAGCCACACGGGGATGCCCAGCGGAGTCATCAACAGCGCTTGCTCACCGACGAATTCGAGCACGCTCTTGTGAGTCATCTTGTCCGCGGTCGCGTTGTGCATGAACTCGAGCGTGGGCCAGCCATTCTGCACTTGCCAAGCCAGGTGCGGCGCGAACACGAGCAGAGCCAGTCCGGCGCAGGCCCAGGGCCAGGGCGTGGCCAGCCAGCGCCGCTCGGGCGTTGCGAGAAGCCCGACGGCGAGCCCGAAGCCGAACCAGAGCATGCTGATCTTGTTCATGAGCCCGAGCCCCAGCACCAGCCCCAGCCACAGCCAGGTGACTCGCGGAGCGCCGCTGGCGATCCGCGCCACGAGCCAGTATGCGAGGGTCCAGAGCGGCGGCTCGATCGCGTTCATCGACCAGAAGCCCGAGACAGCGAGAAAGACCGGGCTGACCAGAGCCGCGAGCGCCGCGAGACCCTGGGCGACGGCTCCGCCGCGCAGCTCGCGCGCCAGCGCCGCGATGCCCAGGATGTTGGCCGCACCCAGCAGCGCCGGCACTGCGTGCAGGCCCAGCACCGAGTCACCGAGCACGGCGCGCACTCCCGCGAGCGCGGCGATCGAGAGCGGCGGGTGGTCGACATAGCCCCAGGCCAGGTGGCGCACGCAGTCCAGGTAGTAGAACTCGTCGCTCATGTAGCCGTAGGTCAGGGGCCCGCTCGCGAGATACTCGAGAAACAATTCGGCCGCGACCGCCGGCAGCACCCACGCCCAGGCGAGCTTCGGGCGCACTCTAGAGCCCGAGCAGCTTGCGCGCGTTGCCGCCCCGGATCGCCTCGCGCTCGGCGTCACCGAGCCCCGGCACGCGCGCGAGCAGCGCCTCGATCTCGTAGTGACCCATGTCGAACGGGTAGTCCGTGCCGATCACCACCTGACTCGCGCCCACCGCGTCGATCAGGCGGCGCAGCGCCTCGGGCTCGTACACCAGGCTGTCGAAGAACAGCCGGCGCAGGTAGTGACTGGGCGGCTCGCGGCAGGTGCGCGCCTCGGGGCGCACGTTCCAGCCGTGGTCCGAGCGGCTGGCGTAGGTCGGCAGGTAGCCGCCGCCGTGCGCGGCCAGGATCTTCACCCCGGGGTGGCGGTCGAGCGTGCCGCCGAAGATCAGGAACGAGAGCGCGAGCGCGGTCTCGGCCGGGTTTCCGACCAGGTTCGACAGATAGAAGCGCTGCGCGCGCTCGCCGAGCGAAGTGCCGAACGGGTGGATGAAGACCAGCGCGCCCAGTGACTCGGCGCGCGCCCAGAAGCGCTCGAGCTTCTCGTCGCACAGCTCGAGGCCGTTCACCTGGGTGGAGATCTCGACCCCCGCGAGCCCCAGCCGGCGCAGCGCGTGCTCGAGCTGGTCGGCGGCGAGCTCGCCGTGCTGCAGCGCCACGTTGCCGAGCCCGCGCAGCCGCGTCGGATGACTCGCACACGCCTCCGCGATCGCCTCGTTCTGCACGCGCACCAGCTCGCTCGCGAGCTCGCGGTCGGCCCAGTAGTAGTACTGGTTCGGCGCGGGACTCACGACCTGCACGTCGATGCCCAGGCGATCGAGCTCGGCGATCCGCGTCTCCACTCGCACGAGCTTCGCGCCGATCGCGGGAATCATCACGCGCGCGTTGTGCTCGACCGAGGCGCGGCCCATGGTGCGGAGCTGGAGCTCCGGCTCGGCCTGCTTCTCGGGCCGGGCCGCGACGAGTCTCTCGACGGCGGGCACGAGCATGTGCCCGTGCAGGTCGACGGTGAAGGGGCGCCCGTTCACCCGTGAGAGCGTATCTCGAAGGGACCGAACCCTTCAACGCGCTCGCGGAGCATGGCCAGGGCGACCCTCGACACGAGCTTGGCGTGACGCGCGTAGAGCAGCACGAGCTGTAGCGTGACCATCGGACTCGGACCTCCCTTCTCTTCCGATGACTCGAAGGGAAGCGGTTCGCGAACGGCGGCGCAGTGGAGTGCTTCACAATCCATCTCCGCGACCGGGACGTGGTCTCTGCGTGAACGCAAACCGCGCCGGGATCGAGTCAGACGACCCACCCGGCCTCACCCTGGAGACGAAATGTCCAAGTCCGTTTGGATGGCCATCATCCTCGCCTCGTTTCTCGCGCTCTGCCCCCTGCACTCACGCGCTGCCGAAGTGTTCGGCACCGCGCGGGCCGACGTGCTGATCGGGCTCGACGACGACAACCCGAACGATCCCGAGATCCAGCCCGCGGGCACCGCCGCGAACCAGAGCCTGAACGACACCGACGTGCTGTTCGGCGGCCCCGGCGACGACATCCTGATCGGCATGCTGGGCAGCGACGTGCTGCTGGGCGGGCCGGGCAACGACGTGATGATCGGTGGCATCGAGCGCGGCCAGCAGCCCAACAGCGACGTCCAGATCGGCGGCTCCGGCAACGACGTGGCGATCTGGCAGGGCGGCGACGGCAGTGACTTGTTCGACGGCGGCCCCGGTCGCGATGCGCTGGTCTTCGGCACGATCGACAAGGACACGAACAACGTGCCCGTGCTGTCGCCCGTGACCGGGCGCCACGCCAAGACCGGCCTGCCCACCGCGAACGTCACCGGCCAGGCCGGCTTCTGCACGCTGGAAGCCGTGCAGGATCCGTCGGCGCGCGGCTTCGAGTTCCTGGTGCGCTTCTTCTCGAAGAACAACGGGAACCTGTTGGTCACCGTGCGCACCCACGAGGTCGAGCAGGTGTTCTGCACCGCGCAGGACGCGGCGGCGATCACCTTCGCCGACCTGACTCAGCCAAGCCCCGAGTTCGTCGAGGTCACGGCCGATCAGGTGAAGGCGTTGAACAACGACGTGGCGCACATGATTCGCTGAGCTCTTCGAAAGACTCTCGCTCGTCTGGGGCCGCGCCTCGCGAGAGGCGCGGCCCTTCTCACGTGAACGCGGGCCAGAGCTCGCCGAGCGGCGCCATCTCCTTCACCCACTGAAAGCGCCCCTCGCGCATCTGGCGCGCGCCATCGAGAAAGGCCCGCAGCGCGAGCCGCGAGAGCGCGCCGCCGACACTGATCCGCCGCACGCCCAGCTCGCGCAGGTCGGCGAGCGTGAGCGACGGATCGGCGAAGCCCATCACCACGTTCAGCGGGCGACTCACTGCCTGCACCGCGGAGCGGATCTCGTCGCGCGTGCGCAGGCCCGGCGCGTAGAGCACGTCGGCGCCGACCTTCTCGAAGGCCTGCAGGCGGCGCAGGGTGTCGTCCAGATCGCCCGCGCCGTAGAGCAGGTTCTCCGCGCGCGCGGTGAGCAGCACCGGGACCGGGAGTGAGTGCGCGAGCTCGACCGCGGCGTGCACGCGCTCGACCGCGAGCGCGAAGTCGTAGATCGGCTGGTGCGGCTCGCCCGTCGCATCTTCGATCGAGGCGCCCACGGCGCCACAATCGTGCGCCTGGCGGATCAGCGCGGCGGCTGCGAGCGGCGCTGCGGCATAGCCGTTCTCGAGGTCGGCGTTCACGGGTAGCTCCGTCGCCGCGCACAGCGCGCGCACGTTCTCGAGCAGCTCGGCGGCGCTGGCGCGCTTCTTTCCCAGCGCGTTCGCCACGCCGAGGCTCGTGCTGGCCAGCGCCTCGAAGCCCAGGTGGGCCAGCAGACGGGCACTGCCCGCGTCCCAGGGATTGGGGAGCAACAGGGGCTCGGGTCGTTCGTGCAAGGCTCGGAAGCGGGCGGCGCGGGCGGCTTGTGTGTCCATGGAGCCCAGCTTCGGCTCGCCAGATCGATTCGTCCAATGCATAGTTCAATTGCTCATCATTTGGAAAGCGGATGGATCTCACGCTGGACGAGGTGGCCTCCTTCGTCGCCATCGCGGGTGGCTCCGGCTTCACCGCGGCATCGCGGGCGTTGCACCGCTCGCAGCCGGCGATCAGCCGGCGAATCCGACTGCTCGAAGGGAAGCTGGGCGCCGAGCTGTTCGAGCGAGTGGGCCGCCGCGTCCGCCTGACCCCCGCAGGTGCCGCCTTCCTGCCCCACGCGGAGGCGGCGCTGGCCGCGCTGCGCGACGGCGTGCGCACGGTGAGCGAGCGCTGCGCCGCGTCCGGCGCGCAGAGCCTGCGGCTCGCGGTGGTGGGGTCGCTGGCGGACTCCGGCATCGTGTCCGTGATTCGGGCTGCACGCCGTCGCTTCCGGGGCGCCGCGATCGAGCTGCGCACGGCCAACAGCCAGGAGGTCAGCGCGCTGGTGCGACGCGGCGAGGCCCAGCTCGGTCTGCGTTACTTCCCCGATCCGGATCCCAAGCTCGAGTCACTCCTGCTCGGCGTCGAGCGGCTGTGGGTGGTGGTTGCGCCCGCTCACCCGCTGGCACGGCGGCGCAGCATCGCGCTGCGCGCGCTGGCCGAAGACGCCTGGCTCGGCTTCCCCGCGGACCGGCGCAACCCCGAGGCCTCACTCGAGCGCCGGCTCGCGGCCGCCGGGATCGCGCGTCCCAAGCTCAGCACCGTCGACAGCCTCACCGCCCAGAAGCGCCTCGCCGAGGCGGGCCTGGGCGTCGCCCTGCTGCCCGAGAGCGCGTTCCGCGAGGAGCTGCGCCAGGGCCGGCTGTGCGCGCTGCGCGTCCGAGATCCAGAGCCGCACCAGCCCGTCGTATTGGTCCGCCGGCGCGGCGGACGTGAGACGGAGCTGTCGCGTGCCTTCGTGACGCTCTTGCGGCGCTCGGCTCGCGCCGTGCTCGGGGCGGGCTCCGGAAGGGCGAGCTAGCGCGGTCCCAGCCAGGTCTGACCATCGTCGCTGCTCACGTAGAGCTGATGCGAGGGAGTCAGTGCGATCAGCTTCTTGCCGCTCGGATCGAGCACCAGCCGCTCGGCATAGGTGTTCGCAGGCAGCTTTCCCGATTCGGTCCAGCTCGAGCCGCCGTCCGTGGTCTTCATCGTGCGCCAGCTCTGGGTGAGTCCGTACGGCAGCGCGGCCATGTAGCCGTGGTCGCGGTCGGCGAACGCGGGCGGCACGTGCAGCGCGAAATACTCGCGGCTCTGCCAGGTCTTCCCGCCGTCGGGGGACCCGAACATCTTGAGCCCGCCGACCGGGATCGCGAACAGGTAGCCGTCGCCGGTGGTCTCGATCGAGAAGATCGGGGCGGGCGCGCTGTCGGACTCGTCCCAGCGCCGCTCCTGGAGATCGTAGCGGTAGATCGTCTTCGGCTGGCGCAGCACGAAGAGCGCGCGCGCAGTGAGCGCGTACGGCTGCGCGCGCAACGTCGCACCCGAGGGCGTCCGCTTCTCCTTCCAGCTCTGCGGCCCCCACC
The DNA here is from genome assembly GCA_035498875.1 of Myxococcota bacterium. Lineage (GTDB taxonomy): Bacteria > Myxococcota_A > UBA9160 > SZUA-336 > SZUA-336 > VGRW01. Next base: position 17,992 of record DATJZP010000020.1, read on the forward strand.
ACAGGCTTCCCTCCGGCAGCGGCCCGAACCGTTTCAGCTCGTGCCAGCCGGCCGCGGGATCGCTGCTGGTGTAGATCACGGTGTCCGTCTCGGACTCCGCCACGAGATACAACGTCCGGTCGGGTGCGGCCGCGAGATAGCTGACCATCTCGTTGGGATGCGCCAGCGCCACTGGGCGCCAGGCCTTGCCACCGTCCTGTGAGTAGACGAGGAGTCCCTCTTCGCCACCCGCCAGGATGCGCCCGTCTCCGAGCGGCAGCACGCACAGCAGCTCGTGGACCGAGCCGGTGTCCAAGCGCAGCCAGCGGCTGCCGAGCTCGGGCCCCACGAACACCTGGCCCAGGCGTCCGCCGGCGTACACGGTGTTGCCGGGAGTCACCACGGCGCCGTTCAGCGCGCGCGCGCTGGCCCGCGCCGCCGAGAGGATCGCCGGCCGCTCCGCGACCGCGCGCTGACTCGCCCAGCCGAGCTCGGGCTTCCCGCTCACCGCTTCGGCCAGGTTCGCGTAGTGCGCGCGCAACAGCTCGCGGGCGGGTGCCGGCGTCGGATCGAGCGCGACCCAGAACTGACTCCCCTGCTTGTCGAGCTTGGTCCCTGGCTGGTACACGAGCGTGCCCAGATTCGTGACCCGACCCGGCTCGACGCGGAACGTGCCCAGCTGAGTCGTGAGCGGCGCGGTCACCTGGTAGACGTAGCTGCCCTCGTTGCGGCCCCCGAGCAGCTGATCGGGCGTGTACAGGCCCTGCGGCAGCAGCGCCGCGAACACGTACGAGCCCTGCACCGCGTAAGGCACGGGGTTCAGCTGGAACGAGTCCGTGCTGCCGTCGGCCTTCAGCGTGAGTCGGTACCAGCCGGGGTACTCCAGGTTGGAGACGACCCGCAGCACGACCAGGCCGTCGTTCGCCGCGAAGCGTGAGTCGGGCGTGAGCACCGGCTGAGTGGCGCAGCCCAGGGCCACGACGCCGAGCAGAAGAGCGATCCATCCGCGCATGTGCCGACCTCCGCCGGCCTTATCGGCCGCTCGGCACGCCACTTGCGGGGCGATGGCAGGCTGGCGTCTAGCGGGTCTGCGCGCGAGCCTGGGCCTGCCGCCGCGCCTGGTTCGGCGACTCGTCGAAGACCTTCGGGTCGACCTTGGCGTCGAGCTTCACGTCCGTGAGATACAGGTCGCTCTTCTCGCCGTTCTGGACGTCGCGCATCTCGATGTGAGTCGGCAGCGGGTGACCGTTCACGTCGCGTACCGCGTCGAACGTCTCCACCTTGAACGGCTTGCCGCCGTTGTCGAAGTAGGTGGTGGACACCGGCAGGCCCGACTTCGGGTCGATCAGCATCTCGACGCGCGAGTAGAACGACGACGGCTCGCTCGTCACCCGGACCAGCTCACGGCCGCCGCGCAGCACGCGGTCGCTGCTCACCCATTGGGACTCGCCGGGAGCCGTGAGCTCGAGGTCCTCGTACGAGAACTCACTGGCCAGGAACGAGTCGTGCCGGCGCGAGCCCGAGACGTCGCGCGTGCGCTCGAAGGTGGGGGAATAGACCACGCGCTCCACCGGTTGGCGCGGGCTCGAGTACACCTCGTACACGGTTCCGGCGGCCTTCTCCGGCCGGAGCACCCGGATCTGGGTCCGCACCTCCGCGCCCTGCTTGACCCGAACCAGTTGCATCTGGGTGTCGAGCCCGGTGCCCAGCACGTCGTGAGTGACCAACCTGGCGTCCGCTGCGACGGCGTCGGAGGGCCAGAAGGACGCGGTCGAACGCTCGATCCACAGACCCGGCTGGTCGGCCGGACCGGCCGCGAGTGAGAGCGCGGCCAGCGCTGCACAGACTGCAATCGATCTCCAAGTCATGGCTGACTCCTTTGCCGACTTGGACGTGGCCCGCGGCACCCGCGATGCCGCGTTGTCGATTGCACAGAAGTCCGTTCAGGCTTCGCGGTACAGGATCAGCAGCAGACCCACCAGAGCGAAGGCGGTCGGCCAGATCCACGAAGCGCGCCGGGCCGCGGGGCTGCCGGGCAGCCGGACTTCGAGCCAGCGCGACCAGCCGGCCGCCACGCCCAGGAGCGCGAGCGGCGCGTGCGTGTACTCGATCAGAAGCTCTTCCTTCACGTTGCCGAGCGCGTGCGAGTGAGTCAGCAGGAGCGCCCCGCCCAGCGCGCACAAGAGCGGCAGCACCAGCGCCGCCCGCGGCGAACGGGTGCGGCCGGTGCGCACGCCCCATTCGAAGAAGGCGAAGACCGTGATCAGCGCCATGAAGATGCGGTGCTGCGCCACCTCGGGCTCACGGAAGCTGGCCCAGAACGAGATACTGCCCATCGGCCAGGCCTCCGGGTCCGAGCGGATCAGCAGGAACACCGCGAGCCCCGCGAACAGCAGCGGCCAGCTGCGCGCCCAGCGCGCGCGGAAGATGCGCTCGTAGAGCGCCAGCAGCCCGATCGCCAGCACGAACACGCCCGCCCAGTGGTGGTTGTACTCCGACCAGGCCACGTCCTCCGCCTTGTAGGGCGGCGGCATGCCGGCGCCCGGCACGTACGCGGGCGCGGCCTGCTGGCCACGCGCCGCGGCGTCGGCGTCGAGCTTCTTCTGCAGCACCTGCAGCGCCAAAGACTCGTGGTCGGGGCTGGTGAAGCGCGGCCAGGTCGGCGTCATGCGCGCGCCCAGCTCGGCCAGCGTCAGTCGGTTCTCGCGCAGATCGACCGCCGGCGGCACCGAGATCAGCGAGGCGGTGGCGAGGAACACGGTGACTCCGATTCCGATCTCCACCTCGGTGAAGCGCCGCAGGGCGAGCAAGGGGCCCTCGGGGTCGTCCTTCAGCGCCTCGATCCGGCGCGAGTTGAAATAGCCCAGCCCCAGGAGCGTGAACGCCATGGCCGCCTTCACGCCCACCATCACTCCGTACGCCGTGCCGTAGAAGCCGTCCAGCGCGCCCACGTAGGCATACGAGAGCGCCGCCGCGCCCGCGAAGAGCGTGCCCACGCTCACCGTCGCCAGCCCGTGGAAGCGCCGGCCCAGCGGGTGGAGCTCCTTGCCCTCGATCGGCAGCGACAGACTCGCGAGCAGATAGGGCAGCGCGCCCACCCAGGTGCAAGCCGCGCCCTCGTGCAGGAAGGTCACCGCGCTCAGCAGCCACTGGTGCTCCAGGCGCGCGGCCGCGTGACTCGTCGCGGTCGAGCCGGCGAGCATGCCCAGCGCGGGCAGCACGAGCAGCGCCGCGGGCGGCCGCGGCAGGAAGGTGACCAGCGCCGCGAGCACGAGCGCGGAGCCCGCTTGCGCCATGCCGGCGCGCACGAAGTCGGCGTGCAGCGGGTCGGCGCGCTCGAGCCCGAGGATCTCGATCAGCGCCGCGAGATCGGAGCCCAGTGACAAGAGCGCGAACAGCGCGAGGCCGAGCGAGGCCGCCACGATGCCGAGCCGGCAGCGCCGCAGCATGGCGTGACCCGCCTCGCCGAGCCGCGGCGCGCGCGGTCGGGCGACGCAGAGCAGGAACGCGACGCCGCCGATCGCCAGCGCTTGCGCGGCCAGGGTGCAGCCGCGCAGCACCACCGAGAGATAGCCGAAGAAGTCGACGAACAGCGCCAACGAACCGCCGCTACGGCGCGCGGACTTTGAAGGTCACGTTCCCGCGCGACACGTGACCGTCGACCGACAACACCTGCCAGAGCAGCCGGTAGGTCCCGGGCGCCAGGCCGCTCGCCGTCGCCTCGAGCTTGTTGGGCGCCTCGCTGCTGGCGAGCGACAGCTCCTCGGGGCCGCCGGCGCCGACCGGCGCCAGATCGCCCGCGTTCGCGCCGCCCGGCAGCAGCGTGAGCGTCGAGCGCGACGCGTCGATGCGGCTGTTGAACTCGAGCGACACCTGCACGTCGGGGCCCGTGACTTCCGAGGCCTCCTTCGGCTGCGAGCCGACCAGGATCGCGTGCGCCGAGGCCGCGCTCGCGAAGGCGAGCGCGAGCGCCAGCGCGAGGCCAGAGCGAGTCACTCGGGTCATCGCAGCTCCTGGCGCGGCTGGTTCAGCTCGAGCAGGTTCCCGGCGGGGTCGCGCAGGAAGGCCTGTCGGCCGGCGCCGGGCACGTTCATCGGCCGACTCACCTTCACGCCGCGCGCCTCCAGCTCGCGGCAAGTCGCGTCCACGTCGTCGACGCGAAACGCGAAGTGCTCGCCCCCCGGCACGCGGTGGTCCTTCACCTCGATCAGGTGGACCTCCTGATGGCCCGTGCGCAGCCAGTAACCGGGGAAGCCGAGGTCCGGGCGCGGCATCTCTTCGAGCCCGAGCACGTCGATGTAGAAACGCGCGGCTTTCTCGGCGTCGTCGACGTTCAGAGAGACGTGGTGCACTCCGGCGAGCTTCATGTGAGCGATGGTATCATCGCGTCTCCATGGCAGAAATCCAGAAGCTGAACGTTCCGGGGCTGGGCAAGCTGAAGGCCTTCTCGCACGCCACGCGCGCGGGCGGCTTCATCTTCGTGGCCGGAACGCTCGGCACGAAAGGCGAGAGGTTCGAGCTCGTGCCGGGCGGCGCCAAGGCCGAGACGCGCCAGACGCTCGAGAACATCCGCGCGATCCTGCGCGGCGCAGGCGCCGACCTCGCCGACGTGGTCAAGGTGAACGTCTTCGTCACCGACATGGCGCGCTTCGGCGAGATGAACGAGGTCTATCTCGAGTACTTCCCGAACGAGCCGCCGGCGCGCATCACGGTGGGCTGCTCGGCGCTCGCGCTGGGTGCCTTCGTAGAGATCGACTGCGTCGCCTATAAGCCGTGACTGAGTGGGACCCGCGCGCGGGCGGCCGCGCGCACCCACCCTTCGCTCGCCTTCGGCTCGCTGCGCGCCTCGCTGCGCGAGGCTTGCAGCCAGTAACTCACTCCGGGGTGGTATAGGCCGCGGTGATCCCGCCGTCGACGAGGAAGGTCGCGCCGGTGGTGAACGACGATTCGTCCGAGGCGAGCCAGAGCGCGGCGCGCGCGATCTCGATCGCTTCGCCGAAACGGCCCATCGGAATGTGCACCAGCCGGCGCTGGCGCTTGGCCTCGGTGTCGAGATACTTCATCAAGAGCTCCGTGCGCAGCGGGCCGGGACAGAGCGCGTTCACGCGGATCTTCTCGCGCGCGTGGATCGCGGCCAGCTCGCGCGACATGGCCAGCACCGCGCCCTTGCTCGAGGTGTAGGCGAGCTGCGGCGTGGCCGCGCCGAGGATCGCAACGAACGAGGCCACGTTGATGATCGAGCCGCCGCCGGCGCGGCGCAGCGCGGGGATGCCGTGCTTGCAGCCCAGGAACACGCCGCGCACGTTGATCGCCATGGTCAGGTCCCAGACCGCTTCTTCGGTGTCGACCGCACCGTTGTCGTCGATGTGCGAGATACCGGCGTTGTTCATCAACACGTCGAGCCGGCCGAACTCGCGCTCCGCGGCGTCGACCATGGCTTTGGCCTCGGCGCCCTTCGAGACGTCGGCGCGCACCGCGATGGCGTGGCCGCCCGCCTTCCGGAGCTGCGCCACGGTGCGCTCGCCGGCTTCCGCGTTCACGTCCGCCACCACGACCTTGGCGCCCTCGCTCGCGAACAAGAGCGCGGTCTCTCGGCCGATGCCGCTGCCGGCGCCCGTGATCAGCGCGACCTTCCCCGACAATCTCACTTCGCGTTCCCCCTTCGCGCGAGACAGTTAGGGCTTCGCGAGGTATTCCGCGAGCAGGTCGAGCAACGCGCGGCGGTCGATCGGCTTGGCCGCGAACGCGTCGCAGCCGCAGGCCAGACAGCGCTCGCGGTCCTCGGTCATGGCGTGTGCCGAGAGCGCGATGATCGGGCGCGCGAAGCCGGCGTCGCGCAGCGCCTGAGTCGCGGCGTAGCCGTCGATCTCGGGCATCTGCATGTCCATGAGCACCGCCCCGAACGGGCGGCCCTGGTGCTCGGCGGCGAGCGCCTGGTCGATCGCCGCGCGGCCGTCCGAGGCGAACTCGAGCTCGAGGCCCACGCGCGACAGGAGTCTCTCGATCAGGCGCTGGTTGTCGACGCCGTCCTCGGCCACCAGCACGCGCCCGCGCAGCGCCGCGCGAGCGAGCTGCGGCGTGCTCTCACGCGTCACCATCTCGGAGTCGATCGGCGGCGGCGCGCCGCGCTGCGCGCCCTCCGGGGCGCCCACCGGCAGCCGCAGGCGGAAGGTCGAGCCACGGCCCAGTTCGCTCTCGAGCTCGAGCTTGCCGCCGAGCTGCTCGGCCAGGCCCAGCGAGATCGCCAGCCCCAGGCCCGTGCCGCCGTAGCGGCGCGACTCGGAGGGGTCGGCCTGCGAGAAGGGCGCGAACACGCGCTCGCGATCGCCCGCCGCGATCCCGATGCCCGAGTCGATCACGTCGAAGACGATCTCGCCGGGCGTGCCCGACACCGCCTGGTGTGACACCAGAAGGCGCACCCCGCCCCGCTCCGTGAACTTGATCGCGTTCCCGATCAGGTTCACCAGGATCTGCTGCACGCGCAGCGCGTCGCTCCAGATCCGGTCCGGCAGGTCGCCGCCGACCTCGAGCTCGAGCAGGAGCCCCTTGGAGCGCGCGCGCTCGCGCAATAGCGCCACTACGTGCTGCGCGACCGAGATCGGCGAGGTCTCGCTGCACCGCACCTCGAGCCCGCCGGCCTCGATCTTCGACAGGTCGAGCATGTCGTTGATCAGCGCCAGCAGGTGGTGGCCGTTGCGGCGCAGCGTCTCGATCGCCTCGCGGCGCTCGGCCTCGGACAGGTCGGCCTCGGCCAGCACGTCAGTGTAGCCGAGGATCGCGGTCATCGGCGTGCGGATCTCGTGACTCACGTTGGCCACGAACAGACTCTTGGCGCGGCTGGCCGAGGTCGCGGCGTCGCGCGCGGCGACCAGCGCCCGCTGCGCCTCCTCTTCGAAGATGCCGTGCATGTAGACCAGGCCGCCGCACAGCACGGTGGCCGCGAGCAGCGCCACGAGTCTCTCGACCGAGAGCTGCACGCCGGTCGGCCCGCCGGGCAGCTCGACGCCGAACAGGTCGAAGAGCGAGCAGCCGACGAGGAACGCCGCGACCAGCCCAGTGCTCGTGACTACGGCGCGACTGCCGGCGCAGGCGCGCGCCAACACCGGAATCACCACGAACCAGGGCAGCCCCGGCGAGCGCATCCCGCCCTTGGCCAGCGTGAACGCGACCGCGACGGCGGCCACCAGCCACATGCCCGCGCGCGCCGCCCGCTCGGCGTCTCCGCGGCGCCACAGCCAGGCCGTGAGTCCCACGCCCGCGCCGCAGCCGAAGGCCAGCGGGATCACGCCCCGCCAGGCGGCAGCGAACGGCTCGAGCGCCAGCTCGATCACGATCCGCACCAGCGAGTAAGTCACCATGACCGTGACGTTGAACACGATCACGCGCGCGCGCCGGCGCACGCCGGGGTCGCCGCGGTGCAGTGGTTCCGGCACCCAGCGATCCACGAATTCCACCCAGCCGAGCGCCCCGCGCATCACCGTCCAGGATCGGTGCCGGCGCCGAAGGCCTTGATCGGGCGAGGCTTTCCGGTATCCAAACGCGTCCATGGAAGGCGGCGAACGACGCATCGCAAGCGAAGTCGAGCGGCGCCGCACGTTCGCGATCATCTCGCACCCCGACGCCGGCAAGACCACGCTGACCGAGAAGCTGCTCTTGTTCGGCGGCGCAGTGCGCGAGGCGGGCGCGGTGCGTGCCCAACGCGCGGCGCGCTACGCCACCAGCGACTGGCTCGAGCTGGAGAAGCAGCGCGGGATCTCGGTCTCCAGCTCCGTCATGCACTTCGACTGGTTGCACGCGGGAACGAACTTCCGCGTGAACATCCTCGACACTCCCGGTCACAAGGACTTCAGCGAGGACACTTACCGGACGCTCCTGGCGGCGGATTCGGCGGTCATGTTGATCGACGCGGCCAAGGGCGTGGAGGCGCAGACGCGCAAGCTCTTCGAAGTCTGTCGCCTGCGTCGCATCCCGATCTTCACGTTCGTGAACAAGCTGGACCGCCACGGCCGCGACCCGCTCGACCTGATGGCCGAGATCGAGGAAGTGCTGCGCATCGACGCCATCCCGCTCAACTGGCCGATCGGATCGGGGAGTGACTTCGCCGGCGTGTACGACCGGCTCGGCCGGCGCGCGCTCTACTTCTCGGGCGGCAAGCACGGCACGACGCTGGTCGAGCAGCGCGAGGTCGCGGGCCCGCCCGAGAGCGCGGCGCTGCGCGAGTCACTCGAGCTGCTCGACGGCGCCGGCGCGAAGTTCGCGCCGCTCGAGCTGCGCGCCGGCAGGCAGACACCGATGTTCTTCGGCAGCGCCCTCACCAACTACGGCGTGCTGCCCTTCCTGGAGCGCTTCCTCGAGCTCGCGCCCGCGCCTGGCCCGCGCGAGACGGCGGCCGGGGCGGTCGATCCCGTGCGCGACGAGTTCTCGGGCTTCGTGTTCAAGATCCAGGCGAACATGGATCCGGACCACCGCGACCGCGTCGCCTTCCTGCGCATCTGCTCGGGGCGCTTCGTGCGCGGCGAGGACGCGCTGCTTGCGCGCACGCAGAAGCCGGTGCGGCTGGCGCACTCGACGCTGCTCATGGGTCAAGGCCGCGAGGAGGTCGACGAGGCCTTTCCCGGCGACGTGGTCGGGCTGTTCGATCCCGGAGTGTTTCGCATCGGCGACACACTCTCGAAGAGTGGCCGGATCGCCTTCGCGGGCGTGCCCACCTTCTCGCCCGAGCACTTCCGACGGGTCGAGGTGGCCAAGGTCGAGCGCCGCAAGGCGCTGGCCAGGGGCCTCGAGCAGCTCGCGCAAGAGGGCGCGGTGCAGGTTTTCACCGACCCCGGCAGCGGCACGGCGGCGCAGATCCTGGGCGTGGTGGGCCCGTTGCAGTTCGACGTGCTCGTGCACCGCATGGAGTCGGAGTACGGCGTCGAGCTGCGACTCACTCCCCTGCCCTACAAGATCGCGCGCTGGGTGCACGGCAGCTACGACGCCGACGTGCTGCGCTACTCGGACGCGATGCGGCTGGTCGAGGACCGCGACCACCGCGCGGTGCTCCTGGCCGAGAGTCTCTGGCACGTCGACCGGGCGCTTGCGCGCCACCCCGAGATCCAGCTCAGCGAGACCTCGGACCCGCAGCTGCGTTCGCAGTGACTAGAAGCGGTTGCTCCCGCTCTCGTTGCTGAGCTCGACCGCCTTCTCGGCCACGGCGCGCGCCGCCTCTTCGATCGACGCGAAGCGCTGGTCGGCGAGCGCGCGCTTGGCCTCCTGGAACGACTCGGGCTTGAACCCGGTGTGAGTTCGCGGCCGCAGCGCGACGATGTGACCCAGGTTCACCTCGGCAGCCGAGACTCCGCCGCCCGCGGGAATCGTCGGCGGCGGTGTCTCGGGCATGACCGGCTTCGCGATCGCCGCGGGGCGAGGCGCCGGCGGCACGGCCTTCGCCGGAGCCGGCTTCGCGGCTGCGGCTTTCGCCTTCGCCGGTTTGGCTTTGCCCGCCGCCTGCTTGCGGGCCGGAGCCGCCTTCTTCGTGGCCTTCTTCGGAGCGGCCTTCGTCGCCGGGGCCGCCTTCTTCTTCACCGCCTTCTTCTTCGCCGCTGACTTCTTCTTCGCCGCCATGTCGCGATCGTATCGCAGCCCTTTCGCGGCGGGCTAGGAATTCGCACGCGGCTCGAGCGCGTGCGGCGGCACCGCCCGGAACTGCCACAGCAGGAGCAGGTCGTAGGCGATCTTGAGTGACCCCGCGCAGATCAGCGGCCAGCCGAACGAGCTGTGTTGCAGCATCGCCCCGGTCAGGAGCGGCGCCAGCGCCGAGGCCAGCGCCCGCGGCACGTTGGTGACGCTGGCGGCGGCCGCGCGCTCCTCGGGCGGCACCACGGCCATCACGTACGACTGGCGGGCCGGCACGTCCATCTGCGAGAGCGCGCCGCGCACCAGGAGACAGCCCAGCGCGAGCGGCGCCGTGGGCATGAACACGCTCGCGATCAGGAACAGGTTTGCGGGCAAGTGAGTGAAGACCATCGTCTCGACCAGCCCGATCCGCGCCGCCAGCCGCGCCGACAGGAACTGCGAGAACGCCGACAGCGTGGAGGCCGCGAAGAAGAAGCTGCCGAGCTCGGCGAGCGACAGCCCGAAGCGCTGCGCCAGCCAGAGCGCCAGCATCGACTGCACGGCGAAGCCGCCGCCGAACGAGTCGATCGCGAACAGCGCCGTGAGTCGCAGCACCACCTTGCGCGAGCGCGCCAGCGGCGCGCGCGCCGCGCTCGGCCGCGCCGCCGAGGCGCCCGACCCCAGCCCGAGATACAGGGCCACCAGCGGCAGCGCTACCGCTGCGTAGCTCACGAACACCGCGCGCAGCGCGGCGTCGAGCGGCACGCCGAAGCGGCGCGCCGCCAGCTCGGGCAGGCCGGCGGCGAGTGACCCGGCTGCGCCGAGCAGCGCGCCTGCCACGTTGTAGCGGGCGAAGGTCGCCGTGCGCTCGCGCACGTCCGGTGACTCGGCCAGGAGCGCCTGCTCGGTGGGCAGGAAGATCGACACGTCGCCGGCGGTCGGGTTCATCGTGCCGACGAACGCCACCAGGAGCAGCGGCGCGAGCGCCGTCTGACTCGCGAAGCCGAGCCCGGTGAGGGCAAGCAGCGCGCACGACGCGAGCAGCACCTGGCGCGCGGCGAAGCGCCCGCCCGCCAGGCCCACGCAAAGCGTCAGCAGCGCGCTGCCGACCAGCGTGGCGGTCGCGATCGCGCCCACCTGGACCTGGGAGAGGCCGATGCCGAGCAGGTAGGCGGGCAGCACCACGCTGACCGCGCCGTCGGCGAAGCCGCGCAAGCCGCGCGCCACGGTCAGCCGCAGTGAGTCGTGCACCTAGGCGTGAGTCGCGGCGGCCTTGGGCTGCGGAGTGACCGCGGCGCCGCTCTCCTGGTTCACGTGCGCGAGGTGCGCGCGAATCACGTCGTCGGGCGGAGTCGCCCGGCGCAGCCGGAGCGCCGGCGCGATCCGCGACAGGTGGAACACGAACACGGTCAGCGCAAAGCCCGCGATCACGATCCCGATCACCGCGAGCGGCCCGGGGTTGCCGCCGGTGGCGGAGAGCTCGTTGGCGACCCACAGCCCCAGCACGATCGCCGTGGCCAGCGACAGCGCGGCCACCCGCAGCACGTCCGAGAGCGCTCCGCGCGCGCCGCGCGCGAGCACGCGTTTCAGCTCGCCCACGGAGAAGTAGTCGAGGAACCAGCTGGTCTCCTCGTCCACGTCGCGCCCCGCCGGCGGGGCCAGCACCTGGCCGGTGAGCGGGTCGACGGCGAGCTCGCCGCGCCCGTGCGCGGCCACGCCCTCGAGGATCGCGCGGTGCACCTTCTCGTCGATCGGGAAGCGCCAGACGATGAAGAAGGCCGCGATCGAGAACGCGGCCGGAGTCAGCGCGAACACCGCGCGGATCGCGAACACCACCTCGGGTGACTGCGGCAGGTTCGGCTGGTAGCCGAGCCAGGCCAGGAGCGCCAGCGGCAGCGAAGCGCTGGGAATCACGATGAACTTCGGCACCAGCCCCCAGAGCGCGAGATACTGCGCTTCGCGGCGCTTGCCGGTGTGCAGCTCGTCGTAGTCGATCACGTCGGCCTGGATCGCCGGCGGCAGGAACAGCCCCGCGCCGAAGCTCGACCCCGCCCACACGATCACCACCAGGCAGGCGACGTTCTGCCCCTGGCCCAGGAAGAACAACATGATCCCGCCGGAGACCCCCATGACGAAGCTGGTGAGCCAGGCGTTGAGCTTGCCGATGCGCTTCGCCAGCGCCAGCCACAGCGGCAGACACAAGAGCCCCGACAGGAAGTAGGCCGCCAGGAAGATGGTGAGCCAGCCGTCGGCGGTCGGCTGCGCGATCGGCGGCGGATTCAGCACGTAGCGGTTGAAGTACGGCATCAACAGCCCGGGAATCGCGCCCGGGATGTTGGCGACCGCGTAGCACACGAACAGCACCAGGAACGGCCGGTTGCGCAGCGAGCGTCTCACTCCGGGCACGAGCGGATTCGAGGTGCGCTGCACGAACTCGGGCCGCTCGCGCACGCGGATCACGAGCAGCCAATACAGCACGACCATCAGCACGCCGTAGCCGAGCGCCATGCCCGCGAACGCGCCCCGCTGACTCAGTCCGAAGCCCTTGGTCAGGACGCCGGGCACGATCGCCGCGACCAGCGTGCCCACCAGCGCGAAGCCCTCGCGCACCGAGAACAAGGTCGAGCGCTCGTGGTAGTCGAGCGTGAGCTCGGGCCCGAGCGCGGCGTGCGGCAGGCCGTAGAGCATGTTCAGGATGAAGAACAGCATCAGACACACGCCGAACCAGGTCGCCGCGCCCGGAGTGGAGAGCCAGGTGGGCGGCGTGAACAGCGCCACGAACACCAGCGCCGCGACCGGCGTCGCGATCGCGATCCAGGGCCGGCGCCGGCCCCAGCGCGTGTGGGTGTGGTCGGAGAGCCAGCCGACGAACGGATCGATGATCGCATCGAAGATGCGCGCCAGCGCCGCCGCCAACGCCACCCAGGCCAGCGGCACGAGCACCGTGTCGGAATAAAAGGGATTCACGTGGATGGCGACCGGGATCGCCATCGCGGCACCCGCGACGCTCGGAGCGCCGTAGATCAGCTTCAGGCTCAGCGGGAGTCGCTCCCGGTTCGGCGGACTCATGGGAAGCGCGCCCGCAGCCAGCTCGCGCACAGCTCCATGGCCTCGGGGCGCCGGCCTTCCAGGTAGTGGGGCGCTCCCTTCAGCTCGTGATACTCGAGGTCTTCCGCCGCGCAGGCGTCGCGGATCGCGCGCGCGTGACTCAGCCGGATCTCCGTGTCCGCGGTCGCGTGCAGGATCAGCGACGGGATCTTCACGCGCGGCATGGTGTCTGCGAGCAGCGCGTGCGAGGAGAGACCCGACCAGGTCGAGAGCCAGCCGCGCGCGCTCATCACGCGCGCCAGGCCGAAGCGGCCGTAGTTGCCGTCGAGCGGATCGGGGAAGGCGAACAAGGAGCCCAGCGGCCGGTCGTCGGGATCGATCGAGAGATCGAGATAAGCCGGGTCGGCGAGCGTCCGGTAGATCACCAGGTACTTCGCATGCACTGCGCGCTGACGCCAGTAGCGGAAGCCGCGCGGGTCGGACTTCTTGTCGATGCCCTTCTGGAAGCGCGCCGCGTGCTCGGCCGACGCGATCGAGTCACGCGCGATCGCGTCCAGCCGCGCCACGCGCGCGAGCTGCGCCTCTCGGTAGCCCGCCAGCCATGCGCCGTCGTAGTGACAGGGCTCGGGCCAGGGCCGCCAGCCGTTGTCGGGGTCGTACATGTCGAGCTCGGGAATCACCGACTCGGGATCGCTCTCGTCGGCCACCGACGGGTCGATCACGCTGTTCATGAACACGCCCTCGCCGGGGTGCGCCGCGACCGCGATCCAGCCGTCGCCGACTCCGCGCTCGACGTGCGCCAGCGCCATCAGCGAGCCACCGCCGCTGTTGCCGAGCAGCACCACGGCGTGCGCGCCGCGCCGCTTCATCTCGGCGACCGCGGTCTCCACGTCGACCGCGCAGTTCTCGTGCAGGCAGTCGATGTCGTTGTTGATGTAGCGGGTGGCAAACCCCAGCACCGCGAAGCCGGCGGCGGCGAGCAGCGGGCAGGCGTAGTGGACCGAGAAGTCACCGCGCGGGTGAGACAGCACGATCGCCGTCTTCCAGGGCTGGCCGACGGGCGGGGTCCAGAGCGTGCCGCGCACCAGCGCGCCGTCGGGCGAGACGAGCCTCACGTCCTCGCGGCGGATGGCGACCTTGGGATCGTCCTCGGGCAGCGGCCAGTAGGCGAGGCCGAAGGGACGCCGGACACCCATCGCATGCGGCATTGCTCGTGTCCCCTCTTCTCGACGCTTCGCAGCATAACCGATCGGGCCACTCCCCATGCGCTAGCATGCCGGACCTCATGGCCGATCCGGACGACCTGCTCGTACGCGCCTACTCGACGATCGCGGGCTGGCTCGCGCACGGACACGAGACGCGCACGCAGCCGCTGGCGCAGCTCGTGCGCGATGCGCGGACGCCCGTGGTCTATGACGCAAACTTCATCTGCGACGTGCGCGCGCGCACGCCGGACGAGATCGAGTCGCTGCTCGAGGCGGCTGACTCGATGTACCGCGGCCTCGGCCACCGCTTGTACCTGTGGGATCCCGGGATGCCGCTGGAGTTCGAGGCGCGGCTCCAGCTCGAGGGCTACGAGGCGGACGAGCAGGTGATCCTGGTGCTCGAGGGCGCGCTCGCCGCCCAGGGCCCGAAGCTCGATCTGCGCAAGGCCCAGAGCGACGCGGACTGGGAGACGATCTACGCCCTCTGCCGGCTCGACCACGAGGAGGAGGCGGAGAAGGGCTTCCACGATCCCTGGGACGAGTCGGTGACTCGCCAGCTCGTGACTTCCAAGCGGGTCAAGGCGCCGGACGTGCAGTTCTTCCTGGCGCGCGTGGACGGCGTCGACTGCGCCTTCTTCTCGGCCTGGCCCGGCGAGAACGGCGTGGGCCAGGTCGAGGACCTGTTCACGCGCAGTGACTTCCGCGGCCGCGGCATCGGCACGGCGCTGATCGCGCGCTGCGTGGACGACGCCCGCGCGCGCGGCGCGCACGCCGTCCTGATCGGCGCACGTCCGAACGACACGCCCAAGCACATGTACGCGGCGCTCGGCTTCCGCCCGCTGTGCGTCGAGCGCCGGTATCTCAAGACCGGCTTCGAGTGACTCGCTAGACCTCGTAGCGGTTCAGCTCGGGCACCACCGCCTTGGCGAACAGGCGCATGTTGCGCTCGCTCTCCGCGGCCGGCATGCCCGCGTAGCTGAACACGCCCACGAAGCGGTCACTGCCCAGCCGCTTCTGCGAGTCGACGATCGTCTGGTAGCAGCGCTCGGGCGTACCCCAGACCTGGAGCCCGAGGAAGAAGTCGATCATCGCGTCGGCGCCGCCGGGCGCGCTGGCCAGCTCCTGCATGCGCGCGTACGACTCGTAGCCCTTGGTCTTGGCCAGGTGGTCGCCGCGCAGCTCGTAGTGCTTCAGCACGGTCTGCCAGTAGCCGCCGATGTACTTGCGCGCGAGCTCCTCGGCGCGGCCCAGGTCTTCGTCGCAGAACACCCAGCCCGCGCAGATGCTCGGCGGCGCCGGCACCCCGTTCACCTGTTGGTAGACGGCGTTGTAGTTGCGCAGCTCCTCGGTCACCGCCTCCCACGGCTTCTGCGGGATGATCAGCATGCCCAGGCCGAGCTTCGCGATCACGGGTCCCGACTCGGGAGACACGGCCGCGGCGTAGCTCCGGCCCTTGAAGCTCTTGAATGGCTTCGGGCGAATGTCGCGGCGGACCTGCCTGATGATTTTGCCGTCGTACTCGCAGTAGCCGCGCTCGAGCCCCGTGAGAATCATCTCAGCCGACTCGGTGAAGCGCTCGCGGCTCGAGTCCATCTGCACGCCGAAGCCGTCGAACTCCACGCGCCCCAGCCCGCGCCCCAGGCCCAGCACCAGCCGGCCGTTCGAGACGTGGTCGAGCACCGAGATCTGCTCCGCCACCCGCATCGGGTTGTGCCACGGCAGCACCACCACCATCGAGCCGAGCTGCACCTGTTTGGTCGCGCCCGCCAGGAAGGTCAGATACTGCAGCACGTCCGGACACATGGTGTAGTCGGTGAAGTGGTGCTCGACCCCCCAGAGTGACTGGAAGCCGAGTGACTCGGCCAGCAGCGCGAGCCGCAGATCGTTGCGCCAGACGTCGCGGTCGCTCTGCGACTGCTCGGGGTTCTGGAAGATGGCTGCCATGCCGACGTGCATTTCGGGGTTCCTCCTGCAAAGGCCCTACACCACAGAGAATAGCCGAGCGCTAGGGCGCAAGTAGGACGACCGGGATCGCGCGCGTCGTGCGCCGCTCGTACTCCGCGTACGCGGGGTTCTCGTGCTTCACGCGCGGCCACAGACGCGCGCGTTCCTCGCTGGATGCGATTCGCGCGCGTACGCGCCGGTGCTCGGCGCCGATCTGCACCACCGCTTCCGGGTGCTTCTGCAGGTTCTTCCACCAGGCCGGATCGCTCGGCGCGCCGCCCGCCGACGCGATCAGCACCAGCCGCTCGCCGTCCTCGAAGTAGGTGAGCGGCACGGTGCGCGGACGGCCGCTGTTGCGCCCGGTGGTGGTGAGCAAGAGGATGCGCTGCGCGCCGAGCCGCCCGCCGACGCGCCCGTCGGAGAGCCGGAACAGCGCCTTGTGAACGCCGATCACCGCGAACAGGAACCAACGCTGGAGCGGGCCCAAACGGGAATCCTCCGTGGCTGCATCCACAGCGAATGATAGGATGACTGCGATTAGAACCCCTCGTCTCTCGGAGGACCGGGAATGTCTCGCGAGGCCGTGATCATCGACAGCGTGCGCACGGGGCTGGCCAAGGCGCACCGAGGCTCGTTCAACCTGACGCGGCCCGACGATCAGCTCGCGCACTGCATCGCGCAGCTGTTCGAGCGCAACAAGAGCGTCGACAAGGCCGAGGTCGGCGACGTGATCGCGGGCTGCGGCATCCCCGAGGGCCCGCAGGGCATGAACGTCGCGCGCATCTCGACGATTCTCGCGAACCTGCCCACGTCGGTCGCGGCGACCACGGTGAATCGCTTCTGCTCGTCGGGCTCGCAGGCGATCATGATGGCCGCGCAGCAGATCATCCACGAGGGCGTCGACGTCGCGATCGGCTCCGGCGTCGAGACGATCACGATGCTGCAGGACGGCTCGCAGAACACCAAGCGCCTGTTGAATCCCCTGGCCGCGAAGAAGGCGCCGGGCCTGTACATGGCGATGGGCGCGACCGCCGAGGTCGTGGCCGAGCGCTACAAAGTGTCTCGCGAGGACCAGGACCAGTACGCGCTGAAGAGTCAGCAGCGCACCGCGCGCGCGCAGGAGCTCGGCTACTTCGACGACGAGATCGTGCCCATGAAGGTGCGCCGCATGGTGCAGAAGAAGGGCGAGGAGCCGAAGGAAGAGGACTTCGTCGTCGACCGCGACGAGTGCAACCGCCCGGACACCACGATCGACGGCCTGCGCAAGCTGCCGCCGGCGTTCAAGCCGGAGGGCGGCACGGTGACCGCGGGTAACTCGAGTCAGCTCTCGGACGGCGCCTCCGCGACGCTGCTCATGTCGGCGAGCCGCGCCAGCGCGCTCGGGCTCGAGCCGATGGGCATCTACCGGGGCTCGGCCGTCGCGGGCTGCGAGCCCGACGAGATGGGGATCGGGCCGATCTACGCCGTGCCGAAGCTCTTGAAGCGGCTGGGCATGTCACTCGACGACATCGACCTGGTCGAGCTGAACGAGGCGTTCGCCTCGCAGGTGCTGCAGGTGCAGCGCGTGCTCGGCATTCCCGACGAGAAGCTCAATCCGAACGGCGGCTCGATCTCGATCGGCCATCCCTTCGGCATGACCGGCTCGCGACTCACCGGGCACATCCTGCGCGAGCTGAAGCGCCGCAAGAAGCGCTACGGGCTCGTGACCATGTGCGTGGGCGGCGGTCAGGGCTTCGCCTCGGTGTTCGAGGCCGTGTAACGCGCGCGGGCGGCCGCGCGCTTCGGCCCTTCGCTCGCTAGCGCTCGCTGCGCGCTTCGCTTGCACTCGCCGTCTGAGTCACGGCCCCGAACAGCGCCTTGCCCTCGGACTGCGCGGGCGGAGCGATCCCGAGCAGCGCGGCGGCGGTCGGCGCGACGTCGATCGCGCGCACCTCGCCGAGCTGCGCGCCTGCGGGCACGCCGCGGCCGAGCGCGTAGAAGATCGCGCCCATCTCGGGCAGGGCCGGATCGAAGCCGTGCGCGCCCACGCCGCTGCCGATGAGTCGGCTCCACCAGGCGCGCACGCCCTCGCCGAGCCGCGGATGTCCGAGCATCCAGGGCGGGTGCGCCAAGAGTGCGATGTCGCCGCTGCGGCCGGGGTAGTTGCTGCGCAGGTGCGCCGGCAGTGACTCGTTGTCGTAGGCGCTGAGCCCCTTCACCTGGCCCAGCGCGGCCAGCGCGGCGGCGAGCTGGGCGCGGTCGGCGAGATAGACCTGCCCTTCCCCGCCCGAGATCGAGACGCGCGCGCGGATGTCGGCCGAACGCAGCGCGCCCTCGGCGTCGACCGCGCCGTGGATCTCGGCCATGCCGTGGTCGCTCGCGATCAAGAGGGTCGTATGACTCCAGGCGTTGCGCGCGTCGAGCCCGGCCAAGAGCCGCCCGAGCTCGCGATCCTCGCGCGCGAGCTGCGCGGCGATCTCCGGCGAGCCCGGCCCCTGCTCGTGCCCGACCGAGTCACAGCCGTGCCACCAGCTCATCACGAGCTGCGGGCGCTCCTTCGCCGGCAAGTCGAGCCAGGCCAGGATCTGCTCGACCTTCGCGCGCTCCTGCACGTGAGTGTCGAACGGCAGCCTCGAATAGCTCGCGCCGTGCCCGTGCCAGGGCGTCTCCGAGCCCACCCAGAAGAAAACCGCCGCGCGCACGCCCTGGCGTTCCGCGGCGGACCACAACGGCTCGGCCTCGAGCCAGGTCGCGTCGTTGCCGTAGTCGAAGCGCTTCCCTTGCCGGTCCGTGAAGCTGTTGTCGATGATGCCGTGGCGATCGACGTAGGTGCCGGTCGCCAGGGATACATGGTTAGGGAAGGTGCTCGAAGGGAACACCGGGGTGAGTCGCTGCGCGTGCGCGCCCTCGCGCGCCATGCGCTCGAGCCCCGGAAAGCTCGCGCGGCTGGGATAGTCCCAGCGCGTCCCGTCCCAGGAGAGCAGGATCACGACCGGCGCGTCGCCCGCGTGCGCAACGGCCCGCAGGCTGCACAGTAGGACCAGGACGAGCTGCGCGAGGCATGCGGGACGCGCGCGGATCACGCGCGCATGCTAGCGGAAGTGCAGGCGGACTCCCGCGCGGCTGCACGCTCCCGATGTGTGGAGCGCCCTTCCACCCCCTGTGGAGTAGATCACCTGGAAAGAGTGATCCGCTTCACACGCTGCGCACCCACGAGCCGATCGAGCACGCGCGGCAGACCGGCAAACACTGCGGGAGATCCATGCTCCAGTGACTCAATCGGGAATGGCTGCGCATTCCGAGGCACGAAACCTGAATGTCTACCGCCCGGCTGGAGGGGCCAGGCTCCCGTAGGGAGAGGAGATCTGGCGATGCGGAAGACGACGAATCAGAGCGGTTTCACGCTGCTCGAAGTCATGACCGCGGTGGCGGTCATGGGCTTCCTGTTGGCGATGGCCGTGCCGAACATGCTGCGTATGCGCGACGCGCAGGAGACCAAGAGCAGCGGCACGCAGATGGCTGGGCTCCTGTCCGATGCGCGCGCCCGCGCGGTGTCGGAGGGCACGCCCCACTTGGTCTATTTCAACGCCCCGACCACGGACGGCGCCGGCAACTGCGGCGCGGTCGCGGTCGAGGTTCGCGACCTGGACCACAGCTACTCGATCACGCCCGGCGACCAGACCCAGGAGTTCAACCTGCCGTCGGGTGCCTGCAACAAGGTGAAGCCGTACGACACCTCGACCGCGTCGAGCGGCTCTTCCGGGGCTTCCGCCCCGGCGCCGGTCGTGCCGATGCCGGCCGAGGACCTGGCGGTGCGCGCACCCGATGCAGCTTCGGTCGGCGCGGTGGCGTCGGCGTCGAGCTCGGGTCTGGGCAGCGTCGTCGCCGGCACCGTTGCGGCCGTAGGCGACACGACGGGCGCGATCGTGGGCGGCCTGACCGGCTCAGGCAGCGGCAGCTCGGGTAGCGGCAGCAGCGGCAGTGACGATACGTCCGACGACTCGAGCTCGGACGACTCCGGCTCGAGCCAGGGATCGAGCAAGTCGACCGCAGTCGCCGTCGGACTCGCCGCGAGCAACTCCGTCTTGATCCGCTCGGCGACCGTGGCCGAGACCGCGGTGAACGGCGCCACCTTCCCGGTGGACGCCGCTTCGGGCCGCACGGTGGTCGCGTTCTCGGAGCACGGCGTGCCCGTGGACCCGTCCAACCCCACCGCCTGGGGCAGCGGTGCGGGCGGCATCTATCTCACCGACACCGAGGGCGACACGATCGTCGCGGCGCTGGTGCAGCCCTTGGGCGACGTGAAGCTGCGGGTGTTCGACCCGGCTTCGCAGACCTGGAAGTGAGCGACGGACTCCCAGCCAGCTAGCGACCGCCGTAAGGGTCGCCGGGCAAGTCGGGGCTGTGCCGGAAGCGGCGGTGGCTCCACATGTATTGCTCCGGGTGCGCTCGAATGATCTCCCCGAGCGCCTCGTTCGCACGAGCAGTCAGTAGCTCGGCATCCTTGCGGCGGTCGCCCGTATCCGGTGTCTCGAGCGGGGGCCGGATCACCAAGCGATGGTGGTCCGGCCCGACGCGTATCGTGTAAGCGGGAACCACCGGCGCGCCCGAGCGCAAAGCCAGTACGGCCAGCCCCAGCGAGGTCGAAGCGCGCACTCCCAGGAACGGCACGAACACCCCGCGCGAGCGCCGCGCGTACTGGTCGTTCAGCACCACCACGGGCCGGCCCTTCTTCACGGCGCGCAGCATCTTGGGCAACACGTCCTTGTGTAGGAGCATCTCCGTGCCCGTGCTCTGGCGCTGGCGCAAGAGCTCCGCGCGCAGCAGGCGGTTGGCGACCGGCCGGCCGATCACGGTCAGCGGGAAGCCGAACAGCGGCGCCGCCTTCGGCACGATCTCGAAGCTCCCGATGTGAAGCGTCAGTGCGGCGGCGCCCTTCCCGGCCGCCATCACCGCCTGACCGATCTCCATGCCTTCGACCTCGACGCGCGCGCGCACGTCTTCCGCCGTCCAGTGTCTGCCGCGCGCCACGTCGATCAGGCCCCAGGCGAAGCTCACATAGCTCTCGCGGCCGATCTGATAGCGCTCGTCCTCGGAGCGCTCGGGAAACGCGATCCGCAGGTTGGTCAGCACGTAGTGAACGCGCTTTCCGCCGCGGTCGAACCAGGCGCGCGCCACCCGCGCCGCCAGGCGCTGCGAGGTCTCGAGCGGCAGCGCGGACAGCGCGGTGACTGCGCTGCGGAAGGCGGCGTACTCGGCGAGCTCGCGGGGTGTGTACACGCCCGCGGGAAGATATCAGAGGCTTCCGGCCGCGCCTTCGCATACACTCCGACCCATGCTGGAAGGCGAGAGGTACCTGTCACTCGCGACGTTTCGGCGCGACGGCCGCGAGGTCGCGACACCGATCTGGTTCGCGTCCGACGCCAAGGCGCTGTTCGCGTTCACCGCGGCCGACTCGGGCAAGGTGAAGCGCCTGCGGAACTCGCCGCGCGCGCGCATCGCCGCCTGCGACGCGCGCGGGCGCGTGCACGGGCCCTGGCTCGAGGCGCGCGCGGGGATCGTCTCGGACTCGGCCGCGATCGCCCGCGGGCTCGAGCTCTTGCGCGCGAAGTACGGCGTGTTGATGCAGGTGACCGACTTCTTCTCGCGGCTCAGCGGGCGCTACAACAAGCGCGCCTACCTGTGGATCGCCGCCACCGGCGAGTGACTCAGGGCTTCCACTGCGGCCGGCGCTTCTCGGTGAAGGCGCGGATCGACTCCTGGCCGTCTTCGGCTACGGCATTGGCCGCCATCACCTCCATCGCGTAGGCGTAGGCCTTCGGCTGGTCGAGGTCGATCTGCGCGTAGTAGGCCTGCTTGCCCAGCCCCTTCGAGAAGGCGCTGCCGCGGCTGGCGCGGCGAATCAACGCGTCGGTCGCGGACTCGAGCTCGCCCGCCGGCACCACGCGATTCACGAGCCCCCACTCGAGCGCGCTCTGCGCGTCGATCTTGTCGCCCGTGAACAACAGCTCGAGCGCGCGCTTGCGGCCGACCGCGCGCGAGACACTCACCATGGGCGTGGTGCAGAACAGACCGCCGGCGCCACCGGGTGTCTGGAACTCGGCGTCCTGCGAGGCGATCGCCAGGTCGCACGCCGCCACGAGCTGGCAGCCGGCGCCGGTCGCGAGCCCCTGCACGCGCGCGATCACCGGCTGCGGAATTGCCTGCAGCGCGGTCATCAGCTCGGTGCACACGGCGAGTAACTGGCGCATGCCGGCAAGGTCGCGGTTCACCAGGTCCGCGTAGTCGTGGCCGGCGCAGTACACCGGCCCGGTCGAGCCGAGAATGACGCCGCGCGCCTTGCTGGCGCCGATCGCGCGCAGCGCGTCGCGCAGCTCGAGCATCACCTCGAGCGAAAGTGGGTTGCGCCGCTCCGGCTTCGTGAACGCCAGCGTGGCGATCGAGTCGTGCTCCTCGAACGAGACGTGCGAGAGCTCCATCGTCTGCTCCTACGCGGCGCGCGTCAGGCGCCGGCCGCCAAGAGATCCTCGAGCAGCGCGAGGCTCGCCTGCTCCTGCTCGTCGACCGAGCCGTCGGCGAGCACCAGCTCGCGCAACGTGTCGAGGAACAGCTTGCGATGCTCGCGCGGGATCTCGGTCGGGTCGACGTCGTCGATCGCGGGCGGCACCTGCAGCCAGGAGTCGACCTGCGCGATCTCGTCCGAGTCGAGCCCGAGCCGGCTCACCATCCGGCGCACGAACGCGCGTTCCTCGGGATGGACCTCGAGGTCGGCCCAGGCCACCGAGCACACGAACTTCATCAGGCGCAGGCGCTCTTCGCGCGCGAGCGAGGACACCATGCGCCCCACTCTCGCATTGCGCGTCGCCCGGGTCTAGTCGCTCAGAAAATGAACACCGCCGCGATGCCGATGATCCACATCACTGCGCCCATGGCCATCGCCAGCGCGATTCCGCGCGGCGAGCCCATCGCTGCGGGCCGATCGAGCTGGATCGGCCGGCGAGCGGATCGCTCGCGGTCGACGAGCTCTGCCGCCCGCTCGCGCCGCAAAGCAGCTGCGCCCACCGCAGCTGCGGCCATCGGTGCTCGGCGTTCTGGAAGCCTCGACAGGATTCGCATGCCTGCGCCCTCAGAGGGGGGTCGGTTGACTTCGGACGGACTCACGGAAGTTCGAACCGGGTGGGATGGGCTCCCTTCATCGCCCGCCCCACGCACGGAAGATGTTGCGTCCCTTAGATGCCTCGAACCGTGATTGCGGTCACTCTCTGCTGCGCGTTCTCGCACTCCCTACACAAGAAAGCGTCTCCCCCCTGGCCAGGTCGCTCCGTGCGATCAACGGCCGCGGCCGAACGATGCGTGAGACGACGGGCAGCACGCCGAGCACCGCCAAGGTCGACGTGAGGTTTCCCGCGCAAGCGAGCGCGCCCAGTGCGCGAATCGGCGGCAGCGCGGAGCTCGTGAGCAGCAGGAAGAAGAGACTGGCCAGCGCTCCCTCGGCGATCGGCCGCCCGACGTCGCGCAGGGCAATCGACACGGCGACGTGGAGCTCCGCACCGGCGCGGGCAAGCTCCCGCACCCGGTGCAGATACAAGAGTGCCGGCAGTGCGGCGACCGCAGAGATCAGCGCGGGCAGCGCGCCCGACGCCGAGTCGAGCGCCAGGCCGAAGCGGCCCATCGCGCCAAGCACGAGCGCGAGCGCGAGCGCGGCCGGCAGCGCGGCCAGCGCGCCGAGCACGGCGCTCTCGAGCACGAGCGAGGCCACGAGCGCGAGCACGGCGAGCGCGATCCCCGCGCCCGACAGCGTTTTCGCCGCCAATGGCGCGCTCTCCGACGCTGCCGCGAGCTCATCGCCGTAGAGCCGCACTGCGTCATCGCGCCCGAACGAAGCGCGGCCCGCCGCTGCGAGCGCGCTCGCGACCTGGATCAGCGCTCCCGGCTCGCGGCCGTCGACGAGTAAGTCGACGGCCAGGAAGCGGCGCGTGCCGTCGAGCCCCGTGGCCAGCGCCTCCGGTGACTCGCGCGCGAACAGCGCAAGGGTCTCCTCCACCTCGCCGCGCGTGGCCGGCACGACGAAAAAACCGGGGTCGTCGTCGTGGCGTGCGCGCGTCGCCGGCATTACGGCGGTGTCGACGAGTGACTCGGCGTGGGCCACCGCGGGCAGCGCGTTCGCAGCGTGCTCGAAGGCCAGGACGCGCTCCAGGAACGCCGGCTCCGCGGCGCCCCCGGGCGCGCCCGAATCCAGCACCGCGCGCACCGGAGTCGCGCCGCCGAAGTCGCGCGCCACGCTGGCGAGTGACTCGCCCTGCGGCGTGCGCACCGGCCAGAAGTGCGCGGCGGCGCCATCGGCGCGCAGCTCGCGCAGCCCGCCCGCGGCGAACGCCGTGAGCGCGAGCGCGACGAGCGCCCCCCGTAGACGGCGCCCTCGGGCGCGCAGAATTCCATCGAGCTTGCCGAGCGCGCTCTCGAGCGCGCCGCCAAAGACGCCGGCGCGCAACAGCGACTGCCCGCGCGCCGCGCGCGGCCGGGCTGCGAGCAGCGCCGAGGGCAGCCCCACCAGCACCGCCAGCGCCGAGAAGCCGAGACCGCACGCCGAGGCCAGCGCCAGCCGGCCGAGGCCGCCGCGCGCCAGCCCCGCGAGTGACACGAACGCGAGCGCGCCGGCCAGGCTCGCGCCGGCAAGCGGCGCTCCCAGGCTCGCCAGCGCGCGAGTCACCGCGAGCCCGAGCGCAGCGCCGGCGCGCTGCTCGCTGCGAATCCGGTGCAGGAGCGGAAGTCCGGCCAGCGCCGCGCTGCTGCCCACCACGAGCGGCAGCGCCGCACCGACCGTGCCGAGGCCCGTGCCCGCAAGCCCGAGCGCGCCCGCCGCGCAGGCCAGCGACATCGCCGCGAGCGCGCCGAGCCAGAGGCCCACGCGCGCGCTCGCGAACGCGGCCGCGCCCAACAGGGTCAGTCCGAGCAGCGCCAGTGGAGTCACACGCAGGAGATCCCGCAGCGCCGACTGCTCGAGCGCGTGCGCGCGCTCCGCGCTCGACACCGCGCTGAAGTAGAAGCTCGGCGGCCGCTGGAAGCGCGCCCGCAATGACTCGATCAGGGCGTGCGCGTCGCGCGCCGAGGTGCCCGGCGCGAGCGTGGCCGCCACGAGCGCCGCGCGCTCGTTCGGCGCCACCAGGCCGCGCAGCACCGCCCGCTCCTCGCCGGCGCGCGCGCGCAGCCGCCGCAGCGCCGCGGCATCCGCCGGCAACTCGCCCACGAAGCTCTGCAGCTCGAGCGCGCCGCCCGCCGCGACCACGCGCGGTCGGCTCGAGAGTGACTCGACGTGCCGGACCACGGAGCCCGGCTCGGACAGGACTCGGGTCAGCGCGGCCACCGTCTCGAGACACTCGCTCGACCACAAGCCCGCGTCGCAGACCAGCTCGAACAGCACGCGGTCGCCCCCGGCCAGGGCCGCGCCGCCGTCCGACTCACTCTCCGAGGCCGGCGCGTCGGCGCGAAGCTGCAGGCGAATCACGCCCGGAAAGAGCAGCGCGGTGAGCGCACACAGGCCCAGCACGAAGCTGCGGGGCGCGGCCGCCATCTGCCGTCCCAGCCGCTCGAATCGCCCGGCGAACCACACGCTGCGCTCCTTCACCGGGGGGCTTCAGCGCCGGGGTCCGCCTTCCGAAAGCGTTCCCGAAAGTCTCTTCGGACGGTTCCGGGTTCGCTTGAACGCAAACGCAGGCGTTCCTACCCTGCCGCCCGCTGGGTTGGAGCTCGGGCGCGGATGCGCGAGGCACTGTGGATCTTCGGCTACGGGTCGCTGTTGTGGCGGCCGGCCTTTCCCTACGTCGAGCGCCGCGGCTCCTGGATCACCGGCTTCGAGCGCCGTTTCTGGCAGGGCTCGACCGATCACCGCGGGGTACCCGGCGCTCCCGGCCGGGTCGTGACGCTCGAGCAGAGCGTGGGCGCACGCTGCTTCGGCGCGGCCTACCGGATCGGAGACGCGGACAGGGACGCCGTGCTCGCCAACCTGGACCACCGCGAACGCGGCGGCTACGAGCGGCTTTCGATGCCGCTCTGGTTCAGCGACGAGACGCGCGCGCCGGGCCTGGTGTACCTGGCCACGGAGACCAACCCGAACTATCTCGGCCCGGCGCCGCTCGACGCGATCGCCGCCCAGGTCGCGCGCGCGCACGGACCCAGCGGCGCGAACGCCGAGTACGTGCTGCGCCTCGCCGACTCACTGCGCGAGCTCGGCTTCGCCGACCCGCACGTGTTCGCGCTCGAAGAGCTGGTGCGCGGCACGGTGCCCGCGCTCGAGACCGCGCGCGCGAGCTAGTCGGCGTCGCGCCCGCGCCGCTCGCGCTTGGCCTGGCTGCGGTGGCGCTTCTCGGAGAGCCGGCGCTCGACCGCCCCGCGGCCCGGCCGCGTCGGCTTGCGCGCCCGCCGGGGCCGGGCCACGGCGCGCAGCATCTCGGCGAGTCTCTGGACGCACTCGGCGGCGTTGCGCGCTTGGTCGCGTTGGCGCTGCGCCTGGATCACCAGCTCGCCCTCGCGCGTGACTCGCGACGCGTAGGCGCGCAGGAAGCGCTGGCGCACGTCTTCGGACAGCGCCGGGCTATGGAGCACGTCCCAGCGCAAGGTGGCCTTGGTCGCCGTCTTGTTCACGTTCTGCCCGCCCGGACCCGAGCTTCTCGCGAAGCTGAAGTGCAGCTCGCTCTCGGGGATTCCGAACGGCAGGCGGGTCTCCGGCACGGCGCGAGTCTAGCCTTGACCGCGGGGCTCCGTCCCTGGACAGTTGCGCCGTGCCCCGCCTGCCCGCCGCTCCGCCGCCCGGCGTTCCGACCTCGACGATTCACTACCGCGTGCCGTTCTACGACACGGACGCGATGCAGATCGTCCACCACGCCCGCTACGTGCACTATCTCGAGCTGGCGCGGATCGTGTTTCTCGACGAGCACGATCGGCCGTACCGCGAGTACGTGGCCGAGGGGCTGCACTACGCGGTGACCGGCATGCAGCTCGAGTACCAGATGGCGGCGCGCTTCGACGACCGGCTGGAAGTCACTTGCTGGCTCGACTGGCTGAAGCGCGTGTCGCTACAGATCGGCTATGCGATCCGGCGCGGTCCGGATCTGATCGCGGTCGCGACCACCGAGCACGCCATGGTCTCGAACGAGGGCAAGCTCACGCCGATCCCGCCGGCACGCCGCGAAAAGCTCGCGACGCTCACTCGACGCTAGCGACCGCGACGGCGGCCTCGAAGCCGGCGCGCTCCGCGATCAGGCGGCGGTACTTCGGCAGGTCGCGCGGCCGGCTGAACGCCAGCACGCCGGTGAGTCGCCCGGCGCGGCCGTAGAGCGCGGTGAATTTGCGCGCCTCGAGCGAGCCCGCCACCACGCGCAGCTCGTCACCGGGTCGCATGCGCCCGGCGAACTGGATCTTCACGTCGTACTGATCGGACCAGAAGAAAGGTACGGGCGCGAACGGCTCGGCACCGAGGTCGCTGCCCGCGAGTCTCTCGGCCACGTAGCTGCCCTGCTCCACCGCATTGCTCCAGTGCTCGATGCGCATGCGCTCGTCGAACAGCGGGTTGTGCCAGCGCGCCACGTCGCCGGCGGCGAAGATGCCGGGCGCCGCGGCGCAATACGAGTCACAGACCACGCCGTCGTCGAGCGCGAGCCCGGAGCCCGTGAGCCAGGCGGTGTCGGGCGTGGCGCCGATCCCGACCACGACCACGTCGACCTCGAGCGTCGAGCCGTCGGACAGCGCGAGTCGCTCGACCCGGTCGCGGCCGGCGAAGCCCGCGACGCCCACCCCGCAGCGCAGGTCCACGCCGTGGTCGCGGTGGAGCGCCGCGCAGACCCCGCCCATGGCTTCGCCGAGCCCGCGCGCGAGCGGCACCGGCAGCGGCTCGATCAGCGTGACTTCGAGGCCGCGCGCGCGGCACGAGGCGGCGACTTCGGCGCCGATGAAGCCCGCGCCGACCACCGCCACGCGCGGACCGCGCTCGAGCGCGGCGCGCAGCGCGAGTGAGTCGTCGAGCGTGCGCAACAAGTGGATGCCCGGAAGCTCGGGCTGCCCGGGCAGCCGGCGCGGCACCGCCCCGGTCGCGATCACCAGCGCGTCGAAGGACTCGCGTCCCGCTCCGTCGACCTCGAGCGCGCGCGCGGCCGCGTCGAGCCGCGTGGCGCGCACGCCCAGCCGCAGGTCGAGCGCGAGTTCCTGGTACGGGCGCCGGCGCAGGCCGATCTTGTCGACCTCCCAGCGGCCCTGCAGGAGCTCCTTCGACAGCGGCGGCCGATCGTACGGCAGGTGCTTCTCGGCGCCGATCACGACCAGCGTCCCGCCATAGCCGAGCCGGCGGAGTGACTCGGCGGCGCGCAGCCCGGCCAACGAGGCGCCCACGATTGCGACCTTGGAGAGGCTCACGACCGGCGCACCTTAGAGGAGACTCGCGAAGAAGAGCCAGCGCCGCTCCCAGAAGCGCTCGAGCACCACCTCGAGCTGGTTGGCCCCGGCGCGCAGCGGCACGCGCGCGACGCCCTCGTCGGCTTCGATGCCCTTCACGTTGGGCAGGTCGAGCACGAGCGCGCCGTTCAGGTAGACGCGCGCGGCGCTGCTCGAGCCCACGTGCAGCTCGGCGCTGCCGGCGCTCGCGCGCTGGATCTCCGCGCGCGCCACCACCACGTCGCCGATCGCCGCCGGATCCAGCACGCCGAGATCGACGACCGGAATGCCCGCGGCGGCAGTCCGCTCGCTGCCCGCGGCGTCCTGGGGCACGACCAGGTCTTCGAGCGGCAGCCAGTCGGGGTTCGGGTGTCTGGGCGAGAGCCGGAAGCTCCGCACCCCACCGGCGGCGAGCGGGTCGGGCTCGAGCTGTGGAGCGCGCTCGACCAGGAGCCCGGCCAGCCCGAAGCCCGTGGCGCCGCCGAAGCGCAGCTCGAGCGCGCCGCCGTCCACGTGAGTCGTGAAACGGCGCCGCACCAGTGACCCCTTGTCGAGCGGCGTATCGAGCAGCACCACGCGCCCGTTCGCAGTCACCATGCCCGAGACCAGGAGATTCATGCGCGGCCAACCGGCGTTCGCCTCGACCACGCTTACGCGGTAGTCACCGTCGGGAAGATCCACCCGGAACACCCGCGAGGGGCCCGAGAGCAGCGCGCTCGAGATCGGCGCGGGCAGCGCCGCGCCGGGATAGGGCCAGTACGGCGCGAACAGCGAGGCGCTCGCGAGCTCGTCGGGGCCCTGGTCGAGCGTGCCGGTGTAGTCCTTCTCTTCGGGCGTGGCGCGCGCGTCGTCGTCGCGCGGCAGCCAGCCGAAGCCCAGAGTCTTCGAGTACTCGGTGTCCGCGCGCACCGCGCGCCAGGGCGGATGGTCGGCGTTCTGCGCGAACGCAAAGGCCGCGACCGGCTCGCCGAAGCTCGCCAGCTCTCGGATGCCGCCGAGATAGGCCTGCTCCTGCTCACCCGCGAGTGACTCGAGCAGCTTGCCGGCGGCGGCGTCGTAGCCGTTCGGGTCCCTGCCGCGCAGCGCCTGCACCGCGCCGAGCCGGGAGCCGAGGTCGGCCACGCCGGCACCGGCGCTGCGCGCGCGGGCCAGCCGCCGGTCGCCGCGCGTCAGCGCGCTCGCGCGCTGCTCGGCGCCGGCGGGCCCGAGCACCAGCACGCCGTAGACGTGCAGCTCGGGCAGAGTCACTTCGGCCACGCCGCCGCGCACCGCGAGCGGCAGGTCGCGCTCGGGCTCGCCCGGCGCGAGCCAGCGCGCCTGCTCGGCGCGGACGTCGTTCGGAAGCCGCAGCCGGAACACGGCAGCGGGCACGGGCCGCGCCTTTCCGCTGGTGAAGTCGAGCGCGTAGCTCACGAAGTGCGCCGAGACGAAGCCGCCGTCGTGGCGCCAGGTCGAAACCCAGGTGTCCGGTGCAAGCGTGCCCGTGACCCGCGGCTCCGGCAGGAGCGGCGCGAGCTCGGAGAGGAGCCGCGCTCCGAGCGTGCGCCCCGCCGACCCGCCGCTGCGCGATGCCGGGAAGGACGCGCCGGCGAGCAGGGGCACGACCCGGCCCGCCGCGCGCAGCGCCGCGAGTGAGTCCCCGCCGCGCGTCCGGTTGCGCGGGTCGCGCAGCCCCAGCTTTCCGATCACCGCCAGCGTGCCGCCGCTGCGCAGGTAGCGGGCGAGTCGCGCGAGGTCGGCATCGCTCAAGCTCTCGAGCGACGGTGCGATCACGACCCGGTAGCGCGCGAGCTCCCGTTCGGACAGACCCTGCGGCGTGAGCTCGGGATGGCGCAGCACCACCACGTCGTAGGGCACGTGACCGTCCTCGAGCGCGCGCGCGGCGCTCGCGAAGTCGTTCTGCGCGGGTGAGTCGCCGGTGCTCACGCCCGGCACGCACTGGTCGAAGAGCATGGTCGGGACCGAGTAGAGCAACGCCACGTCGGCCAGTCGCTCGCGCCCGCGCGCCTGGTACACCGCGCGGTGTCGGTCGCGCAGGGCGTACAGCGCACTCACCGCGGGCAGCGCGTCCGGCGCCTGCGTCGCGAGCATGTCCACGTAGGCGAGGGGCACGCCGCCACCGGCGCTGATCTCGGCGAGCTCGTGCGCCACGAGGTCGGGCGTCTTCTTCTGCGGCTGCACCAGGAACATCACCGGCCGGCCAGGGCGCGCCGAGGCGAGCGCCAGCTCGAGCCGGAGCGCCCCGTACGCATCCCACCAGCCGTGCAGGAACTGGTCGTACTGCGCGAGCCCCGAGGTCTCGAACCAGACCGTGTCGACGTAGGGCGCGAGCGAGACCGGATAGGAGTCGGGTCCGGGCGGCGCGCCGCCCAGGTTTCCGTGCGCGTCGAACTCGCGGCCCGCACGCGCCGCCACCCGACGCAGATTCGTGTAGAGCCCGCGCCAGACGCCGATGTTCGCGGCGTGGCGGTAGAGCAGGAACTCGGCGAACACGGGATCCCGGCACAGCTCCTGCGCCAGCGCGTTCGCCCCGCGGAAATCGGCGCCGGCCGGCTTCCGGTACGGCTCGAGCTCGCCGAGACGGTCGCCCCAGCGCTCGCGCAGATAGTCGCGGATCGGCGCGACCGCCGGCTCGCCGTGGCGGGCCCGCCACGCGGCGAAGCCGCGCGCCGCGGCGTCGGAGTAACAGCCGAGCGAGCTCGGACCGGTGCCCCAGGCCGCGCCGCCCAGGTTGTCCTGCGAGATGGCGTCGGCGAACAGCGGACTCACGGCCTGGTCGTAGCCCAGCACGGCCGCCCAGCGCGGCTCGATCGGGTCGGCCATGTACGCGTGACCCGACATGGTCTGGATGGGATCGATCACCAGCTCGCCCATCGGGCCGCGCGCGAGCCCGCGCTCGCCGAACAGCGCCACCGCGGTCTCGGGCCGCAAGTGAATCGTCTCCTGGTACTCGTTGAAGCCGTAGTGCTCGAAGGCGATGCCGCGGTGCGCCAGCCAGCCATGACTCGCGTAGTTGAAGGCGCGGTCGACGTAGTCGACGGCGAGCCAGCGCTCGGCGGGCGCGAGCCAGCCGGACTGGCGCTCGGTCTGGGCAGTGACTCCCTCGCCCATCACCGCGTTCACGACGTCGGCGCTCCAGGCGGGCGGCGACGCCGCCACGCGCAGCTCGGCGGCCAGGTCTGGCGGGCGCCCCTCGACGGGCGCACCTTCTGGCAACGACGGTGCCTGCGCGAGCGGCGAGAGGACGGAGAGTGCGCCGGCGACGAACGCGCTGCGAAGCGGCATCGGCGCGACACTAGCAGACGAATCCGAGGCCGGGTCCCACGCGTAGTTGAGACGTGGAGCTGTGCTCATGAATCGGATGCGAGTCATCTCCGCCTTCATTTGTGGAATCTTCGTCGTGCTCGCCCCGCGAGCCGCGCGGCTCGAAGAGGCCCCCGCTCGGAGCGCGCCGACGGGCGACGTGACTCCGGTCACGCCGTTCGACCCCACGGAGCTCGCCGAGTCCTACTTCGAGCAGAGCGAGCGCTTCGACGCGTTCATGACTTACGAGGTGAAGCGCGGGCCTGCGGGCGCGCTGTTCTCGATCGCGCGCCGCTGGCGCGACGGGCTGGCGGAGCTGTTGTTCTACGTGCGCGCGCCGGAGAGCTTCGAGAAGTGGGCCATGCTCATGCGCGAGAACCACGGCGGCTCCGACGACCTCTTCTTCTACGCGGGCGACGCGACCGACCGCCGGGTGTGGCGGCTCGCGTCATCGCACCTGGAGCGCCAGGCGATCTTCGAGCTGATCGCGCTCGGCGACTATCGGCCGACGGCCCGAGGCGAGCTCAGCTACGAGGCCGGACCCGACGAGACGCTCGACTCCGTGGCGTGTCACATGGTGGTGGCGCGCTCGCCGCGGCCCTATCTCGGGTTCGACAAGACCGAGCTCGTGTTCGCGGCGCAAGAGCGCCTGCTGTTGCAGTCGCGCTTCTTCCGCGGCGAAAAGGAAGTGCGCAGGCTGTCGACGACGCTCGCGGACTACCAGGACATCGGCGGGCGCAAGCTCGCGACGCGTTGGATCGCCAAGCGCTGGGCGGACGAGGGCGAGACCGAGATCGTGCTCCGGCGCGTGGTCGAGACGGCGAACCTGCCCGACGGCCTGTTCAGCCAGCTCAACCTGCGCATCCAGCACTTCCCCGAGTTCTAGCCGACCAGCTTGGCCATGATCCTGGCCGCTTCCTTCGGATCGTCCTCGAGCACGGTGGCGCTGTGCAGGAGCGCACCGGCGGCCTCTTCCTGCTGGAGTCTCTCGACGCACTGCTCGGTCGAGCCGGCGAAGCCCAGGCGATTCATCATCGCGGGCGGGATCGCGGCCGCGGCCTTCTCGGGCCCGCCCTCGCTCCAGGCCGCGCGCACGCGGTCGGCCTCGCCCTGGAAGCCCTGGCGCGAGAGCTGCCGGTAGTAGAACTCGCCCATGCGCGCGCAGTAGAAGGCGAGCGTGCCCGCGCTGCGCCGGCGCGCGAGCTCGAGCTGCGCGGGCGTGTTGGCCACCGTGACTCCGCCGGGCGCGCGCACCGTGAACTGCTTCGGGTCGCGGCCCGCCTCGCGCACCCACTGGTTCACGCGAGTCACTTCGGCGGCGAGCTGGTCGATCGGGATCATGACCGGCATCCAGCCGTCGGCGATCTCCGCGGTCATGCGCACGCTCTTCGGGTTCAAGGTGGCGAGATAGATCGGCACCTCCTTGCGCACCGGGTCGAAGCGCAGCGTGAAGCCGCGCTCGAGCTTGAAGATCTCGCCCGAGTACTTGACCGGCTCGTGCTTGAAGAAGAGCCGCAGGATCTCGACCGTCTCGCGCATCCGGCGCAGCGCGGGCTGGAACGGCACGCCGTGGAAGTGCTCGATCACGTTCGGGCCGCTGTTGCCCAGGCCGATGATGACTCGTCCGCC
Source organism: Myxococcota bacterium (assembly GCA_035498875.1). Taxonomy (GTDB): domain Bacteria; phylum Myxococcota_A; class UBA9160; order SZUA-336; family SZUA-336; genus VGRW01. The sequence continues at coordinate 51,096 of DATJZP010000020.1, forward strand.
AGACAGCTCGTCCAGCGTGGCGAAGTGTTGCGCCAACGCCGCAGGAGTCCGTGAATAGATGTTAACGATCGCGGTGCCGAGCTTGATGCGCGAGGTGCGCTCCGCCACCTGAGTCAGTAGTGAGAAAGCGTCGCGGCCCCAGGCCTCTGCGGCCCAGAGTGAATCCACTCCTGCATCCTCTGCCGCCTTGGCGCGCACGAACGCCTTCTCGCGGTCGAGATTTCCCTGCCAGTCGAACCCGATACCGATGCGCCTCGCCACGTTCGCCTCCTCGCGTTCCCGCGGCGCAGTTTGACAGAACTTTCACCAGTATTCCGCGGCCTTCGGCCGATCCTGTCCTTAGCCTGTGCACACTTTCTTTGGCCGGAGGATCCCCCGCATGAGCGCGCCCGCCGACTCGCTGAAGCTGCCCGACCTGGAACAGCCCGACCGCCGCCCCGCGGACGGAGTGCTCGCGCGGAAGCAGCTCCTGCCGAGCGTGATCTACTGGGGCCTGCACGTGCTGGCGCTCGGCGTGATCTTCACTCCGGCTTCGCCCAAGGTGCTGGTGCTGACGGCAGTCACTTTCTGGCTGCGCCTGCTCTCGATCACCGCCGGCTACCACCGCTACTTCGCGCACCGCGCCTACCGCACCAGCCGCGCGTTCCAGTTCCTGCTCGCGCTCGTGGGCACGAGCGCCACGCAGAAGGGTCCACTGTGGTGGGCGGGCGGTCACCGCCGGCACCACCGCTACTCCGACCAGCCGGGCGACATGCACTCGCCGCGCGAGGGCTTCTGGTACTCGCACCAGGGCTGGATCCTCGACACCCAGTGGGAGCGCACCGAGCTCGAGAACATCCGCGACTTCGCGCGCTATCCCGAGCTGATGTGGCTCAACCGCTGGCATTTCGTGCCGCCGATCGCGCTGGCGCTGTTGTGCACTTGGATCGGAGGATTCGCGGGCGTGCTCTGGGGCTACGTCCTCTCGACGGTGCTCCTCTGGCACACGACCTACACGATCAACTCACTCGCGCACCGCTTCGGCAGCCAGCGCTACCAGACCGGCGACGACAGCCGCAACAACTGGTTCCTGGCGCTGCTCACCTTAGGCGAGGGCTGGCACAACAACCACCACTGGTTCATGAGCTCGGCGCGCAACGGCTTCTTCTTGTGGGAGATCGACATCACCTACTACGCGCTGCGCGCGCTGGCCGCCGTGGGCATCGTTTGGGACCTGAAGGAGGTGCCGGAGAGCTTCCTGCACCCCACTGCCGAGGCCGCTCCCGCGCCGCTCACTGAACCCGAATCGTCGCCTTCTTGATCTCGAGCTTCTCCTTGGTGCGGCCGCTCTCCGAGCCGGCCGATTCCAAGGCCTTCATCGTGTCCTGACCCTTGGTGATCTCGCCGAACACCGTGTGTTTGCCGTTCAGATACTCGGTGGGAACGAAGGTCAGGAAGAACTGACTGCCGTCGGTGTTCGGGCCGGCGTTGGCCATCGACAGGATCCCGGGCTTGTCGTGCTTCGCGGTGGGCGAGAACTCGCCCGCGTAGTTGTAGCCGGGCCCGCCCATGCCGGTGCCGGTCGGATCGCCGCCCTGCGCCATGAAGCCGGGGATCACGCGGTGGAACACCACGCCGTCGTAGAAGCCCAGCCGGGTCAGGTAGATGGTGCTGGTCACGTGCATCGGCGCGACGTCGGGCTTGAGCTTGATCTCGATCGGGCCCTTGTTGGTGTCGAGCACCCAGAAGTAACTCTTGCCGGGGCTGAAGCTCACCTTGTCGGGCTTGGGCAGGTGCTGCTTCCAGTCGCTCTTCGACTTGTCGATCTTGGCCTTCTGGATCTGCGCGTCGACCGCGGAGATCGCCGCATCGCTGTCCGACATGGTGCTTCCTTCCTTCTTGTCCGCGGCATGCGCCGCACCGGTGAACACGAGACCAGCCGCGAGCGCCGCGGCCCAGAGCGAACGAGTCATTCTCCCTCCTGCCGGACGCCCGCGACGGCGGGCCCGGAAGCGGGGGAATGATGCCCGGGATCCCGGGGGACGCCAAGATGGTGGAAGATACCGGGATGCTACGTTCTTGGGCGCGCAACCTCGGCGCCGCGCTCTGGATCGCCCTCCTCCTCTTCGCGTGCGAGTCGATCCTGCTCGCCCTGTTCGATCTGCCCCGGTTTGCAGGGCGATTCGTGATCGGTCACCCGGGGCACGCCATGAGCGCGCTCGGCAGCTTCGCGTCCGTGTTTCTCCTCGTGGCGATGATGCGCGCTTGGGTCCACGTCCCGGGGCTGACGCTGGGTCTCTTGCTTGCGTTCTGGATCGCTCGGGTCCCCGGTCGGCTCGCGACTCTCTTGCTGGTGAACTTCGCGCTGTTCTGGCTGCTGACCTGGGTGTTGCTGCAGATCCTGGAGGCTCCGCAGCTCTTCGACTTCAAGCCGCCGCTCTATGACCAGCCGGTGCTTCGCGCCGCTGCTGCGTCGCTGCTCTCGCCGATCGTGCTCTGGCGCTGGCTGCGCCCGCTGCTTCCCACAAGTGAGTCGCCGGAGGGCGCCCTCAGCCGCAATCGAGCCCCAGATTCTTGGCGATGATGCGCTTCATGATCTCGTTCGTGCCCGCGTAGATCGACTGGACCGCGGCGTCGGCGTAGTCGGTCGAGATCGGGTATTCGCGCATGAAGCCGTAGCCGCCGTGGAGCTGCAGACACTCCGCCGTGAGTCGCTTCTGCAGGTCGGTCGTCCACCACTTGCCCATCGAGACCTCGGAGACGATCGATTCCTTGCGCGCGTGCGCGGCCACCAGCTGGTCGGTGAACTGCTGGCCGATCTCGACCTCGCTCGCCAGCTCGGCCAGCTTGAACTGCGTGTTCTGGAAGCCCGCGATCGGCTGGCCGAAGGCGCGCCGGCCCTTCACGTACTCGAGCGTGTCGTCGAGCGCGCGCCGGCACGAAGCCATCGAGCCGATCGAGATCGACAGCCGCTCCTGCTGCAGGTTCTGCATCAGCTGCTTGAAGCCGCGCCCTTCGGCGCCACCGAGCAGTGAGTCGACCGGCACGCGGCAGTCCTGGAAGAAGAGCTCGCTGGTGTCCTGCCCGCGCAGGCCCAGCTTGTCGAGCTTGCGGCCGCGCACGAAGCCGGGCGCCGTGGCCTCGACCAGGAGCAGGCTGATGCCGCGGTGGGGCGGGTCGGCCTTGGGATCGGTCTTCGCCACCACGATGAACAGGTCGCCGATCTGGCCATTGGAGATGAAGGTCTTCGAGCCGTTCAGCACGTAGTGATTGCCGTCGCGAATCGCGGTCGTGGCCACGTTGGCGAGGTCGGAGCCCGTGCCCGGCTCGGTCATGGCGATGCCGAGCAGGACGTCGCCGGAGATCGCGCCGGGGAGATACTTCTCTTTCTGCGCCTTGCTGCCGAACTCGGTGAGATACGGCATGCAGATATCGGAGTGCAACGACATCATCAGCGCGTGCGCGCGCAGGTAGGCCATCTCCTCCATCACGATCGCGTCGTACAGGAAGTCGGCGCCCGCGCCGCCGTACTGCTCGGGCGCGTTGGCGCCGAGGAAGCCCTCTTCGCCCATGCGCTTCCAGGTGGCGCGGTCGCTCATGCCCTTCTCGTTCCAGCCGGCGATCTTGGGCTCGATCTCGGCGGCCGCGAAGCGCTTGAACTGAGCTCGGAAGAGCTCGTGCTCGTCGGCGAAGATGGTGCGTCGCATCCGGCTAGTGTGCCGGAGACGGCTCGACTTCGCTGCCGACGGGCTGGCTGTAGAACTGCCGGTACCAGCGGCGGAAACGGCCGAAGTCCTTCTCGGGCTCGGCCAAGAGCGGCTTGTCGCGGTAGATCTTGTTCGACCAGATCGGGATGTCGAGGTTGTAGTCGTTCACGTAGAAGTCGAAGAAGCTCGACACGACCTGCGGGTCACAGCGCTTGTGCGCGTAGTAGCGGTGCATGATGTGCAGCTTCTCGGGCCCGACCGGAGTGAGCGCGTTGACCGCGATGCCATCCATCTGGCCCTTGAAGCGCGTGTACAGGAAACCGGGCCCGGAGTTGAACGAGTCGACGTCGGTGGTGACCGAGGCGGTGTCGGCCTGGTCTTCGGCGCCGGTGTCGACGTCGATCTTCAGCCGGTAGTACGGGCCGTCCGGCTCCCAGTGGATCGCCTTGCACTTCCAGCCGTGCAGCGTGGCGAAGTGCGCGAAGTCGACGCCGTTCTCCATGATCTCCTGCGGGTGACTCGAGATCGTCCACTCGTGCGTGCGGTGGAGCTCGTAGTTCGGATCGAGGATCTCGGGCACGACCTCGGGCTTCCAGTCCGGCTCCTTCCCTTCCAGGTGGTGCCAGACCAGGATCATGCCGTTGCACTCGAGCGCCGGGTAAGTCGCGAGCCGGGCCAGCGGCGGAATGCGCTTGGCATACGGAATCTCGACGCACGCGCCGGAGCCGTCGAAGCGCCAGCCGTGGAAGGGACAGCGGATGGTGTTGCCCTCGACCTTCCCACCCTTGCCCAGGTGCGCGCCCAGGTGCGGACAGTACGCGTCGGCGGCCCGGACCTGGTCGTCCTGGCCGCGCCAGATCACGAGGTCGCGGCCCAGATAGTGGACCGCGCGCGTCTCGCCGCGGCCCAGCGAGTCGGAGTGGGCGACGGCGAACCAGCCATTCGGATACGGCGGCAGCGGAATCCGGGCCATGGGCACCTCCCTCGGGGACTGACCGGCAAATTATAACACGTTGCATTTTCGCCGAGTGTGGCCGGACAATGGGATTGCATGGAAAAGCTCGTCTACCTGCTCTGGCGCGACCCGACGCTCTCCGAGAACGCCTTCGCCGAGCGGCTGGAGTGCTCGGTCGGGCCCAAGCTGGCCGCGGCGGGGGCGCGCTCGGTCGCCGTGAGCTGGGCGCACGCGCACGCCGACCTGGGCGGCAGCGTGCCGATCCGCGAGACGGGGAGCGAGTTCCATGGCCTCGTGTCGTTCTGGCTGCCCTGCGTGGACGATGCACCGGCGTACGAGGCGATCCTGCGCGACGCCGCCGGCCGGATCGCCGGCTATCTCGTCACCGAGTCGGTGCCGCGCGATTTCGACGCGCGCACCTGGCCGAACGGGACGCGCAGCCCGGGCAAGAAGCTGATCACCGTGTTCGAGCAGCCCGCGCGACTCACCCGCGACGAGTTCATCGCGCGCTGGCACGGCTCGCACACGCCGCTCTCGCTCGAGATCCATCCGATGTGGCGCTACGTGCGGAACGTCGTGGCGCGGCCACTCACTCCCGGGGCGCCGAGCTACGCGGGCATCGTTGAGGAGCACTTCCGCGAGCTCGCGGACATCACCGATCCCGAGCGCTTCTACGGCGGGAAGGAGAAGCTCGCCCGGAACCTGAAGCGCGTGATCGACGACGTGCGCACGTTCCTCGACCTGGAGCGCGTGACCTCGGTGGTCGCGAGCGAGACGATCCTGTCGTAGGAGCGCGAGATGCTGCTCGAGAACAAGGTCGCGATCGTGTCGGGTGTGGGCCCCGGGATGGGGCGCGACATCGCGCTCGCGTTCGCGCGCGAAGGCGCGAACCTGGCGCTGGGCGCGCGCAGTGCCGAGTACGTCGAGAGCGTGGCCAAGGAGGTGCGCGCGCTCGGCCGGCGCGCGCTCGCGCTGCCGACCGACATCACGAGCCTCGCGGACTGTGCGCGGCTTGCGGCTTCGGCGGATGAGGAGCTCGGCGGCGTCGACGTGCTGGTGAACAACGCCTACCACCCGGGCACCTACGAGCTGTTCGAGAACGCCGAGCTCGAGCGCTGGCGGGCACCGCTGGAGGTGAATCTGCTCGGCTCGCTGCGACTCACCCAGGAGGTGGTGCCGCGCATGAAGAAACGCGGCGGCGGCTCGATCGTGTTCGTGAACTCGATGATCGTGCGCGAGGTGCTGCCCACGATGGCGAGCTACGCGGCCTCGAAGGGGGCGCTGCTCGCGGCGGCCCAGGGCCTGGCGCGGGAGCTCGGCCCGCACCGCATCCGCGTGAACTCGGTGCTGCCCGGCTACATCTGGGGCGCCACGCTCGAGGGCTACTTCAAGATGATGGCGACCGCGCGCGGGATCACACCCGAGGCCGTCTACGCCGAGGTCGCGAGCAAGATCGCGCTCGGCAGGATCCCGACCTCGGAGGAGATCGCGGGCTCGGTGCTGTTCTTCGCATCGGGTCTCTCCGGTGTCGTGACCGGCCAGACACTCGACGTGAACGGCGGCCAGGTGATGGCCTGATTGACTACGTTCGCCTGCGGCTCACTGCGCGGTCCTTCGGACCTTGCGGGCCTCGCTCAGGGCGGCCTTCGCTCGGCCTGCCATCGAACGTCGGGTCACTAAGGCCCTAGCCAGAGGCCGAGCTCGGAGTCGTCGGCGAAGAGCGGGATGCGCGCGCCCAGCGCGAGCTCGGGGGCGATGCCGACGTGGAAGCGGCGCGCGCGTTCGAGCAGGCCGGCACGCCTTGCGCGGGCGAGCACGCCGAGCGCGCTCGTGCCGGCGGTGAAGCGCGCGTTCCACTCGACCACCGCGCGGAAGCGCTCGCGGCCATCCGCAGCCCGGTAGCTGAAGGCATCCAGCCCACACGGGCCGGTGTAGCCCTCGGCTGCCGCGGCGCGGCCGAGCGCCTGCGCCGCGCGCTGCAGCTCGTCGTCCCACGGGCTTCCGGAGCGGACCGCGCCGTCGGGCTCGAACCGGCCGGTGTGGCCGATCGGCACGCCCGTGGGAGTCACGATCTGCTGCAGCGTGCCGAGCAGCCGCGGCTCGCGCTCGGGGGTGATCCAGAGCTGTGCCGACAAGTCGGCGCTGCGCTCGAGCCACGGCTCGACCACCACCCCGCCCCGCTCGCGAAAGCGCGGCAGGTTGCCGCGCAGTGACTCGAGATCGAGCCGGCCGTCGCGCCCGGTGAGTCGCCCGCGCCCGCTGGTGCCGAAGCGCGGCTTCAGCACGAACTCCTCGCCCAGCTCGCGCGGCCAGCGCGCGACCTCCTCTTCGATCCGACACTGAACCGTGTCGGCGGCGTCGAGCTCCTCCGGGCCGAGCGCGAACGCAGTCTTCGCCAGCTCGGCGGGCAACAGGCCTTCGGCGCGCGCCCGCTCCAGCGCGAACGCCTTGTCGTGGACGCGCGCCACGAGCTCGGGCGCGGCCGCCGCGAGCGGCAGCCCCTGCTCGCGCGCGAGCGCAAGGGCCTCGGGCGTGGACAGCCAGGGCACGAGCCCGCGCAAGTCACACAGCTCGAACGCGGCGCTCCCGCCGTCTCGGCCGAGCGCGCCCGAGAGCCCGGGGGCGAACTCGGGCGTCGGCCGAAACAGCGCCGCCCACAGCCGCGCCGCGGCGCGCACGCGCGGGTGCGACGCCATGCGCCGCCAGCCGTCCCCCTCCTCCGCCCCGAGGTTCGGGAACAGGAAGAGCGGGTCGCTCATGCAAGCGCCCGTGCGCGTCGGGGCCGGCTCTCCTGAGTCGCCCGGGCCTGGCGCACGTGCTCGATCAGCTCCTCCGGCAGCCCCGAGCGGCGGCGCGCCTCGGCGTCGAACTGCCGCCCCTTCGCGCGCGAAGCCTCGAGCGGAAAGGGCACCGCCGCGGTGTAGGCCTCGACCCAGCCCTCGCCCGCGGGAGACAGTCGCGGCAGCCAGCGGACGGCGAGCGCCACGTGGCGCTGCTCCTCGCGCTGCACCGTCTCCGAGACACGCGCACTGGCCTCGTCGCCGGCGCGGCGGAAGCCCTCGGCGTAGAGCGCCGTGAAATCGAGGTTCGCCTGCTCGAACGTGAGTCCCATCGCGGCCAGGAACGCCGCCGGCCCGCGCGCGTGCGCCGCGATCGCCGGCACGTGCTTCCAGAAATAGTCGGAGAGCGGCTCGTCGCAGAGGTCCTCGCCGTGGGCGCGCAGGCGCTCGAGATAGAGCCGGCAGTGTCTCTGCTCGTCGGCCAGGGCCTGCGCGAGCTCGCGCCGGAGCGCGGGGTCGAGCCCCGGCCAGTAGACGAGCGCCCAGGCGAACAGCTCGACCGCCATCAGCTCGTGATGCGCGAAGCGCCGCAGGCAGGTCGCGCGGGCGCGTAGCGCGCCGAGCTCGCCCGGGCGCGGCAGGCGCGCGACCCCGCTGCGCATCTCGAGCCCGGGCGCGCGGCTGGGCCGGGCAACGAACAGCGACTCACCCGGCTCGGAATCCGGCAACAGCGTCCCGCCCGCGTCGAAGGGGGGCACGAGCTTCCGCTCCAGCGCCCCCGAGCCCAGGATCTCGAGGCAGCGCTCGCGCAGGCTGGGCCGGGCTTCAGTCATTTGGGCCGGGAGACTACAGCTCGCACGCGCGATTCGGTAAGGTCGCCACACCCCTCGAGCTTCGACCTCGCCGATCGCGCGATCGGCCCGGGTGGGGGAAGTCGATGGACGCACTGCTGCGGAATCTCCACCCGGTGGATGCGCTCGACGTCGCGATCGTCGCGCTCTTGCTCTACACCGCGATGAGTTGGCTGCGGCGCTCGCATGCCGCCCTGGCGGTGGTCGGTCTCTCGCTGCTGGGCGCGGTGTATCTCGGCGCGCGCCTGCTCGAGCTGCACCTCACCACGCGCGTGTTCCAGGCCTGCTTCGCGGTCGGCGCGCTGGCGCTGGTCGTGATCTTCCAGGACGAGCTGCGCCGCGGCTTCGAGGAGCTGGCCGCGTTCGCACTCGCCAAGCGCGGCGACCGCCGCTCGCGCCTCGACACACCCGAGCTCCTGGCCCGCGCGCTCGCGGACCTGGCGGGCGCGAGGATCGGGGCGCTGGTCGTCGTCGCCGGCACGCAGCGGCTCGACCGCCACTTGCAGGGGGGTCACGAGCTGGGCGGCCGGCTGTCTCACGCGCTGCTGGCGAGCCTGTTCGATCCGCACTCGCCCGGCCACGACGGCGCGGTGGTGGTCGAAGACCGCGACGTGTCTCGCTTCGGCGTGCACCTGCCGCTGGCGCGGGGCACCGCCGCGCTCCGGGGCCTGGGCACGCGCCACAGCGCGGCGCTGGGTCTCTCCGAGCGCTCGGACGCGCTCTGTCTCGTGGTCTCCGAGGAGCGCGGCTCAGTGTCCGCGGCGCGCGACGGCGAGCTGCGCGTCATCGGCTCGGAGGACGAGCTCGCGAAGCTCGTGACTTCCTTCTACCGCGAGCGGCGCGCACTGGGCCGGCCGCGGCCCCGGCTGCACGATCTGGTCCGCGGCAGACACTGGGAGAAGCTGGCCGCCGTGGCGCTGGCGATCGGGCTCTGGCTGATGCTCGGGAGAGACCTGCACCGCTAGCGGCCCTGCAGCCGCACCGGCTGACCGCGCTGGTAGCCGGCGACCCGCGCCTCGATCTTCGCCGCCAGCTGCAGGTCGCCGCGCGCGCGGGCCAGCGCGGCCGCGCGACCGGCGCGTTCGACCGCGAGCTCGGGCCGGCCCGCCTCCATCGCGGCCATCCCCCAGACGTCGAGCTCCTCGGGGGAGTCACACGGCCATTCCGCGCACACCTGCTCGCACAGCGCGAGCGCGCGCGCGCCGTCGCGCAGACCGTCGGGCGCGACCGACAGCAGCCGCGCCAGGCGCATGCGCGCGTCGCGCGAGCCGCGCGCATCGGACGCGGCCGCCGCGTAGGCCGCCTCGGCATCGGCGAAGCGCTGCGCGTGCTCGAGCGCGATCGCGTAGGCCAGCCGCCCGCCGGCGATGTTCGGCTCCTGCGCGAGCGCGCGCTCGAGTGACTGCAGGCCTTCCGCATCGTTGCCCAGCATCACCTGGACCTGGCCCAAGTTCGCCAGCGCGCGCGCGTAGCCCGGTCGGATGCGCAGCGCGGTCTCGAAGGAGTCACGCGCCGCCTCCAGGTCGCCGCGCTGGGCGAGCGCCACGCCGCGCTCGGTGTGCGCGAACCAATTCGAGCGCGTGACCTCGACGGCGTGCGTGAACAGCGAGAGCGTGTCGTGCCAGGTCTCGACCTGGCGGCGGGTCTGCAGCGCACAGCCCGCCAGCACCAGCGCCGCCAGGGCCGCCGTGACTTCGCGCCCGCGCGGCAGCCGCGCGGCCAGCTCTCCGCCGGCCCACGCCGCAATCAGCGCGAGCCCGAGAAACGGAAGATAGGTGTAGCGGTCGGCGAAGGCCTGCACGCCCACCTGCACCAATCCCAGCGTGGGCACGAGCATGCCGGTGAACCAGAGCCAGCCGATCAAGAGCCAGGGCCGGCGGCGCGCCTGCGCCAGCGCGAGGGCGGTGATCGAGAGCAAGAGCACGGCGCAGGCGATCACCACGCGCGGCTCGATCCGCCGGTAGGGATACATCGCGGCCAGGTCCATCGGCACCAGCGCGCGCCGCAGATACTCGGCGTAGGCGACGATCGAGTTGTCGAGCCGCATTCCCGCCGACAGCGGAGACATGTTCGGCGCCTGCGCGAACAGGGTCACGACGCACGAGCCGGCGGCGAGCGCCCAGAACGGGAGCTTCTCGGCGAGCCGCGGACCGAGCTCGCGGACCGAGCCGAGCCGGCGCAACGGCCAGGCGTCGAGCAGCAGGAACAGGAACGGCAGCGTCACCAGCATGGGCTTCGCCAGCAGCGCCGCCGCGAACAGCGCCAGCGAGCCCCAGTAGGTCGCGCGGCCGCCGGCTCGCGCCCAGACCGCGTAGCTCCACAGCGCGGCCAGCCCGAAACAGGCCGACAGCACGTCCTTGCGCTCGGCCACCCACGCCACCGACTCCACGCGCAGCGGGTGGATCGCGAACAGGGCCGCCGCGAACGCCGGGCGCCAGGTGGCGCCCGTGAGCCGTGAGAGCGCCAGGAACGCAAGCACCGCGTTGGCGGCGTGCAGCGCCGCATTCACGTAGTGCGGCCCGGCGGGAGTCACTCCGAAGAGCGACACGTCGAGCATGTGCGAGATCCAGGTGAGCGGGTGCCAGTTGCCGGCGTGGAAGATCGTGAACGAGCGCACGATCGCCGTGAGCGAGAGCCCGCCGCGCACCAGCGGGTTCTGGGTCACGTACTGGTCGTCATCGTAGGTCAGGAACTCGAGCCCGCCCACGCCGGAGTATCCGAGCGCCACCAAGCCGCACAGCGCCGCGGCGATCGCCGCGCGCTGCTTGGTCACTTCGCCGACCCCGGGAAGCGCGGCGACGGGCGCAGGCCCCATTTCGCCAGCCGGAATTCCAGCCCGGTACCCAGACACCCGAAGCCGTACTTGATGCTGCGCTGCAGGTTGATCGACGAGGCCTCGGCGAAGTAGCTCGTCGGACAAGTCACTTCGGCGATCTCGTGACCTGCCCACAGGATCTGCGCGAGCATCTGATTGTCGAACACGAAGTCGTCGGAGTTCGCCTCGAGCGGGAGCTCGCGCAAGAGGCGCGCCGAGAACGCGCGGTAGCCTGTGTGGAACTCGGACAGCTTCGAGCCGAGCAGCCAGTTCTCGAGCAGCGTCAGGCCGCGATTGGCGAAATACTTGTAGACGGGCATACCGCCGCGCAGCGCGCCCCCGCCCAGGATGCGCGAGCCCAGCACGCACGGATAGACGTCGCCGCCGACCAGCGCGACCATCGCCGGCAACAGCCGCGGCGTGTACTGGTAGTCGGGGTGCACCATCACCACGACGTCGGCGCCGATGTCGAGCGCGGCCTTGTAACAGGTCTTCTGGTTGCCGCCGTAGCCGCGGTTCTGCTCGTGCACGCGCACGATCGTGCGCGGGAGGGTCGCGGCGATCTTGACCGTGTCGTCCTTGCTCGCGTCGTCGACCACGATCAGCTCGTCGACGATCCCCTGAGCCATGACTTCGTCGTAGGTACGCCGGAGTGTCTTCGCCGCGTTGTAAGCGGGCATCACCACGACGACCTTGCGGTCCCGAAACATCCCCTGACCTCCCTGGGCTGCGCGCATGATACGTTCTGCACCGCGGCGCGCCCGCGGGGAGATCGATGGACGAGCTCGAAGGCTTTCAGCGCCGCCACCTGCGCGCGCTCGCGCATCCTCTTCGGCCGGTCGTGATGGTCGGCAAAGACGGACTCTCGGACGCCGTGGTGGCCAAGGCCGAGGCCGAGCTCCTGGCGCACGAGCTGATCAAGATTCGCTTCCTGTCGCGCAAAGAGAGCAAGAAGGAGCTACTCGCCGAGCTGGCCGAGCGCACCCGCGCCGAGCTCGTGGGCGTGGTGGGTCACGTGGGCATCCTGTTCCGCCAGAACCGCGAGCCCGAGAAGCGGAAGATCAAGGTGCCTTCGCGGCCGCCTTCCCGGGCTCGGACCATCTGATACCCTCGCGCCCGATGTTGGAACGGGTGAGCCAGCTTTGGCGCTTCGCGAAGTACGGGCTGCCGCTCGCGCGGCTGCGCCCCACCGCGCACCGCACGGTCCCGGACGTGCTCGAGGAGCAGGCCGCCGAGCGGCCGGGCCGCACGTTCCTGCTGTTCGAAGATCAGCGCCTGAGCTACGACGAGCTGAACCGGCGCGCCAACCGCGTGGCTCACTGGGCGCGCGCGCACGGCCTCGGGCGCGGCCAGAGAGTCGCGCTCTTGATGCAGAACCGGCCCGAGTTCATCGAGACCTGGGCGGGACTCGCCAAGGCCGGAGTCACGACTGCGCTGATCAATACCAATCTCACCGGGCGCGCGCTCGAGCACGCGCTCACGACGGCCGACGTGAAGCACTGGATCGTGGGCGCCGAGTGTCTGTCGCTGTGCGCGGGTCTCGACACCGGGCGCTGGCAGCTGTGGGTGTCGGCCGAGCCGGGCGCCCCGACATCGGAGCTGCCGGCGGGCGCGCTCGATCTGCCGAGTGACCTGGCGACCCGGCCGTCGGCGAACCTGCCGCCGGGCTCGCGCGAGGACTGCGTCGCCGGTGACGACCTGTTCTACATCTACACCTCGGGCACGACCGGCCTGCCGAAGGCTGCGCGCTTCAGTCACTTGCGCTTCATGACCGCCGCCACCGCCTCGCGCCTGGCGGGCTTCGGCCCGGACTCGGTGATGTACTGCGCGCTGCCGCTGTATCACACGGCCGGCGGCTGCATGGCGCTCGGCGCCTCGCTGCTCTCGGGCGGCTCGTTCGCGCTGCGGCGCCGCTTCAGCGCGCGCGAGTTCTGGCCCGACGTCCGGCGCTTCCAGGCCACGGCGTTCCAGTACATCGGCGAGTTCTGCCGCTACCTCCTGAACCAGCCCTCGGAAGTCACCGACGGCGAGCACGCGCTCGAGTTCTGCATCGGCAACGGCCTGCGGCCCGACATCTGGGAGCCCTTCCGCGACCGCTTCCGCATCCCGCAGATCGTCGAGTTCTACGGCGCCACCGAAGGCAACGTGTCGCTCCTGAATCTCGACAACCGCGTGGGCTCGGTGGGCCGGATCCCGACGCGGCTGTTGATGGACGCGCGCCTGGTCCGCTACGACGTCGAGCAGGACCGGCATCCGCGCGACGCGAACGGTCACTTGATCGAGTGCGGCGCGAACGAGGTCGGCGAGCTGATCGGCGCACTGCCGACCCGGGCCGGCGACAACCGCGGCCGCTTCGAGGGCTACACGTCGTCGGAAGCCACCGAGCGCAAGATCCTGCGCAACTCGTTCCGAGACGGCGACGCGTTCTTCCGCACCGGCGACTTACTCAAGCACGACGACCAGGGTTACTTCTTCTTCATCGACCGGATCGGTGACACCTTCCGCTGGAAGGGCGAGAACGTCTCCACCCAGGAAGTCGCCGAGGCGTTGGCCGCGTTCCCCGGCGTCGAGATGGTCAACGTCTACGGCGTCGCCGTGCCCGGCTTGGACGGCCGGGCGGGCATGGCGGCGCTGATCCTGTCCGGCGCCGAGAGCTTCGACCCGCGCGCCTTCTACGCGCACGCGGTGACGGCCCTGCCCTCGTACGCCGTGCCGGTCTTCCTGCGCCTGCAGCACGAGGCCGAAGTGACCGGTACGTTCAAGCTGCGCAAGGTCGAGCTGCAGCAGGAAGGCTATGACCCGGCGAAGGTGAGCGAGCCCCTGCTCATGCGCGACGACGGCGCGCGCAGCTACGTGCCGCTCGACGCGGACGCCCACCGGCGCATCGCGAGCGGCGAGATTCGCATCTAAGTCTGCTTCCCATCTGCCGATACTCCGTGGGCCGAACGCCGGAGTAACGAATGGTCGTGCCGGAGAGCGCCGAGCCGGACCGCAGACAGCGTCTGCCATGGGCGACGTTCGCGCTGTTGGCGCTGCTCGTGGCCGGCTTCTTCACCGCGCGCGGCGAGGCGGGCCTGGTCGGTGACTCGACACCCGTGGAGCTCGAGAGCGCGGTCGAGCTGTGGCTGAATCACCCGTATCTCGAGCTCGACTCGAAGCTCTGGAGCGAGCTTCGCAAGCGCAAGAGCGGGGCGTCGTACGAGGAGCGCGTGGCACAGGCGCGGGCGGCGCACGTCCCGCCGCCCGGCGACGAGGCGCGCGCCGAGGAGCAGTCCGAGCTCGACCTGGTGACTCGCCTGGCGCTGCGCGGCACCGACCTGGCGCCCGGACCGATGCACCCGTTCCGGCGCTACGGCGTCGTGCCGGCCGCGCCGGGCTTCGCGTCGCTGTGGACTCACTGGGCGATGCAGTCGGGCCTCGAGCGGCTGGCGGCCGTGCTGCTGCTGATCTGGATCGCCGCGCCCGCGCTCGAGAGCGCGCTCGGCGGCGGGCTGCTGGCCGCGCTGTGTGCGGCCGCAACGCTCGCCGCGGCAGCGGCGCACGTACTCACTCGGCCCGGCTCGCCGGTGCCGCTGGTCGGGGCCTGGGGCCTGACGACGGGCCTCGTGGGCGCCTTCCTCGTGCGCTACGCGCGCCACGAAGCGCGCGTGTCGGGGCTGTCGCTCGCCCTGCCGACCTGGCTGGTGCTCCTGCCCTGGGCCGCCCTCGGCCTGATCGGGCGCTTCAGCTTCGCGAGCGCCGCGGTCGAGACCGGCGAGTCACTCGCGCCGACGCTCGCGGCGCTGCTGGTCGGCGCGGGCGGAGCGCTGGGGCTGCGCGCGCTGCGGCTGGAAGAGCGCCGCGCTGCGCGCGCCGAGGCGCGGCTTCGGGCCTCGGCGCTCGATCCGCGCATCCGCAAGGCGCAGGAGGCGCAGGCGCGCGGCTCGTACGACCAGGCGATCTCACTCGCGACCTCGGTGCTGCGCGAGCGGCCCGACGATCCCGACGCGCTCGCGGCGATCTGGGGCGCGCACGTCGCCGCCGGCCGCGAGACGCAGGGCGCCACCGCCGCCAAGAGACTGCTGGAGGTGTACGCGCGGCACGGCAAGCTGGCGCCGGCGGCGCGCGTCTGGGAGGAGCTCTCCCGAGCACTGCCCGGAACGCGCACCGAGACCACCGTGCTCTTGCGGATCGTGCCCGAGCTGGTGGTGCAGGCGCGGCGCGACGCGGCGATCGCCGCGCTGCGCGCGGTGGTGACTCCCGACGGCAGGGCGCTCTCGGTCGGCCAGGCGGTGCGCGCGGCCGAGCTGGCGATCGATCTCGACCCGCAGTCGGCGCTGGCGGCCGCGCGGATCGCCCTGGCGGCCCCGGACCTCGCGGACGACAAGCGCGTGAAGCTCGAGGAGCTGGCGCGCAGCCTCGAAGAGAGCGCGGCCCGGCTGCCTCCGCCGCCCGACCCGGGTGACTCGGCGCCGCTCTTGGTGACTGCGCCGGCCGCGCCGCACGAGTCACTTCAAGCATCGCCGCCCGAGCCGGCCCCCGAGCCCGAGAGCTTCGAGCTCGAGCGCAACGACGCCCTGGCGCCGGCGCCGATGGTTCCACGCGACTCGCGCCAGGACGAGCTCGCTACCGTTTTCTACGCGGCGCCCCCGGCAGCCTCGCCCCATGTCGGTCCGAGCAGCGTGAAGGTGACTGCCGCCGTGCCGATCGAGCTCGATCCGGCGGGGCTTCGGCTGCGCGTCGAGGGCGCCGAGCCCACGCTCTTCACCTGGGACCACGTCCAGGCCGTCGGCGTGGGGCTGGTCTCGGGACTCAGTGCGAAGCCCGTGGTGGTGATCGACCTGGTCCAGAACTGGGCCGAGTGCGGCGACGGCGTGCTCGAGGTGCTGCGCCTGCGCAGTGACTCGTTCCGGGCGCGCGCGTTGGTGGGGGGCGAAGGCAACGCGCTCGAAGCGCTGCGCGCGCTGCTCGCGCAGCTTCTGGCGCGCAGCGGCGCCGTACCGCTGCCCGACGGCGGCGCGGCGCGCGGCCTGCCCTTCCGCGAGTTCAGCGACCCGACCTCGTACGAGCGCGACGTGCTCTTGCACGCTTCTTAAGAAGGGATTTCGCGGGGCCGATCGATCATGGGCTCGCAGCTTCCGGGGGGCAACCGTGCAGCGACTCACGCTTCGGGGACGGCTCATGCTCGGCTTCGTGGCCGTGCTGATGCTGCCCATCGGCTCCGCGATCTGGGCGTTCCGCGGGGCGCTGGAGGTGCGCACATACACGCGCTCCCTGGCCCAGAACCACTATCCGGTGCTCGACACCGCCAGCCGCGCCGGCTCGCGACTCACCACGTTCCAGTCCACCGTCGATCGCGCCTGCGCGAGCTTCGACTCGGCGGCGCTGGAGCACGCGCGCGTCATGGCCGAGGACCTCGACGGCGAGCTGGCCAAGCTCGAGTCACTCGGTTCGGACCCGCAGCTCGGCGAGCTGCGCGGCGCGGTGCGCAAGTACGCAAGCGACTCGCTCGAGCACTGCACCGCCATGCTCGGCGGCCACGCCAACGACCGGCTGCGCGACGAGGTCGAGCGCGACGGACACGTCGCCGCGCGCCTGTCGCGCATGATCGACGACTTCCGCGCCGCGCGCGCCGCCGCGATCTCCGACGATCTCGAAACGATCGCCGCCTACTCGCGGCGCAACGCGATCGTGCTGGCGCTGACCTTGCTGGCGGCGCTGGCCGCCGGGCTCGCGGCGTCAGCCCGGATCTCGCGCCAGATCGTGGCCGACGTGGTGGAGACCACCACCGAGCTGGCCCAGGCCGTCGCCGACGGCGACCTCACGCGCCGGGTCGAGGTGCGCCGCGACGACGAGCTGGGCAGTGTCTCGCAGGCGTTGCGCGGCATGATCGAGGGCCTGCGCTCGCTGGTCGGCCAGGTGAAGGGCTCGGTCGAGGTGCTGGCGTCCACGGTCGAAGAGCTCACGCCCGCCGCCGAGCAGATCGAGAAGGGCGCCGAGTCGCTGGGCGAGAGCTCGCGCCAGGTCGACGACGCGACTCAGTCCGCGGGCGAGAACCTCGGCGCCGTCGCCGCGGCCGCGGGTCAGTCGAGCCGCAGCGCGATCGAGCTGGCCGAGGGCGCGGGCGTGGTCATGAACAGCATGGCCACCGCGCGCGAGCAGGTGGAGTCGATCGCCGCCTCGATCCGTTCCGTCTCGACCGCGGTCGAGGAGCTGTCGGCCTCGCTCGGCGAGGTGGCCAAGAGCTCGAATCACTCGGCCGACATCGCCGGCAAGGCCGCGCAGACCGCGCGCGAGACCAACCAGGCCTTCGAGAAGCTCGGCGTCGCCGCGCAGGAGATCGGCAACGTGGTCGGAGTCATCAACGACATCGCCGACCAGACCAACCTGCTGGCGCTGAACGCCACGATCGAGGCCGCGAGCGCCGGCGAGGCGGGCAAGGGCTTCGCCGTGGTGGCGAACGAGGTCAAGGAGCTGGCGAAGCAGACCGCGATCGCGACGCAGGAGATCGAGGAGCGCATCCGCTCGATCCAGTCTTCGACCCGCTCGGCGGTCGAGGCGATCGAGACCATCGGCCGCATCATCGACGAGATGCACGAGAACACGCGCACGATCGTGATCGCGGTCGAGCAGCAGACCAGCACCAGCGCCCAGATCGCGGCCAGCGTCGCCGACTCGGTCGAGCGCACCGAGGAGATCACGCGCGCGATCGCCAGCGCCGCCGACGCCAGCAAGAGCTCGGCGCGCGGCAGCGACGAGCTGAAGAAGGTGTCGGTCGAGATGTCCGAGCGCGCCGCCGAGGCGGTGCAGGGCTCGCTCGCCGCGCGCGAGGTGGTGCGCGACGTGGCCGCCTCGGCGCTCGAGAACCGCAAGGTCGCCAACGTGACTCTCGGCGTCGCGAACAAGGTCGCGAGCGAAGTCGAGAGACTGCGCGCCCTGGTCGCCGCCTTCCGGGTCTGACTCGCCGGCGGCCATCTGATAGGCTCGCGGCCCGGCGATCCGGCGATCGCAGGGAGGCGGCCATGAAGCTGCGCAAGCTCGGGCGGACGGGGCTCAAGGTCTCGAACCTGTGTCTCGGCACGATGACCTTCGGGAACAGCACCTGGGGCTGCGACGAGCCGACCTCGGCGCGGATCGTGGCGCGCTTCCTGGACGCCGGTGGGAACTTCATCGACACCGCCGACGTGTACTCGACGGGTGTCTCGGAAGAGATCACCGGCCGCGCGATCCGCAACAAGCGCAGTCAGGTGATCCTCGCGACCAAGGTCGCAGGGCCCATGGGCAGCACGCCGAACGACCTCGGTCTGTCGCGCAAGCACATCCTCGACGCGATCGACGCCAGCCTGCGCCGGCTCGGCACCGACTATCTCGACCTGTACCAGGTGCACGCCTACGATCCGACCACGCCGCTCGACGAGACGCTGCGCGCGCTCGACGCCTGCGTGCGCGCGGGCAAGGTGAGATACATCGGCTGCTCGAACTTCTCGGCCTGGCAGCTGATGAAGGCCACGGCGCTGGCGCGCGAGCTCGGCACGGCGCGCTTCGACTGCCTGCAGCCGCAGTATTCCCTGGTCTGCCGCTCGATCGAGCGCGAGCACCTGCCGCTGTGCCTCGAGGAGGGGATCGGCGTGATTCCCTGGAGCCCGCTCGGCGGCGGCCTGCTCACGGGCAAGTTCAAGAAGGGCGGCGACGCACCGGCCGGCTCGCGCGCCGCCGTCGACCCGACGAACCGCGAGCGCTTCCGCTCGGAGAAGAACCTGGCGATCGCCGAAGCCGTGGCCGGCGTGGCCAAGTCACTCGGCAAGACCGCGAGCCAGATCGCGCTCGGCTGGTGCGCGCAGCAGAAGGGCGTCACCTCGCCGATCTTCGGCGCGCGCACGATCGAGCAGCTCGAAGACAACCTCGGCGCGGCCGACCTGGTGCTGCCGGAGGACGCCCGGAAGCAGCTCGAGGACGTGTCTGCGCTCGAGCTCGTCTACCCCTACGACTTCCACCAGCGCGTGCGCGCGATGATGGGAGCGATGCAGCTGGACTGAGCGTGGGTAGGGTGCCCACGCGAACCCGAGCGTGGGTAGGGTGCCCACGCGAACATAAGACGCCCGTCTGAGCTACCTCGGTGCCAGCTCGTCGCGCAGCGTGCGCGCGTCCTGGTCGTCCGGGAAGGCGCGCAAGAGGTCGGCGGCGGCGCGGCGCGCGGCATCGGTCTGGCCGGCGTCGCGCAGCATGGTGGCGCGCGCCAACAGCACGCTGCGGTTCTGCGGCCACTTCTTGGCGGCGCTCTCGAGCAGCTTCAGCGCTTCGGGCGTGCGCTCGAAGGAGTGCAGCGCGATCGCCAGCGTGTAGGTGTATCTCGCCTGGTCGGGGCCGAGCTTGACCGCGCGCTCGAGCGCTGCGATCGCGCGTTCGCCGTCCTTGCGCCGCGCTTGCGTGAGTCCCAACGCAAACTCGACGTCGGCGTTCGCGGGCGCGCGCGAGCGCGCCTCTTCGAGCAGGCGCAGGGCGTCGTCTTCGCGGCCGGCCGCGCGGAACGCGTCGGCGGCATTCACGTACGCGGGCACGTAGCTCGGATCGAGCGCGAGCGCGGCCTGGAACTCGGCCTGCGCCGCGTCGAACTGCTGGCGCCGCGCGTAGTAGGTGCCGAGATTGGTGCGCGCCTCCGGCCGATCGGCCGCATAGCGCTGGGCGGCCACGTACTCCTCGCTGGCACGCGTGCGCGCCGCGCGCTGTGACTCGGAGAGCTGGTCGTCGGTGAGCTCCGCGAGCGCGTCGGCCGCGCCGATCCGCACCGCCAGCATCGGATCCTGAAGCAGCGGCAAGAGCACGCTCGCGCGCGGCTGCTGCGGCAAGTCGGCGGCGAGCTCGGTGGTCGCGAGCCGAACCAGCGCGCTCGCGTCCTTGGCGCCCCGCTCGATCGCCTCGATGACCGACGGGTCGACCGCGCCGGACATGCGCGCGAGCGCCGAGGCGCGCACCAGCGCCGGCTCGGTCGAGTCGAGCGCGATCGCCGCCAGGCCGTGCACCGCCCCCGGCTTGCCCAGGTCGTCCTCGTGGAACGCGGTCGCGAAGCGCTGGAAGCCGGCCGGGTCCCGCCCGTGCCAGCCGCGGATTTTCTCTTCCGCCCACTTCGCGCCGCGCTCGTGGTGGCACGAGTCACAGGCGTTGGGCACGCCCAGCGCCACGGTCTGGTCGGGGCGCGGGATGCGCAGGCTGTGGTCGCGGCGCGGGTCGATCAGCATGTACGTCCGAGCCGGCATGTGACAGTCGACGCAGCTCGCGCCTGCGGTGCCCGGCTTGTGGAAGTAGTGACTCGCAGCGTCGTACCTCTCCGGCGCATGGCACTGCGCGCACAGCGCGTTGCCTTCCGCCCGCAGGTGTCCGGAGTGGGGCTCGTGGCAATCACTGCAGGTGACGCCCTTCGCGTACATGCGGCTCTGCAGGAACGAGCCCCAGTTGTACACCTCGCCGTCTTGCTGACCGTCGGCGTGGTAGAGCGGCGAGACCAGGAACGCGGGCCGGTAGTGGTCGAGGAAAGGCGCGCCGGCGCGATAGCCCTCGGCGATCTGCGAGCGCCGCGAGTGACACTGCGCGCAGACCTCGATCTCGACGTCGCCCTTGCGCGGCGCGCTGCGCACCGCGATGCCGGTCGCGGCGTCGATCGTCCAGTGGACGCCGGCGCGCTCGTCGAGCACGGCCGACAGGCCGCTCGGGCCCTTGCGTTCCTCTCTCATCCAGGCGACGTGGCGCGAGCCCGGTCCGTGGCACGACTCACAGCCGACGGCCACCTCGGCGAAGCGCGTGTCGTAGGTCCGTGACCCCGGGTCGTAGCGCTTCTGAACGTCGGTCGAGTGACAGTCGGCGCACATGTAGTTCCAGCTCTGTCCACGGCCGGTCCAGTGCAGCTCGTCGCCCGGCACGAGTTTCTCGTGCGGGTAGAGCTCGAACCAGCGCCGCGCGCGCACGTCCCAGGCCGTGGTGAACGCCTGCAGCCGCCCGCCCGGCAGCTCGACCAGGTATTGCTGCAGCGGGTCGAGCCCGAACGTGTAGCGCACGGCGAACGAATCGAGCCGGCCGTCGGGGCCGATCGCCTGGATCGAGAAGTGGCCGCGGCGCGCGCGCATCGGCCCGCCGATTGTCGCGGCCAGCACGTGCGCATCGTCGGCGGGCTGCATCGCGCGCGAGTGCTGTGACTCGCGCCAGTCGGCGGCCTCGGGCCCATGACAGCCGCCGCAGGCCTCGCTGCCCACGAACTCCAGCGCCGCCGGAGCTTCGGCCGCGGCTGGGGCCCCCGGCGCAGCGAGCTCCGCGAGCGGGACGGCATGCCTGGGCGACCGGAACATGAGCGCCGCGCCGAAGACCACCAGCGCCAGCGCGCCCGCCAGCAGCGCGAGCGTCTTGCGCGACTCGCCACTCACTCCGGCGCGGGCTCGGGGTAGACGGTCTGCCAGTCACTCTTCATGTCGACGATCGCCCACCCCTTCTGGGTCGCTTCGTCGAGCGCCCGGTCGGGCTTTCCGACTGCGGACTTCCGGTCGTAAGCCCACTCCCGCTCCGCGTCGGTGTGGTGCACCAGGCCCGCGAAGCGCGGACCGGGGCCTTCGGCCGTCCACTCCAGCATCTCTCGGTCGCCATCGGAGTTGCCGAACGCGAACACGGGCCGCCGGCCCGTGAAGCGGTAGATGCCCACCGGCTTGCCGGGCCCGTCGTTCACGAAGTCGACTTCGGGCAGCCGGCGCAGCACGAACCTGCCGTGCGCGAGCTCGAAGCGGGTCTTGATCGAGCTGCCGATCACCTGCTCCGGCGGGATGCCGTAGGTCTTCTCCGCCCAGGGACGCATGAACTCGATCCCTCCGCCCGAGACGACATCGGTCTTGAAGCCGTTGGCGCGCAGATAGGCCAACAGCTCGAGCATCGGCCGGTACACCAGGTCGGTGTAGCGAACTTTCTTCGTGGGATGGCGCGCTTTCGCGATCCAGTCACTCACGATCGACGCGAATTCGTCACTGGTCATGCCCGCATGACTCGCTGCCAGGAGCGCCAGCACGGCCTCTTCGCCGAACAGCAATTGGAAGTACGCCGGCTGCTCGGACCAGAGCGTGCCGTCGTTGTCGAACACCGCCAGCCGCGCCTCGGGCGCGACGAAGCCCGGCGCGCCCGCGCGGGTCGCCTCGGTCACGAACTTCACGATCGCGCGCTTGGCCGGGCCGTCGTTCCAGGAGGGAAGCGCATCGGCTTGCGCTTGCGCCGCGCCCGCCAGCGCATAGGCCACGAGCACGAGCGACGTTCGCAGGGTGACTCGTCTCACCCGTTGCCCTCGAGCAGCGCCAGGCCGCACTCCGGACAGCTGGCCGCGCCCTCCGGCACCGGCTCCTGACACGCCGGGCAGCGGCTCGTGTCGAGCGCCGCCGGGTCGTAGTCTTCGGGAAGATCGGGAAACAGCTCGTGCATGACCTCGCGGTCGATCTCGCGCGCCAGCTCGAGCTCCTCGGGCGGCACGTAGACCGCCCACAGGCCGTCCGAAGTGCGCGCGCCGACCGCGAGCACCTGGTGCGGCACGCCCTCCTGCTCGAGCCGCGCGGAGAGCGTGTTCGTCCAGTCGAAGGTGGCGCTGCGCAGCAGCTCGAGCGGCGGCCCGCCGCCCTCGGAGTCACTCACGGGGCGCGCACCGCGCCCGGCTCGAGCAAGCCACGCCCGGGCACGAAGTTGGCCTCGAGCCGGATCCCGTCGGGATCCTCGAACAGCACCGAGTAGTAGCCGGGCGCAAAGCCGTCCTCGCGCGGCGGATGGACGATCTTCGCGCCGAGCCGGGCGACCAGCGCGTGCACTGAGTCGACGTCGTCGCGCGAGCGCGCGCGGAAGCACAGGTGGTGCAGGCCGCTGCGGTTCTGGTCGAACGGCTCGTGTGCGCGCTCCGGCCCCGCGGGGCGGATGCCGAGCGCGGTCCGGCCACCTACGCAGTAGAAGTACTCGGCGCCGTCGACCACCGGCCGGAGCCCGAGATACGGAAGCAACTCACCGTAGAAGCTCCGCGCCTTGGCGAAGTCGCGCACGGTCAGAATCACGTGCGCCATGCCGTTGATCTCCATGCGCGCAGTGTAGCAGCGACCCGCGCGTGCTATGAAACGGCGATGGCGGAATCCAAGAACGGGCTGTGCGACTTGCTCGCCCTCGAAGAGATCGAGCGCAACATCTTCCGCGGCAAGAACGAGGCCGGGCAGCGCGAGCGACTCTTCGGCGGCCAGGTCGCCGCTCAAGCGCTCTGGGCGGCAGGAAGGACCGTGGAGCATGGGTCGGATGCCCATGCGACCCACGGACGGCGAGCCGCCCACTCACTGCATGCCTACTTCCTCCGGCCGGGCGATCCCAAGATCCCGGTGCTGTACACGGTGGACCGGATCCGCGACGGTCAGAGCTTCACGACCCGGCGCGTAGTCGCGGTGCAGCACGGCCAGGCGATCTTCAGCGTGGCCGTGTCGTTCCAGGTGCACGAGCTGGGCTACGAGCATCAGCAGCTCGACATGCCCTCCGCCCCCCCGCCGGAGTCACTCCCCACCTGGCAGGAGCGCGCGAGCGCGCTCCCGCCGGGCGCCTTTCCCTGGACGCGAGGCGACCGCCCGATCGACTTGCGCCACGTCGAGCCGCCGACGTTTCTCGGCGGGCCGCCCCGGCGCGGCGGAAACCTGGTCTGGTTCCGCGCCACGGGTGTATTGCCGGAGGATCCGTTCTTCCACCGCTGCACGGTGGCCTACGCCTCCGACATGTCACTGCTCGACACGGTGATCCTGCCGCACGGGCGCAGCGGTCCACTGGGGCCGCTGATGATGGCGAGCCTCGACCACGCGATCTGGTTCCACAAGGACGTGCGCGCGGACGAGTGGCTGCTGTACGCACAGGAGAGCCCGGTCGCGGCGGGCGCGCGTGGCTTCGCGCGCGGCACGATCTTCACGCGCGCGGGCGAGCTCGTGGCTTCGGTCGCCCAGGAAGGACTGATGCGTCCGACCGGCCAGGCGCACGATCGGTCGTTGTGAGTCCCGCGCTCTAGCGAACGCGTTGCGGCGCAGACTGCAGCTGCGCCGGTAGCGGCTCGCGCACGATCGCCGCGTCACAATAGAGCGTGGCGTAGACCGAGCCGCGAATCACGAACGCGCTGTAGAACAGCGGGGTCTCGCCCTCGCCTTTGCACTGCTCGGGCTTCTCCAGCTCGAGCTCGGCGTGCGTGAAGTTCCCGTCCTGCTGTCGCACCAGGTCGACCCGGCCGGACCAGAAGGCGATCGCGGCCGTGCCGTCGGGCGCGACGTGGATGTCCTGCGCGAAGTCGTGCGGCGCGCGCGGCCCGAGGTCGACGCGCAAGAGCTCGGCCCCGTCGCGAGTCACTCGCAGGTCGAGCCGGCCGGCGCGGTCCTCGACGAAGAAGCCCCGCCCGCCGGCGTCGAAGGCCATGAACATGAGCTCGACCGCCGGGTCGAGCTGCTCCAACACGCGCAGGTCGGGCGCCAGGTGAAACGCGGCGAAGCTCACGGTCTTGTCGGGCGCGACCACGTCGGCGTTCACCCAGATCTCGCCGCTGTGCGGGTCGACCGCGATGCTCTTCGCCGCGGTCTGCGCGCCCCGGCGCGCGTGCAAGCTGACCTCACGCACGCGCTCGCCTTCGGGCGAGATCACGGCCACGCCGCCGTCGTTCCCGCCCGCACCGTAGCGAGTCACGTACAGGTTCTGGTCGGGACCCAGCGCGATCTCGTTCAGCCCCGGGCCCAGGTCGTCGAAGTGCTCCGCCTCGCCGGTGCCCGGCCGCACCCGGCCCATCTCTTCGAAGTAGGTCGTGTAGTAGATCCAGCCGTTGGGATGGGCGAGCACGTCCCAGACCGAGGAGCGCGAGTCGTCGCCCGGCTTGCGCGCGATCAGCGGCGCGAGAAACTCGTTGCGCTCGGTGTCGAAGCGACCGATCGCGTGCGCGCTCGGCTCCAACAGGTCCGCCTTCGGGTCGCCGCCGTGCGCGTGCAGCTCGGTCCAGAACGGCGACAGCCCGAAGTAGATCACTCCGTCGCGCTCGTCCGCGAACCAGGCCGAATAGCGCTCACCCCCGCCCAGCCCGAGCATGTGCGTTCGAAATACTTTGGGGTGCGAGTCGTAGACCGCGCAGCCGCACAGCGCGAGCAGCGCGATCGTGTGGCACACTCGCGCGATGCCGATCTTCGACGACGTGAACCAGAAGATGAAGGACGCCCTGCGCTCGGGCGAGAAACTGCGCCTGCAGGCGCTCCGCAACATCCGCGCCGCCTTTCTGATGCGGCTGAAGGAGGACGGCTCCACCACGCTGACCGACGAGCAGGCGATTCCGATCCTGCGCAAGCTCGAGAAACAGCGCCGCGAGAGCATCGAGGCGTTCGACGGCGCGGGGCGCACCGAGCAGGCGGCCGCCGAGCGCGCCGAGCTCGAAGTCATCCTCGGCTATCTGCCCAAGCAGGCGGACGAGGCCACGGTGCGCGAGTGGGTGAAGGCGGCGATCGCCGAGACCGGGGCGAAGTCGGGCAAGGACGTCGGCAAGGTGATGGGCGCCGTGATGAAGGCGCACAAGGGCGACGTCGACGGGAACGAGGCGCGGCGGATCGCCGCCGAGCTCCTGCCCGGCTGACGCGAGTCACTTCTCTTCGGGCCGGCGCCGGCGGGCACTGGCGGAGTAGCGGGTGAAGCGCTCGCGATCGCCGGGCTGCAACGGATCGCGGCCCGCGAGCGCGAGCTCCAGGTGCGCGAAGTCGTCGAAGCCCCAGAACAGCTCGCCGTCGACCAGCATCGTCGGCACGCCGAAGACGCCCTCGCCCAGCGCGCGCTCGGTCGCGTCGCGCAGCTGCGCCTTCACCGCGTCCGTCGCGGCCTCCTCGACCAGTCGTTCGCCGTCGAGTCCCGCGACCTGTGCGATCCGGCTCACTTCGGCCGGGTCGGAGACGTCGCGCGACTCACCCCAGGCCGCGCGGAACAAGCCGTCGATCAGCTTGCGCCGCGGCGCGCCGGCCGCCGCCGCGTGAGTCACGCGCAGCGCCAAGAGCGGCGGAAACGGGTGGGTCTTGGGCGGCGCGATCGGCACGCCCAGCCGGCGCCCCTTGCGCGCCACGTCGAGCATCATCCAACGTGCCTTGGGCGGCACCTCGGCGGGACCGAGCTGCCCGTGCGCGTTCAGGAGACCCGCGAACAGCACCGCTTCGGGCTCGACCGCGCGGCCGTAGCGCTCCGCGAGCGGCCCGATCTGCGTCCACGCCAGATAGGCGTTGTGCGAGATGTAGTCGAACAGGAACCGGACCGGCGCGCCAGCCACCAAAGCACGATATCAGGTTGGCCGAGCGAAGGCCGCCCTGAGCGAGGCCCGCAAGCGGCGAAGCCGCGCGCAGTGAGCCGCAGGCGAACGTAGATACTCAGATCAGACGCACCACTCGAGGATCAGGCTCTCGTCCGAGTCTGCGGGGGCCGGCAAGAGGCAGACGATGTTCCGCAGCACGTCGGGGAACTGCCACTCCTCCGAGATTCCGGCGTAGAAGGCCTCGGCCAGGTCGTGGGTGAGCTGGCGCAGCGTGGCCTGCGCCGGGTCGGGATCGGCTTCGCGCAGCAACAGGTGCAGGTCGAGCTTCGGCTCGGCGCCGAGCGCGCCCTTGAACAGGGCGGTGTCTGCGGCTCGGAGCTGCGCGTCGGGAGCGATCTCGGAGAGACACGTGATCAGGCGCAGGAAGAGACTGAAGGGCGTCGACTGCTCGTCGTACTGCAGCACGCCCAGCACGCCCACCGGCTCCGCGTCGACCATGTGCGCCACGTAGTCCAGGCCGTCGAGGCGCGGCGTCGGCTTGCCCGTGCTGCCCGACATCGAGGCGATGTCGCGCGCGACGCAGGTGAACTCGAAGGGCACGGTGTCGAAGACGGTCACGGCGCCGTTCGCGAACAGGCGCTCGAGCAGGATCTTGCGCGTGGCCGGATCGTCCGCGCTCGGCGGCATGACCTGGAACTGCTGCTCGTCCGGGTCACAGCAGCTCTCGACCGCGACGTACGCGTCGACGAACTCTTGGATCAGCACCTCGGGGTTCTGGAGATAGTCGACGCACTCGCGCATCTGGCGCTCGAGGGAGAGCGCGCGCGCCCGTTCGAAGCGCTGTCTCAGAATCGTGCTCGGGAATCGCGTGGTCACGTCCGCCCAGTCCAGGTGAGCCACCCACAATATCGGCAGCGGAGATGCCGAGTTAGAGTGCGTGTCGACGATCGGAATCATCGGCGCGGGGCGCGTGGGCAGCGCGCTGGCGCTGGCGCTGGCGGAGAAGGGCCAGCGTGTCGCTGCCATCTCCAGCCGGCGCGACAACACGGCGCGCGCGCTCGCGCGGCGCATCGCCGGCGCCGAGGCGGTGCCGGCGCAGGAAGTCGCCAACCGCTGTGACTGGGTATTCCTGACGCTGCCGGACTCGGCCGTGCGCATGGTCGCGGCGGAGCTCACCTGGCGGGCAGGTCAGGCGGTGATTCACACGAGCGGGGCCCTCGACCTGGCGGCGCTCGACCCGGCGGCCGCGCGCGACGCGCTGCCCGGCGGCTTCCACCCGCTGCACGCGTTCTCGGCGAGTGACTCGAGCGCGAACGCGTTCGCGGGAATCACCATCGGCATCGCCGCGGGCCCCGCGCTGTCGCCGCAGCTCGAAGCCTTGGCGGGGAGCTTGGGCGCGCGCGCGCTGCGGCTCGACGGCGCCGACCGCACGCTCTATCACGCCGCCGCCGTGTTCGCGAGCAACTTCGCGGTGGCGCTGCTGCTGGCGGCGCGGCGCGCCTGGACGCTGGCCGGGCTGCCGGAAGCGGAGGCGCGGGCGGCGCTGGCGCCACTCCTGGCCGGCGCCGCCGCGAACGCGAACGCGATGCCGCTCGAGCGCGCGCTCTCGGGTCCGCTCGTGCGCGGCGAGGCCGACACGCTCTCGCGCCACCTCGACAAGCTGCAGCGCGCGCCGGAGCTCGCCGACCTGTACCGCGCGCTCGCCGTGCAGCTCCTGACGCTCGAGCTGAATCACCCTCCGGAAGTGCGCGACAAGATCCGCAAGGCGCTGCTGCGCTAGTACTCAGTCAGCATCTTCTCGATTCGGTCGGAGACGGTGGCGTCGTGGGCGCGCGCCAGCTTCACGAACACGCGCAGGAACGGATCGGGATCGGCGAAACGCAGGGCGACCCCGGCCGGTGTCTCACGCACGAACTTCGCGAGCATGGCGATCGGCTCGGAGGTCTTCAGCCAGCGCAGCTCGAGTGACACCGACGTGCCGGGACCGAGCCGGAGCGACTTGCACTCGACGCGAACGCCGCTGTCGGAGATGTCTACCAGCATCCCCTCGGACTCCGAGCCGCCCACGCGCAGCACCACGGGGATGCGCACGATGTAGCGCGGTGCGACCCGCCGCACCGGAGCTTCGCGGAGCTCCTCTTCCTCGCTGGCCATGCGCCCGTTTTCGGTTTGCGCGCGCCTTCCTTTGAGAGCGGGGGCGTCGGGATCCCAACGGTCGATCGACTCCGAGCGTCAAGAAACCGTTGGTCGGAGCCTTCAGCGCGCCGGGGCAGCCACGGCTCGGGGTCGTGGGCGCGGCTCGGCCTGGGGCTCTTTTCCTCTGTTTTTCCGGATAGTTGCGTGCTCGCGAAGGGCCTCTGCCGATGCTCAAGCACGCCCTGGAAGCGACCGATGCAGTGCCGGGCACCTCCTTTGCACACGCCTGCGCGCGCATGGGGCTGGCCACTTGATGGTCGTGGAGGAGATGGGGCGGATGGAGTCTCTCATCCGGCAAGCTTGGCAACGGCATGGTCGCATCCCGCCGGAGCTCAAAGAACGCATCGTCATCGAACACACTTCCTTGATCAGCTACATCGTGAGTCGCATCGCCGTCAGGCTGCCGTCTCACGTCGACCTCGAGGACTTACACAACACGGGCGTGATCGGCCTGATGGACGCGGTCGACAAGTACGACCCGACCAAGGATTGTAAGTTCAAGACCTACGCCGAGTTCCGCATACGCGGCGCGATCCTCGACCAGCTGCGCTCGCTCGACTGGGTGCCGCGCTCGGTGCGCCAGAAGAGCCGCCAGCTCGAGCAGGCCACCAACGCCGTCGAGCAGAGACTCGGCCGGCCGGCGACGGAAGACGAGGTCGCGACCAGCCTGGGCCTGGGCCTCGACGACTTCCACATGCTCGTGAATCAGACACGCGGCGTCTCGATGGTGAACCTCGACGACTTGCGCGGTCAGAGCGACAACGACCAACCGCTGCCCAGCGGCAACCTCGAGGACGTCAACGCCGAGGACCCGTTCGCGCAGCTCAAGCAGCGCGAGCTGACCCAGGCGCTGGCCAACGGCATCGCCGGCCTGCCCGAGAAGGAGCGGCTGGTGATCTCGCTCTACTACTACGAAGACCTGAACCTGAAGGAGATCGGGCAGATCCTCGGTATCACCGAGTCGCGCGTCTGCCAGATCCACTCCAAGGCTGTCTCACGCCTCCGCTCGAGGATGCGTGCGGCCATGCTGAACTAGGGATCCGGTCTGCGATAAGCTTGGCGCGTGCTCGTGAAGCTCGCGATCGACTTCGAGTGTCCGGCCCCGCTCTGGTGGAAGAGCGGCGGGCGCGCGCTGTGGGAGACCCTGCTCGAGTCATTCGACAACTCGAGCGTGGTCGTGGAAGAGTCGATCGCCCGTTCGTGGCTCGAGCAGGCCGCTCAGATCCCCGGCTGGACCGGCGGACCCGACTACGCGCCCTGCCCCGTCCTGCTGAAGCAGATCGAAGAAGACGAAGAGGTCTGAGTCAGTCAGTCGGATGCCTTCGGCGCCGTGAGCGGATCCTCGGTGCACTCGGTGACACGCACCTGGGTGATGCGCGTGCCCGAGGTGTCGGCGACGGTGAGCTCGTAGCCGGGAACGCGCACGACGTCGCCCTTGCGCGGAGCCCGGCCCAGCGCGTTGAAGACCAGACCCGCGAGCGTGTCGCCGCGTTGGGCGGGGACCTCCCAGTCGGTCTCGCGGTTGAAGTCGGCGACCTTCAGCCGGCCCAGCGCCTGGAAGCCGCCGCCGGACAGCTCGCGGATCGTGAGCAGCTCCTCGCGGTCGAACTCGTCGCGGATCTCGCCCACGATCTCCTCGAGGATGTCCTCCTGAGTCACGATGCCCAGAGTGACTCCGAACTCGTCCTTCACCACCGCCATGTGCACGAAGTTGCGCTGCATGTCGGCGAGCAGGCGCAGGATCGGCTTGCGCTCGGGCACGCGCAGCACCGGCTTCAGGATCGTGTGCAGGTCGCCGCCGCCCCCGCTCTGCAGCTTCACCAGATCTTTCAGGTGCACCACGCCGACGATCGCGTCGATCGAGCCTTCGTAGATGAGGACGCGCGTGTAGCGCTCCTCCATGACCTTCTCGAGCAGCTCGCCCGGGTCGATGTCGATCGGGAAGCACACGATCTCGGCGCGCGGGACCATGATCTCCTTCACGGTCATCTCCGCCGCGCCGGCGGTCGCGCCGATGATCTCGAGCGGCTGCGCGTCGGGCTGCGCCGCCGACGCCTCGCGCGCCAGCGCGACCACGTCTTCGACGGTCGTGACTCGTTTGCCCTCCGAGTCGGAGCCGGCGAGCAGCCGCACGAACGGCTCGATGATGCGGTCGAACAGCACGTGCACGGGCCACAGCACCTTGTGCAGGAGATACAGCGGCAGCGCCACGGCGTGTGACACCCGCCGCGGGTGTGCCGCCGCGAAAGCCTTGGGCAACACCTCGCCGACGACCAGGATCAGCACGGTCATGACCCCGGTCGAGATCAGGATCGCCTTCTGGTCGCCGAACCAGTGCACCGCCAGCGCCGTGGCGACGCTGGGTCCCAGGATGTTCACCAGCGAATTGGCGAGCAGGATCGTCACCAGCATCCGCGACGTGGAGTTCAACAGGTCGCGGATCGCGAAGGCCGACGGGCCACGCGCCTCGCGGATGTCGGCCTCGATCTCGTGCTCGCGCATGCGCAAGAGCGCCGTCTCGGCGGTCGAGAAAAAGGCGGACAGGGCCAGGCACACGACGATGACCACGATCCCCGTGAGCAGGTCCATTCCCGCCCATACTAGCGGAGGCGTTGGACAGGGCGACGGAGCGCCGCCCACAATGGGCCATGGACCTTTCCTACGGCCCCGAGTACGAGGCGTTTCGCGGCGAAGTCCGCGACTTCCTTTCGAAACACGCGGGCGACGCGCCGCGCGCCGGAATCGGCGGCGCCGGCCTGGGCACGCGCGAGCGCTCGATCGCCTGGCAGCGACGGCTGATCGAGCACGGCTACGCCGCGCGCACGATCCCGCGCGCCTACGGCGGCTTCGGCGCCGCACCGGACCTCTTGCACTCGATCATCATCGACGAAGAGTTCGCGCGCGCCGGTGTCTCGCGCGGGATCGGCGGTCAGGGCGCGTCGATGCTGGTGCCCACGCTGCTCGAGCACGGCAGCGAGGAGCAGAAGCAGCGCTACGTGGCACCGACCATCCGCGGCGAGATGCTCTGGTGCCAGGGCTATAGCGAGCCGGGCTCGGGCAGTGACCTGGCCAGCCTGCAGACGCGCGCCAGCGAGGACGGTGACTCGTTCGTGATCAACGGCCAGAAGATCTGGACCTCGACCGCGCGCGAGGCCGACATGATGTTCGCGCTGATCCGCACCGAGCCGAACGCCGCCAAGCACGAGGGTATCTCGTATCTCGTGTTCCCGATGAGCACGCCCGGGATCGAGGTGCGGCCGCTCTACACGCTGACCGGCAACGCCGAGTTCAACGAGGTGTTCTTCACGGACGTGCGCGTGCCGAAGTCGAGCGTGGTGGGCCGGCGCGGCGAGGGCTGGAAGATCGGCAACACCACGCTGCGCCACGAGCGCAACATGCTGGGCAGCACGGGGCAGACCGAGTCGATGTTCGCGTCGCTGGTCGAGCTGATGGAGACCGAGACCGTGTCGGGCGCGCGCGCGATCGACTCGGCGGTGCTGCGCGACCGGCTGGCTCGGCTCGAAGCCGCGGTGCTGGCGATGAAGTACCACGCGTTGCGGCTGCTCACCTGTACGTTGCGCGGCGAGTCAGCCGGCGTGGCCGGCCTGATCGTGAAGCTGCAGGGCTGCGAGCTGAACCACCAGATCGCCGCGCTCGCGCTCGACGTGCTGGGCGAGCTCGGGCCGCTGCACCGCGACAGCCCCCACCTGCGCGCGCACGGCGCGTGGCCCTTCCAGTGGATGTTCTCGCTCGGGCTGATCATCGGCGGCGGCACCGCGCAGATCCAGAAGAACATCATCGCGGAGCGCGGGCTGGGCCTGCCGCGGGAACCCAAGGCGGCCTGAGATGGATTTCGGTCTTTCGGACGAGCAGAAGTTACTCCAGGAGACGATCCGCAAGCTCCTGGCCGATGTGTTTCCGCCGGCGCGCGCGCGCGAGGTGTCGAAGACCGCGAGCGCGCACGATCCCGAGACCTGGAAGCTTTTGGCCGAGAACGGCGCGCTGGGCGTGCTCGTGCCCGAGAGCGAGGGCGGCAGCGGGCTCTCGTTCCTCGACGCCATGCTGGTCGCCGAAGAAGTGGGCCGGGCGGCGGGCCCGGGCGCCTATGTGGCGACCGCCGTCATGGGCGCGATCGCCGCGGCGCACTGCGGGGAAGACGCGCTGCGCGGCGAGCTCGCCTCACAGATCGCCTCGGGCTCGACACGAATCGGTGTCGGCCTGGCCGAGGTCACCGGCGCGCGCGACGGCGCGGGCGTGAAGGTCGCGAGCGGCCGGCTCGAGGGCACGGCGCTGTTCGTGCTCGATGCGGTCGGCGCCGACCGCCTGCTCGTGTACACGCCGGACGGGCTCGCGCTGGTCTCCGCCGCCGGGCCGGGCGTCGAAGTCATCCCGCTCAGCGCCGTCGACGGGACGCGCCGCTACGCGGAGGCGCGCTTGCGCAGAGCCGAGGCGCGGGCGCTGCTGCCCGGCGCCCTGCCCCGCGTGATCGCCGCCGGCCAGATCGCGCTCGCCTTCGACTCACTCGGCGCGAGCGAGCGCGCGCTCGAGCTCGCCGTCGGCTACGCCGCGCAGCGCAAGCAGTTCGGGCGCGTGATCGGCTCGTTCCAGGCGGTGAAGCACATGCTCGCCGAGATCGCGGCGGCGCTCGAGCCGGCGCGCTCGCTGTGCTGGTACGCCGCGCACGTCTTCGATCACGAGCCCGACGAGTCCGCCCGCTACGCCGCGCTGTGCAAGGCGCACGTGTCCGAGGTGGCGAGCGAGGTGCTGCGCAAGGCCACCGAGGTGCACGGGGGGATCGGCTTCACCGAGCAGTACGACCTGCACCTGTGGTTCCGGCGCGTGGCGCTGACTCGGCCGCTGCTCGGCGGCCCGGAGCTCCTGCGCGAGCACGCGCTGCGGCTGCGGGGCCCCGCCCGCTCGTTATAATTCGCGCCCCGCACCGCCCGAGGAATGCCGCGTGCCCGAATTCGTTTTCGTCATGGAAGACCTGCGCAAGGTCGTGCCGCCCGATCGCATCCTGCTCGACGCGATCTCACTCTCCTTCTATCCCGGCGCAAAGATCGGCGTCCTGGGTCACAACGGCTCGGGCAAGAGCACGCTGCTCAAGATCATGGCCGGCGTCGACAAGGAGTTCGTCGGCGTGGCGCGCCCGCACGAGGGCCTGCGCATCGGCTTCCTGCCGCAGGAGCCCGAGCTCGACGAATCGAAGACGGTGCTGGGCATCGTCGAGGAAGGCGTCGCCGAGACACGCGCGCTGCTCACCGAGTTCGAGGAGATCTCCGCCAAGTTCGCCGAGCCCATGGACGACGATGCCATGAACAAGCTGCTCGAGCGCCAGGCGAAGCTGCAGGACCGGATCGACGCGGTGAACGCCTGGGAGCTCGACCGCCAGCTCGAGGTGGCCATGGACGCGCTGCGCCTTCCGCCGAGCGACGCGCAGGTGAAGGTGCTCTCGGGCGGCGAGCGCCGCCGCGTGGCGTTGTGTCGCCTGCTCCTGCAGCGACCCGAAATGCTCCTGCTCGACGAGCCCACGAATCACCTCGACGCCGAGTCGGTGGCCTGGCTCGAGCGCTTCCTGCACGACTATCCCGGCACGGTCGTCGCGGTGACTCACGACCGCTACTTCCTCGACAACGTGGCGGGCTGGATCCTCGAGCTCGACCGCGGTCGCGGCATCCCCTACAAGGGCAACTACTCGGCCTGGCTCGAGCAGAAGCAGAAGCGGCTCGAGCTCGAAGAGAAGAAGGCCAGCGCGCGCCAGCGCACGCTCGCGCGCGAGCTCGAGTGGGTGCGCCTGGCCCCGCGCGCACGCCAGGCCAAGAGCAAGGCGCGCATCGCGGCGTTCGAGAAGCTGCGCGCCGAGGAAGAGAACCGCGCGCCGGAGACGGTCGAGATCGCGATCCCGCCGGGCCCGCGCCTGGGCGAGAACGTGATCGCGGCCGAGTCACTCTCGAAGGGCTACGGCGACACGCTGCTCATCGACAAGCTCGATTTCAAGCTGCCGCAGGGCGCGATCGTCGGAGTCATCGGCGGCAATGGCGCCGGCAAGACCACCCTGTTCCGCATGATCACGGGCAGCGAGCAGCCCGACTCCGGCACGCTCCGGATCGGCGAGACCGTGAAGCTCGCGTACGTCGACCAGGCGCGCTCCGAGCTCGATCCCATGAAGACCGTGTTCGAGGCGATCAGCGGCGGGGAAGAGAAGATGAAGGTGGGCAGCCGCGAGCTGCCGAGCCGCGCCTACGTCGGGTCGTTCGGCTTCAAGGGGCCCGACCAGCAGAAGCGCGTCTCGATGCTGTCGGGCGGCGAGCGCAACCGCCTGCACCTGGCGCGCACGCTCAAGGCCGGCGGCAACGTGCTGTTGCTCGACGAGCCCACCAACGACCTCGACGTCGACACGCTGCGCGCGCTCGAAGAGGCGCTGCTCGGCTTCTCGGGCTGCATCGTGGTGATCTCGCACGACCGCTGGTTCCTCGACCGCATCGCGACTCACATGCTGGCCTTCGAGGGCGAGAGTCATGTGGAGTTCTTCGAGGGCAACTACCAGGAGTACGAGGTCGACCTGAAGCGCCGCCACGGCGTCGACGCCGACCAGCCGCACCGGATGCACTTCAAGCGGCTGACGCACTAGCCGCGCAGGAAGAGCTTCAGCACTCCGGCGATCGGCAGCGCGAGCGCGCTCAGCGTGACCGCCGCGTCGACCAGCGCCAGGCCGCCCCAGAACGCGTACGAAGCGTAGTCCCGGGCGCTCGGCGCGGGCGCGGGCCGATCCAGTCCGAGTCTCTGGCGCAGCGCTTGCACCGGCTCGCGCAGCAGCGCCTCGGAGTAGCCCTCGAGATACAAGTTGCGGCTGTATCTGCCGCGCACCCAGGCGCGCCAGGTGGCGCCCGGATCGACCAGCCAGCCCATCAGCATGCCCTGCAGGTTGATGTACCAGGCGAACCACATCCGGCCGCAGCCCGAGGCGATCTCGAAGGCGCTGATCTCGGCCTCGCCGGTCCAGTCGGTCTTGTAGCCGGTCAGCACGTGGTGCAGGTCGTGCAGCGCCACGGCCTTGCGGCGCGAGTTCGAGTTGGGGAAGCCGAACGGAACGGGCCCGAGCTTCCCGAGCTGCACGAACTTCGCGGCATAGCCGCCGTCGGGCGGGAAGCCGGCCTCGGCGAAGTAGCGCGCGCGCGCCTCGCCCACGGTGAGGGTCGCGTTGGATGTGGTCATGAGTCGTCCCTCCTCGTCTGATTCGTGCGCAGGCCGTCGAGCGCGAGGCGAAGAGCGCCCTCCAGCCCCAGCTCGGCGCCCTCGCGGGTCACCAGCGCCGTGCCAAGCCAGCCCTGGACCCAGTAGCCGTAGTGGGCGAAGAGCGCGCTCGCGACCTGCAGCGGCGCCAGGTCCGCGCGCAGCACGCCGCGCGCCTGCGCGCGAGTCACGAGCTCGGCGAGATGCGCGGCGTATTCGAGCGTGAGCCGGCCCAGCCGCTCCGGGTCGTGCTCGCGGAAGAACAGCTCCTGCACCAGTGACTTCGCGTGGCGCGCGTCGCGCGCGTAGTAGGCGATGAAGCGGCCGAAGTAGGCCATGAGCTGCGCCACGAAGTCGCTCTCTGCGGCGGCAGCGGCGCGCGCCTCGGCGAAGATCGCGCGCGCGTCCTCCTCGAACGTGAGGAACAAGAGCTCGCGCTTGTCGCGCACGTACAGGAAGAGGGTCCCCGCGCCGATCCCGGCGCGCTCGCAGATCTGGCGCGCGGTCGTGGCCTCGAAGCCCTGCCGGGCGAACAGCGCGCGCGCCGCGTTGCGAATTCGCAGCAGCTTCTCGCGCTTGTTCCGCTCTCGCAGACCTTCAGCTTTTTCGCGGACTTGCATCGTCGTGGTCGGATCTCTGAACGCGATCAATTATGACCAAGATCAGTTTTCAGCGCAACTCCGCTTTTTCGCGCGGAACTGCTTCAGGGTGCGCTCGGGCCTCCGATGAGTAGGCGCCCATTTCCAACTCAGAGGGAGACCTGTCGTCATGAAGACTTCGAACCTGCGGGCGCTTCGGCTCTCGCTCTTCGCGCTGCTCGTCTGCGGCGCGTTCTCGGCGGGCACGGCGCACGCGCAATGGTCGTCGCCGGTGTGCGCGGATCCGAACGACGTGCTCACGTCGTTCAGCAACTACAACTTCAACGGCATGGCCAAGTGTGAGTCGCTGTGCAGGAGCATGGGCTCACTGTGCCGGTCGCTGATGCGCGACCAGGCCAGCTGCCAGCAGACCAGCTGGAAGGGCTACTTCGACCTGTTCGGGCACATCGAGTGCGACGCTCAGGCGACTGCGGCCGATCGCAAGGCGTGCAACGCCGAGATCAACGGCGAGCAGAAGTCCAATCACGACGACATCAACAGCACGCGTGACTCGTTCCTGGACGACTGCAACACCAATCAGGCCACCTGCATCATGGACTGCGCGATTCCTCCGGCCTAGCGCGCTTCCCGTTCGACTCCGCCCGGTCTCCGCGGCCCACTCCGCGGAGACCGGGCGCGACTCTCTGCGCACTCCTCACCCCCCGTGAGGACTCTCCGTGTCACTTCCCGGGCGCTCCCGCCTCGCGATCCTGGCCTTTCTGGCTCTCGCACCCATCGCCGGTCTCTCCGGGCTCGATCTCGCGATCGAGCACGCCACGCCGTTCTGGAGCTGGGTGCTGGCGAAGTTCCCGCGGCGCATCGACGACTCGTTCCTGGCCGAGGCGCTGGTGCGGGCCACGCCGCGCGGCCGCGAGAACGTGGTGCTGATCGGCAACAGCCGCGCCGACGACGGCGTCGATCTGGCCGCGCTCGAGACCCGCTTCTGGGGTCGCGGCCTGCACTTCCGCAACATGACGGTGGTGGGCTCGGGCCCGGTCGACGAAGCCATGCGCGCCCGCGACCTGGCGAGTCTGGCGCCGAGCACCGTGATCGCGGTGCTGGGGCCCGACGAGCTGCGTGAGTCGTCCGACTACGCCCGCAGCACCTTCGCCTACGACGCGATCGCGGCGCGACACATCTTCGTGTGGCGCGAGCTGTGGGCGGACCCCGAGTTCCATCTGACGGGCCTCGCCGGCCAGCTGCACGTGCTGGCGCGGCACCGCCGTTCGTTCCAGAACGCCGCGATGGTGCAGCTGGGCGCGCAGAGCTTCCGGCAGATCGAGCTCGACATGGTGGCGATGGCGCGCGAGATGGAAGAGCAGCACGGCCAGCGCCGTGCGTTCGTGGAATGGGTGAAGAAGCTCGAGCCCGACACCTATCCCAACGACAACACGCGCTCGCTCGAGTGGCTTGCCGACTCACTGCACGCCGCCGGCGCGCGCCTGGTCGTGGTCGAGGCCCCCGGCCACCTGATGCTGCAGGCACCCCGCGCGCAGCCGCGCGTCGAGCGCTTCCGCGGCTACGTCGCCGAGCTGGCAGCGCAGCACGACTTCGTTTTCGTGCCCGGCTCGCGCTTCCCCGAGCTGCAGCTCGACCAGTTCAAGGACCTGGTGCACGTGAACGAGTCCGGCCGCGCCACCTACACCGAGACACTCGAGCGCGAGCTCGACGCGATCCTGTAGGGGCCGAACGATGCGCTTCAACAGCTTCGAGT
Organism: Myxococcota bacterium; assembly: GCA_035498875.1. Taxonomy (GTDB): domain Bacteria; phylum Myxococcota_A; class UBA9160; order SZUA-336; family SZUA-336; genus VGRW01. The sequence continues at coordinate 89,232 of DATJZP010000020.1, forward strand.
TCGCGGTCTTCTTCGCGGTGCTGGTGGCCCTGCTGCCCTTCTTCCCCCGCGGCAAGCCGCGCACCGCGCTCCTGCTCGTGGCGAGCTACGTCTTCTACGGCTCGTGGAACTGGGGCTTCCTGCTCCTGCTCTGGTTCACGACGCTGCTCGACTACGGCTTCGGGCTGGCGATCTCGGCCACCGAGGTGCCGTGGCAGCGCCGGCTGTGTCTGTGGATCAGCATCTTCGCGAACCTCGGCTTCCTGTTCTATTTCAAGTACGGGAACTTCTTCCTCGACAACGTGGCGTTCATCTCGGGCATCGATCCCGAGCCGTACTACCTGCGGATCGTGATTCCGCTCGGAATCTCGTTCTACACCTTCCACACCATGACTTACACGATCGACGTGTACCGCCGGCGCGTCGAGACCTGCCGCAGCCTGCTCGACTTCGCGCTCTACGTCGCGTTCTTCCCGCAGCTGCTCGCGGGTCCGATCCTGCGCGCGGGTCACTTCATTCCGCAGCTGAAACGGACCGAGCCGGTGCGCGACGACGAGCTGTTGTCGGGGCTCGAGCTGTTCTGCGTGGGCCTGTTCCAGAAGGTGGTGGTGGCCGACAACATGGCCACGCTCGCCGACAAGGTGTTTGCGGATCCGAGTCAGTGGAGCGCGGCGGCGATCGTGCTCGGCACGCTGGCGTTCTGGGTCCAGATCTACTGCGACTTCGCCGGCTACTCGACCATGGCACGCGGCCTGGGCCGCTGGCTGGGCTTCGAGATCCCGCGCAACTTCAACTACCCGATCCTGCAGACCAGCCCGCGCGAGTACCGCGCGGCCTGGCACATGACCCTGGGTCAGTGGTTCAGCGACTACGTCTACAAGCCGCTGGGCGGCTCACGCGCAGGCGACCTGCGCCTGTTGCGCAACATCTTCATTACCTGGACGCTGACCGGGCTGTGGCACGGCGCGAGCTGGCACTTCGTGATCTGGGGCGTCTACAACGCCGTTCTGCTCTGTGGCTACGTGATGTGGACGAGACATGTGCCGTGGCGGCTGCCCGACTTCCGCGGCAAGAAGATCCTGCACTGGCTGGGGCAGACGGCTTCCATGCTGCCGTCGATCGCGCTGTTCCGCGTGGGCGACGTCGCGGCGTTCAAAAGCCTGATGCTGCGCGTCTTCAGCTGGGAAGCGGGCAAGGACGCGCCCCTGCAGTGGCCGCTTGCGATCGCGTTGCTCGGGATCGTGCACGTGGTCTGTTACTTCCACTACAAGGAAGACCTGCTGCAGAAGCTGCGCTGGCCGGCGCGCATCGGGCTGGTGTCGTCGGCGGCCGCCCTGATCGCGCTGCTGGCGGCCACCAGCCGGCCGTTCATCTACTTCCAGTTCTGATAAAATGCGACCGTGACTCGCCGCCCCCCGACCGCGCTGCTCTTCCTGGCGCTCGTCTGTCTTGCGCTCGTTCTGCCGGCGCTCGCGCGCGCCGAGGATCCGAACGATCCGAACACGCCGCTGCCCATGGGGCCCACGCCACCCTGTTTCGACGTGAAGGACGTCGTGCCGGGGATTGCGTTCGGCTTCCAGGACCCGAACGACCCCAACAGCATCAACTGGTACAGCGACCTCAAGAACTGCGCGAGTCAGTGCAAGAAGACCGGCACGGTGTGCGAGAAGTACGTGAAGCGCGTGGTGTCGTGCCAGAACAAGGCCGCGAGCGACCGCAAGACGTTCAACGTCAAGATCCATTGCGACAAACTGAAGGGCGACGCGCTCGACGCGTGCGAGCAGCCCTTCGTCGACGAGCTGAACTCGACCAAGGCCCAGGTCACAGCCGACCAGACCCAGGCGGTCTCGGACTGCGAGGCGGGCGCCAATCGCTGTGCGGAGAAGTGCAATGTGGCTCCCTGACTCGCGGCTCCGGATCGCCGTCCTGGTCGGGCTCGCGCTGGCGCTCTTTGCCGCTGCCGCGAGTCGGGCCGCGACGGGCACGCTCTTCATCCAGCAGCCGTGCGGCGACATGACGACGATTCCCGGCCAGTACGGCTTCGAGAACAGCTTCGTCGGGGTCACCAATTGCACCAGCCTGTGCAAGCAGGCGGTGGTCGTCTGCCAGCGCGCGATCAAGGACGCGGAGAGCTGCCAGCTCGCGTTCGCCAGTGACTGGGTCGCGTTCGACAGTCAGGTCGAGTGCGCGGATCTCACGGGCAACGACCTGCGCGACTGCAAGAACAGCTGGTCCCAAGACAAGAAGACCTGGCAGGCGACGATCAAGGGCGGCGCGCTGCAGGCCGTGGCCCAGTGCGCGCAGCACCTCTCGTTCTGCACCTTCCGCTGCAGCGGCTCGTAGCGGCTTCGAGCCCGGGCTCAGGGCGGGTTGCAGTCGGCCACGCAGACGCTGAGCCAGTTGTCGAGCAGCGTCGCGACCGTCGCTCGGTCGGTCTTGACCTCCGTGCGCGCCTCGGCGGCGTTCGACTCCGCGAGCAGCGTGCACGACTTGCGCAGGTCGGGGGTCGCGAGGTTCGCGCACAGCTTCTTGCCCTGGGACAGGTTGTGCGCGATCAGCGTGTTGCGGCACGACACCGTCCCGTTCGTGTACTTGATCGCGTCCTTCTGCGTCGACTTGCACAGGTCGAGGCACTTCACGTAGCCGAAGAAGATGCTCGGGCTCTTGAGCGCGTTGTAGACGCTGTCGACCTTGCCGCAGCCCAGGTCGTCGAACGGGTCGAGATAGCTCTCACCCGCACGCGCGGAGCCGGCGAGGACGAGCGCGCCTGCACATACTGCGGCCCACAGCGCGCGACTCATTGGCAGGCCACCACGCAAGCGTCGCCCCAGACCTTGCAGAGCGCGAGCTCGCTGGCCTTCATCGTCTTCACCAGCACGCGCTGCGCGGCCGCATCGGTGATCGCGAGCGCGACGCACGCCTTCTCGCTGATCGGATCGACGTTGTTCGCGCACTCCTTCTTCTCGTAGTCCAGGTTGTCACTCGCCAGGGTGTTCAAGCAGCTGGCGGCGCGCGTGGTGTACTTGGCGCAGTCGATCGCCACGCTGCGGCAGAGCGAGCCGCACTTCACGTTCCCGATGAAGAGCGCCGGGCTCGGCAGCGCGCCGTACGGCGCGTCGACGTGGACGCAGACTCCATCGCCGAACGGCAACGTGAAATCGCCCGCGAGCGCGCGCGTGGCGCCGGCCCACGAGCCATAGACGAGCGCGAATGCAAGCAGCCAGCCACGCAACGCGTCACCCCCCGAGCCGAACCCCGCTCGAGGTGTACCAATTCCCGCGGCCGAGTGCACAGGGGGTTCGAGCGGCGGGAACTCTTGCTAAGCCTATCCGGCACAGGAGGGAACCCATGACTCGCCCCCGAGCTTCCATTCTCGCCGTGATTGCTTGCGCCGCCGCGGGCTTCTTCGCGGGCAGCGCGCGCGCCGGAGAGGTGATCCAGAACCCGCACGACATCGACAGCTGCGGAACGCCGAACATCGCGTCGGAGATGACCGACCCGAACAATACGGTCAGCTTCTCGCTCGCCGGCCCCCAGGACTGCGTGAAGCTGTGCAAGCAGGCGGAGAAGGAGTGCAAGAGCTTCGTGAAGCGAGTCAGCACCTGCCGCCAGGACTACATCAAGGACCAGGAGAGCTACGACAAGAGCACCTGCGATGCCGTGTTCAACGGCTCCGACGTGCGCGACTGCAAGCGCACCGCGTCCGACACGGAGAAGAACTCACTCGACAACGAGAAGGCGCAAGTGAAGGTGTACCAGGCCGCCTGCGAAGCCTGGGAGAACGTCTGCGCGAACCGCTGCAACCCGCCGGGCTGAGACGAAGCGGGCGCGGCCAGGCGGAGCCCGACCGCGCCCGGCTCGCTCCGAGCTCAGGTCACAAGACTCCGCAGGTGTTCACGCAGGTCGTGAGCCACATCTGACAATCGGCGAGCGCTTCGTCGCGGTCGCTGCGGATCGAGTCGCGCTGAGTGCCGCGGTCGAGCGCATGCGACACCCGGCAGGTCCGGCGCGCGGTCGCGTCCGAGTTCTGGATGTCGCAGGTGGCGGCATCGTAGACCGCCTGGTTGCCGACCATCGACTGCTCGCAGCCCGCGGCGATCCGCACCTGCTCGCGGCAGTCGTTGGCGGCCTTGCGGCACAGGGCGATGCATTCCTTGAGCGGCGCGTTGTTGTAGATGAAGTTCGGGTCGTTCAGGTCGTCGATCACGTCGAACGGGCTCGCGCAGGGCGAGCCGTCGAACGGCGAAATGAACGTCGTGCCCGCGATCGCTCGCGAGACGCCAACGAGCGACAGCGCCGCCGACAACAGAACACCGAGCACACGGCCAGACACGAAGACACGAGTCATGGGTAGCAACCCCCCCTTGGTTGATGAGCAGGGATGGCTACCACACGTCGGGCCGGTGAGCCACGTCACCGATCAGGACGCTCCGCACGTGGCGACGCAGGTCGCGAGCCACGACTGACAGGACGCGAGCGCGGAGTCGCGTTCGCTGCGGATCTCGCCCTTGGTCAGGCTGCGCGACTGGGCCTTGCCCGCGTTGCACTCCTTGCGCGCGGCCGAGTCACTCGGGTTCTGCAGCAGACAGGTCGCAGCGTCGTAGGTGGCCTGGTCGCCCTGCACCGCGAGCTCGCACGACGCGCCGATGTGCACTTGCTCGCGGCAGTCGTTCGCCGCCTTCTTGCACAGCGCGATGCACTGCTTCAGCGGCGCCAGGTTGTAGATGAAGTTCGGGTCCTCGAGCGAGTCGATGACGCCGAACGGGTCGCTGCAGGGATTGCTGGAGAACGGCGGTGGAAAGAACGGAGCCACCGCCCGGGCCAGGCGCGCTCCACCCAGCGCGAGCACCGCGCACAGCACGGATCCGGACAGAAACACGAGCTTCGCAGAACGAGTCATGACGGACACCCCCCTTTGGTTGAAGGGAGCGATACCACAGCGCGCAGCGCGCAGAAAGTCCGCGGGCTCTAGAGCGCGGACAGCTCGACCGGCACGCCGGTCATGAAGGCCTGACTCGAGAGCGGCTCGAAGCTGCCCTCGCCCACCGGCAAGAGCACGTTCGCGTTCACGCCTGGCGTGCGCGCGGCCACGCGCATGCCGGTGCTGCCGCGGTTGCCCCAGCCGTGAGTCAGCGCCACCACGCCGCGCATCAGCCCCGGATCGAGCGCGATCTCGAGCTCGAGCGCGCCGTGCGCGTTCGAGAGTCGCGCCTTCTCGCCGTCGCGAAGCCCGCGCTCGCGCGCGTCCTCGGGATGGACGTAGAGGCGATTCTGGTCGCGCCCGCCGCGCTTCATCTGCGGCACGTTGGCGTACCAGCTGTTGTGCATGGAGGGCTCGCGGCGAGTCACGAGCTTGAGCCGCCCGAGTCCCTCGCCTTCGAGCTCGCCGAAGATCGCCTCGGCACGCTCGAGCGCCGAGGCGAACTCCGGCGGACAGCAATCGACCCTGCGGTCGGGCGTCTGGATCTGCTCCTCGAAGAAGCGGCCGGGCGTGAGCGGCTCGAAGGTGAGCGGCTCGCCGCCGGCGCGCAGCGCGTCGAGCGAGTGACCGCGCGTGCGCAGCATGTGATCGGTCCGGCCCCAGAGATCCGGGTTCGGGCCGTGATCGAGCGCGCTGCGCAAGCCGAGCGCCTGGGCCAGGCGCGCGAAGATCCACCATTCTTCGCGCCGCTCGGCGCGCGGCGGCACCACCGCGTCGGTCCATTGGATCCACGGCTCGTACTGCAGCCCGAGCCCGGTGATGTTCACGTCGGCGCGCTCGAACATGTCGGCCGAGGGCAGGAGCCAGTGCGCGTACTCACCGGTGGCGTTCTTGTACAAGTCGACGCACACCAAGAGCTCGAGCCGCGACAGCGCCTCGCGCATGCGCGCCTCGCCGCCGATCGACAGCAGCGGGTTGCCCGCCACCACGATCAGCGCCCGGACCGGGTCGTCCTCGCGCAGGATCGCATCGGCGAGCAGGTTCCCCGGCAGCGTGCCGCGGCGCACGCGGCCGAACTCGGTGTCGGCGAAGCTCTTGGCGAACTCACGGCGGCCGGCCTTGGCAGCGGCGTAGAAGCCGACCGACAGGATGTTCCCGCCGCGCCGGTCGAGGTGACCCGTCGCGAACGACAGCATGTGCAGGAGCCAGTAGGCGAGCGTGCCCTGCCGGCCCATGTTCACTCCCGTGGACATATGCACCGAGGCGCCGCGCGCCGCCGCCAGCTCGCGGGCGATCCGGCGGGTCAGCTCGGCGGGCACGCCGGTGACTCGCGCCGCGCGCTCCGCCGGATAGCGCGCCACGAACGCGAGCAGCTCGGGCACGTGCTTGCCGTGGCGCGCGAGCGTCTCGCGGTCGAGGCCGCCGCTGCGGTCGAGCTCGTGCAGCAGCGCCGCCATCCAATACACGTCGCTGTCGGGTCGGATCTTCACCCACTCGCCGGGCTCGGCGGACTCGACCTCGCGCGGGTTCACGAAGTAGAGCCTGGCGCCGCGCTTGCGCGCCTCGCGCAGCACCTTCATCGGGTCGGCGATCGAGATGAAGCTGCCGTGAGACACGCGCGGGTTGGCGCCGAACACGAGCAGGAAGTCGGTGTGCGCGAGGTCGGGGATCGGATGGATCGTGCTCGAGCCGAACACCGCCTCGCTGCCCGCGAACTTGTTGGCGCAGTCCTGGGTGCCCGACGAGAAATTGCGCTGGATCTGCAGCTGCGCGCTGAACGAGGCGATCTCGGGCCGGGCCAGCGTGTTGAAGGCGCTCGGGTTCCCGACGTAGGTCGCGAGCGCCTTGGCGCCGTGGCGCTCGAGGATGCCGCGCAGGCTCTGGGCGATGCCGTCGATCGCCGCGTCCCAGCTCACGCGCGCGCCAGCGCCCTGCTCGGCGCGGCGCAGCGGGAAGTCGAGCCGATCCGGATCGCGGTGGATGTCGACGCCGGCCATGCCCTTGTGACACGCGAAGCCACGAGTCACCGGGTGCTCGCGGTCCGGCGCGAGCTTCACCAGCTCGCCGTCGCGCACGGTCGCCACCAGCCCGCAGGCCGGCTCACAGACCCGACAGAACGTACGAACCCTGCGCTCGCTCACGACGCCAGACTACCACAGCCCGTATCGCAATCCGCGAGCCGGACGCGCTAGGCGCGCCAGCTCGAGCTGCGCTCGATCGCGATCCGAATCAGCTGCGGCTCGCCGCGAGTGAGTGGTGTGACTCCCGAGGCGTAGCGCGGGTACTTCGCGCGCAGCGCCTCGGCGGCGGCGCGCGCGGCCGGCGCAGCGGCAGCCACCAGCTCGGCGCGGCCGTCCAGGCGCAGCCACCACAGCCGGCTCCAATCCGCGTCGTAGTCGTCGAGCAACAGGCAGACGCGCGGGTCGCGCCGGATGTTGCGCACGCGCGCCAGCTCGCCCTCGCGCTTGGGCTTGCCGTCGATCGGCGACCAGAGCGCGCCCGCGCTCTGTGCGAACACGATCGGCACGAGCTGCGGCGCGCCGTCCGGAGAGAGCGTGGCCAGCCGTGCGACCGGCCATTCCGCCAGGATGCGCTCGACCGCGGCGCGCTCGAGCTCCATGGCGGCTAGTGAATCGAGTACGGCTCGGCGAGCGCGAAGCGGGCGATCTCCGCCTCGAACTTCTCGCCGCCGGCAGTCACCATCTGGTAAGTCCCGCGCATCGAGCCGAAGGGCGTGGTCAGCGGACAGGCGGAGGTGTATTCGAAGGCCTCGCCCGGCGCGAGCACGGGCTGCTCGCCCACCACGCCCGGCCCGCGCACCTCCTCGGTGCGGCCTTCCGCGTCCTCGATCAGCCAGGCGCGCGAGATCAGCTGCACCGTCTCGCGGCCCTCGTTCGAGATCCGGATCGTGTACGCGAAGAAGAACTCGTTCCGGAGCGGCCGCGAGCGCTCCGCCACGTAGCGCGCGGCGACGTGCACGCGAATCCCGCGAGTCACTGCTTCGGAGACGCTCAACGGTACCTCCGCCGCGCATGGTACGATCCGACGCGGGCAGGTTCCAGAGGAGATGACGATGGGCGAAGTGGCCTTCCGCAGCGCGAGCGAGCTGGTCGGCATGTTGCGGCGCCGCGAGATCTCGAGCCGCGAGCTGCTCGAGGTGCACCTCGCGCGCGTCGCGAATCACGGCAAGGCGCTGAACGCGGTGGTGTGTCTCGACGAGGAACGCGCGCGCGCCGACGCCTCCGCCGCCGACGCCGAGCTGGCGCGCGGCCGCGCGCGCGGTCCGCTGCACGGCCTGCCGATGACGATCAAGGACACCTTCGAGACCGCGGGCCTGCGCACCACGGCCGGCGCGCCCGACCTCGCGAGTCACACGCCCGAGCGCGACGCCGACGCGGTCGCGCGCCTGCGCCGGGCCGGCGCGATCATCTTCGGCAAGACCAACGTGCCGTTCATGGCGGGTGACTGGCAGAGCTTCAACGCGATCTACGGCACGACCAACAATCCCTGGAACGCCGCGCGCGTGCCGGGTGGATCGTCCGGCGGCGCGGCCGCCGCCGTCGCCACGGGAGAGACTCCGCTCGAGCTCGGCAGCGACATCGGCGGCTCGATCCGCGTGCCCTCTCACTGGTCCGGCGTGTGCGGCCACAAGCCCAGCTGGGGGATCGTGCCGCAGCGCGGTCACATCCCGCCGTTGCCCGGCATGCTGGCCTCCCCCGATCTGAACGTATGCGGGCCGCTCGCGCGCAGCGTCGACGACCTGTCACTCGCGCTCGACGTGCTGGCCGGCCCCGGCGAGCTCGATAGCGTGGGCTGGCGGCTCGAGCTGCCGCCGGCGCGCCGCTCGCGGCTGGTCGACTACCGGGTCACGGCCTGCTTCGCCGACGAGTCCTACCCGGTCGACTCCTCGGTGCGCGCGCTGCTCGAGTCGGCGGTCGAGCGACTGCGCCGCGCGGGCGTGAACGTGCGCGTGCTGGAGCGGCCGCCGATCGACCTGGCCGAGGCGCGGCGCGCCTACGACGTGCTGCTCCTGCCGCTGATGGCCGGGAGCTTCCCCGCGAGCGCGCTGGCCAGCTTCAAGGCGCTCGCCGACTCCGCGCCCGCGGAGGACCCGAACCCGGTGATCGCCACGGCGCGCGCCTTCACCGCGAGTCACGTCACCTGGCTCGCCGCGAACGAGCAGCGCGAGCGGCTGCGCGCGCGCATGCACGAGCTGTTTCGCGAGACCGACGTGCTGCTGCTGCCGGTGAATCAGCTCCCGGCGATCCCACACATGCAGGAGCCCGACATGCCGCTGCGCACGCTGCAGGTGAACGGCAAGAGCATTCCCTACACCGACTTACTCGGCTGGATCGCGCCGGCCACCATGTGCAAGCTGCCCGCGACCGCGGTGCCCGTGGGCCGCACGCCCGACGGCCTGCCCGTGGGCATTCAGATCGTCGGCTCGCACCTCGAGGACCGCACCACGCTCGACTTCGGCCGCCGACTCGGCGAGCTCACCGGCGGCTTCACGCCGCCACCGGGCTTCTGAAGCGCGCCAGCGCGACGCCGAGCGCCGCCACGCACAAGAGCGCCGCCACCCCGTAGGTTCCGGCTGCGCCGGTGTGCGGCCACAGACCCGACGTGAAGAGCAGCGGCGCGACCACGCGCGAGAACGCGGTCGCGCTGCCGTTCAGCCCCTGCGCCTCGCCCTGCGACGCCTCGGCCGCGCGCGACAGCAGCGCGTTCAGCGTGGGCGAGAGCAGCGAGAAGCCGATCGCCACGCACAGCCCGGCGATCGTGAAGCCGGTCCAGCTCGCCGCGAAGCCGAAGCAGAAGAGGCCGAGCGCCATGATCGCCGCGCCCACGCTGAACAGCGCGCCGTCCGACACCCGCCCGGAGAACCGCCGCAGCAGTCCGCCCTGCACCAACGCGCCGGCCAGGCCCATCGCGAACAACAGCATCCCGACACCTTCCGGTGTCGCGTGCAGCGCGTCCTGCGCGAAGAAGCCCACGGTCGAGTCGACGGCGATGCGCGCCGTCTGAGTCAGGAAGCCGCAGAGCAGGAACGGCGCCAGCGGCAGCGCCAGCTCGGCGAACGAGCGAGTCAGCGGCTGGGCGCGTGACTCGGGCGTGGTGCTCTCGGGCAGTCCGATGCTCACCGCCAGCGCGTTCAGCACGCCGATCCCCGCCGATACGAAGTACGGCGCCCGCAGCCCGAGCCACTTCCAGGTCAACAGCCCGAGCAGCGGCCCGAAAGTGACTCCCAGGCCGATGCCCGCGCCGAGCAGCCCCATCGCCGCGCTGCGCCGCTCGTCGCTCGACACGTCGGCCACGTAGGCGAACAACGCGGGCAGCACCGCCGCCGAGATCAGTCCGCCCAGGACGCGCGCCGCCAGCAGCTGCCCGAAGCTCTGGCCCAGACCGAACAGCCCGAAGCCCAGCGCGTAGCCGAGAAGCCCGATCACGATCGCGGCGCGCCGGCCGTACTGCGACGAGAAGCGGCCCCAGAACGGGCTCGCCACGAACGATGCCGCGGGCAGCGCGGCGAGCAGCCAGCCCACGGAGGCGTCCGGGATCTGGAGATCCCGGGTCAGGAACGGCAGCACCGGAAACAGCACGCCGAGCCCGAGCATGAGCACGAAGCCAGTGAGTGCCGCGAGCAGGACCGGGCGCTGCATGGGCCGCGAGCTTGGCATACCGAAGCGGGTCGAGAAAGCGCGCCCCGCGGATAGAATGAACGGCATGAGCGAGCGACCCACTCCCACGCTGTGCGGCCACGGCGGCGGGGTCTCGGCCGGCCACCACCTCGCCGCCCAGATCGGCGCCCAGATGCTGGCGCAGGGTGGGAACGCCGCCGACGCGGCGTGCGCCATGGGCTTCGCGCTGCAGGTGCTCGAGCCGACCATGAACGGGCCGGCCGGCGAGGTGCCGATCCTGGTCTACGTCGCGCGCGAGGACCGCACGTACGCGATCTCGGGTCAGGGCACCGCGCCGGCGGCGGCCACGCGCGCGCGCTTCGCGGAGCTCGGCATCGACCCGATTCCGGGCGACGGGCTGCTCGCCGCCACCGTGCCCGCCGCGCTCGACGCCTGGTGTCTCCTGCTCGCGCGCTTCGGCACGAAGCGCCTCGAGGACGTGCTCGAGCCGGCGCGCGCGCTCGCTTCGAACGGCTATCCGATGTACCGCTTCCTGCGCTCGGTGCTCTCGTTCCTGGAGCCGCGCTTCCGCAACGAGTGGCCGTCGAGCGCCGCGGTGTATCTGCCGCTGCGGGGGCTGGGTGAGCGCCAGACCAATCCCGCTCTCGCCGCGTTCCTCGAGTCACTCGTGGCCGCCGAGCGCGCGGCCAGCGGCTCGCGCGAGACCCGGATCCGCGCCGCGCGCGACGCCTTCTACAAGGGCCGAGCGGCCGAAGAGATCGAGCGCTTCCTGGCCAGCGCGGTGCGCGACGCGAGCGGGCGCGCGCACGCCGGGCTGCTCTCCGCCGACGACCTGGCGCGCTACGAGGGCGCGGTCGAGGAGCCGGTCTCGGCCGACTACCGCGGCGCGCGCGTCTGGAAGTGCGGGCCGTGGACGCAGGGGCCGGTGTTCCTGCAGCAGCTCCGGCTGCTCGAAGGCTTCGAGCTCGCGGCCTTGGGTCACAACTCGGCGGACGCGCTGCACGCGATCGCCGAGTGCGCGAAGCTCGCCTTCGCGGACCGCGACGCCTGCTACGGCGACCCGCGCTTCGTCGAGGTGCCGCTCGCCGAGCTGCTCTCGACGCCCTACACCGAAAAGCGTCGGGCGCTCGTCGACCCGGCGCGCGCCTCGCTCGAGCTCCGGCCCGGGCGCGGCCGGCTGCCCGCCGGCTGGCCGCGGGTCGCGGGCGCGCCCGCGCCGTCGCAGGAGCCGCAGGCGCAGGCCGCCGCGCGCGGGCGCGGCGACACGACTCACCTCGACGCGATCGACCGCTTCGGCAACGCGGTCGCGGCGACGCCGTCGGGCGGCTGGATCCCGTCTTCGCCGATCGTGCCGTCGCTGGGCTTCCCGGTGGGCACGCGCGCGCAGATGTTCGTGCTCGATCCCGCGCACCCGAACGCGCTCGAGCCCGGCAAACGCCCGCGCACCACGCTCACGCCCTCGCTCGCGCGCCTGCCCGACGGGCGCCTGCTCGCGTTCGGCACGCCGGGCGGCGACCAGCAGGACCAGTGGACGCTGCAGTTCTTCCTGAACGTGATCGACTTCGGCGCGCGCGACCTGCAGGCGGCGATCGACGCGCCCACGATCCACTCGCACCACATGCCCGACTCGTTCTACCCGCGCACGTCGCAGCCGGGCGTGCTGGCCGCAGAGTCGCGCATCGCCGGCGAGACACTCGCCGAGCTCGAGCGGCGCGGCCACCGCGTAAAGCCGAGCGGCCCGTGGGAGCACGGTCGCGTGCTGGCGGTCGCGCGCGACCCGAAGAGCGGACTGTGCGAGGCTGCCGCCTCGCCGCGCTTCGCGGTGGCGGCCGCCGCGGCGCTGCCCTGAGTCATGGCCGACCCGGCCAGCCAGAGCTACGAGTCCGCGCTGCGCAGCCTGGTGGGCGCGCTCGATCCGACCGAAGTGAGTCGCCGGCTGCTGCGCGGCGCGCTGCGGGTCAGCGGCGCGCGCGCCGGCGAAGTGGTGCTGCGCGCGGCCGACGGCGCCGAGCAGCTCGCCGCGCAGAGCGGCCCGAAGCGCGGGCTCGACACGCCGCCGCGGCTGCGCGTGTCGCTGCGCGCGCGGGGAACGTCGCTGGGCGAGCTGCGGCTGCGCGGCCAACGGCCGCGCAGCGCCGTCGCGCGCCGCCGACTCTCGGGTCTGTGCGCGGCCGCGGCCAGCGCGCTCGATGCCGCACGGACTCACGCCGCGGCGCTGCGCCGCGCCGAGCTCGACCCGCTGACCGGGCTCGCCAACCGCGGCCGGCTGTGGGAGGCGCTCGAGCACGAAGTGACTCGCGCCGAGCGCTACGGTCGGGCGCTGGCGCTCGTGATGTTCGACATCGACGGGCTGAAGCGCGTGAACGACCGGCTCGGGCATCTGGCTGGCGACGAAGCGCTGGTCGCGATCGGGCGGCTGGTGCGCGAGCGCTCGCGCCAGAGCGACATCGCGGCCCGCTACGGCGGCGACGAGTTCGCGCTGGTGCTGCCCGAGACTCCCGCGGCGGGTGCGCTGGCGGTGGCGGAGAAGATCCGCGCCTCGGTCCAGGAGATCGGCGCGCAACCCTGGGGAGTCACGCTCTCGGCCGGCGTCGCCAGCGTGCCGGGCGACGGCAAGAGCGCCTCGGAGCTGGTCGCGGCCGCCGACTCGCGCCTGTACGCGGCCAAGGCGGCCGGCGGCAACCGGGTGGCGGGCGAGGGTTGAGCGGCAGCGCGCCCGCCCTTTACACTGCCGCGACTCTCTCGGGAGGAGCGATGCCGGGCGCGATGCAGTTTGGAGCCACCCTGCCCCAGATCAAACGCACGTGGGCCGAAGCGCGTGCGGTGGCGGAAGAGCTCGACCAGCTCGGCTTCCACTCCGCCTGGGTGTGCGACCACGTCTACGGCGTTCCGGCGCCGAACCTGCCGATCTTCGAGGCCTGGACCGAGCTGGCCGCGGTCGCGGCGGTCACCTCGAAGGTCGAGCTGGGGACGCTGGTCACTCCGCCGTTCTTCCGCAACCCGGCGATCCTGGCCAAGCAGGTCGCGACGCTCGACCACATCTCGGGCGGCCGCGCGATCGTCGGCCTGGGCGCGGGCTGGTTCGAGGCCGAGTTTCGCGGCACCGGCTGCGAGTTCCCGGAGCTTCGCGAGCGCATGCGCGCGCTCGAGGAGAGCGCGGTGATCCTGCGCCGCCTGTTCAGCGAGGAGCGAGTCACGTTCCAGGGCCGACACTTCCAGGTGTTGGACGCGGTCTCCGAGCCGAAGCCGCAGCGGCGCACGCCGATCCTGATCGGCGGCTCGGGCGAGCAGGTGCTGCTGCGCATCGCCGCGCAGCACGCCGACATCTGGAACAACCTGGCGGTGTTCCAGTCGCAGCTCGGCGCCAAGGTCGAGGCGCTCAAGCGCCGCTGCGACGACGTGCGGCGCGACTTCGGCGAGCTGCGCGTCTCGCAGCAGTGCGTGGTGGTGATCGAGGACGACGAGGCGCGCGCGCGCGAGTCACTCGAGAAGGCCAAGAAGATCTACGGCGGCCACATGGGCGGCGCGCTGGAAGAGCACGGCATCTGGGGCACGCCGGCGCGGGTGATCGACTGCATCGAGCGCCACCGCAAGCTCGGCGCGAGCCTGCTCGTGATCGAGTTCTTCGGCCGCGACACGCGCGTTCCGGCGCGGCTGTTCGCGGAGAAGGTCCTGCCCGCCTTCGCGCGCGCGTGACCGTGCACCGCTTCGACCGCGACACCGCGCTCGCGCGCGTCTCTGCGGGCGAGTTCGAGGCCACGCTCGACCGCGGCTGGTGGATCGTGGTCGGTCCGAACGGCGGTTATCTCGCAGCGATCCTGCTGCGCGCCCTGTGCGAGACCGTGGGCGACGCCGAGCGCAGCCCGCGCTCGCTCACCATCCACTACGTGTCTCCCGCCGGCGAGGGGCCGGCGCGGGTGCAGACCCGGATCGAGCGCGCCGGGCGCTCGCTCTCGACCGCGAGCGCGCGGCTCGAGCAGGACGGGCGGCTGATCGCGCTGGCGCTCGCGGCGTTCGCGCGGCCGCGGTCCTCGCCCGAGTTCCACGATCTGCTCATGCCCGAGGTCCCCCCGCCCGAGTCACTCTCGCGGCTGGCGCTGCCCACCGAGGTCACGGTGCCCATGCGCGAGCAGCTCGAGAGCCGGCCCGCGTTCGGCGCGCCGGCGCGCGCGAGCGCGCCCCACGCGCTGGCGGGCGGCTGGCTGCGACCCGCCCAGCCGCGCCTGCTCGACGCGCCGTTCCTGGCGTTCCTGTGCGACGCCTGGCCGCCGGCGGTCGCGCAGCACCGGGCGCTCGCCGGCTCGCCCGTGCGCGGCATGCCCACGGTCGATCTCACGATCCACTTCCGCGCGCCGCTGCCCGCCGACGCGCGCCCCGACGACTACTATCTCGGCGTGTTCCGCTCGCGCACGCTGCGCGACGGCTTCACCGAGGAAGACGGCGAGATCTGGACGCGGCGCGGCGTGCTCCTGGCCCAGTCACGACAGCTGGCGATGCTGATCAGCCATGAGTGATTCCCCGGGACGGCTCTTGCTCGTGCGCCACGGCGAGATCGAAGCCAACATCCGGCGCCTGTGGCACGGCTCGACCGACAGCGCGCTGACCGAACGCGGAGTGTCTCAGGCGAGCCGCACCGCCGCGCACCTGGCGCGCCGCGAGCCGCGGCCGGCCGCGATCTACGCCAGCCCGCTGCAGCGGACACGCAACACCGCCGGCGCGATCGCCGACTCGCTCGGGCTCTCGCTCGTGCTCGAGCCGGGGCTGCGCGAGTTCGGCATCGGCGAGCTCGAAGGCGTGTCGTACGAAGTGCTGATCCGCGAGCACCGCTTCTTCGACAAGATCTTCCGCGACCCGGGGTTCGCGCCGCCCGGGGGTGAGTCGATGGGCCAGGTGGTGGCGCGCGTGAGCGACGCGCTGCTGCGGATCGCCCGCGCGCACCCCGGCCAGGAGGCCGTAGTGGTGGGTCACGGCGCGGCGCTGGGCTTCGCGCTGGCGTCGCTCGTGAACCGCGACACCAGTCAGTGGCACCGCGAGCACCTGGCCAACTGCGCGCTCGCCGAGCTCGTGCTCGAGCCGGAGCCCCGCATCCTGTCCTGGAACACCACCGAGCATCTCTAGCCGACACACACGCTTGTGTCGGACCGCGGGTTCGAGGACGATCCCCGCATGGAAAGCAACATCGAGAACGTGGATGCGTGGGTGGTCGCGCGGATCGGCGCGCTCGAGCGCGCGAACCGGCGGCTCTGGATCGGGCTCGGCGCGCTGTTCACCACGCTGTTGAGTCTCTGTCTCGCCGGCGGGCTGTTCGCGGCGCACCTCGAGCTGCCCGCGGGCATGGGCATGGCCGCGCCGAGCGGCGGAGCGCTGACGGTGGACGACCTCGAGGTGCGCCACGCGCTGCGCGTGGTGGACGAGCAGGGCCGGGACCTGATCTGGCTGGGTCGCGAGACCGCGGCCGGCGGCGCGGAGTCGCTCGCGAGCGGACAGACCGTGCTCGGGCTGTTCGCCGGCGACGGTGCGGGGGCGCCACAACAGACGGTCCGGATCGCGACCTCGAAGCTCGGCTCGGCGCTCTCGCTCTCCTCACTCGACGGGGCGGCCTCGTCGTCGCTGTTCGCGGGCAAGACGGGTGTCTCGCTCGAGCTGCGGCGCGGCGCCACGGCCGCGAGCTGGAGCGAGAAGGGAAATCCCGGCGCCGCCGCGGCCACGGCCGTGGCCGCGCCGCCCCCCCCGGCGCCGGCCGCGCCAATCACTCTGGCGCCGGCAACGCGCACCGCCCCCAAGAGTGAGTCCGATGCCCTTGCCCTGAAGAACACGAACGACGCGGGCGCGGCGGCCATCGACCTGACCAATCCCACCCTGCAGTCGCTGGGCAGTGGCTTCTTCGTGGGTCCGAGCTCGGTCACGGACTCGGGCGGCGGGATCCGGATCCGCGGCCGGATCGTGAACGCGACCAGCGTGGACCAGGCGCGCGCCGAGTTCCGGCTCACTGTCGGCAAGCGCGAAGTCTCGTTCTCGGTGGCGCGCGTCGTCGCCGGCAGCAGCGCTCCGTTCAGCATCGAGATGGCGCAGGCGCCCTCTGCCGAGGTGCGCGCCGCGCACATGCGCTGGGTGCGCTCGGCCGTCTCCTACTCCGAGGAGTGAGTCGCGTCGCGCGCCAGGCCGCGCAGCGCGCGCACGAGTTCCGCGAGCGCGAGCGTGTCGCGCGCGCAGTATCGGCGCAGCTCGGACAGCACGCGCGAACGCGCGTCGGCATCGAGCTCGCCGCGCGCCAGCCGGTGCCAGCCGCGTGCCGCGGCGCCGCCGTCGGCGATCCCCACGAGGTCGTCGAAGCGGAAGCCGGGCGCGAGCACGGGCGCCACGCGCTTCAGCGAGAACGAGCCCAGGAACGCCGGGTGGTACACGCTGCGGCGCAGCACGGGCAAGAGATCGAAGAGCCGCGCGCGCAGCGCGTCGAGCGCACTCGCGTGCTCCGGAAAGGCCTTGGCCAGGAGCTCGAGCGTCTCGGCCTCGAAGCTCGAGTAGACCGCGATCCGCGTCTGCCGGCCGCCGAGCGCCTCGATCAAGGTCTCGACGACGCGCCGCCGCGGATCGCTGCCGTCCTCTGCCAGATACTCGCGGTGCAGAAGCGTGCCGTCTTCGGCGGAGAGATGCGCCGACCACTGGAACGGCACGGGCTCGAGCGGGTGCGTGCCCGGGAACAGCGGGACCTCGGGCAGGATCGCCTCGAAGTCGAGATAGTCCGGTGCGGGCCCGAGCTCCTCGAGCGCTCGCGCCAGTGCGGGAGTCACGACGGCCCGGTCGCCGGCCAGCGCCGCGCGCGCGTTCCGCTGCGCGGGCGTGACCGGGAAGTCCTCGGGCACGCCGCCGATCGTCGCGACCCCCGCCTGCTGCAGGGCGGCGTGAGTCTGCGGCCGCAGCCCCGGCAGGTGCCCGATCCAGTCGCGTGCGCGGCCCGCGCTGCAGCGCTTCCAGAAGCTGCAGGTCTGCGGCCGGCGGCAGTGCGGCGAGGGCTCGACCGCGGGCCGCTCGGGCATCGCCAGCACGCGCTGTTGTGACTCGATGCGCTTCGCCAGGTCGCGCGCCAGGAACTCCACGTCCTTGCTGACGTCGCTGTGGCGCAGGAGCGCGCGCGGATCCGGCGTTTCCGCGCCGCGCGTGAACTGGGAATCGAGGTGCAGCACCGCGGCCGAGCCGAGCGCGACGCCGGCGCGCACGGCCACCGCCCGCACGAAGGCGAGCTCGTCCAGGTGCGACTCGTTGGGGCGCAGCGCGGCGCGCACGGCGCGCAGCCCGAGCGCGCCGTCCGAGTCACGCACCAGGAAGTCGACGCGCGCCTCGAGCCCCGGCGCCCTGAACACGTGGTCACGCTCGGCGCCCGCCAGGAGCGGCGCCGCCAGCGCCCGCAGCTCGGCGCGCGCGCGCGCGCCTTCGCGGCGCTCGGCCGACAGCGCCGGGTCCGCGGTCCCGGGCTCATGGAGCTCCAGCCACAGGCGCAGCTCGCACTGCAGGCCGGCGAGATGGCGCGCGGCATCGAGCACGGGTGTCTCGGGCATGCGCCGCCCGGCCTCGCTCAGCCGACTGCTTTTTGCTCGCGCAGCTTCTGGATCTGGTCTGCGGAGAAGCCGAAGCTGGCGAGCACCTCGGCGCCGTGCTCGCCGGTGCGGGCCGGCGGGCGACTCACTTCGGGCGGGGTGCGGCTGAAGCGGGGCGCGGGCGCCGGCTGAGTCACTCCGCCGACCTCGATGAAGGTCTTGCGCGCGACGTTGTGCGGGTGACTCGGGGCTTCGCTCATCGCCAGCACCGGCGCGAAGCAGACGTCGCTGCCCTCCATGATCCGGCACCACTCCGCGCGCGGCTTGCGCTTGAAGACCGCCGCGAGCTTGCGCTTCAGCTCGGGCCAGTGCGCGCGATCGAGCTGCGGGAACTCGTTCGGGTCGAGCTCGGCCAGCTTCACCAGCTCGGCGTAGAACTGGGGCTCGATCGAGCCGAGCGAGACGTACTTGCCGTCGGCGCACTCGTACACCTCGTAGAAGTGCGCGCCGGTGTCGAGCAGGTTGGTGCCGCGTGTCTCGGTCCACATGCCGACGTGTCGCATGCCCCAGAACATCGACATGAGCAGCGCCGCGCCGTCGACCATGGCGGCGTCGACCACCTGGCCCTTGCCCGAGCGCTTCTGCTCGAGCAGCGCGGCCAGCACGCCGAACGCGAGCAGCATGCCGCCGCCGCCGAAGTCACCCACCAGGTTCAGCGGCGGGAGCGGCGGCTCGCCGGCGCGGCCGATGCCCTCGAGCGCGCCGGCCAGCGCGATGTAGTTGATGTCGTGACCCGCCGCCTGCGCCATCGGGCCGTCCTGGCCCCAGCCGGTCATGCGGCCGTACACGAGCTTCGGGTTCCGCGCGAGACAGGCATCGGGCCCCAGCCCGAGTCTCTCCATGACTCCCGGGCGGAAGCCCTCGATCAGCGCGTCGGCGCCCGCGACCAGGCGCAGCACCGTTTCGATGCCCTCGCGCTGCTTCAGGTCGACCGCGATGCTGCGCCGTCCGCGCAGCAGCGGGTCGATCGGGGCTCGACCGACGGCGCCGGTGAAGCGGTCGATGCGCACCACCTCGGCGCCCATGTCGGCGAGCAACATCGCACAGAACGGCCCCGGGCCGATTCCCGCGAACTCGAGCACACGGATTCCCTGTAGAGGTCCCATTGCGCGCAGCATAACACCGCGCGTCCGATGATCGCGCGGGCACCCTACCCGCGCTCCTCAGTCCTTGGGGTCGCGCGGGCACCCTACCCGCGCTCCGGTCACGGTCACTCGTGCTTACTCCGCGCGCGCCCCAGCAGCCACAGGCCGCTGAGCCCGAGCAGCCCCAGCGACGCCGGCTCGGGCGCGCTGATCGGCGACATGGTCGAGTCGGGCGCGAAGTCCGCGATCTGGTCGTTGCTGGTGACTCCGCCCTGGCGCGGCCACAGGTTCTGCGTGTAACTCAGCGGCTGGAAGCCGGCCGAGGGCAGCATCGAGATCGGGACCACGGCCTGGAACGTGTTCCCCGAGATCGTGATCGAGCCCGGCGCGAGCGGCGTCGCCTGGGGCGTGGCGCTGTTCAAGAGCACGACCTGGCCGGTGCCGTCGGGCATGATGATCACGACCGAGTCGAAGATGATGTTCGGCAGGTTGATCGCGCCGAAGTTGGCCGTGGTCGCGCCCGCGCCGCGGTCCACGCCCCAGACGTAGAGCCCGCCGGCGGTCGTGCCGATCGGGCCAGCCATCGTGGCCTGCAGGATCAAGTTCGTGCCCGTGAGCTGCGCCTCGGTCTCGACCACGTCGAGATCGGCGCCCTTCGGGCCGGTGTAGGACGGGATGAAGTCGCCGCTGGGATCCGTGACGGACGTCGCATGGGCCTGTGTCGCGAGGAACGCTCCGATCAGGAGCGCCGATGCCAGAACTCTCATGTTCACTCCCTGGGTTAGTGACTCCCACCCCGCCTGAGCACGCGCTGTGCCAGCCCAGAGCGCACCCGCGAGTCACTTTTCGAGACTCACTGACCCATGGGTAAGGCCGCGATGTAGATCTCGCCGCGCGGTCGGCCCCGGATTGAAGATTTCGGCGCTCGGCGCTTCCGGGCGAGTCCGAAGCTCGGCCCGGGCGCGCGGGCATCGCGCGCCGCACGGGCCTCGCTTATCCTCCGCCGCCTCAAGGGGCGAACGCTCTCCAGCGATAAGCCCCGCGGGGGTTTTTCTTGAGCGGATTCAGGCGGCGCGCGAGGCTCGTTGCGTTCGCGCTTGCTGCCGCGCTGGCAGGCGTCGGCTACGCCAACGCCGCCGCGACGGACACGTTCCCCGAGCCCCCGGCGCTGGCGCCGGCGGTCGCCTTCTGGGTGCGCGTGTACACCGAGGCCACCACCGACGGCGGCTTCCTGCACGACGCGTACTTGATGGACGTCGTGTACCAGCACATCAGATTCGAGGGCGAGACGCGGCCGCGCGAGCGCGAGCGGATCGTCGAGCACGCCAAGTCACAGGTGCGCGACATGCTCGACTGGCTGGCGGGCGGCGGCACGCCGCGCGACGACCACGAGCAGCAGGTCATGCGCCTGTTCACGGTGGCGCTCGGCCACGCGCCCACGGCAGGCGACCTGCGCGACGCCAGGGACAACGTGCGCTTCCAGCTCGGCCAGCGCGACAAGTTCCGCGAGGGCCTGGTGCGCTCGGGCGCCTACGAGTCGCAGATGCGGGCGGTGTTCCGCGACCAGGGCATGCCCGAGGACCTGGCGCTCCTGCCGCACGTGGAGTCGTCGTTCAACGTGCGCGCCTACTCCAAGTACGGCGCGGCGGGCGTGTGGCAGTTCATGCGCGGCACCGGCCGGCGCTTCATGAAGGTCGACTACGTGGTCGACGAGAGACTCGACCCGATCACCTCTACGCGCGCCGCCGCCCGGCTGTTGAAGGAGAACTACTCGATCCTGGGCAGCTGGCCGCTGGCGCTCACCGCCTACAACCACGGCGCCGGCGGGATGGCGCGGGCGGTCAAGCGACTCGGCACCGACCGGATCGACGAGATCGTGCTGCGCTACGACGGGCGCACCTTCGGCTTCGCTTCGCGCAACTTCTACACTCAGTTCCTGGCGGCGCGCAAAGTGATTCGCAACTACGAGTCCTACTTCGGCCCGGTGCAGCGCGACCAGCCGCGCGCGGTCGAGGTGGTGAGTCTGCCGTTCTACGCCGACGTCTCCGAGCTGCAGAACAAGCTCGGAGTGTCTCCAGCGCAGATCGCCGAGCTGAATCCGGCCCTGCGCCAGCCGGTGTTCCGCTCCGGCAAGCGCATTCCGCGCGGCTACGCGCTGCGGCTGCCCGCGGGCAGCACGGCGGGCAGCGGCTCGCGCTGGGTGGCCTCGGTGCCGGCGGAGATGAGACACAGCGACCAGCGGGCCAGCCGCTACTACACCGTGCGCCGCGGCGACACGCTGTCGGAGATCGCCTCGGAGAACCGCACCACGATCGCGCAGCTCCTGGCGCAGAACGACCTGGGCAAGCGCCAGCGCATCTATCCCGGCCAGGTCCTGCAGCTGCCCGACCGCCCGGGGACGGCGCCGCGCCGGGTGGTGCCGCCGGTGGCGATCGCACAGGCCACGCAGCCCGAGCCGGTGGCGGATCCGACGCTGCCGACCCCGGCGCCGACGGCGCCCGCGCCGCCGCCGACCGAGGTGGCCGTGGCGGTCTCGCAGTCACTCGAGAAGTCGCCGCCGCCGGTCGAGCCGGCGACGCCTCCGGCCGAGGTCGTGCCCGCGCCGCCGGGCGAGACGGTGGCGGCGCTCGAGCCCGCGGGCATGCCGCCCGCGCCGAGCCCCACGCCGGCCCAGGCCGCGCCGCCCGCGCCCGAGCCCACGGCGCCGAGCCCCGCCGTGCCCTCCGAGTCCGCGCCCGCGCAGAGCGCGCCGCCGACCGTCGCCGAAGACGAGGCGCCGTTCTCGCCGAGCGACCTGGCCGGTCCGGAGCCCAAGCTGCGAGTCACTCCCGAGAAGCCCGCGCGCGCCACGGTGGCGCTGGCCGAGCCGGCGGTGACTCCCGCCGAGTCGGCGGCCGCAGCCGCGCAAAAGAGCGACGAGTCACCCTACCGCCGCGTCTCGCGCGACCGCGTGATCGTCGACGACGACGAGACGCTCGGCCACTTCGCCGACTGGCTCGAGGTCTCGCCGCAGAAGCTGCGCAAGCTCAACAAGCTGAAGCCGCGCCAGCCGATCCACGTCGGCCAGACGCTCAAGCTCGATTTCGCCAAGGTATCGCCCGACGAGCTGCAGCAGCGCCGGCTCGAGTACCACAAGGGCATCGAAGAGGACTTCTTCGGCAGCTACCGGGTGACGGGCACGGTCGAGCACAGCCTCCGGGCCGGCGATACCCTCTGGGTGCTGTCGCACAAGCTGTACGGCGTCCCCACTTGGCTCATCCACCGCTACAACCCCGACGTCGACTTCGCGAAGCTGGTACCCGGAGTGAAGCTCCAGATCCCGGTCGTGGAGAAGCTCGGCTAGCGAACGTCGGCCGGATCGAGCTGCGGCTGCGGCTGCTGGCGCAGCTCTTCCACTCCTTCGATCCCTCGCCGTTCCGGGAGCGCGAGCTCGACGCCATCGCCGAGGAGTTCATCGTCGGCTGGGCGAGCGACATCCCGCGCGAGCGCGAGCTGGAGCTCGTGATCCACCTGGACGAGGCGCGCCCCGAGCCGCCGGCCGAGCTGAACGCGCTCGTCACCGAGGCCGTGCACAGTCACTTCAAGTACCGCGCGGAGTCGAAGCGCCGGCAGTACCGGGCGCTGCGCGCGCGCGGCCGGATCAGCCTGTCGGTGGGGATCGGCTTCTACGCGCTGTGCTTCCTGGCCGGCCAGGCGCTGGTGCGCTTCTTCAGCGACTCACCGGTCGCGGAGCTCGGCCAGGAGAGTCTATTGATCGGCGGCTGGGTGGCGATGTGGCGGCCGCTCGAGATCTTCCTGTACGACATCTGGGAGCTGCGCCGGCAGATGCGCGAGTATCTGCGGCTCTCGCGCATGCAGGTGCACGTGGAGTGTCCGCGGACTAGCGGCCCTTCAGCAGTTCCCGCGCGATGATCGTGCGCTGGATCTCGGACGTGCCCGCGCCGATCTCCATCAGCTTCGCGTCGCGCGCGATGCGCTCGACCGGGTAGTCCTTGGTGTAGCCGTAGCCGCCGAAGATCTGCACCGCGGCGAGGCCCGCCTTGGTGGCGATCTCGGACGAGAGCAGCTTCGCCGCCGATGCCAGCTTCGCGCAGCCGCTGCTCTGCGCGATGCACAGCTCGGCGGCCTCGTAGACCATGAGCCGGGCGGCCATGACGTCGACGTACATGTCGGCGATCAGCTTCTGCACCATCTGGAACTCGGCGATCGGGCGGCCGAACTGCTCGCGTTCGCGCGCCCAGGCGAGTGAGTGGTCGAGCGCAGCCTGCGCCAGCCCGACCGAGATCCCCGCCAGCGTCGCGCGCTCGACGTCGAGCCCGCGCATCATCATGGCCACGCCGCGGTTCTCGTCGCCGATCCGGTCGTCGGCGGCGACGCGCATGGCGTCGAAGCGCAGCTCGGCGGTCGGGCTGCCGCGCATGCCCATCTTGTCGAGCTTGCGGCTGCAGGCGAAGCCCGGCGTCTTCGAGTCGACCAGGAACACCGAGATGCCGTGCGCGCCCTTGGCGGGGTCGGTGCGCGCGTAGACCACGAGTGTCTCGGCTTCGGAGCCGTTGGTGATGAAGGTCTTGCCGCCGTCGATCACGTAGTCCTTGCCGTCGCGCCTGGCGCGCGTGCGCATGCCCAGCGCGTCGGAGCCCGAGCCGGGCTCGGTCAGCGCCCACGCGCCCACCGCCTCGCCGCTGCACAGTCGCGGCAGCACGCGCTTCTTCTGCTCGTGCGAGCAGTCACGCGCGATCGCGCCCACGCACAACACGGCGTGCGCGCCGTACGACAGCGAGACCGAGCCCGAGACGCGCGCGAGCTCCTCCATCACCAGCGTCGCGCCGATGTAGTCGCCGCCGCTGCCGCCGTACTCCTCGGGCACCAACACGCCCAGCGCGCCGATCTCGCCCAGCTTCTGGAAGAAGTCGCGCGGGAACCAGTCCTCGGCGTCGATGCGCGCGGCGATCGGCGCGAGCTCGCTCTCGGCCAGGCGCCGCACCGAGTCACGGATCAGCTCGTGGTCGCTCGAAAGCTTCATTTCGCGGTGAATCCCGGAGGTGGGTTACGACTGGAAGATGGTCTCGTCTGGAAGCCGGATCGCGGTCAGCGGACCGCCGTAGACGGCCCCGGTGTCGATGCCGATCGAGTACGGGAGGTTCCAGCGTACACCGAAATCGGGCAGCGGGGTGTGGCCGTAGACCACGGTGACTCCCAGGCTGTGCGGCAGGTCGGCGGTCTCGCGCTGCCACAGCAGCTCGCGCGCACGCTCGCGCGAGAGCGCGTACTTCGCGTCGGAGAGCCCGAGCGCGGCCTTCGAGAGACCGGCATGTACGAACGCGTATTCGCCCTCGAGGTGCCAGAGCTGCAGGCTCTGGAAGAAGGCCTCGTGCGCCGGCTCGAGCACGAAGCGCTCGTCCGACTTGAAGTAGCCGTAGCTCGCGAGCGTGGTCTCGCCGCCGTTGTGCAGGAAGGCCTCGGCGCCGAAGTAACTCGGCCCCTGCCAGCCGATGAACGACAGGAACATCGCCTCGTGATTGCCCATCAGGAAGATGCAGTCGTAGCTCTTCTGCAGGCCGATCAGCTCGTCGACCACGCCCTTGGGGTTGGGTCCGCGGTCCACGTAGTCGCCGATGAACAGCAGCCGGTCACCTTTCTGGAGCGGCATGCGCGACAGCAGACGCACGAGCTCGTCGCGCATGCCGTGAATGTCGCCGATCGCGTAGAGCATCCCGGCTCTTATCGGTAGGCGGGTTCCGGGCTTGCCGCGCTCGGCTGCGCGTCCGCGCGGGCGCCGAGCTGGCCACAGGCGGCGAAGATGTCGTCTCCGCGGGAGCGGCGCAGCGTGGCAGTGACTCGCTCGCCCGCCAGCACGCCCAGGAAGGCGTCCATGCGCGCCTCGCTCGGCCGGCGGTAGCTCGTGCCCGGATGCTCGTTCAGCGGGATCAGATTCACCTTGGCGTTGGCCTTGCGCGCCAGCTCCGCCAGCGCGCGCGCGTCTCTTGGCGAGTCGTTCACGCCGTCGATCAGCGTGTACTCGAACGACAGCCGCTCGCGCTTGGGCAGCGGGAAGCGCGCGCAGGCATCGAGCAGCGTCGCGATCGGGAAGCGCTTGTTCAGCGGCACCAGCACGTCGCGCAGCTCGTCGCGCGCGGCGTGGAGCGAGATCGCGAGCCGCACCGGCACGGCCAGGCCGAGCTCGGCGATCTTGGGCGCGACGCCCGCGGTGGAAACCGTGATCCGCCGGGGCGCCAGCCCGAACGCGTCGGGGTGAGTCAGGATGCGGATTCCCTGCACCACCTGCTTCAGATTGAGCAGCGGCTCGCCCATGCCCATGAACACCACGTGCGTGAGTGACTGGCCCTGATCGTGGAGGAGCTCCGCGGCGTGCAGCGCCTGGTCGACGATCTCGTCCGCGGAGAGGTTGCGGCCCAGGCCGAGCAGGCCGGTGGCGCAGAACGCGCAGTCCAGGCTGCAGCCCACCTGCGACGAGATGCAAAGCGTCTGGCGCTTGCCCTCGGGGATCAGCACCGACTCGATCCGGGCGCCATCTCGGGTGGCCAGCACCAGCTTGCGCGTGCGGTCGGCCGCGCCGTGCACCGCCACCCGCTCGAGTGAGTGCGTGCGCCACTCCGCGCCGAGCCGGGCGCGCAGCGCCGCCGGCAGGTTCGCCATGGCGGCGAAATCGCGCACCTTCCGGCCGTACAGCCACTGCGCCACCTGCGCCGCGCGGAAGCCGGGCGTTCCAGCGCTGGCGAAGGCGGCGCGCAGCTCGTCGGGGGTATGGGCGAGCAGCGCTTTCACGGGGCCCTACGATAGTCGAAGTAGGACAGCGTGCGACCCTCCGCGCGCCACTCCGCTTCGTAGGCGGTCTCGCGGCGCGCCGGCGGTGACTCCGACCAGGGCGTGGGGTGGAGACTCACGAACGCGGTCTGCGCCGCCATGACTTCGGCGATCCAGTCGCGGTAGCCGGGGTGGTCGGTGGCGATGTGCAGCAGCCCATCCTTGGCGATCGCGCGCGCGAGCAATGCCACGAACGGCGCCTGGATCAGCCGGCGCCGCCAGTGCCGCTTCTTGGGCCAGGGGTCGGGGCAGTTGATCCAGCACTCGTCGACGCAGGCCTCCGGCAAGACGCGCTCCAGCGCGAACTCGGCGGGCGCGTGCAGCAACAGCAGGTTCGCGATCCCGCGTTTCTCGGCGCGCTTCGCGACCTTCTCGACCCGCGCGCGCCGGATCTCGACGCCCACGAACGTGCGTTCGGGGCTGGCCTCGGCGAGATCGAGCAGCAGCTCCCCACGGCCGAAGCCCAGCTCGAGCACGATCTGAGCTGCCTGCTCGCGCAGCTCATCGCTGGTGACGATCAACGAATCTTCCGGCGCTTTCGCGAGAGGTAGTCGACCATGATGTACTCGCCGATCTGGCCCGGCGTGGTGTAAAAGGCGCGGCCCTTGTTGATCTTGGTCATGCCTTCCACGAAGCGCATCAGTTCGGGTGAGTCGTCGAGCATGAAGGTGTTGATGGTGATGCCCTTGCGCGTCACGCGAGTCACTTCGCCGAGCGTCTCCTTGTTGGCGCGCGGGCTGGTGCCGCCCACGCCGCTCGGCCACTCGACGCGCAGCTCGTCACCCACGAAGTAGGCCGTGGGCTGGCCGTCGGTGATCACGATGATCTGCTGGTTCGCCGACGGGTTGCGGTCGATGATGCGCTGGGCCACGCGCAGCCCGTCCTGCAGGTTCGTGAACGGGTCCTCCATGTTCCAGACCAGCTCGGGCAGCTCGGGGATCTTGAGCTCGCGCGCGCGCGTGTAGAAGCCGACGATGAAGAAGCGGTCGCGCGGATAGCGGGTGCGGATCAGCTGGTCCATCGCGATCGCCACGCGCTTGGCCGCCGGCCAGCGCCCGGACCACGACATGGACCAGCTCATGTCGAGCAAGAGCACCGTGGTGGTATCGGTCTGCTGATCGGTGTCGAAGACCTGCAAGTCACCGGGCTCGAGCCGGAGCGGCACGGTCGCGCGGCTCGGATCGCGCAAGAGCGCGTTTCGGACGCTGGCCACTGCGTCCAGGTGCGCGGGCTCGCCGAACACGTAGGGCTTCGAGCGCTCGATCGTGATCGGCCCGCCGCCGCGGTGAGTCGTGGCGTGCGCGCCCGGCGAGCCGCGCTTGAGCGAGCCGTAGATGTCCTCGAGCGCGAGCTCGCCGATGCGCCGGATCGCGCGCGGCGTGAGCTCGAGCCCGTTCTCGCCCGGCCGGATGAAGCCGCCCTCCTCCAGGTTCCGGCGCATGTCGCGCAGGATCAGGATCGACTCCACCCCCTCCTCGCCCGCGATCTCGCGCAGCTCGTCGAGCGAGATCTGGTCGAAGCGGCCCTCGAGCAGGTTGCGCGCGAGCTGCCCGAGTCTCTCGATCTCGTGCATCAGCTCGAGCGCCTCGTCGAACGAGAGCGAGTGCTGGCCGCGCAGCATCTGGCGGTTGCGCGCCTGGAACTCCTCGAGCGCGCGCAGATCCTGCATCTGTGACTCGAGTTCGCGGAACTCGGCCTCGGCCTCCGGATCGGCCCACTCGTGCTCGCCGAAGCGCTTCAGCGCGTCCGAGAGCCGCCGCGGCAGCGAGTCCTTCTTCGACTTGAAGTCACTCCAGCGCTGCGACTCGACGCCGTGCTGCTCGGCCTGCGCGCGCTCCTCGAGCTCGAGCAGGTCGCGCAGCTTCTGCCACTTCTCGTCGAAGGTCCGGTCCATGTTGTGACCGGCCATGCGCTCGCGCGCCTGCTGGCGCAGCTGCTGCAGCAGCTCCTCCACGCCCATCACGCGGAAGTCCATGCCCGCGAGCTCGAAGCCCTGGTATCGCATCCAGGAGAGCGCCTCTTCGACGCCCATGCCTTCCATCAGGTGGCGCGCGAGCTCGTCGAGGGCTTGCTCGGCGGCGAGCGAGAACGGGCGCTGGCTGCCGTCCCAACGGCTGTAGCGCACCCGGGCCATGCTCAGCCGTAAGTCAGGCGGCGGCCCGTGACCTCGCGGTTCAGCTTGTTCGAGAGGTGCAGACCCTCGAGCACGAGCTCGACCGCGGCCGCAATGCGCGCCGGGCTCGAGTTGCAGCCGAGCAGCTCGACCGCTTTGCGCAGGCCTCCGATGTTGTCGACGCCGTCGGCGTACTCCTTCGATGGCAGCTCGTCGCCCACCTCGACCTTCCAGCCGTCGTCGAAGGCGCGCACGATCGCGTCGAGATCCGCCGAGCCGCACAGCTCGTCGAACACGCAGAGCACGGCGCGCTTGGCGAGTGACTCGAGGATCTCGCCCTCGCTCTTCTCCGCGCCCGCGTACTCGAGCTCGACCTTGCCGCCCATCGACGCGCGCAGCGCCGGCAGGTCGCTGAGCCGCGGCACCGCCTCCTGCTCGCCCAGCACCAGCGCACGCCGCTCGGCGCAGGCGATGATCGTCTCGTAGTTCGCGATCGAGGCGCGCACCGACACGCCCGAGACCTGCGAGATGTCGGGGCTCTTGCGCGCCTGGATCGTGAGCTCGGCGATGATCTGCTCGATGAACGGCGGCACGTACAGGTCGACGGCGCTCTGGCGTGGCCGGCGCCGCTCCTGCTTCATGACTTCGATCTCGAGCTCGCGCGTCGGCGGGTAGTGAGTGCGGATCTGCGCCTGGTAGCGGTCCTTGAGCGGCGTGATGATGCGGCCGCGGCGCGTGTAGTCCTCGGGGTTGGCGCTGGCCACGACCAGGACGTCGAGCGGCAGGCGCACCTTGAAGCCCTTCACCTGGAAGTCGCGCTCTTCCATCACGTTGAACAGACCCACCTGGACCTTCTCCGCCAGGTCGGGCAGCTCGTTGATGCAGAAGATGCCGCGGTTGGTGCGCGGAATGAGTCCAAAGTGAATCGTCGACTCGTCGGCGAGATAGCGGCCCTCGGCCACGCGGATCGGATCGATCTCGCCGATCAGATCGGCGATCGAGGTGTCGGGCGTCGCGAGCTTCTCGCCGTACCGCGCCTCGCGGCCGATCCAGGCGATCGGCGTCTTGTCGCCGAGCTTCTCGACCTGCTCGCGGCCCCAGCGGCTGATCGGCGTCAGCGGGTCGTCGTTGACCTCGCTGCCGGCGATCACGGGCACGGCCTCGTCGAGCAGCTCGACGAGTTTGCGGATCATCTTCGACTTCCCCTGGCCGCGCTCGCCCAGGAAGATCATGTCGTGACCCGCGAGCAACGCGTTCTCGAGCGCCGGCACCACGCTCTCTCGGTAGCCGATCATCTCGGGCAGGAACGGCTGGTGCGCGCGCAGACGCGCGGCGAGATTCGCGCGCACCTCTTCGCGCACGGTGCGCGGCTGGTAGCCCGACGCGATGAGCTCGCCGAGCGTGGCCGGTCGAATCACTTTCCCCTCCGCCCGCAGATCACCGCGGGCGGCGCATTGTACGCCGAACTACTTCTTCTCGTCCGATCGATCGTCCGAGTCGTCGTCGCGGTCGCTCTTGTCTTCTTTCTCGCGATCGGTGCCGAGGATCAGCTTGAGTCTCTCCTGGATGATCGGGAGCTTGGGGTCCTCGAGCTTCAACTGGTCCGAGCCCGGATACTTCTCGATCTCTTTGCGCACGTTCTGGATGCGCTCGTCGGTTGCAGGATGAGACGACAGGAACTGCACGCCGCCGCCCCCGCCGTGCTCCTTCTTCAGCGTCTCGAACATCGTGACCATGCCCTCGGGGTTCCAGCCGGCGTGGGTCATGGTCTCGATCGCGAGCGCGTCGGCCTCGCGCTCGGCGTCGCGCGTGAACGAGGAGACGAAGGCCTGGCCCGCGACCGAGCCGGCGATCCCGCCCGCGTTCGCCAGGTAGGGATTGCCAGTCAGAATGCCGATCGCGAGATAGAAGACGTTCGCGACCAGGCTCGTGCCCTTCATCTTGTTGATGTTCTTGGCGATGTGGCGCGCAGTCACATGGCCCATCTCGTGTGACATGACGCCCGCCAGCTCGGCGGCGTTGTTCACCGCGAGCACGAGCCCGCTGTTCACGTACATGGCGCCACCTGGAATGGCCTGTGCGTTGATCTCCTCGTCTTCCACCAGGTAGAAGCGGAACTCGAACGGCGAGGGCCGTGCCGAGGCCGCGAGCTGCGCGCCGAACTGGCGCAGGTAGTTCACGCACACCGGGTCTCGCACGAAGGTCAGCTCCTTGCGCAGCTTCGCCTGGTACTCGGCGCCGAGCTTCTTCTCCTCCTCGACCGAGAGCGTGCCGCACGCGGAGAGCGCGCAGGCGAGCGCCAGCAGCGCAGCGCCGCGCCGGAGCCGTCGTCCAATCACTCGGCTCCCTCCTCGCTCGCCTCTGCGTGAGTCTTCTCCAATGTGCCGATCACGGCGCGGATCACGGAGACCACGGCGGTGTCGAACTGTACGTTGTCGACGATCGGCAGTCCGTAGCGCTCGGCCTCCGACACGAGATATCTCTGGATGGCCAGGATCTCGTCGAAGTGCTCGAGATAGCGGTCGGCGGAGCGGTTGCGCGCCTTCATGTTGCGGGTCGAGAAGCGACTGCGATACGCCTCGGGATCGAGCGCGCCCGTCATCACGAACGTGACGTGCGCACGGCCCGCGAAGCGCCCGAGCTCGAGCATTCCCGGCACCAGGTTCGCCCCCTCGATCAGCATGCTCGTGTTCTCTTCGACTGCGCGCTCGAGCAACGCATGCACCCCGACGGCGATTTTCTGCGCCTGCTCGCGGAAGCCCACGACCACCGGGTCACCCACCAGCGAGGTCGCGCGCGGCAGCGCGAGATAGGCGTCGAAGGTCGAGCAGTGGATCTCCGGCATGAGATCCGGCGAGAACATGAGCCGCATGATCTGCCGGATCGAGTCGGTGCCGATCACGCGCGGCAACTCGAGCCGGCGCGCCACCTCGATCGCCAGCGACGTCTTGCCCGAGCCGGTGGCGCCGCCGATCAGGATCAGGCTCGGCTTGCGGTCGTCGCGCGCGCTGCGCCACAGCCGGTACCAGCCGGCGGGCCCCGGGCCCGCGGTGCGCTCGATCGTGGCGCCGACCAGGTGGCGCAGCTCGGTGCGGTCGATCGCCGCCCGGCCCTGGCCGAGCAGGCTCTGCTCGATCTCGCGCGCCACGTCGTGAGCGTCGGCGGGCTCGAGCCCGGCGCCCATCAGCGACATGGCCAGGATGCCCTTCGAGAACGGGCTCCAGGAGCCGTCCTCTTCGACCACGCGCGGCGGCTCGACTGGAGTCACGTTGCCGAGCGCGTCGAGGTCGTAGCGGTCGTCGAGCAGCTCGTCGATCAGCTGGGAGAGCTCCTCGACGCGCACCTTGCCGCGCGCGGCGATCCGGTCGCGCACCGCGGTGGCGGTTTGAAAGGCCACCTCGAACGGGACGCCGCGCGTCACCAGTGACTGCACGAGGATCCCGCGCATGAAGGGCCGCGGGCCCAGCGGACCTACCACGACCAGAACTGGCTCTTCCACGGAAAATCGACGGTATCAAAAGAGCTTGTGGCCAGCGAGGATGCGCAGCGCGACGCCGTGCCGGACGCCGCGCTCCGAGACCGTGAAGCGGGTCGCGCGCAGGCGCAGGAGCGCCACCTCGAGACACACGAGGCCGGCGACGATCACGTCGGCGCGGCCCGACTCCAGCCCCGGCAGGAGCCGGCGCTCGCTGACCGCCAGATGCGCGAGGCGCTCGATCCAGTGCACGAGACGCACGCGCTCGAGCGCGAAGCCCTCGACCCGCGCCGGATCGTAAGTCGCGAGCCGCTGCTCGAGCGCCGCGAGCGTGGTGGCGGTGCCCGCGACCGCGACCACCGCCGCATCGGCCGGGAGCCCGGAGGGCAGCGCGCGAGCCAGCGGGTCGCTCGCCACGAGCACGCGGTCGCGCAGCGCGGCGAGGTCGGCTTCGGGAATCGGGTGGCGCGGCAGCCAGGCTTCGGTGAGCCGCACGCTGCCCAGCGGCAGAGAGACTCCGCGGATCGGGCCGCTCGCGCGCTCGCGCCAGGCGACCTCGGTGCTGCCACCGCCCACGTCGATCACGGCCAGCGCTGCGTGCTCGGCGCCGTGCGACTGGCGCGTGGCTTCGACCGTGAGCTCGGCCTCCTCGTCGCCGGTGAGCAGGCGCGCGGCGTCGACCAGACCGTCGCGCACGAGCTCCGCCAGAAACTGCGCGCCGCCGCGCGCCCGGCGCAGCGCCTCGGTGCCGACGGCGACCAGCAGGTCGACGCCGTCGGCTCGGGCCAGCGCGGCGAACTCTTCGATCGCCTGGCGCGTACGATCGATCGCCTCGGGCGCCAGCTCGCCGCGCTCGAACACGCCCTGCCCCAGCCGGGTGATCCGCGCCTGGTCACGAATCACATGGCCGCCAGCGGCCATGCACAAGAGCAGGATCGTGTTCGACCCCAGGTCGAAGACACCGATCCGGCGCGGGCGAACGTGTTCCCCATTGGCCATCGCTTTCTCCTGCTGCTAGCTTTCGTCGCGTTCGACGGGGGGTAGGGACTGTGAGGGAGATCTCGCGATCTGCCTCGACCGAGTGGGAGAGGTCAATCCGCGTGCAGCGCGCGGTTGAGCATCCCTCTCACTCTCTCCCCTTTCCACTCCTGCATCCGCGCACGCGTTCTGGGGGCTGTCTCGTAGCTCGAGGGGAGGGACAGGGATGCGCTGCATTGCAGTGATGAATCAGAAGGGCGGCTGCGGCAAGACCACGACCGTCGTGAGTCTGGCCGGGTGTCTCGCCGCCGAGGGTCACTCGGTGCTGGTGGTCGACATGGACCCACAGGCACACGCGACGCTCGGACTGGGCATCGATCCCGAAGAGGTCGACCAGAACCTCTACGAAGTGCTGTCCGAGCCCGAGGGCGCGGGCGCGAAGCTCGCCGAGGTGATCGTCGGCGCCGGCGATCAGCTCGACGTGGCACCGTCGGGAGTCATCCTGTCGGCGCTCGAGCAGAAGCTCACCGCCGAGGGCGCGCGCGGCCGCACCGAGCGACTGGCCGCGGCACTGGCCAAGCTCGAGAAGAGCTACGACTTCACGCTGATCGACTGCCCGCCGAACGTGGGCATCCTGACCTTCAACGCGCTGCGCGCGGCCGAAGAAGTGATCATCCCGCTCGAGACCAGCTACTTCTCGATGCACGGCGTCGCGAAGCTGCTCGAGACGATCGCGCTGCTCGAGGACCGGATCGGTCACTCGCTGAAGATCCGTATCCTGCCCACGCTGTTCGACGGTCGCACGCGCTTCGCCAAGCGCGCGCTCGCCGAGATCCGCGAGGCCTACAAGGACCTCGTGTTCGACTCGGTGATCCGTTCGAACGTGCGCCTGCGCGAGGCCGCGCAGCGCGGCATGTCGATCGCCAAGCTCGACCGCCGCTCCTACGGCTTCGTCGACTACATGTCGCTGGCGCTCGAGGTGCTGTACGACCGCGAAGAGGAAGAGCTCGCGCCGCCGGCGAAGGAGCCGCCGATCCCGCCGACCGACGCCGAGATCTCGAACGCGGGCTCCAAGGGCGTGGTCTTCACCTTCAAGGACCCGCGCGTGCGCGACGTGCAGCTCGCCGGTGACTTCAACAACTGGATCCCGGACCAGGGCGTCGAGACGCGCCACGGACCGGGCGGCACCTGGGAGAAGGTCGTGCGTCTGGGCCCGGGCGTCTACCAGTACCGCTACTTCGTCGACGGTGAGTGGACGCCCGACCCGAGTAACCCGCGCCGCGTGGAAGGACCCGCCGGCGGGGTAAACTCCGTCCTGATCATCAGCTAGAGCGGCGGGCAGAGCGCCCGCACTCTCGGCTCTGGCGGCGGAGACAGGTTGGCCCGCAAGAATCTCGGGGACGTCCTCCACTACTTCATCCCGGAGGACGAGCAGAGCGAGGCTCGCGAGCGGGCGGCTGCGCGGGAGGAGCCGGTCTCGTCGGAGGCTCCGGCACCGGCGCCGATCGGACCGGCGCCGCGCGTGTGCGTGGCCACCGGTCCCGAACGCCTGCTCTGGTGCGCGCTGGCGTTCGAGCTGGCCGGCGCGCTCGCTTCCGAGCGGGGCAGCGCCCGGGTTGAGGCGCCCTTCCCGGCTTCGCCGCTCCTGCCGTCCGTGCCCGGCGTGCGCGTGTCTGCCCATGCCCGCGAGCCTGCGGAGCTGGCCGGCGCGCTGGCCTCGGGACCGAACGAGGAGCCCGTGGTCGCGCTCGAGCGGCCGGAGCAGCTCGCGGCGCTGCTCTCGGGCAGCGCGCGCACCTTCCTCGATGGGGTGCTGCTCCCGGTCGACGCCTCGACCGCAGGAGTGGCGCGTGCGCTGCGCGTGCTGCGCGAGATCGCGCCCGCGCTGGGCGGCATGCGCGTGCTGGCCTGGCTGGTCGGGGCGCGCTCGCAGGGCGAGGCCGAGCAGCTGGGCGAGCGCCTGGCGAGCGCGGCGGCGCGCCAGCACGGGCTCACGGTCGAGGTCGCGCCGGCGCTGCCCAGTGACCCCGCACTGTTCCGCGCGCTCCTGCGCGGCGAATCGGTGCACGTGCGCGACGACGGCACCAGCGCCGGGGCGCGCGAGCTGCGCGCCTTGTCGCGCCGGCTGGCGCCGCGCAGGGCCGCGTGAGCGAGTCACACTGGACCGTGCTCTCGCGCGGCGACCGCGTGCACGGTCACACCTGGAAGCCCGCGCTCCGCGGCCCCCACCCGGTCGTGATCCTGTGCAGCCCCGATCCCGAGTGGCTCGGACGCGCGCGCGCCGCCTGGTCGCCGCGGACGGCCCTGGCCAGCTTCGACCTGCCGCTGCACGGGGCGCGCAAGAGCGACAAGCTCTCCGCCGCCGCGCTCGACCCGAGTCACTCGCTGGGCGCGCGCCTGCGCGCCGACCTCGAGGCCCAGCTTGCGTCGGACCTGTCCGCGGTGATCGCGCAGCTGCGGAGCGATCCCGAGCTCGACCCGGCCCGCATCTCGCTGGTCGCGGTGGGCATCGGCGCCGACTGGGCGCGAGCCTTCGCGGCCCAGGCGCAGGGCTTGTCGCAGGTCGAGCTCGCTCCGGGAGTCACTCTTCCCGACGAGCGCTGGCTGCGCAGCATGGGCGAGAAGCTCGGCGCGCCCTAGCGACCTTCGGGAGCACCGAGCTCGACCACGAGCAAGGTCCCCGCAGTCACGAGCCAGGGCAGACACAGGAACGACAATCCAGGCACGAGATAGAGCGCGAGCGCGACGCCGCCGAAGCTCGCCATCTCGATGGGATGGGCGAGGATCCAGCGCCGGCGCGCGGCGAACGGGAGCTCGCGGCGGTCGAAGGCGAAGCCGGTGTAGACGAGCGGCATGAACAGCGCCGCCAGCCCGACACTCGCGATCGCGGCGAAGAGCTGCAGGCCGGGGATGAAGCCCAGCAACAGCAACAGCGCCTGCGCGGCCAGGAAGAAGGCGACGCGCTGGCCTTCTGCCCAGATGCTGCGCGCCGAGCGCCGCAGCGCGGCAGCGACTCCGCCTTCGAGCTCGAGGCGCTCTCCGCTCGCGAGCCGCTCGACCCGCTCGGAGAGCACGTCCAGAAACGGCGCGGCGATCACGCCGCCCACCAGCGTGAACGTGAAATAGATCGCCACGCCGAAGGCCAGCACCAGCACGAGCCGGACCAGCGCCGCCAACAGCCAGAGCGGCGCGGCCCAGAGATAGCCGTACCAGTGACTCGGCGCGGGCACGCGCAGGAAGCCCTCGAGTGGCGCCGCGAGCTGCGGCAGGTACTCGGCGAACACCGTCACCGCCGCGGCGAACGCCAGCAGATTCAGCACGAACGGCACCCCCGCCCACAGCCAGAGCGAGCGCTCGCGCCGCAAGAGCTGCGCCGCGCGCCGCAGCGCGCGGGGCGCGCTCGCGGCGCTCATGCTTCGATCAGCGCCAGGATCCGGTCGCGCTGGCGCGCGAGCAGGTCGTCGTCGGGCGCCTCGAGGTTGAGGCGCAGGAGCGGCTCGGTGTTCGAGGGCCGCAGGTTGAACCACCAGTTGGGGTAGCTCACGGTGAGTCCGTCGAGTTCGTCGGCCTGGCCGTCCGGGAAGGCGGCGCGCACCTTGGCCAGCGCGCGCGGCACGTCGGGCACGCGGCGGTTGATCTCGCCGCTCTGCTTGTAGCGGTGGTAGGGCTTCCACAGCTCGGACAAGGGACGCTGGCGCACGGCCAGCACTTCGAGCAGGAGCATCATCGCGGCCGCGCCGTCGTCGGCGATGTAGCCGGCCGGGAAGCGGAAGTAGTAGTGACCCGAGAGCTCGCCGCCGAAGCAGGCGCCGCGCTCGCGCATGACCGCCTTCATGAACGCGTGACCCACGCGACTGCGGATCGGCTCGGCGCCGCGCGCGCGCAGTGTCTCGGGCACCACCCGGCTCGAGCGCAGGTCGTAGAGCATGGGAATGCCCTGGTGAGCGCCGAGCAGCTGGCGCTCCAGGATCACGTCGCTGAACAGCGCGGTCGTGAGATCGGCCGCGATCGCGTCGCCGTGCTCGTCGACGAACACGGCGCGGTCGCCGTCGCCGTCGAAGGCGATGCCGAGGTCGGCGCGCTCGCTCTTCACCGCCTGCTGCAGGTCGTGCAGGTTCTCGGGCTTGAGCGGATCGGCCTCGTGATTCGGGAAGCTGCCGTCGGGCTCGAAGTACATGCGCTTGGCCGAGAGCGGCAGGCGATCGAGCAGGCCCGACAGCGCTTCGCCGGCGATGCCGTTGCCGGCGTCGATCACCGCGCGCAGCCGCGGACGGCCCGGGAACAGCGCCAGCAGCATGTCGTAGTACTCGGGCTTGAAGTCGCGCCGAGTCACTGCTCCGCGCGGCTCGGGTGCGGGCTCGCGCTCGAGCGCGAGCGCGCGGTCGCGGATCGCCGCTAGGCCCGACTCGATGCCGATCGGCACCGCGTTCGGGCCGCACAGCTTGAAGCCGTTGTAGCGGCCGGGGTTGTGCGAAGCGGTGATCATGGCGCCGCCGGCCGCGCGCGAGCTTGCGGTCGCGAAGTAGAGGATCGGGGTCGAGACACGCCCGATGTCGATCACCTCGCGGCCCTCGCCGCAGAGGCCGCTGAGAAACGCCTCACGCAGCTCCTGCGCGCTGGAGCGCATGTCGTAGCCGACCGCGACCGGGCCCGGTCCCAGGTGGCGCGCGAACGCCCGGCCGGTGGCCAGCGCGGTGGGGGCATCGAGCTCTTCGGGCACGAGCCCGCGCACGTCGTAGGCCTTGAAGATCGCCGGCTTCATCGGCGGCAGTGTCCCGAGTCGCTCGGTTGACTTCAACCGCCCTCGCGCCGATCTTTGCTTCATGTTCGGATTGGGCGTTCCAGAGCTCCTGGTCATCCTGCTGATCGTCGTGGTGATCTTCGGAGCCCGCCGTCTGCCCGAGATCGGTGCGGGCTTGGGCGAAGGCATCAAGAACTTCCGCAGCGCCATGAAGGCGCCGCCCGAGATCGACGTCACCCCGAAGAACGACGAGTCGAAGAAGCCCCAGGCCTAGCGCGCCGGTCGGCGCGCGGACTCACTCGGGCTCGGGTGCGGCGGGCACTCCGTCGCTCGCGCCCGGTGCGCTGGGTGCGTTCGCGTCGGGAGCCGGCGGGGCCGGCACGGGCGCGGGCGCCGTGGGCGTGGCGAGCTCGGTCTTGCCCGCGGGTGGAGCGGTCGGCGCGGGCGCGGGGGCCACGGCCGTGGCGGTGCCACGCGCCGGCAGCTTGCCGGCGACCAGGGTCACGTCGATGCGGCGCGCCGCAGCGGGCGGATCGGCCAGCAAAGCGGTAAAGCCGGTCACCTGCGGGCCCACGCCGGAGAGCTCGGCGTCGTTCGAGGCGAGCTTCACGGTGAGTGCGTCGGGAGCGATCTCGGCGTCGTCCAGGCGTTCGAGCCAGGCGCGCCGCGGCTCACCCACGGGCTCACCCGCGCTGCCCAGGAGGCTCACTTCGACCTCGGGCGCCGGCGCGGCGCCGTTCGGAAACAGATTCCCGCGCACCACCAGCACACGCTGGCCGAGACTGTCGCGCGCCACGAAGGTCTCGACGTCGGCGGCGATCCAGCCGGCGGCCTGCACGCTCTCGTTGCCCGCGGCGCTGGTGGAGCGCTGCAGATAGAGGCCGCGCAGCGTGCCGGCCACCAGCGCGATCCCCACCAACACGGCTGCCGCGCGCGCGATCCGGGCCAGCGAGCTTCCGGCCTCGGGATCGAAGGCCGCCATCTCGGGCGCGCGCCGTTTCTTGCTCTTGGCGCCCTCCTCGCTCGCGGCAGCGGCCTTCTCGGGGGCGCTCTTCGAGGGACCGCCGAGTCCGAACGACGCTCCCACGTCGAACACGCTGCGCTCTTCGCCGGAGCCCTCGGACTGAGTCAGTGAGTCCCAACCTGTGTCCGCGTCGTCCTCCTCACCGAGTGACCCGCCGAACGCGGCGTCGAGCGCCGACTTCTCGGCGGCGGCCGGAGCGGGCGGCTTGGGCGCGGGAATGGGCGGCCGCTCGATCTTGGTGAGCGTGGCGACCGGCTTGGCGGGCTTGTCCTTGGCGGGGCGCAGCGAGGGCGGCGGCTCGCGTTCCGCGGCCGGGGCCTCGTCGCCCAGCGCGAAGCGGCTGCGCGTGTCGTCGTCGGCGTCGTCGAGCGAGGGCGCGAACTCTACCGGGCCGGTGCGCGTGCCGAGCTTCGGAGCGCCGGCGTCGAGCATCTGCTGTGCCGTCTGACCCCCGGTGGCGACGACGCGCTCCTCGGGCGCCTGCGCGGGCTCGAGGTCGGGGGCGTGGCGCACCTGCGACGACCCTGGGTCGGGCTCGCTCGGCGACGCAGGGGGCTCGGAGGGCTTCGAGTCTCCTGCGGCCGGCGGCGCGGCGGCCTTGCGCGGGGCGCCGGTGACCGCGTTCCCCTCGAACAGAAACTCGGGGTTCTCGAGATCGTCGCCACCGCCTCCCCCGCCGCTGCCCGCGCTGGCCTCGGAGGTCTCGGGTCCGGGCTCGGGCGCCTCGCGTCCGCTCGACTCGGTGCTCGCGCTAACATCGGGCCCGGAGTTCGGGCTCGAGGTCGTTCCGGACGAGGGCGTGATGTGAAAGCGGTGGTGGCAGCGCGAGCAGCGCACGCGCGCCCCCTTCTCGGGAATGCGCGCGTCCGCCACGTGGAAGCGTGTCTCGCAGTTCTCGCACTGGACGATCATGTCGAAGCCCCGGCCGCAGCGTTTCTCGTCGGTGCTTCGCGTGGGCCGCTTGAGGCGGGCAAGTGACAGGAACGCTCGCTGCGCTCCTGTCGCGCCGTCTCTTGCTCGTGACCGGCAAGGGCGGGACCGGGAAGACCAGCGTCGCCGCGGCACTGGGCGTGCTGGCGGCGCGGCAAGGCCGGCGCACGCTCGTGGTCGAGCTGGGCGAGTCGGGCGCGCTGCGCGAGCTCCTGGCGGGCGAGGCGCCCAGGCCTGCGCGGCGCGCCGAGCCCGAGCGCATCTCCGAGCAGCTGTTCGTGCTCTCGCTCGTGCCCGAGCTCGCGCTCGAGGAGTATCTCGGGCTGCAGCTCCACCTGCGCGCGATGGCGCGCGCGATCGTGGGCAACGCCGCCTTCCACCGCTTCCTCGACGCCGCGCCCGGCTGGCGCGAGCTGATCACGCTGGGGAAGCTGTGGCACCTGGCCTCGCTCGAGGACCGCGGCGCGCCGCGCTGGCCGCTGATCGTGGTCGACGCGCCGGCCACGGGTCACGGGCTGTCACTCTTGTCGGTGCCCTCGGTCGTGCTGGACACCGTGCGCATGGGGCCGCTGCGCCGCAACACCGACCGCGTGCAGGAGCTCCTGACCGACGCCGCGCGCACCTGGGTCGTGCCCGTGACTCTGCCGGAGGAGCTGCCGACGAACGAGACGCTCGAGCTGCGCGCGCGAGTCACCGCGCTCGGTCTGGGCCTCGGCCCGGTGATCGCGAACGGCGTCGAGCCGCCGCTCGGGCTGGCCGAGCCCGAGCGCGCGCTGGCGGCGCTGGCGCGGCTCGGCCGAGGCGACGCGCCTCCGCCCCTGGCCGAGCCCGAGGTCGCGGCCGCCGCAGCGCGGCATCGGCTCGCGCGCACGGAGATGCAGCGCGAGTATCTCGAGCTCTTGGCGCGCGAGACCGGCGCCCGGCCGCTCGAGCTGGCCTGGCTCGCGGGCGGCGTCGACGGCCCGGAAGGCGTGGCGGCGCTGGCCAACGAGCTGCGCGAGGCCTCGGCGTGAAGCCCGACGGCTGGCTCGATTGCCGCGTGCTCGTGACCGTCGGCACCGGCGGCGTGGGCAAGACCACGATCGCCGCGGTGCTCGGTCTGGCGGCGGCGCGCGCCGGCAAGCGCGCGCTGGTGATGACGATCGATCCCGCGCGCCGGCTCGCCGACGCGCTCGGCACCGGCCCGCTCGACCACGACGCGCGCGAGGTGCCGCGGGAGAGACTGCGAGAGCTGGGCGCTCCCGAGAGCGGGAGTCTCTCGGCGCTGATGCTCGACACCAAGCGCACCTTCGACGAGCTGGTCGAGCGACTCACCCAGGATCCGGCGGCGCGCGAGCGGATCTTCGCCAACCCGATCTACCGCAACCTGTCCGACGCGCTCGCCGGCAGCCGCGAATACTCGGCTACGGAGAAGCTTTTGCAGGTCCACGCCGAGAAGCGCTACGACCTGATCGTGCTCGACACGCCGCCGGCCGCGCACGCGCTCGACTTTCTCGACGCGCCGCGCCGGCTGTCGGGCTTCCTGGACGGCCAGTTCCTGAAGCTGCTGCTGCACCCGGCGGCGGTGGTCGGGCGTGCCAGCCTGCGCATCTTCAAGACCGGCTCGGAGTTCGTGCTGCGCATGCTGGAGCGAGTCACCGGGCTCGAGTTCCTGACCGCGATCTCGGAGTTCCTGCTCGCCTTCGAGGAGCTGCTCGCCGGCTTCAGCGAGCGCGCGCGCGAGGTGGCGCGGCTGCTGCGCGACCCGAGCTGCGGCTTCGTCTTGGTGTGCGGCCCCGACCTGTCACAAGCGCGCCGGGCCGAGGCGTTCTGGGAGCGGCTCTCCGCCGAGGGCATCCACCTGGTCGGCGCGGTGCTGAACCGCACGCACCCCTGGCCGGGCTCCGGCGCGCCGCCCGACGACGACGCCGGCGCGGCGCGAGCCGCCGAAGCCTGGCTCGCGCGCGCGCTCGCCGCGCAAGATCCGGCGCTCGACGCCGGCGCCGCCGCGCACGCGCTGGTCGAAGCCACGCGCGCGCAGGCCGCGCTCGCGCGCCGTGACACCAAAGTGCGTCAGCAGCTCGAGCGCGCGCTGCCGCTCGAGGCGGACGCCGTGCGCACCGTGCCGCTGTTCGCGGACGAGGTGCGCGCGCTCGCGGGTCTCTCGCGGATCGCGCGCGCGATCTTCGGAGACGGCGGTGGCTGACTCCGGCGAGCGCGCGCTCGCCCACCTGCTCGCCGCGCTCGAGGAGCTCTCCGCGCTGCTGTGCGGCGAGCTGCGCAGCGAGGAGAAGCGCTGGCGCGAGCGGGCGGGCCGCGATCCGGCCGCGGCGCGGGTCGCCGAGATCGTCGGCGCGCTCGCCGACGTGTTCGACCTGCCGGCCCGGCCGCGCCGCGCGCCGCCGCGAGACACCGAGCGAAGGTTTGACCCCCCTGAGACGCAGTGGGATACTCGGACGCGATGGCGATCCTGATCAAGCGCTACGCCAACCGGAAGCTCTACAACACCGAGTCGAGCCGGTACATCACGCTGCGGGGTATCTCCGAGCTGGTGCGCGAAGGGCATGACATCTGCGTGATCGACAACGAGACCGGCGAGGAGATCACGCCGATCGTGCTGTCGCAGATCCTGGTCGACGACCAGAAGGAGAACCGCGACCGCGACGGCGCAGTGTCTGGCACGCTGCTCGCCGAGCTGATCCAGCGCGGCGGCGACGCGCTCTACAGCCTGGTGCGGCGCGGCGTCGGCGACGTCGAGACCAACCTGAACGAGATGCGCGACAACGTGAAGCGCTGGATCCGCACGCCGGGCGAGGTCGCGAAGACCGAAGCCGCGGACATCCGCGAGACCGTGCACGCGGCGGTCGAGCGCGTGCTGCGCGTGGCCGACCTGCCGACCCGCGGCGATCTCGAGGCGCTGAACAAGAATCTCGAGCGGCTGGCCGCCGCGCTCGAGAGCTTCGAGGCGCGGCTGTCGGCCGCCGACCCGAACCGCGACCGCACGCTCTAGCGAGTCACGCGAAGATCGAGCGCCGCCGCGGCAGCTCCTCGTCGAGCAGGCTCTGGATCGCGCCGCGCACGCGCTCGCGCGTGCGGTTCACGTACAGCGGGTCCGCAGCGCGCTCCGCCGCAGCGTCGTCGAACCAGATCGGCTCGCCGAAGCGGATGCGCCAGTGACTGGGCAGCGGCACCACGCCCAGCAGCCCGAGCAACGGGAACGTGGGAGTCACCGGCACCGGCACGCCGACCAGCCGGCGCAGGATGCGCGGCTCGAACAGGATCGGGTGCACCTCTTCGGAGCCGATCACCGCCACGGGCACGAGCACTGCGCGCAGCCGCGCCGCGAGTGACACGAAGCCGCCGCGCGCGAAGCGCTGCAGCCGGTAGCGCTCGCGGAAGGGCTTCAGCGCGCCCTTCTGACCCTCCGGGAACGCGATCACCCACTCGTTCGACGCCAAGAGTCTCTCGGCGTTCTCGGCGCACGCGCGCACCGCGCCCAGGCGCGCCAGCCGAGACTGCGAGAACGGCAGCGTGGCGATCCAGTCCGCCACCAGCGGCCGCGGCCGGCGGTGCGACGGGTGAGTGCGCTCTACCGCGTGCGCGATCATCACCGCGTCCCAGGGCAGGATGCCGGCGCTGTTCGCCACGAACAGCACGCGCGGCGCATCCGGCACGCTCTCGATGCCGGTCACGTCGACGCGCCACCAGCGGTCGTACAGCCAGTCGAGCCAGCGGCGCGCGCGCTCCAGGTAACGCGCGTCGAGCCCGAAGTCGTCGACCTCGGCGGAGATGTCACCGGCGCTCGGGATCGCCAGGCGCTCGCGCACCGACTCGTAGATCTTCACCACGTCGATCTCGTCGAGCCGCGCGCCCAGCTCGAGGCGCAGCCGCTCGAGCCAGCCCGGCGCGTCGTCGGGCGGCGGCGGTGACTCGAGGAACGGCGCCTCGGGGTCGAGCTCGACCGGCTCGGGGTCGAGATCGGCGTCGGGCAGGTCTTCCGGAAGCTCTTCGACGGGCTCGGCCGGGTCACCCACGCCGAAGCGTTGCTCGAGGTCGCGGCGCAGCGCGCGCACCGACTCGCGCAGCTCGGCGACCAGC
Organism: Myxococcota bacterium; assembly: GCA_035498875.1. Lineage (GTDB taxonomy): Bacteria > Myxococcota_A > UBA9160 > SZUA-336 > SZUA-336 > VGRW01. The sequence goes on from DATJZP010000020.1 coordinate 132,614, forward strand.
TCGGGCGGCAAGTCGCGCTTCACCGGTAGCCCCGCAGCTTGCGCGCCACGACGAAGCTCATCCACGCCTCCTGCGTGGTGTAGATCGGGTCGAAGCCGAGCAGCTCGCGCGCGCGGCGCGTGTCGACCAGCCAGCCGAAGCGCAGGTGGTCGTAGAAGGCGGCCGGCGAGTCACCGCTGCGCGCGAGTGAGTCGAGCTGGGCCGCCCGGTACAGCCAGGGGTGCGGCAGCGGCAGGCTGCGCTTGCCGGCGAGCCGCAGCAGCGTCGAGAGCGGCAGCACGCCGTCGCCGGCCAGGTTCCAGGGCCCGGGCGCGTCGCGCTCGAGCACCAGCTCGACCGCGTCGAGCCAGTCCTCTTCCTGCAGGAACTGGATCAGCGGGTCGTAGCCGAGCAGCGTCACCACCCGCCCGCTCTCGAACCGGCGCGTCACTGCCGAGTCGAAGCTCGGACCCATGATCCACGACGGCCGCAGCGTCGTGACCACGATGTCGTGGTGGCGCTGCGCGAAGATCCGCAACAGCCCCTCGAGCTCGGCGCGGTCGCGCAGCGCGTGCGCCTGCGGGTGCGGGCGCAGAGGGTGCTCCTCGGACAGGAAGCCGGGGTTGTCGGGATGCGGCCCGTAGACCTGCGCGCTGCTCGTGACCACGAGCTTGCGCACCCCCGCCGCCGCGGCGGCGTTCATGACGTGGAGTGACCCGAGCACCTCGAGCTCGTGCGAGAGCTCGAGGTCGGGGTGCGGGTCGGTGAAGAATGCCGCGTGCAAAACCGCGTCGCAGCCCTCCTTCTCGAGGATCTCGGCGACCCAGCTGTCGGCGGTGGGCTCGGTCAGGTCGACGCGGTGGAAGCGCACGCGGCCTTCGAGCCGGCGCGGCAAACGCAGGTCGAGCGCCACGATGCGCGGCGGGACGTCGCCGTCGAGCAGTCGCTCGGCGATGCGCATGCCCGTGAACGTGCCAAGGCCGGTGATCGCGAGGCCCCGGCGCCCAAGCTCTGGCTCCCGCCTGGCGGCCACAGCGCCATTGGATCGTCCACCCTCCGGAGTGTGTCAATTCCGATGGTCGCACGGGCACGCGACCCGTGCTCCGGACTATGCTTCGGTCGTGTCTGAGTCACCCCGGCCGCTCTTGGTTCGCGATGCCCGCTTCCAGGAGCATCGCCCGCCGCGCGCGCACCCCGAGCGGCCCGAGCGGCTGGCCGCCATCGACGGCGCGCTCGGCGCGCTCGCGGAACGCGTTCAGGTCGTCGCCCCGCGCGAGGCCACCGCCGACGAGCTGTTGCGGGTGCACCACCGCCAGTACCTGCACGCGCTTGAAGAGGTCGAAGGCCGCAGCGCGCAGCTCGACGCCGATACCTACGCCTCGCCGCGCTCGCTCGAGATCGCGCGCCTGGCCGCGGGCGGGCTCGTCGACGTGGCGCTGCGCGTGGCGCGCGGCGAGTCGAAGCGCGCGTTCGCGGCGCTGCGTCCCCCGGGCCACCACGCCGAGCAGGGCGCGCCGATGGGCTTCTGCCTCTTCAACAACGTCGCGGTCGCGGTCGAGGCGCTGCGCAGCGAGGCCGGCGTCGAGCGGGTCGCGATCGTCGACTGGGACGTGCACCACGGAAACGGCACGCAGCACCTGTTCGAGTCCGAGCGCGACGTGCTGTTCGCCTCGCTGCACCAGTTCCCGTTCTACCCGGGCACGGGCGCGCTCGACGAGCAGGGCGGCGGCCCGGGCGCGGGCGCGACGGTGAACCTTCCGCTGCCTGCGGGCTGCGGCGACGCGGAGTACGGTCAGCTCTTCGACGAGCTCCTGGTGCCCATGCTCCGAGCCTGGCGGCCGCAGATGATCCTCGTGTCGGCAGGCTTCGACGCGCACGCGCGTGATCCGCTCGGCGGCATGAACGTGTCGAGCGCCGGATTCGGAGCCTTCACCGAGCGGCTGTGCGCGGTCGCCGACGAGGTCGCGGGCGGCCGGATCGTGCTCGCGCTCGAGGGCGGCTACGACCTCGAGGCGCTGGCCGAGTCCGTTTCGGAGACGGTGCGCGTGCTCGCGGAGGAGACTCCCGGCCCACGCGCGTTCCCCAGAGCCAGCGCGAGTGGGATGCGGATGGCAGAAAAGTTTCGCTCCGCCTACGAGCACTACTGGCCCGTGCTCCAGCGCCATACCCGGGCCTGACGGCCCGAACCCCCAACTGGTTGCGGTCTCTACGACCGCATGCCCTAGATGCAGTGGCCGCAGCACGCTCGCACCGGGCCGCTGCAGGTGCCCGAATTTTCTCGGATTTCTTGCATTTCGGGGTTGACTGGTGGGAGTTGGTGGAGGTAGGATCCAAGTCAGTGGGATAGGGCCCCAAGGGTTCAAGGTGCTGATCAGGGGGGGAGCACCGAGCCCTTGGGGCCCCCTTCCCACCGGTGCGCGCGGGAGCCGGTGGCAAAGATGTTCTGGGGATGCCACGAACACGTTCTCGATGAGAAGGGTCGCACCAGCCTCCCGAAGGAATTTCGCGACCTGCTCTTGCGCTCGAGCGAGTCACCCTGGCTGACCGCCGGCGCGCAGTGTCTCAGCATCTTCCCGGCCGACGTGTTCAAGAAGCTGCGCGAGCGACTCACTGCCGAGGTGCTGAACGACGCGGCCGAGGCGCTCGAGAGACTGATCGTGGGCAGCGCCATGCCCTGCGGCATCGATCGCCAGGGGCGGATCCTGATTCCGCCGCCGCTGCGACGCCGCGCGCAGCTCGAGCGCGAGATCGTGTTCACGGGACTCACCGACCGCGTCGAGATCTGGGACCGCGCGCGCTACGAAGCCGCGATCGCGAACACGCAGGAGAACTACGCGCAGCACTCGCGCCTGCTGCGGGGCGCCACGAAGTGACTCCCGCGCACGCACCGGTGATGGTGGAAGAAGTGCTCGAGCTGCTCGAGCCGCGCCCGGGCGCGCGCATCGTGGACGCCACCACCGGCCACGGCGGCCACGCCGAGGCGCTGCTGGAGCGCCTGGGCCCGGACGGCGTGCTGGTCGGCCTGGACCGCGACCCCGAGATGCTGGCGGTGGCCGAACGGCGCCTGGCGCGCTTCGGCGACGCGGCCAAGCTGTTTCACGCGCGCTTCTCGTTCCTGCGCGAGGTGGTGGTCGGCGCCGGCGTCTCGCCGGTGGACGGCGTGCTGTTCGACCTGGGCATCTGCTCCGCGCAGCTCGATGCGCTCGAGCGCGGCATCTCGTTCCGCGCGGGCGACACGCCAGCCCCGCTCGACATGCGGCTCGACCGCGGCCGCGGCGAGACCGCCGCCGAGCTGCTCGCGCGCGTCGAGGAGCCGGAGCTGGTCGAGCTCTTGCGCCGCGGCGGCGTGCCCTTCCCCGGCCGCGTGGCGCGAGCGCTCCTGGCGCGCCGCCCGATCACGACCGTGCCCGAGCTCCTGGCGGCGCTCGAAGACGTGCGCCTGCCGCGCCGCCGGCACCACCCCGCGACGCTCGTGTTCCAGGCGCTGCGCATGGCCGTGAACGAGGAGCTCGACGAGCTCGACAACGGCCTGGCCTCGGCGGTCGAGGTGCTGCGGCCGGGCGGGCGGCTGGCCGTGCTGTCCTATCACTCGGGCGAGGACAAGCGGGTGAAGGAGTTTCTCGCCCGCGAGTCACGCGGCTGCGTCTGCCCGCCGCAGCTTCCGGTCTGCGGCTGCGGGCGCCAGCCGCGCATGCGGCTCTTGGGCCGCAGCCGCGGTCCACAGCCCGGCGAGGCGCGCCGCAACCCGCGCGCGCGCAGCGCCCGCCTGCGCGGAGGCGTGCGGTGCTGAACTCGCGTCTGCGCCAGAGCGGCCCGTGGTTCCAGGTGCTGCTGGCGCTGGCGCTGGGCGTGATCGCAGCCTCGGGCGGCCTGGTCTACGTGCGCACGCGACTCACCTCGCTGCGCTACGAGCTGGGCCGGCGCGTGGCGCAGGAGCACGCGCTCTCGCTCGAGGTCGAGCGGCTGCGGATCGAGGCCACCGCGCTGTCCGCACCCGAACGCATCGAGCCGCGCGCACGCGCCCTGGGACTCACCTACCCCAAGCCCGATCAGATCGTCGCGCTCGAGCCCGACGGTCGGCTGAGTCACGTCGCCGCCGGGAGACCGCGTTGACTCGTTCGCGGCGCGCCCGGCGCCGCGCGGGACTGCGCCCGGCTCGGCTCGACGTGATCGCCGGGCTGGCGCTGCTCGGCTTCGCGGCGCTGTTCGCGCGCGCGATCCAGCTGCAGACGCTCGACGCCGACTGGCTCGCCGACCGCGCCGGCAAGCAGGCGCAAACCACCGTGCCGCTCGAGGCGCTGCGCGCCGACCTGCAGGACCGCAAGGGCACGCCGCTCGCCGTCTCGGCCACGGTCGACTCGGTGGCGGGCTGGCCCAAGCGCATCGGCGACCCGCGCGCCGCCGCGCACGCGCTCGCGGGGCCGCTGGGCCTGCCCGCGCGCGAGCTCGAGTCAAAGCTCTCCCACGGCTCGGGCTTCACCTGGCTCGAGCGCTGGGTCTCGCCCGAGACCGCCGACAAGGTGACTCGCCTGAAGCTGGCGGGCGTGCAGCTCATCCCCGAGCGCCGCCGCTTCTATCCGAACGGCGACCTGGCCGGCCCGCTGCTCGGCTTCGCCGACCGCGACGGCCACGGTCTCTCGGGCCTCGAGCTCGCCTACGATCGCGAGCTGCGCGGCGCGAGCGCGGCGATGAGCGCGCAGCGCGACGCGCACGGCAACGTGCTCGCGACCGTGGCGGCGGCGCCCGCGGCGCGCAGCGGGCGCGCGGTGAAGCTGGCGCTCGACGTGCGCCTGCAGCACTTCGCCGAGAACGCGCTCGCCGAGTCACTGCGCAAGACCGGCGCGCGCCACGCCACGCTGGTGGCCATGGATCCGGCCACGGGCGAGATCCTGGCCCTGGCCGAGGCGCCCGGCTTCGACCCGAACCGCTTCTGGCTCGAGGACAAGTCGCTCTACCGGGCGCGCGCCTTCGTCGACGGCTTCGAGCCGGGCAGCACGCTGAAGCCGTTCTCGGTCGCGGTCGCGCTCGAGCAGGGAGTCACCACCCCGGCCGAGATCTTCGACTGCGAGAACGGCAGCTACAAGATCGGCCGGCGCACGATCCGCGACTTCCACCCGCACGGCCTGTTGAGCGTGACCGACGTGGTGCGCTTCTCGTCGAACATCGGCGCGGCCAAGATCTCGGAGCGCGTGGGCGCAGTGAAGCTGGTCGCCGGGCTGCGCGGCTTCGGCTTCGGCGACCTGCCCGGCAGCGGCTTCCCGGGCGAGTTCGGGGGACTCCTGCGCGACTTGCGCGAGCGCCAGGTGGTCGAGCGCGCGAACCTCTCCTTCGGCCAGGGCATCACCGTGACTCCGGTGCAGCTCGTGACCGCCATGGCGGTATTCGCGAACGGCGGCCGGCGTGTGACGCCCCGGCTGCTCGCGCTGCGAAGCGAAGGCGAACCGCCCGAGCCCGGCGCGCGCGTGATCTCGGAACAGACGGCGCACCAGGTGATGGCCATGCTGCGCGCCGTCGTCGAAGGCGGCACGGGTGTCCAGGCGGCGCTGCCGAACGTGCCGGTCGCGGGCAAGACGGGGACCGCGCAGAAGGTGAAGGAAGGCACTTACTCACAGAAGGACTACATCGCGTCCTTCGTCGGCATCGCGCCCGCGGACCATCCGCGCTTCGTGATCGGCGTGTTCGTGGACGAGCCGCAGGGCCTGCACACGGGCGGCGTCGTGGCCGCGCCAGTGTTCCGCGAGGTGGCGGCCTACGCGCTCGACCAGCTCGGCGCGCGCGAGCCGAAGCCGGCCGAGATCCAGACCCGGGTCAAGAGCGACGGGGCGGACCGGGGATGAGTGCGACCTTGCGCGAGCTGGTGCACGATCTCGACGCGCAGCTCGTCGGGCGCGCGGACGTACGCATCGAGGACGTGGCCAGTGACTCGCGCGCGGTGCGCCCGGGGAGCCTGTTCGTGGCGCTGCGCGGCGCGCAGACCGACGGGCATCGCTATCTGGCCGACGCGCTGGCCGCCGGCGCGAGCGCGCTCTTGGTCGAGGAGCCGCCCGCGAACGCGCCCGCTGCCGTGGGCGTCGCCGTCGTTCCCGACGCGCGCCGCGCGCTGGCCGACGTGTCGGCGCGCTTCTTCGGCTTCCCGGCGCGCGCGCTCACGCTGGTGGGAGTCACCGGTACCAAGGGCAAGACCAGCTGCGTGCGGCTGTGCGAGTCCGTGCTGCGCGCGGGCGGCAAGCGCGCCGGCAGCCTGGGCACGATCTCGGTGCGCTGGCCGGGCTTCGAACAGACCTCGGCGCTCACCACGCCCGAGTCGCTCGAGCTGCAGCGCTGGCTGGCGCGCATGCGCGACGCGGGCGTCGAGGCGGTCGCGATGGAGGTGTCGTCGCACAGCCTGGTGCTGGGCCGGGTGCGCGGCCTGCGCTTCGCGGTGGCGGTGTTCACCCAGCTCGCGCAGGACCACCTGGACTTCCACGGCGATCTCGAGAGCTACGGCCGCGCCAAGTCACTCCTGTTCGGGCCCGAGCACCTGGCCGGCAGCGCGGTGCTGAACGCCGCGGACCCGTGGACGCCGCGCTACGCCGAGCTGGCGCGCGGCGCGGGTCACCCGGTGGTGACTTACGGGCGCGGGCCGCGCTCGGGCGCGGACTTCACCACGCTCTCGGAAGAGGTCGAGCTCGCGCGCTCGCGGCTGCGCGTGCGCGGGCCCGACGCCGAGGTCGACGTCGAGCTGCCGCTGCCCGGCGACTTCCAGATCGACAACGCGCTCGCGGCGCTGGCCGTGGGCCGCGTGCTGGGCCTCTCCTGGGACGCCGTGCGGCACGGGCTCGAGACCTGCCCGCAGATTCCCGGGCGGCTCGAGCGCGTGGGCAGCGCGGCGCCGGTGGTGCTGGTCGACTACGCGCACACCGCGAACTCACTCGAGCGCATGCTGGCCACGGTGCGGCCGCACGTGCGCGGCAAGCTCACCGCGGTGTTCGGCTGCGGCGGCGACCGCGACAAGACCAAGCGCGCTCCGATGGCGCGCGCCGCCTGCGCCAACGCCGACTTCGTGATCGCCACCAGCGACAACCCGCGCACCGAGGATCCCGACGCGATCCTGCGCGACGTCGCGGTGGGTCTCTCGGGCGCCTACGAAGTGATTCCCGACCGCCGCGCCGCGATCCTGCGCGCGATCGGCCGCGCGGGCACGGACGACTGCGTGGTGATCGCGGGCAAGGGTCACGAGGACTACCAGATCGTGGGTCGCGAGAAGCGCCACTTCGACGACCGCGAGGAAGCGCGGGCCGCGCTCGGCGCGCGAGGCGCCTCGTGAGCTGGCGGCTCGGCGAGCTGGCGCGCGCCGCGGGCGGGAAGCTCGCCGGCCCGTCCGACCTGGAAGTCACGAGCGTCTCGACCGACACGCGCTCGCTGGGGCCGGGCGCGCTGTTCGTGGCGGTGAAGGGCGAGAGCTTCGACGGCCACGACTTCGTGTCCGAAGCGCGCAAGCGCGGCGCCGCCGCGGTGCTGATGAGTCGCGCACCCGAGGACGCGCTGCCCGCGATCGTCGTGACCGACACCGTGCTCGCGCTGGGCGCCCTGGCGCGCGCGCAGCGCGCGAGCTTCCCCGGGCCGGTGGTCGCGATCACGGGCTCGAACGGCAAGACGACGACCAAAGAGCTGTGCGCGCGTGTGCTCGAGGCGGCCGGGCGGCGCGTGCGGCGCACGCCCGGAAACCTGAACAACCACATCGGCCTGCCGCTCTCGATCCTCGGCCTCGAGGCCGGGGACGAGGTGCTGGTGGTGGAGCTCGGCATGAACCACGCCGGCGAGATCGACGCGCTGACTCGGATCGCCGACCCGACCGTGGGCGCGATCACGAACGTGGCGCCGGCGCACCTGGGCATGCTCGGCTCGCTCGAGGCGATCGCCGACGCCAAGGGCGAGCTGTTCGCGCGCATGCGCCGCGACGCGACCGCGATCGTGAACGCCGACGACCCGAACTGCGTGACTCAGTCGGCGCGCTTTGCCGGCCCGAAGCTGCGCTTCGCGATCCACGCCGGCGCGGAGTTCCGGGCGCGCCTGGAGCGCATCGAGCACGGCGCGGCGCAGTACACTCTGACCTGCCCGGCCGGCGAGGCGACCGTCCGGATGCGGGCGCCCGGCCTGCACCTCGTCGACGACGGCCTGTGCGCGGCCGCGGCCGCGTTCGCGACCGGTCTTTTGGGCGCGAACCCGTTGGCCGCGATCGTTAAGGGGCTCGAGGAGTTCAGCGGCGTGCCCGGCCGGGTGGCGCTGGTGCGCGCGCCCAACGGCATGCTGGTGATCGACGACAGCTACAACGCGAACCCCCACTCGGTGGCGCGCGCGCTCGAGACGCTGACCGAGCTGCGCGGCTCGGGGCGAGCGTTCGCGGTGCTGGGCGACATGTTCGAGCTCGGCGACGACGCCGCCGCGCTGCACGCCGAGGTCGGCCGGCGCGCGGCGGCCGCGGGCGTCGACACGCTGGTATGCGTAGGCGAGCTGTCGGCGAACACCGCGGCCGCGGCGCGCGCCGCTGGACTCACTCAGGTGTTCGAGACCGCCGACCCCGAGCAGGCCGTCGCACGCGTGCGCGCCGACGCGCGCTCGGGCGACGTGGTCCTGGTCAAGGCCTCGCGCGGCATGAAGCTCGAGCGCGTGGTGAAGCTGCTCACGGAGACCTGCTGAATGCTCTACCACCTGTTCTACGAGCTCTTGTCGCCGCAGGTCGGGGCGTTCAACGTCTTCCGCTATCTCACGTTCCGCAGCGTCGGCGCGGCACTCACCGCGCTGCTGATCGCGTTCATCGCGGGTCCGGCGCTGATCCGCTGGCTCGAGACCCGGCAGATCGGCCAGACGATCCGCGAAGACACTCCCGATCGGCACCAGACCAAGCGCGGCACGCCCACCATGGGCGGCACCCTGATCCTGTTCGCGGTGATCATCAGCACGCTGCTGTGGGCCGAGTGGACCAACCCCTTCGTGTGGATCGTGCTGTTCGTGACCGTGGGCTGCGGCGTGATCGGCTTCGTCGACGACTACCGCAAGGCGATCCTGAAGAACCCGAACGGCATCAGCGCGCGCGCCAAGTTCCTGGGTCAGTGCGCGGTCGCCGGCGTGGCCGCAATCTGGCTCTACTCACTCCCGGGCTTCGACGCCGCGATCTCGCTGCCGCTGGTGAAGGGCTTCCACCCCTCGCTGGGCTGGCTGTACGTGCCGCTCGCGGTGGTGTTCATCGTCGGCTTCTCGAACGCGGTGAACCTGACCGACGGCCTCGACGGCCTGGCGATCGGCCCCACCATGACCGTGTCGGCGGTGGTCGGCCTGTTCGCCTACGTGGTCGGCAACACCGTGATCGCGAACTATCTCGAGCTGAAGCACGTGCCGGGAGCCGGCTCGCTCGCGGTGTTCTGCGCGTCCCTGATGGGCGCCGGGCTCGGCTTCCTCTGGTACAACACCTACCCCGCCTCGGTGTTCATGGGCGACACCGGCGCGCTCGCGCTCGGCGGCGCGCTCTCGACCGTCGCCATCATCATCCGGCAGGAGCTCGTGCTCGTGATCGCGGGCGGCTTGTTCCTGGTCGAGATGTTCTCGGTGATGATCCAGGTGGCCTCGTTCAAGACGCGCGGCAAGCGCGTCTTCCGCATGGCCCCGATCCACCACCACTACGAGTTACGCGGCTGGGAAGAGCCGAAGATCATCGTCCGGTTCTGGATCATCTCGGTGATTCTGGGGCTGGTCGCGCTGTCACTGCTGAAACTTCGCTAGCTAGAAGCTCATCTTTGAATTACTCCGGCCGACACATTCTGGTGTTGGGCGCAGCGCGCTCCGGGCGCGCGGCGGCCGAGCTACTCTTGCGCGCGGGCGCCCGCGTGACGGTGTACGACCGCAAGGCGGAGGCGCTCGCCGGGCTGCCCGTCGGAGTCGAGACGCTCTCGGGTGACTCGCAGCCGAGCTACGACGCGTTCGACGCGGTGGTGGCGAGCCCGGGCTTCCCGACCGCTGCGGGCGTGATCCCCGAGGTGGATCTCGCGGCGCAGCTCCTCGACGCGAAGCTCGTCGGGGTCACCGGCTCGAACGGCAAGAGCACGACCACCACGCTGGTCGGCGAGATGCTGGCCGAGAGCGGCTTCCGCACCGGCGTGGGCGGCAACATCGGCACCGCGCTGTGCTCGCTCGTCGGCCAGGGCCACGAGTGGGTGGTCGCAGAGCTCTCGAGCTTCCAGCTGGAGCACGCGCGCGAGTTCCACGCCGACGTCGCGCTGATCCTGAACCTGGCGCCCGATCACTTCGACCGGCACGGCACGCTCGAGGCCTACGGCGCGGCCAAGGCGCGGCTGGCCGAGCTGCAGCGCGCGGACGCCTGGCTGGTGGCGAATCGCGACGATACCTGGTCGAGCGCGGTCGCCGCGAAGGCGCGCCAGCACGTGGCCTGGTTCTCGACGCGCGCCGAGGTCGACACCGGTGCCTGGCTCGACCGCGATGCGCTCGTGGTGAGTCGCGCGCGCGCGGAGCGCGTGCGCATTCCCGTGGCCGAGCTCTCCACCGCTGCGCGCCGGCCGATCGACAACGCGCTCGCGGCGGCGGCCGCGGCCGATCTCGCGGGCGCGAGCGCGCACGCGATCGGCACGGTGCTGTCGCGCTTCGCGGGCCTGCCGCACCGCGTGCGCGACGTCGCCGTGCGCGCGGGCGTGCGCTACGTCGACGACTCGAAGGCCACGAACCCCGCGGCCGCGGTGGCGAGCCTGCTCGCGCAGACGGCGCGCATCGTCTGGCTCGCCGGCGGACGGAACAAAGGGCTCGACTTCGCGCCGCTGGCCGACGCGGCCAAGCGCGCGCGCGTGCGGCTCGCGATCGTGTTCGGCGAGTCCGCCGAGGAGCTCGCGCGGGTGCTCGGGCCGGTGATTCGCGTGGAGCGCGTCGAGACACTCGCCCAGGCCGTGAGCTACGCCGCCGCGGCCGCGCGGCCGGGCGACGTGGTCCTGCTCGCGCCGGCCTGCGCGAGCTTCGATCAGTTCAAGAGCTTCGAGGATCGCGGCGAGCAGTTCGCACGACTCGCGCGCGCGATCCCGGAAGCCCAGGGAGGCGCGGCATGCTGAGTCGCTTTGGAACGTCGCAGCTGGCCGTCTCGGGGCTGCTCCTGGTCGGCTTCGGGCTGGTCATGGTGTACAGCGCGAGCGCGGCGCGCTCCGAGGTCATGTTCGGCACCACGCTCGCGTATCTCGGCAAGCAGACGATCGCGCTGGCGCTGGGCCTCCTGGTCGGCGCCGCGTGCTTCTTCACGCCGCTCGCGTTCCTGGAGAAGATCGGGCTCCTGGCCTGGGGCGCCTCGGTGCTGGCGCTGCTCGCCACCTTCACGCCGCTGGGCATGACCGGCGGCGGCGCGCAGCGCTGGATCGCGCTCGGGCCGCTCGCCTTCCAGCCGCTCGAGCCCGCGAAGCTCGGCGTCTTGTTCGGGCTGGCGCAATGGCTGGCGTCGCACCAGGACCGCATGAGTGACTACCGGGTGAGCATCGGCGTGCCGGCGCTGCTCGCGGGCCTGCCGGTGGTGTTGCTGCTGCGCCAGCCGGATTTCGGCGGGGCGATGCTGATCGCGATGTTCGCGGGCGTGCTGATGTTCGCCGCGGGCGCGCGCCTCGACCACCTGGGACTCACCGCGGCGCTGGTGCTGCCGCTGGCGGGTGCCGCCATGCTGGTGCGCGACTACCGCGTGCAGCGCCTGCTCGCGTTCCTGGATCCCTGGGCCGATCCGCGCGGTCACGGCTACCAGCTCGTCCAGTCACAGCTCGCGTTCGGCGCGGGCGGGCTGTTCGGCGTGGGCTTCGGCGCGGGCCAGCAGAAGCTCTTCTTCCTGCCCGAAGCGCACAACGACTTCATCCTGTCGGTGGTCGGCGAAGAGGCGGGACTGTTCGGCGTGGGGCTGGTGCTCTGCGGCTTCGCGGTGCTCGCGCTCTCGTCGCTCGGCATCGCGCAGCGCGCGAAGACACCGTTCGCCACGCTCGTGACTCTGGGCGCCGGGCTCATGCTCTGGCTGCAGGCGCTGCTGAACGCCGGCGTCGCGATGGGCCTGCTCCCCACCAAGGGCAGCACGCTGCCGCTCTTGTCGTACGGCGGCACGTCCCTGATCGCGAGCCTCGCGTCGCTTGGCCTGATCGCGAACGCGGCGCGGCCCACCAAGCGCGGGAGGTCGGGATGGCGCTAGCGATCGTGCTCGCGGGCGGCGGCACCGGCGGTCACATCTTCCCCGCGCTCGCGCTCGCGGACGAGATCCGCAAGTCCGAGCCGGACGCCGAGGTGCGGTTCGTGGGTACGGCGCGCGGGCTCGAGACCAAGTATGTGCCCGCGAAGGGCTACCCGCTCGACCTCGTGCCCAGCGCGCAAGTCACCGGCCGCGGCGTGCTGCGCGGGCTGGCCGGCATGGTCACGGGGCTGTCGGGGATCTGGATCGCGCGCCGGCAGCTCCGCGAGCGCCACGCCGACCTCGTGATCGGGGTGGGCGGTTACGCTTCGGTGGGCGCGGTCGCGGCGGCAGTCACGCTCGGCATTCCGACGGCGCTACTCGAGCCCAACGCCCGGCCCGGCCGCGCCAACCGCCTGCTCGGCCGCTTCGCCAAGCGCAGCTTCGTGGCCTTCGAGGACGCGATCCCGTACTTCCCAGCGGGCCGCGCGGTGCTGACGGGTCGCCCGGTGCGCGCGCTGCCGCGCGCCGCCGCGCGCACGCCGGATGGAGTCACCCGGCTCCTGATCACGGGGGCGAGTCAGGGCGCGCGCTCGGTGAACCGCGCGATCTCGGCCGCGCTGCCGCGGCTGGCCGAGATTCCGGGGCTCGAGATCACGCACCAGACCGGCGCCGCGGGCCTGGACGAGACACGCGCCGCCTACGAGTCGGCGCACGTGCGCGCGGACGTGGCCGCGTTCTTCGACGACCTGCCGGAGCGCATGACGCGCGCGGATCTGGTGGTGGCACGCGCCGGCGGCACGGTCTCGGAGATCTGCGCCGCGGGCGTGGCCTCGGTGCTGGTGCCCTACCCGTTCGCGGCGGACGACCACCAGATGGCGAACGCCCGCGAGCTCGAGCGCCAGGGCGCCTGCCTGGTGGTGCCGGACGCCGAAGCCAGCGCGAAGCTCGGCGACGCCGTCGTGTCACTGCTGCGCGACCCCGCGCGCCGCGCGCGCATGGCGGCCGCGGCGCTGTCTCGCGCGCGCCCGGACGCTGCGCGCGACATCTGGCTCCAGTGCAAGGAGCTTCTGCGCGCGCGAGGTCGGCGATGAAGCACCGCGTGAAGCGCGTCCACTTCGTGGGCATCGGCGGCGTCGGCATGTCGGGCCTGGCCGAGATCCTGCACGTGCAGGGTTACTCGGTCTCGGGCTCCGACCTCAGAGAGAGCTCGGCCACGAAGCGCATGCGCGAGCTCGGCATCCGCGTCTCGATCGGCCACGACGCCGCGGCCGTCGACGGCGCGGACGTGGTGGTGTTCTCGTCCGCGGTGTCTCGCACGAACCCCGAGCTGCGCGCCGCGGAGCTCGCCACGATTCCGGTGATCCCGCGCGCGGAGCTGCTCTCCGAGCTCATGCGCATGAAGTACGGCGTGGCGATCGGCGGCTCGGCGGGCAAGACCACGACCACGTCGATGACCGCCGAGGTGCTGGCTGCAGGCGGGCTCGACCCGACCACGATCGTGGGTGGGCGCGTGATCAGCCTGGGCGCGAACTCGCGGCTGGGCGAGGGCGAGGTGCTGGTCGCGGAGGCCGACGAGAGCGACGGCTCGTTCCTGCGGCTGGTGCCGGCCGTGGTCGTGATCACGAACATCGACCGCGACCACCTCGACTACTACGGCAGCTTCGAGAAGCTGCAGGCCGCGTTCGTCGAGTTCGCGAACAAGGTGCCGTTCTACGGCGCCGCCGTGCTCTGCATCGACGACCCGAACGTGCAGACGCTCCTGCCCCAAGTGACTCGCCGCGCCTGGACCTACGGCTTGTCGCCGCAGGCCGACGTCTCGGCCGAGCGCGTCGAGGCCGCGGGCCTGGGCATGCGCTTCGCGGTGCGCGCGCACGGTCAGCCGCTGGGCGCGTTCTCGCTGCGCGTGCCAGGCAGACACAACGTGCAGAACGCGCTGGCCGCAATCACGGTCGGGCTCGAGTTCGAGGTGCCCGTCCCGAAGATCCAGCAGGCGCTGGCCGCGTTTCGCGGCGTGGAGCGCCGCTTCGAGATCAAGGGCGAGCGCGACGGCATCACCGTGATCGACGACTACTCGCACCACCCCGCCAAGGTGCGCGCGGCGCTGGCCGCGGCGCGCGAGGGGCTGGGCCGGCGCATCCTCGTCGCCTATCAGCCGCACCGCTACACGCGCACGCGCGACGTGTTCGACGAGCTGGCGCGCGCGTTTCACGACGCGGACTTGGTGCTGTTGACCGAGATCTACGCCGCGGGCGAGGAGAAGATCCCCGGAGTCACGGCCGAGAGCCTGGCCGAGGCGGTGCGCGCCTGCGGTCACCGCGCCTGCGAGTTCGTGTCCGAGAAGTCGGCGATCGTGCCGCGGCTGCGCGAGCTCGCGCGCCCGGGCGACGTGGTGTTCTTCATGGGCGCGGGAGACATCGGCCGGCTCGCGCTCGAGTTCCTGGCCAGCGACGGAGGGAGCCCTGGGACTTGATGGCTCACTCGCGGCGGAGCTCGAGGCGCTCGTGCCCGGCCAGGTCAGCCTGGGCGAGTCACTCGCCGGCTGGACCTCGCTGCGCGTGGGCGGCCCCGCCGATGCGCTGGTGCGCGCCGAGTCGCGAGACGACCTGGAGCGCGTCGCGCGCTTCTGCCAGCGGCACGGGCTGCCGCTGCTCGTGCTGGGCGGCGGCTTCAACCTGTTGGTGCGCGACGGCGGCGTGCGCGGGGTGGTCGTGCGGCTCGCCGGCCTGCGCCGGGTCGAGCTCGCCGGCGCGGACGGCGTGCGCGCCGAGGCCGGCGCCAGTCACTCGCAGGTCACGCGCTTCGCGGCCGACCACGGCCGCGCGGGGCTCGAGTTCGCGGTCGGGATTCCGGGCACGGTCGGAGGCTGGATCGCCATGAACGCCGGCACCCGCGCGCGCGAGATGAAGGACGTCGTTCGCAGCGTGGAACTGTTCGACCCCGCGCCGGGCCGGGTGGTGACTCGCGCGCGCGCCGAGCTCGCCTTCCACTACCGCCGGAGCGAGCTGCCGGCGGGCGCGCTGGTGCTGGCCGCGACCTTCGCGACCACCGCCGATGCGCCCGAGCGCATCCGCGAGCGCCAGAAGCAGCTTCTGGCCGAGCGCCGCGCCACGCAGCCCGTCGACCAGCCGTCGTGCGGCTCGGTGTTCGTGAATCCGCCCGGTGACTTCGCAGGGCGCCTCCTCGAGGCCGCGGGGCTCAAGGGCACGCGCATCGGCGGCGCCGTGATCTCGCCGCTGCACGCCAACTTCATCGTGAACGCCGGCGGTGCGCGCGCCGCCGACGTGCTGGCCCTGATCGCCAAGGCGAGACAGTCGGTGCGGGAGGCGAGCGGGATCGCGCTCCAGACCGAGGTCCACATCGTGGGAGAAGACGCGTGACCGCCAGGCGGCTCGACGGCGCCACTCTGCCCCGGGGCATCAAGCGCGTGCTGGCGGGGCTCGCGCTCGCGTTCGCCGCGCTCTGGGCGCAGCACCACGGCTACCTGCAGAGTCCGGCGCTGCACGACTTCCTGCGCGGCGACGTGTTCCGGCTGCACCACGTGGAGTTCGTGGGCGTGCGCGCGCTCGACCGCGACTCACTGTGGAAGCGCTGCGGGGTGGACGCCAACACGCCGCTGGTCGACCTCGACCCGGCGCGCGTGGCGGCCGCGCTCGCCGAGCACCCGCGCATCGCCAAGGTGCGCGCGATGCGCATGCCGCCGGACCGGCTGGTGATCGCGCTCCGCGAGCGCGTGCCCGTGGCGCTCGAGCTGGCGAGCGGGCTCGCGCTCGACGCGGAAGGCGCGCGCTTCCCGGCGCTGCCGGGCGAGGCCGAGAAGCTGCCGCAGCTCTCCGGCGAGCCGCGCTTCGCGCTGCCGGTGGTCGAGGCGGCGCGTGACTCCGGTCTCAATCTGGCCAGCGTGCAGGCCGCGAACGCGTCCGAGATCCACGTGCGAACGCTCGGCCGGGCGGTGCGGCTTCTGGTCGGGCGCGACGCCCGCGCTTCGTTCGCCGATTGGCGCCTGCTCTCCGACAGCGACCTGGTGGAGAGCACGGGCGCACAGGAAGTCGATCTGCGCTTCAAGAGCAACCCGGTGCTGCGCGATCTGCGCCGACCGGCAGGAGGAGAGAATGGCGAAACACGATGAGCTGATCGTCGGACTCGACGTCGGCACGACCAAGATCTGCGCGGTGGTCGCGGAGCCGAGTGGCGACACGATCGAGGTGATCGGCATCGGAACTCACCCCTCGCGCGGGCTGCGCAAGGGCGTGGTAGTGGACATCGAGGCGACGGTCGACTCGATCCGCAAGGCCGTGGACGAGGCCGAGATGATGGCCGGCTGCGAGATCAGCTCGGTGTATGCCGGGATCGCGGGTGGCCACATCCAGGCGCACAACGAGATCGGCATGATCGCGATCAAGGATCGCGAGGTGCGCCCGGCCGACCTGAAGCGCGTGATCGAGCAGGCCCAGGCGATCGCGATCCCGGCGGACCGCGAAGTGATTCACGTGATCCCCCAGGAGTACGAGCTCGACGGCCAGGACGGCATCAAGCACCCGGTGGGCATGTCGGGCGTGCGGTTGATCGCCAAGGTGCACATCGTCACCGCGGCAGTCACTTCCGCGCAGAACGTGATCAAGTCCGCGAACAAGGCCGGGCTGAACGTGATCGACATCGTGCTCGAGCCGCTGGCCTCGGCCGAGGCCACGCTGGCGCCCGACGAGAAGGAGCTCGGCGTCGCGCTGATCGACCTGGGCGGCGGCACCACCGACGTGGCGGTGTTCGGCGACGGCTCGATCAAGCACACCGCCGTGCTGTCACTGGGTGGCTACCACCTGACCAACGACGCCGCGGTCGGGCTGCGCACGCCGTTCGATCAGGCCGAGCGCATCAAGCGCCGCTTCGGCTGCGCGGCGGCGCGCTATCTGCCGCGTGAGGAGCTGCTCACGGTGCCCAGCGTGGGCGGGCGCGCGCCGCGCGAGGTGTCGCGCAAGATGCTGTCGGAGTTCCTGGAGCCGCGGGTCGAGGAGATCCTGTCCCTGGTGCGCGAGGAGCTCGCGCGCACGGGTCACTTGGACAAGATCCCCTCGGGCATCGTGGTGACCGGCGGCACCAGCGCGCTCGAGGGGCTGCCCGAGCTGGCCGAGGAGATCTTCGAGCTGCCGGTGCGCAGGGGCACGCCGCGCGGCATCGGCGGGCTCGTCGACCGGGTGCAGGGTCCCGAGTTCTCGACCGCCGTCGGTCTCGCGCTCTACGGCTCGCAGCGCACCAGCAAGCCACGCTTCCGTGTGTACGACGGCTCGTCGTTCCGGAAGGTGCGCACGCGCATGCGCGAGTGGTTCTACGGCGAGATGCGCTAAAAATTCTACACCGGGTCCTTCGCTGCGCGCGAAAGCGAGTTACAGTGAGACCGGTTTTCTGGGGGGATGAGATGATCGAGTTCGAGCAAGCGACGGATCTCCGCGCGCGGATCAAGGTGGTCGGCGTCGGAGGCGGCGGTGGAAACGCGGTCAACACGATGATCCGCGCCGGTCTCTCCGGCGTCGACTTCGTGGCGACCAACACGGACGCGCAAGCGCTGTCCGAAAACCTGGCGGCGGCGAAGATCCACCTCGGCGAGCGGGGCCTCGGGGCCGGCGCGGACCCGAGAGTGGGTCGTTCCTCGGCCGAGAGCTCGCGCGAGAGATTGCGCGACGTGCTCGCGGGGGCGGACATGGTGTTCGTGACTGCGGGGCTCGGCGGCGGCACCGGCACCGGCGGCGCGCCGATCGTGGCCGAGGTCGCCAAGGAGCTGGGCGCACTCACTGTGGCGGTCGTCACCAAGCCCTTCTTGTTCGAGGGCGCGGTGCGCAAGCGGCAGGCCGAGCAGGGCATCGACGCCCTGCACGACGTGGTCGACACGCTGATCACGATCCCGAACGACCGGCTTCTGCAGATGGCCGGCCGTGACACCACCATGACCGAGGCGTTCCGGATCGCGGACGACGTGCTGTTGAACGCGGTCCAGGGCATTTCGGACCTGATCACCGTGCACGGCATCATCAACCTCGACTTCGCGGACGTGCGCACGATCATGAGTGAGATGGGCATGGCGCTCATGGGCACGGGTCGGGCGACCGGCGAAGACCGCGCGATCCGCGCGGCTCAAGCCGCGATCTCGAATCCGCTACTTGAAGAGTTGTCGATCAAGGGCGCGCGCGGCGTGCTGGTGAACATCACCGGCGGGCCGGACATGAAGCTGCACGAGGCGAACGAGGCCGTGAGCCTGATCCACGAAGAGGCTCACGAGGAGGCGAACATCATCTTCGGCTCCGTCGTGCAGGAGAACCTGGCCGACGAGATCCGAGTCACGGTGATCGCCACCGGCCTGTCCGACGTGTCTCGCTCGCGCCGCAAGCAAGCGATCACGGAGAGCTTCGAGAACGTGCACCCGCTGCGCCTGCCGCTCCGCGAGGCGGCGTCGCCCGAGACGCTGGCCGAAGCGACCACGGTCCTGGAGCCACCGCGCGCAGCCGCGAAGCTCGAAATGAACGGCACGGATGACTTCGTCTCACCCTTCGAGGAGGAGTACGACGTCCCGGCCTTCATCCGCCGCTCGCGGGAAGCGGACTAGCCCGGAGTTGCCTGCCAACGAGCGGCGCGTGGGACGCGCTTCAGCGCGCTTCCTCGCGCCGCTCCTGCTTCTTGCGGCCAGCTGCACCTCGACCGACGGTCCGCCCGCCCCGCCGCCCGAGCCGCCGCCCGCGGCCGACCTGCCCTCGCTCGGCTTCTTCGACTACAAGAAGCTCGACCCCGCCAGCGTGCAGATCCAGCCCGAGGGCGGAACGGTGAAGCAGAGCTGGGTGCTCGATCTCTACACGCTCTTCCACTCGCACGACTACCGGGCCTTCCGCCTGGTGATGCCCGACGAAGCGGGCGCCGACCGGATCGGACACCTGTTGATCCCGGCCGGCCCGGGTCCGTTCCCGGCGGTGGTGGCGTTCGAGATCCTGGACGGGCCGAACGACGTCTCGGAGGGCCTGGCCAAGGCGCTCGTGAACCGGGGCTATGCCGTCGCCCGGCTCGAGCGCCGGGCGCTCGATCTGCCCCACCAGAACAGCGCCGACGTGGTGCGCGAGCGGCTGCGGGCCGGGGTGATCGACGGCCGCCGGCTGCTCGACTGGCTGGTGACTCACCCCAAGATCGACGCCACCCGGCTGGCCTCGGCCGGCGTCTCGATCGGCTCGATCCAGGCGCTCTTGCTGGCGGAATGCGACCGGCGGATCCGCGCCGGGTTCTTCGTGATGACCGGCGGCAACCTGACCGAGATGCTCTACGACTCGAGCGAGACCCCGGTCCGCGACTTCCGGAACCGGATGATGGCGCAGCGCGGCTGGACCACGCGCGAGCAGTGGGTCGAGGGCGTGAAGGCCTACGTGGCCCCGGTCGACCCGCTCACCTATACGGCCTACCTGGACCCCCGCAACGTGATGCTGGCCTCAGGCCGCTTCGACACGGTGGTCCCGCAAACCTACGCGCAACAGCTCTGGGAAGCCCTCGGGCAACCGCGCTGGTACAAGCTCCCCTGCGGTCACTACACGCTCTTCCCGTTCTTCTGGTGGGCGATCGCGCGTGGCGCCGATCACCTCGACTCACTGATGCGCAACTCTTGATTCGTTCGAGCGCGGAGCTAAGGCCCGCGCCGAACTCTTCCGAAGGGAATCACGATGGAAGCCGCCGAGCCGAAGCCCGAGTCCGAGAGCGTCCTGACCCGCAACCTGCTGCTGGTGGCGACCTACCTGCTGCTGATGACGCTCATCGCGATCGGGTACAACTAGCCCGGCTCGCTCGATCCGGGGTCGCTCGGCCCCCTAAGCCACCATTCCCTTCTTGTGTTCCAGCTCCTTCTGGGCGCGCATGGCTTCGCGCTGCTCGTCGGTGAGTAGGGCGGTGGCGACGCTCGGGCGCAGGATCGAGTAGAAGGTCGGCACGACCGTGATCGCGCCCAGCATGTTGATGATCATGAGGATCACCAGCAGGTAGGCCATCTCGGCCTGGAAGCGCAGGTTCGAGAAGGTCCACAGCACGATGCCGCCGACGACCGTGGTGGCCGTGAACGTCACCGCCATGCCGGTGGTGCGGATCGCGCGGCGGATCGCCTCGTCGATGTCCGCGGTCTCGGCGACCTCCTGGCGGATCCGGTCGACGATGTAGATCGCGTAGTCGACGCCGATGCCCACGCCGACCGCCTGCACCGGCAGCGTGTTGATGTTGAGCCCGATGCCGCGGATCGCCATGTAGGCGAGCGACAGCATGGTCGCGGTCGCGATCTGCAGGAAGATGATGCCGCCGCTCGAGATCGACTGATACGTGATCGAGTGCAGGACGAAGATCACGAAGAAGATCAGCGAAATCGTCGCCACGTGACTGCGCTCGACCTCGTCGTTGATCGCCGCCAGCGTGCCCATCGCGCCGCCGGCCATGACGAACTGCACGCCGCGCGTCCACGACTTGGTCGGCTGGTACTTCGGGCCCGAGAGACCGCCGGCCTTGACCGCGCCGCCCTGACCCCGCCGCGCGACCACCTTCAGGTCCTCGACGATCAGCTTGTCGGTGTCGACCGCGACCGCGCGGATGCCCTTCTCCTGGCTCTCCCACCAGGCGTTGACGTCCTTGTCGCTCCAGCTGCCGAGCTTCGCGGGCCAGGTGAAGATCTCACCCTCCTTCACGTTTGCCTTCGCCGCGTCGTAGTCGGCGATCGCGCGCGTGCGGAAGTCCTCGATCCAGGGCGGCTTCGTGTCCTGCTGCACGGGCAGCATGGCGTACTTCCCGTCCGCGTCCTTCTCGCGCACGGTCAGCGTGTGCCCGCGCGCCGGGAGCATCGGGCCGATCATGTAGTACCAGGTGTCGAGCAGCTTCTGCGGGTTGTAGAAGTGGGCGCCCTTCGGAGCCTTGTTCTTCTCGAGCCGCACGATCACGTCGCCGATCGGATTCTCGTCGACGAACTCCTGCGCCGCCTCGACCGCGCGCGTGATCGTCTCCCCTTTGTGGTCGGGATAGAAGAACTGGATGTTCGCGTCGCGGCCGTTGTCGGTCATGAACGGGCGCAGAAAGCCCGGCGGACCGTTGGTCTGGAGCTGGAAGATCATGGTGCGCACCGAGCCGGGCGCATCGGGGATGTACTGCCACTTCGGATCGCCGTAGTGGAGCTGCTGCCAGGTGCCGCGCAGGAAGGGCACCAGCGACACGGTCGCGCCGACGTGCGTCTCGACCTGCATGTGCCGGCCGAACTCCTCCATGCGCCGGATCGGCTCGGAGTCGGTGCTGGCGTTGTCGCGGTCGCCGTTCAGGTACACCACGAACGAGTCGACGCCGCCGAAGCGCCGCGCGATCTCGGCCGTGGCCACGTTGAACGGGTGATTCGGCCAGAGCAGCGACGTGCCGGGGCTCGCCTCGCCGATCTTCGAGTGGAAGAGCGTGATGTAGACCGAGGTCGAGAAGATCGCGATCGTGAACGCCGCGATCACCCATTTGCCGGTCGGGTGCGTGGTGGCGTTCCCGATCATTCGCGTGAACGCGATCATCGACTTGGGCAGGAAGTGCTCGCTCTCGTGGGGCGCGGGCAGGTAGCAGATCATGATCGGGTGGAGCAGCTCCACCGTGGCCAGGATCGACGTCACCCAGAAGGCGCCGAAGATCGCGAGGTCGCGCATCTGCGGGATCGAGGTCACCAGGATGACCAGGAGACCGCCGACATCGACCAGGATGCCGAGCGTACCGGGCACGAGCACCTCGGCCATCGCGACCGTCGCCGCCTCAACCTTGGCCACGTCCGGGTCGCCGTAGCGCGGCAGCAGGAGCTCGTAGTCCTCGAAGAAGCGCTCCGCCATCTGCACCGTGTGACTCACCGCGCGCGCGGTGATGATCATGGGGATGACGAGCACCAACGGGTCGAAGGCGATGTGCGTCCAGCCGGTGAAGCCCAGGCCCCAGATCACGGTGATGATCGCGGCGATGAACGGGATCAACACGCCGTGCAGGCGCCGGAAGTACGCCAGCAGGAGCAGGAACACCATGACCACGGTGCCGACCGTGTAGAACAGGATTTCTTTGGCGTGCTTCTGGATCCAGCCGACGCCGATCGGCAGCCCCGATATGTAGAGCGTGACGTTCGCGTCGTCGTTGTCGGTCTTGATCTTCTGCACGTAGTCGAAGACCGCGGCGTAGATCTCGCTCTGGTTCAGGCGGTCGGTGACGAAGCCCGCGGTGACCAGCGCCGCCTTCTCGTCGAGTGACACGAGCCGGCCGTAGATCAGCGGCGGGTTCTGGCGCACGATCTCGCGGATCTTCTCCGCTCCCTTCTGATCGTCCGGAATCTCTTCCATGAGCACGTTCGACTCGATCGAGCCGTCGGGCTGGATCTGAGTCACGCGCGTCGAGCCGTGGGCGATCGACTGGACCTGGTCGTGGTTCACCGGGTACGGCGGGAACTTGCGGTCCATCTCCGCCAGCACCTGCTCGTGACTCATGTCGCCCTTGGCCTCGAGCTGCTTGCGCAGCTCCTCGCGCTCGGGCTGATGCGTGTCGTAGCTCTGCCCGTCGAGGGCGTTGGTCACGTCGTTGATCTTCTGCAGCACCTCGGGCGTGAAGATGTTCCCGTCCTTCACGGTGACCGCGATCGCGACCAGCGACGACGTGCCGAAGATGTTCGAGAACTTGTCCTGCGCGTTGATGAACGGGTGGTCCGGATACTGGGCGCGCGCCGAGGTGTTCACGCGCACCATCGGGCCGGGCAGCTTGTGCCCGCGCACGAACATCACGGTGTTGAAGATCGGGTACATGAAGAAGAGGGTCGTGGCGGCCAGGAGCAGCGCGATCGGCAAACGATTGCGAGTCACGAAGCGCGCGAAACGCAGGGTTGTGGTCTCGCGGATGTGATGCTGCGGCGTCTCAGCCATGGGCGGGCCTCTCTCCTTGGTCTCCGGTCGGGATCAGCAGCCCGAGTCAAAAACGGAGGTGACTCGAGGCGGAACGAGCCTCCCTTCCCCGGACGGCCCGAACGCGGCCGCATGCTACCACGTCTGTCCGGGAACCTGATCCCCCCAGGGACCTCCCCGAGAAACCGTCCCGCTCGCAGGCGGGTGGCAGCTAGCGCTTGACCAGCTCGGTCGCGCTGAAGAAGTAGGCGATCTCGGTCTGCGCGTTCTCGAGCGAGTCGGAGCCGTGGACGGCGTTCTGCTCGATGTTCGTCGCGAAGCGCTTGCGCAGCGTGCCCGCGTCGGCCTTCGCGGGGTCGGTGGCACCCATCAGCTTGCGGTAGCGGGCCACCGCGTCGTCGCCTTCCAAAACGGATACGAGCACGGGTCCGGAAGTCATGAACTTCACCAGGTCCTTGAAGAACGGGCGCTCCTTGTGGACCGCGTAGAAGCCTTCGGCCTTGGGCTGATCGAGCTGCACCATCTTGGTCGCCACGATCGTGAGCCCCGAGGCTTCGATGGCTTCGAGAATCGCGCCCAGCTTGCGCCCGCGCACCGCGTCGGGCTTCACGATCGAGAATGTCCGTTCCATATGGGCGGCGGAGGGTAGCGGCGCGCTCTCCGCGGGCCAGTCCTCCGGCGCGTCGAGATCGCGGCCGTGCTCGGGCGGCAGTGACACCAGCCGGACGCGCTCGCGCCGCCGCTCCACCAGCGATCGCCCGCCCTCGCGCCCGCGCAGGAGCAGGAGCTCGGCGAAACAGTCCGCGGGGAACAGCACCGGCGAGCCGGGCTCGCCCCCATACTCCGCGCGCACGATCGCGCCGGGCTCGGCGCGGAACGCGTCGAACAGCCGCTCGAAGTCGTCGGGCTCGAGAAACGGCTGGTCGGCCAGCGCGAACAAGGCGCCTCGCGAGTCACTCGCGGCGGCGCGCACGGCCGCGCGTACCGAGGCGGCGCGGCCCTCGTCGGGGTCTTCGGCGGCCAGCGCGGCGACACCGATTCGTGTCGCGAGCGCGCGGCCGGCGGCGTCGTCGGGCGCCAGCACCAGGCGGACGCGCGCCGCGCTCGTGCGCAGGAGCGCCCGCACCACGCGCTCGGCCAGCGGCACGCCGGCGAGCGGGCGCAGGTGCTTCGCGCCGCCCATGCGCCGGCCCCGGCCCGCCGCGAGCACGAAGGCCTCGACCGGCAGCCGCTCAGTCGCGGCGCAGCCCGAGCATGCGCAAGAGGCTGCGCCAGAGCAGCTGGAAGAACGAGCGCGCCGGCGACGGCGCCAGCTTCTCGTCGGGCGCCTCGGGCCGCCAGTCCTCGAACAGCCGGAAGAACTGGCCGGCCATCTCGCGCGTGACTCCCGAGAGCATGCGCTGGCCCAGGCGCGCGATCTGGCCGCCGATCTGCACGTCGGCGCCGTAGTGGATGGCGGTGCCTTCGGGCACCGTCGACAGGTCGAGCGCGACCTCGCCGTCGACGAAGCCCACCGGGCCCTTGCCCTGGAGCCGGAGCTTGATCCGGTTCGGCGGCTGTCGTTCGAGATACTCGAGCGTGCCCTCGAAGCGGCCGGTGATCGCCGGCAGCTTCACGTCGAGCACGGCGTCGTAGTGATCCGCGTCCTTGGGGTCGAGCCGGTCGAGCCCGGGCGTGCAGGCGCGCAGCGCGCGCGGATCGTTCAGCCGGTCGTAGGTGTCCTGAAGGGAGAGCTCGACCACCTCCATGCCCTCGAGCCTCATGCAGACGCCCGCTGCGCCGCGGCCGCGAGCGCGCGCGCCGCGAACACGCCCACCAGGTGCGCGCGGTACTCGGCGCTGGCGTGCAGGTCCTCGGTGGGATCGGCCTCGTCGATGCGCGCGCACAGCCGGCGCAGCGTGGGCTCGTCGGGAGTCTCTCCGGCGAGTCGCTTCTCGAGCGCGCTGGCGCGGAAGGGCACCGGATTCACGCCGGTGACTCCCACGCAGGCGCGCTCGATCCGGCCGCGCCGGTCGAGCGTGACCTGCGCGGCCACGCCCACCACCGCGAAGCCGGACGCCGCCTGGCGCAGCTTGCGGTAGGCGGTGCCGGCGCGCTTGCGCTCGACCGAGAGGCGGACCTCGGTCAGCACCTCGTCGCGCTTCACCGCCGACTGCAGCATGCCGGTGAAGAACTGACTCGCGGCGACCGTGCGCTCGCCGCGCGCGCCCGCCACCGTGGCCTCGCCGTCGAGCGCCAGGAACACCGCCGGCCAGTCCGCCGCCGGATCCGCGTGCACGAGGCTGCCGCCGATCGTGCCGCGGTTGCGCACCTGTACGTCGCCGATCGCGGCCGCCGCTTCGCGCACGGCGTGCACGTCGGCGAGCTCGGGGCTGGCTGCCAGAGTGGCGTGAGTCGTGCGGCCGCCGATCGCAAGCGCGCCGCGGCGCTCGGAGACGCTCTCGCCGAGCTCCGACACGCGCGCCAGGTCGATCAGGGCCTTCGGCACCTGCAGCCGGTGCTTCAGCGCCGGGATCAGGCTCATGCCGCCGCCCAACACCTTGGCGTCGCCGTGCCTGCCCAGCAGCTCGACCGCCTCGCGCAGGCTCTTGGGCGCGAAATACTCGAACTCCTGCGCGATCATTTCGCGGCTCCCTGCAGCGCGCTCCAGACGCGCTGCGGCGTGAGCGGCATGTCGACGTGAGTGACTCCCGCCGGCCGCAGCGCGTCGAGCACGGCGGACACCAGGCACGGCGTCGAGCCGATCGTGCCCAGCTCGCCGATGCCCTTCGCGCCGAGCGGGTTCAGATGGGTCGGCGTGCAGGTCGAGTCGAGCTCGATGCGCGGGAACATGTGCGCCTTGGGCATGGCGTAGTCCATGAGCGTCGCGGTGAGCAGCTGCCCGCTCTCGTCGTATCTCACCTCTTCGCACAGCGCCTGGCCCAGGCCCTGCACGATCCCGCCCAGTCTCTGGCCTTCGGCGAGCAGCGGGTTCACGATCTTGCCCGCGTCGTCCACGGCCACGTAGCGCAGCAGCTCGATCTCGCCGGTGTCGCGGTCGACCTCGACCTCGCAGAAGTGCGCGCCGAACGGGAAGGTGGTGCCGGTGGGCTCGAAGCGCGCCACCGCCTCGAGGCCCGGCTCCTCGCCCGGCACGGGCACGTTCCACAGGTGCGCGGCCTCGGCCACCTGGCGGAAGCCGAGCTTGCGCTCGCCGCCGGCGACCCGGAACGACTCACCGTCGAAGCTGACTTGCTCGGGCTTGGCGTCGAGCAGGTGCGCGGCGATGCGCGCCGCCTTGGCCTTCACCTTCTCGAGCGCCATGTGCACGGCCGTGCCGCCGACCACGAGCCCGCGGCTGCCGAACGTGCCGACGCCGTGCGTGACCACGTCGGTGTCGCCGTGCAGAACCTCGACGTCGCCGACGTCGACGCCGAACGCGTCCGCGGCCAGCTGCGCGAACGCGGTCTCCTGCCCTTGGCCGTGCGGCGACGCGCCGGTCGTGATGATCACGTTGCCGGTCGGCTCGACGCGCACCATGCCCGACTCCCAGCTGCCGGTGCGCTGGATCGGCGACGCGGCGGTGCTGGGACCGAGCCCGCAGATCTCGGTGAAGGTCGCGACGCCGATGCCGACGAGCTTCCCCGCGGCGCGCGCCTGCTCGCGCCGCGCCTTCGCGCCCGCGTAGTCGAAGTTCGCGAGCGCCTTGTCGAGCGTCGGCTCGTAGTCGCCGGAGTCGTAGACCGCGCCGGAGGCGGTCGTGAACGGGAAGGCGCTCTTCGGAATGAAGTTCCGCCGCCGCACCTCGGCGGG
>DATJZP010000021.1:0-14015 GCA_035498875.1 Myxococcota bacterium
GAGCTCGTGAACGGCCGCCACCCGCGCGGAGAGGCCCGGCGCGCTGGCCGCGGGCAGGGTGATGGGTTAGGTTCGCGCTCGTCGTAGGGGGGACGACGGCGCAGGTGGATTCCGATCTGACCAGCGACGGTCCGAACGAAGGTCCGGGCGAGCGCAGCCGCGAGGCTTCGGCCATGGGCCGTTTCTCGTGCGCGGTGAAGCTGCCGGCGTTCGAAGGTCCGCTCGACCTGTTGCTGCACCTGATCCGCGCCAACGAAGTCGACATCGCCGACATCCCGATCGCGCTGATCAGCGAGCAGTATCTCGCCTACCTCGAGCTGATGCGCATGCTCGATCTCGACGTCGCCGCCGACTATCTCCTGATGGCCGCGACGCTAGCGCACATCAAGTCGCGGCTGCTCTTGCCGCCGGACCCGGAGCTCCTGGCCGAAGACGGCCTCGGGGATCCGCGCGCCGAGCTGGCGCGCCGGCTGGCCGAGTACGCGCGCTACAAGGACGCCGCGAACGAGCTCGCGCGCCGGCCGCTGCTGGGCCGCGACGTCTTCACCGGCGCGGCCGACTCGAGCGAGCTGCCCGAGAAAGAGGGCGTGCTGGTCGTCAGCCTGTTCGGGCTGCTCGAGGCCATGCAGAGCGTGCTCGCGCGCATCCCCGCCGAGCAGGCGCGACACACCGTCGCGCGCGAGCGACTCACGCTGCAGGAGTGCATGGTCTCGGTGATGGACGCGCTGCGCGCGGCGGATCCCGCGAGCGTGCGCTTCGAAGAGCTCTTGCTGTCGCCCGAGCCGACGCGCGAGCGCGTGGTGCTGGCGTTCCTCTCCATTCTCGAGCTCGCGAAGATCCAGGCGCTCCTGATCTTCCAGAACGTCGACGAGCTCGGCCGGCCGCAGGGCCCGATCCGGGTGCGGCTCGCAGTGGGGAATCTCGACGACGCCGCGATCTCGGAGGCCGGCGCGCGCGCCGACGCGGAGATGGCGGCGCGGCAGGACGAAGGAGAGACCGATGGCGGAAGCTGAGCTCGATCTGGCGGCGCTCGAAGCGCTGATCTTCTCGGCCGACGGACCGCTCGCACCGAGCGCGCTCCGGCGCGCCTTCCCGCGAGTCACCCCGCTGCAGCTCGCCGCGGGCGTGGCGCAGATCAACGTCAGCCTGCTCGCCACCGGCCGGCCCTACGAGATCGCCGAGATCGCGGGCGGCTACCAGTTCCGCACCCGTCCGAGCTTCGCCGAGGTGATTCTCGCGGCCACGCCCGAACGCAAGATGCGGCTCTCGCGACCCGCGCTCGAGACACTCGCGCTGATCGCCTACAAGCAGCCGCTGACGCGCGCCGAGATCGAGGATCTGCGCAGCGTCGACTGCGGGGCGGTGGTGAAGAGCCTGCTCGAGCGCGACCTGGTGCGCATCGTCGGGCGCCGCGACGCGCCGGGCCGGCCCGCGCTGTACGGCACGAGCTCGACCTTCCTCGAGACCTTCGGCTTGCGCGCGCTCACCGACCTGCCCGCGCTGCGCGAGATCGAGGCGATCGTCGCCGCGCCCTCCGAGGACGCGCTTCTCGAGGAGAGCGCGCTCGAGGCAGCGCCGCCGGACTCACCCGCCGCTGCCAACCCGGAGCTCGAGCCCGCCGGCGAGGAAGCCCCGGAGGGCGAGGAGTCACTCGCCGACGACCCGGCTGCCGGCCCGCTGCTCCTGCACTAGCGCGCAGCCCGTCCGCAGGCGCCCGCCCCAAGCTCGCGTGCGCGCGAGTGCTGGGAGGATTTATCGAACAAACTCGAAGACTTGCAATCGAGACTTCGAGTAGAATCCGAGCCGTGACGCCGCGTCTTCTCGCGCTCTCCCTGGGAGCCCTCGCCGGGCTCGCGACCGCCGCCCGCGCCGATACTTCGCTGTCGGGCGTGTGTCCCGACGGCAGCTTCTTCGTGGTGCAGAGCCGCGAGGCGGTGCCGTGCGCCAATCCGCACTTCGCGGCGCCCGACCAGCTGCCCCCGGTGCGGCCGTATCTTCTGCCGAAGCCGTACACCTGGTACGTCGACCAGGAGGCGCGCAACCAGAACAGCGCCTACAACCTGGTGGAGACCGCGCAGAAGATCCGCGACGCGCGCGCCGGCATCCCGGAGAGCGCAAGCGCGAGTGGCGGCGGACCGGGCCACGCGACTGCCGCGAGCGCCCCCGCGCCGGCGCTCGGTGCCGCGCCGCCCGCCCCGGTCCAGTCACACGTCCCGGCGCGCGCACCGGCGGTCACGCTGGCCGACGACGAGCTACGCGACCTGGTGCGGCTGATTGCGCTGCGTCAGGAGGCCGCCCCCGCCACGTTCGATCTCGAGGACGCGCACGGCAAGCACACGCTCAAGATCGAGGTCGCCTATTCGGCGGCGTTCGAGGGCTACGCGCTCCAGTCACTGGCGCGCGATCCGAGCTCGAGCCACGTCCTGGTGTGGAGCGCCCAGGCGATCCGCGACACCGACTTCCACCCGAACTTCTTCGTGGTCCAGAACGGCCGCACCTTCCGACCCGACCCGCAGGGCGCGGGCGAGATCGGGTTCCTGCTGGGCGAGATCGGCGCGCTGCCGTCGGGCGAGATGGCGGTGGGCTATCTCGTCATGCCGGCGAGCTTCGACCCGGGCAAGTCGCTCGAGGTGTTCTGGAACGACCGCAGCGTCGAGACCGTGCTCGCGGCGCCGGCCGCCCCGCCCGCCCCGCACTGAGTCGCGGCTCCGGGCTCGCGACTCACTGGAAGGTGGCGTAGAGCTCCACCACGATCGTCTTGCCGCCGGGCGCGTCCACGACCGCGACGCCGGCGGTGTTGAACGCCGGGTTCAGCACGTTCTCGCGGTGATCGTGCGAGTTCATCCAGCCGTCGACGATGGCGGTGATCCGGTCGCCGCCCACGGTCGAGGCCCCGATGTTCTCGGCCAGCAGCCGGAAGCCCGAGATGCCGGCGCCCGTGACTCGCTGCAGCGGGTTCAGGCCCTCGGGATTCTCGTGCGCGAGATAGTCGCGGCGCGCCATGTCCTGCGCGTGCGCGAGCGCGACCTTCGCCAGCTCGGGCGAACCGCGCAACGGGATCAGGTTGTGCTCCGTGCGCACGCGATTCACCGCCGCGAACAGCTCGGCCTCGGGTCCGGCCAGCGCTTCGAGCGGCGCCGTGGCGAGCCACACGACCGCCGTGAACGCGGCGCTGAAGCCGGCGATGCCCCGCAGGCTGGTCACTTGCCGCCCTCGGTCTCCCACTTCTCGAACGCCTCGGACGAGCTGGCCTCGCGGCTCGTGAGCTTGCCGTTCTCGTAGTGAGAGACGACGTCGGGCATGCCGTCGAAGTCGAGGTCCTCGCGCTTCTCGTAGATCTGGCCGTTGCGGTAGAGCGTCACGACGTCGGGGCGGCCGTCGCCGTTGCGGTCCTCCTCCTCGCGCTCGACCTTGCCGTGCGAGTAGATCGTGACCTCGTCGCGGAAGCCGTCCCCGTTCTTGTCGATCTCGGTGCGCAGGAGCTCGTTGTCCTTGTAGAAGCTCCAGGTGTCGGCCTGGCCGTCGCCGTTCGAGTCGGTGCGGCGGCGCACCAGCTGGCCGTCCTCGTAGATGCTCGTGGTCTCCATGACTCCGTCGCCGTTCAGGTCCTCGTCGCTCGAGACCAGCCGGCCCTTCGAGTCGTAGTGCTGGATGCGGTCCACGCGCCCGTCGAAGTCGTCGTCGAGCGCGTCGGTGACGGGCCGGCCGTTCACGGTGTAGAGCCACTCGTCGGGCTTGCCGTCGCCGTTGCGGTCGCGCGCTTCGGGCGCGCCGAGTCCCGGCTCCTGGGGCAGGAGCGGCTTGCGCGCCGGTGCGGCAGCGTCGACCGGGGGCGGGGTGGTGGTGCCGCCGCGGCGGTCGAGCGAGCGCTCGAGCGCGGCCAGCTCGTCGCCGATCGCCGCGTGCGGCGCCGGAGCCGATGACCCAGTCACGGGCGGCGCGCTGGCGCGCTGCTCGAGCTCCTTGCGCAGCGCCTCGTTCTCGCGCTCCAGCCGATCGCGCTCGACGTCGTCGGCGGTGCGGGTGCGCGGCGGCGCGGCGGCCGGCTTGGGCTCCATCTGCGCCTTCTTGGCGTCGTCGGCCTTGTCGCCGAGTGACTGGCCGAGGAACCAGAACGGGTAGCCGAACAGCGGCCCGATCGGCAGGAACTCCTTCGTCTCGGTGCTGTTCGAGGCTTCCTCGGTGGTCTGGCCGATCATGGTCAGATTCGAGCCACCGGGATTGCTCCCGCCCGAGCCGCTACCGGAGCCGTTGCTGGAGCTCGAGCCCGAGTGACTGCCGTAGCCCGAGCCGCCGTTGTCGGGAACGCCGGTGCCGGACGAATTCGACGAGCCCGAGGTGGTGCCCGGCACGGTCGAGCCGGAGCTCGACGAGGCGGATCCGGCCGGCCCGATCGCGGAGCCGGGCATCGCGGGGCCCGCCTCGCCGGGATACATGACCGTCGCACCCATGCCGGTGATGATCTCCGGACGCTGCTCCTGCGAGCCGTTCTTGTAGCCGACTCCGCAGGCGGTGCCGAACAGGGCGACGAGCACGAGAAATGGGAGAAACGGGAGTTTCCGAGCCATGATGCGGCGCCTCCGCTGCAAGATCAGCGCCCCCGGGCGCGCGGAGGACGATTCGCGGTGGTTCGCGACGACCTGCGCTCGAGCTGCCGGGGAGCTGCACAGCTACTGTGAAAAGCGTTTCCCAGTGGTGGAAGCGCGTGCCCCAAGGCGGAGCTGCAGCCGCGCTGAGCCGTGTCCACGAAGGGATTTTACCACGGCTGGAGAGCTCAGCTTCGCGCGGAGCCCTTAAACCGGGACACGGCAGCGACGCATCGCTGCCGTGTCGAGCAAGCATCCCTCGGGTGCATCACGTCCAAGGGCGCCCATCCCAGGGCCTTTAGCTGCTTCTCTTGGAGGGAATGCCGCCAAATTAGACTACGAGTGGTCAGGCTGCAACTCGGTGAAAACACGCGCCGAAGTCAAGACGATTTTGGTGCGGCCAGCGTCCGAGCGATCCAGTCGCGCAGATCTCGCATGACTTCCGCGCGGTTGGTCTCGTTCAGCATCTCGTGGCGGCCGCCGGGGTAGAGCTTGAGGTCGACGCGCGCGACGCCGGCGGCGCGCAAGTCGTCGGCCAGGCGAGTGACTCCGGTACGACCACCGACGGGATCGAGCTCGCCCGCGTACAGATACAGCGGAATCGCTTGCGGAATACGCATCAGCTCGGAGCGCCGCTGATAGCGCGCGAGCCCGCGCATCATGTCGGCAAAGCTGCGCGCGCTGAGGATGAAGCCGCACCACGGATCGGCGAGGTAGCGCGCGACCTCGGCCGGATCGCGCGAGAGCCAGTCGAAGGGCGTCTGCGCGGGCTCGAACGCCTGGTTGAAGCGGCCGAAGGCCAGGGCATTCAGCACCGGGCTCTGCGCGGTCGGGCCCAGCCGGAGACACTCGGCGCTCGCGACCGCGCGCATCACGTTGCCCAGGAAGCCGAGCGTGGCCGCCGAGCCCGACAGCACCGCGGCGGCGAGCGTCGAGCCGTGGCGCGTCAGATAGTCGGCCGAGATGAACGAGCCCATGCTGTGACCGATGAGCACGCGCGGCAGGCCGGGGTGTTGCTCGGCGGCGTGCAGGCCCAGGCGGTGCACGTCGCCGACGACCTTCTCCCAGCCGTCGGAGTCGGCGAAGTGACCTCGGAGCTCTGGAGAGAGCGCCGTCTTGCCGTGGCCGCGGCAGTCGGCGGCGTAGACGATCCAGCCGGAGTCACACAGCTCGTGTGCCAGGCGCTCGTAGCGCGCCGCGTGCTCGCCCATGCCGTGCACGATCTGGATCACCGCGCCGGGTGCGCGCTCGGGCTCGAACACCTGAACGCACAGACGCGTGCCATCGTCGGCTCGGATCTCGAGCTCCGAGCGCTTCACGAAGCTCCTTCGTCGGCCCACTCGCGCGGGCGCAGAAACTCGGTCGTGAGTCGCTCCTCGGGACTGCCCGGGTCGGCGTGGAAGTCGTAGCGCCAGGCGGCGAGCGGCGGCATCGAGGCCAGCACGGACTCGATCCGCCGCCCCGACTGCATGCCGTACTTCGTGCCGCGGTCGTACACCAGGTTGAACTCCACGTAGCGGCCGCGGCGATAGAGCTGGAACCCGCGCTCGCGCTCGCCGAACGCGGTGTGCTTGCGCCGCTCGACGATCGGGAGATACGCGGGCAGATAGCGGTCGCCGATGCTGCGCACCAGCGCGAACGCGGCCTCGAAGCCGCCCTCGGCGAAGTCGTCGAAGAACAGCCCGCCGATCCCGCGCGGCTCGCCGCGGTGAGGCAGGAAGAAGTACTCGTCGCAGGCCTTCTTCAGCCGCGGGTACAGGTCGACACCGAACGGTGTACAGGCGGCGCGTGCCTCGCGGTGCCAGTGCACGCAGTCCTCCTCGAACCCGTAGTAGGGGGTCAGGTCGAAGCCGCCGCCGAACCACCAGGCGGGTGGATCGCTCTCGGCGCGGAAGAAGCGCAGGTTGGCGTGCGAGGTGGGCACGTAGGGATTGCGCGGGTGGACGATCAGCGAGACGGAGACCGTCTCGAAGCGCTTGCCCGCCAGCTCGGGTCGGCGGGCGCTCGCGGCGGGGGGCAGCGCCGAGCCGCGCGCGTGCGAGAACATCACGGCGGCGCGTTCGAACACGGCGCCGTCGGACAACACGCGCGGCCGCGCCTCGACGCCGTCGGCGCCTTCCACGGCACGCCGATCGAAGCGCGCCTGGCCATCGGCCGCTTCGAGCCCGGCGCAGATCCGATCCTGTAGCTCCGACAGGTACGCGTCGACGCGCCGCGGCTCCGGCTCCGCCACCGCTGCTCCTTCCCCTGACTTCTCCCGGCGAGGAGGATGAACCAGAATCCGCGCGATGCCCAACGCGCTCGTTGTCGCCGCCCGTTACTGCGGCCCACCTGGAATCGGAAACGGCGGCTACGTGGCGGGGCTGCTCGCGCAGGAGCTCGCGGGTCCGGTCGAAGTCAGCTTGCGCGCGCCCGCGCCCTTGGACACGCCGCTCGCGGTCCGGGCCGAGCCGGACGGCGCCCGCGTCTTGTGTCACGGCGAGCTCGAGCTGGCGCGGGCCACGCCCGCGAAGCTCGAGCTCGAGCCGCCGGTGGCGCCGGACTGGGCCGAGGTCGAGGCGCGCGCCGGGAGCTGCCGGGCGATGCGCACGCATCCCTTCCGCGACTGCTACGTGTGCGGTCCCGACCGCGCCGACGGCATCCGGCTCTTCCCTGGCACGATCCGGGGCAGCGACGCCGTCGCGGCGCTCTGGACCCCGGACGCCTCGGTCTGCGACGCGCGCGGGCGCGTGCGGCCCGAGTTCCTGTGGGCCGTGCTGGACTGCCCGTCGGCGTTTCCGCTGCTCGAGTCCGAGGCCGCACGCGCGCTCGAGCCGATGGTGCTGGGCAAGCTCTGTGTCGCGCTCGAGCGCGAGCTTCGGGCGGGCGAGACCGCCTGCGTGGTGGCCTGGGGCATCGCGCAGCAGGGCCGCCGCGGCAGCGCGGGCGCCGCGATTCTCGACCGCAGCGGTCGGGCGATCGGTCGCGCGCGCGCGACCTGGGTGTCGCTGGCGGGCGCGCGCTAGATCGCGACCCGCCAGCCTTCCTCGACGAGCTCCTGGCGGGTCGCCCGCAGCGAGAGCGGCCGCACGTCGCCGCGCTCACCGTTCAGGCGAGTCAGTAGCTGGCGCGCGAGTAACTCCGCCTCGTCGCGGCTGCGGATCAGCGGCGTGAAGAACGCGTAGGCGCTGTGCTGGGCGACGAGCGTCTCGTCTTCGGCGCGCGCCTGGTCGGTGTAAGTCCGGGTGACGGGATCGAAGGCGAAGTACACGCGCACCTCGTTGTAGACTTTCGAGGCGCCCAGACCGGTGCCGTACTCCACGTCGATCGCGGCGGGGCGGCCGCAGCCGGGGCAGAGAAAGTCGAGCGAGATCGGGACCAGCGGCACGAGTTTCTCGCGCTCGCGACAATCGTGGGTGCGGCAGTGTGCAGCTCCGCGCCGAATCCGAACCATGGGGACGGGCCCTCCGTGAGATTGGCGAAGGGCCTATCCAAAATCCGTGCCACGAAACGCGACTCGGGGCGCTCGCGCCAGGCGCCCCATGGGTGGTTTCTCCCCAAAAATGGGAATCCAGCAGCCCTCGTGATCGCATGGGCACCTACCCATGCTCAGGAGCCTGCGCTTCCCTTAGACTGAGTGACGCGGCGCGCAGGCTGGGCGCAGCACGGAACGGAACGGGAGCACCCGAGAGAATGCCGACGCTTCGATTGGCGATTGTTGGTGTGGGGAACTGCGCCAGCTCGCTGCTTCAGGGAATCGAGTACTACAAGAGCCACGACCTGGCGCAGGCCAGCGGGCTCTTGCACGCCCAGATCGCCGGCTACCGGCTCGAGGACATCCGGGTGGTCGCCGCCTTCGACGTCGACGCGCGCAAGGTGGGCCGCCCACTCGAAGAAGCCGCGTTCGCACCCCCCAACTGCACGAAGATCTTCGCCGAGAAGCTGCCCCACTACGGCGTGACTGTGCAGATGGGCCCGATCCTGGACGGGATCGCGGAGCACATGGCGCGCTATCCGGCGGAGCGCGCGTTCCGCCCGGCCCAGGCAGCGCCGGTCGACGTGGCACGGGCGCTGCGCGAGAGCGGGGCCGAGGTGCTGGTCTGCTACCTGCCGGTGGGCTCCGAACAGGCCGTGCGCCACTACGCCGAGGCCTGCCTCGCCGCGCGCGTCGCGTTCGTGAACTGTGTGCCCGTGTTCATCGCGTCCGACCCGGCCTGGGCCGAGCGCTTCCGCGCGGCCGGGCTGCCGATCGTGGGCGACGACATCAAGAGCCAGGTGGGCGCCACGATCGTGCACCGCACGCTGGCGCGGCTCTTGGCCGACCGGGGAGTCACTCTCGACGCCACCTACCAGCTGAACACCGGCGGCAACACCGACTTCCTGAACATGCTCGAGCAGGAGAGACTCGCGAACAAGCGCTTGTCGAAGACCGAGTCCGTGCAGTCACAGCTCGACGAGCGGCTCCCGGCCGACAGCATCCACGTGGGCCCGTCCGACTACGTGGCCTGGCAGAAGGACAACAAGGTCGCCTTCGTGCGCATGGAGTGGCGCGGCTTCGGCGACGTGCCGATGAACCTCGAGCTGCGGCTCTCGGTCGAGGACTCACCCAACAGCGGCGGCGTGGCGATCGACGCGATCCGCTGTGCCAAGCTGGCGCTCGACCGCGGGCTGGCCGGGCCGCTCGAGGCGGCCTGCGCCGTCACCATGAAGACGCCGCCCGTGCAGATGCGCGACGTCGACGCCGCGCGCGCGCTCGAGAGCTGGATCAGCGCCTAGTCGCCGACAGGTGCAGTGGCTCGCGCGTCGCCTTGTGGAACTTCTGCGCCTTGGGATCGACCGGCTTCGCGTCCTTCGCGACCAGGAGCCGCTGCGCCTCGGCGCGATCGGCGTCGCCGAACTCGCGGGTGGTGGTGCAGAACTCGACCAGCGTGCCGTTCGGGTCCTGGGTGTAGATCGAGTGACACCAGTGGTGGTCGATCTCCATCACGTCGTAGCCGTTCTCGAGCCAGCGCAGCTTGCGGCGCTCGATCTCGGCCATGTCGGGCGCGTGGAAGGCGATGTGATTCACCCAGATCGGCAGCCCGACGCCCTCCGACAGCGCGGTCGGGTAGTCACTCCCGATCGTCTCGTCGTGCAGCTCCCAGAAGGCGATCATGCCCTCGCTGCCGGTGTCGTAGAAGAGGTGCTTCGCCCAACCGTCGGGCGTCCGCCCGACTTCGACCTTCTGCAGCTTGAAGCCCATGACGCGGTCGTAGAAGACGTCGTTCGCGATCGCGTCCTTGGTGGCCACGGCCAGGTGATGGAAGCCCATGACTCGTTACCTCGCTTTGTCGACTTCGATTTTCAGGTTGCGCTCGAGCTCGGGATCGGAGCTGGGACCGGGGGCGAGGCGTTTCACCACGTCGGCCGGGGTCAGGAAGTCGATGCCGTCCGTGGCCTCGTGCAGCTCGAGCGGCACCGGCTCGGGCCGGTAGCCGTCGCGCTTCAAGTAGACCATGTGCGCCTTGTCGCGGCTGACCTCGAGCTGCATCGGAGTGCGTCCGACCATGTGCCCGTCGAGGTAGATCTGCGCCCCGGGCGGGTCGGTCTCGACGCCCACGTTCTGGTAGTGCGCGCAGCCCAGCGCGCCGGACAGCAGCAATCCCACGGCCAGCCCCTTCGCCTTCACCGCTCCGAGTTTACAGCTCCCGGTCGAGCGGGCTAAGGTGCGCGTCCCTTGGCGTTGATCGACACCACACAGATGCGGCAGGGCGTGTACGTCGAGATCGGCAACGATCCGCACGTGATCGTCGCCTACCAGCACGTGAAGCCCGGCAAGGGCGGCGCCTTCGTGCGCATGCGGCTCAAGAGCCTGACCACGGGGGCGGTGCTCGACAAGACGATCAAGAGCGGTGAGACGCTGCCGGCGGCCGAGATCGACAAGCGCGAGATGCAGTACCTGTACGACTCCGGCGACAGCGTGGTGCTGATGGACCAGGAGAGCTACGAGCAGCTCGAGGTGCCGCGGGCGAACATCGAGAACGCGGACCTGATGGCCGAGAACTGCGTGGTCCAGGTGCTGTTGCACTCGCAGCGGCCGATCGCGGTCGAGCTGCCGAACTTCGTGATCCTCGAGGTCGCCGAGACCGACCCCGCGACCAGCGGCGGGAAGCTCAAGCCCGCCAAGCTCGTGACCGGCGCGGTGGTCCAGGTGCCGAGCTTCATCGCGCGGGGCGAGAAGCTGCGCATCGACACGCGCGAGCGCGCGTACATGGAGCGCGCCTAGTCACTCCAGCCGGCGCACGTCGCTCGCGAGCCAGAAGGCCGCGACCACGGCGCACATGGCGACTCCCGCGAGCGTGCAGGTCGGCAGCGGGCCGACGCGAGTTACCAGCACGCCGCTGAGCGGCGCGCCTACGATCCCCGAAGCGCCCATCGTGGCGAGCGTGTAGACCGAGAGCACGCGCCCGCGGTGCGCCTGCGGCGCGCGCTCCTGGAACAGCGTGCGGCTCGCATTCATGAACACGGCGGCGCCCAGGCCAAACGAGAACCAGACCGCGAGCACCGCGACGAAGGGCAGGCCCAGGCCCACCAGACACATGCACACGCCGCCGCCGCCCAGCGCGAGCAGCTGCGCGCGCCCCTTCCGCTCGACACCTCCGCGCGCGATCAGGATGCCCGAGCTCACGATGATGCCCACCTGGAAGCTGCCGAACAGCAGCGCCAGGTCGCCGAGATCGCCGTGATAGAAGTCGCGGATCAGGATCGGGAACACGACCATGAACGGGCCGATGAAGAGGATCCCGAGCGTGATCGCGAGCAGCGCCACGACGCGCAGCTCCGGTGAGCGCACGACCTCGGCCACGCCTTCGGCGAGCTCGTGGAGCGAGAGCGCGCGCCCGCTCGACTCACGCTGCGCGTGGCGCGGCAGGCGCCAGACGGCGAAGGCGCCAAGCGCGATCACCAGCGACTGCGCGCCGATCAGCGCCGGCACGCCGGCGCGCTCGCCCAGCCGCGCCGCGAACGAGCCGACCGCCTGCATGCTCCACTGAGTCGCGGCGAGCAGGCTCACCGCGCGCATCAGGTCGCCTTCGGCGACGTCCGAGAGCAGTGAGTCGCGCGCCGGCATCAGGAAGGCGGAGAGCGCGGCCAGGAGCGCCCCGTACGCGATCATCACCGGAAGCGAGAGCAGGCCGCCCTGCACGCACAGCGCGAGCCCCGCGGTGAGCGCGGCGGCGGCCAGATACAGCCCCACCAGCAGTCGCCGCCGGTCGGCGCGGTCGGCGACCGCGCCCCCGAGAAGGATCAGGAGAATGGTGGGGATCTGGCTCGCGGTCTGCACGGTGGCCAGGCCGCCGGCATTCGCACGCAGCTCCTGAGTCACCAGGGCGGGCACCAGCACCTGGTTCAGGCCGATCGCCAGGAACCAGGCGCCCATCGCGAGGACGTACCAGGTCCACGCGCGCGGCGTGGTGGCGGGCGCCCTCTCGACTCGCATCTCCACCGCCGGGCATTGTGGCACAGTGCCCGGGTGATTCCGGACGTCTCCGACCTCGACGAGGCCTATGGCCGCACCACGGCGCGCTTCTACGACGCCGCCTACGCGCGGGTTCCGCAGGTAGGCAAGGACGTCGAGTTCTACCGCGGCCTGGCGCGCGAGTGCGCCGGCCCGGTGCTCGAGCTCGGCTGTGGGACCGGCCGGGTGCTGCTGCGGATCGCCGAGGACGGCTTCCCGTGCACGGGGCTCGATGCCTCGCGCCACATGCTCGATGCGCTGCGCGCGAAGTCGCGCTTTCCGAACCTGCGGCTGGTGCACGCGCCGATGCAGCGCTTCGACCTGGGCCAGGACCGCTTCACGCTGATCTTCGCCGCGTTCCGGGTGTTCCAGCACCTGTACACGATCGACGACCAGCTGCACTGTCTCGCCTGCGTGCGCCGCCACCTGGCGCCGGGCGGGAGCTTCGCCTTCGACGTGTTCGCGCCCAACCTCGCGCGCATGGGCCTCGCCGAGGAGCCCGAGCAGGTGGACGTGCGCTTCGAGCAGGACGGCGAGTCGGTCGCGCGCCACGCCCGGGTGCGGCGTGACCCGGTGGCGCAGATCCTCGAAGTCGACTTCCGCTACGAGCGCACGCGCGAGGGCGCCGTGGTCGGAAACGACGAGGCGCACTTCAAGATGCGCTGGTTCTGGCGCTTCGAGCTCGAGCACCTGTTGCGGCGCGCGGGCTTCGAAGAAGTCACTTTCTTTGGTGACTTCGACCGGCGGCCGGTCGCTGCGGACACCCCCGCCTACGTGGCGGTGGCGCGTTAATCGTTTCCACGACCGTTTTCGATCCCGTATGCTACGCGCATGCGAGTCATCGCCGCCGTCTGCGCGTTCCTCTCTGCAGGCTCACTGCCGGGCGCGCTGCGCGCCGCTGCGCCGGCCGGCAGCTACACGATCGAAGTAAGCGATCCGAGCATCTTTCCGACGGGCAAGGAGGTCGGCCTGGTCCACGATCCGGCCTGGAAGGCCTGTGCCCTGGGAAACCACTACCTCGTCTGTCTGCAAGGCAACCTGAGCTCCGATCTGTTCGGGGTGATCCACGCCGAGCAGGCCATCGCCCAGGTGATCGCCGAGGATGCCTTGCAGTCGACCTCGAGCTTCCCGATCGAGGTGAGCGGCAAGGTCGCCGGGACCCTCACTCATCCCACGGCCAAGCTGCAGGCCCGCGGAGAGGGCCCGATCGACTCCGGGCCGCTGGTCGGCACGGGCAAGGCCTCATTGCACGTCAGCTGCCGCGCCACGGTGACGATCGGGGGCTTCGGCTGCAACGCGCTGAAGATGTCCTTCTGCTTCCAGCCCGCGGTCGGGCGCCGCGACTGCGCGGACACGGGGAGGCAAGGGAACTCGTTCCGCACGCAGCGCAGCTTGTTGATGATCACCTTCCAGGTGACCACAGACGCACGGAACGCGGTCAGCGGCAGCGGAGCGCTCGACCTTCCGGACACGGGCGATCACGTGGACCTCACGGTCACGGGCAAATACGACGCGAAGCGCGACCTGGCGAGCTTCCGCTTCGTCAGCACGCCCCAGCCCGGAGTCACGCTCGCGATCAGCAAGTTCGACGATGCGGCCCAGCCGAGGTCCGGACAGCTCGGCTTCGTGATCGGCGGCCAGCACGGCGCGGTCGACCTGAGTCAGGTCTTTGTCGATCACACGCTCTGAGCTAGCGAACCTTGACGATGATCGCGCCGCACACGGCGCGGCCCAGGATGCGCAGCAGCGATGACTCGTGGACCTCGGGCTCGTCTTCGTGTCGGGGCCGGCCTTCGGGGTTCATCGCGCGCCGGATCTGCGCGGCGATGAAGCTGCGCACGTTGCCGGCGGCGTTCTTCTGCTCGACCGCGCCCAGGACGGCCGAGGCGGCGAGCTCGACCTCGAGCTTCGAGGGCACGATGATGTCGATCGAGCCGCAGAACGCGAGACAGTCG
>DATJZP010000022.1:0-18980 GCA_035498875.1 Myxococcota bacterium
AAGTCAGCCTGTGCGCGGGGACAAGCTCAACCTGTGGATCCCGGACAACGGCTCGCAGCTCGCGACCAAAGGCGCCGCGGCCAGCATCGACGGCATCGGCGAGCCGGCCACGCTGATCGTGAATCGTGACCTCTTGAACAATCCGCTCGGCGGCGGCTGCGGCGGCGGCTTCGATCTCACCGTGACTCCGTCGGCGACCCAGGTCGACCGCGACCTGCCGGTGCCGCACCTGTGGACGCCGCGCTGACTCGCCGCCGGACAGCGATCTTCTCGCTTGCGCTGCTGGCCGTGCTCGGCCGCGCAGCGAGTGCAGACGGCGCGACTCAGACCGGCATCCTCGCGTCCGACGCGGCCGCCGTGGACTACTACCAGGTCACTTGCTCGGACAACGGCTCGGGCGCGCCGGCCTCGCTCGCGGTGCAGGTGCAGGAGACTTCGCCCGCCGTCGCACCGCTCGTGAGCCTGCAGGTGCAGAAGGCGTTCGCAGCCACCAACACCACCGACCCCGCCGGCGCGGACACCGGCGCGAGCCCGCTGGTCGCCTTGAACGGCGGCGCCGGCGCGTACGACGTGTTCGTCGACAAGAGCGGCGCAGGCCTGTGTGGCTACGCGCTCTCGGTGCAATGCAAGACCGGCACGGACGGATCGGGCTCGGACACCGGCACCGCGATCGCGGGGATCACGGTTTCCCCGCCGCCCATTCCGGCCCTGCCGGGCGCGGGGCGCTGGGCGCTGGCAGCAGCGCTGGCGGCGCTGGCAGCGTGCACTGCGCGGAGGCGCGCGTCGTGAGGTACACGCTCGCGATCGCCTTCGCGCTCGCCCTCGCCACGGGCGCGGCCGCGCACACCCAGACCGGAGCGCTCGGCGCCGCGGCTTCGGCGACGGACTTCTACCAGGTCACCTGCTCCGACGACGGCAGCGGGCCACCCCAGTCACTCATCCTGCAGATCCAGGACACCACGTCGGGCAGCGCGCCGCTGGTCGGCGTGCAGGGTCAGCGCGGATCGCAGACCACCAACTCGGTCGACCCCACCAGCGGCGACACGAACCCGAGCCCCCAGACCTATGTGAACGGCACGAGCGGCGTCTTCGACGTGGTCGTCTACAAGACGGGCGCGGGAGCCGACAGCTACACGCTGACCTACCACTGCTACACCGGGCTGAACGGGACCGGGGTGCACACCGGCACCACGATCGTCGTGCGTCAGAACCAATAGCTCGCGGCGCGCTACGATGATGGGCGCGATGTCACTCCCCTCCCCTGAGCCGCGCGCGCCGCTCGCGGCGGAGTCCCCCGCCGGCCTCGTGCTGCGCTGGCTGGTGCCGCTGCGCTTCATCGCCGCGGCGGGCCAGTGCGTGGCGCTCTCGGTCGCGCGCTACGGCTTGGAGGCGCCGCTGCCCTACGCGCAGCTCGCGCTCGTTCCCGCGATCACGGCGCTCTCCAACCTGCCGCTCGTGTGGCTGCGCGTTCCCCCGGAGCGCGCGTCCGGCGTCGCGGCCTCGGCGCTCGTGCTCGACACGCTCCTGTTCACGTTCCTGCTCCAGCAGAGCGGCGGGCCGGACAACCCGTTCAGCGCGATCTACGCCATCCACGTGGCCATGGCCGCCATGCTGGGCAGCGGTCGAGTCACTTGGGGGATCGCAGCGCTGTCGGCGGCAGGCTACGCGCTGATGTTCCACTGGCACGAGCCCCGCCACTTCTGGCACGGGCCCGTGAGCGAGGGCGGGTCGCTGCAGCTCCATGCGCTCGGCATGTGGGTCGCCGTCGCCGTGGTCGCGGTGGTCATCACCTTCTTCATCGGGCGCATCGCCCGGACGCTGCGCGCGCGCGAGGCGGAGCTGCGCCGCATCGGTGAGCTGGCGGCGCGCAACGCGCGGCTCGCTTCACTCACGACCCTCGCGGCCGGCGCGGCGCACGAGCTGGGCTCGCCGCTCGGGACGATCGCAGTCATCGCCCGCGACCTGTCCCGCGCGGTCGAGGAGCGTGCGCCGCTCCCCTCGCTGGCCGATGACGCGAAGCTCCTGCGCTCCGAGGTCGAGCGCTGCCGGACGATCCTGGACCGCATGAGCGGGCGCGCCGAGCAGCTCGCGGGCGGTGACCCGTCGCCGCTCACGGCCGAGGACGTGCGCGAGCTGCTCGGGCCCAAGGAGCTCGGCGAGGCGGCGTGCCGCCTGTTGGTCGAGATCGCCGCTCCGCCGGGAGCGCAGCTCGGCCTGCGCTCAGACTTCCAGGCCGTGGTTCTGCCGCT
Organism: Myxococcota bacterium; assembly: GCA_035498875.1. Classification (GTDB taxonomy): domain Bacteria; phylum Myxococcota_A; class UBA9160; order SZUA-336; family SZUA-336; genus VGRW01. Next base: position 2,250 of record DATJZP010000022.1, read on the forward strand.
CGTGCACAACTCACTCGAGGCCTCGCGCGCTGCGCCGGTACGCGTGCGCGTGGCGCTCGACGGCGGCCAGATCGAGGTGCGGGTTCGCGACGAAGGTCACGGCATGAGCCCCGAGGTGCTCGAGCGCGCGGGCGAGCCCTTCTTCACCACCCGGCCGCCCGGGCGCGGCACGGGGCTGGGCCTGTTCGTGGTCCGCCTGCACGCCGAGCGGCTCGGCGGAAAGCTGGAGCTCGAGTCCACTCCCGACCGCGGCACCACGGCGCTGGCCGCCTGGCCGGTCGCCCCGTGACGTCGGCCGAGGCGCCGCTGCGCATCCTCGTCGTCGACGACGACGAGCCCTTCCGGAGCCGTCTCGCGCGCTCGCTGGCCGCGCGCGGTCACGAGGTCGCCGCGGCGGGCTCGGCCGAGGAGGCGCTGCGCGTCGCGCGCTCGTTCCAGCCGGAGCGCGCGGTGATCGACCTGCGCATGGCCGACGGCTCCGGGCTCGACGTGCTGTCGGATCTGCAGCGCGAGCTCCCGGAGCTCGCGAGCGTGCTGCTCACAGGCTACGGGAGCATCGCGACCGCGACGGAGGCCGTGCGCCGAGGCGCGCTCGAATATCTCACCAAGCCGGTCGACGCCGATGACGTGCTGCGCGCGTTCCACGCGGGTGCGGACGAGCCCGCCGCGACGGTGCCTTCGCTCCAGCGCGTCGAGTGGGAGCACATCCAGCGCGTGCTCGCCGACTGCGGTGGGAACGTCTCCAAGGCGGCGCGCCTGCTCGGCCTGCACCGGCGCACCCTGCAACGCAAGCTCGCGGCTGCCCCGCCGCGCCGCTGAGCGGGTCAACGTCCTACGAGCTCGAGGAACACGTCGTCCGCGAAGAGCAGCCCACGCTCGGTGAGGCGCAGAAAGCCGGAGTCGTCCTGCACCAGCCCGCGCGCGCGGAGCTTACCCAGCTCCGGGCCCGCGAACGCTTCGGGCGCGCCGCCGTAGCGCCGCAGATACTCAGCCCGCGACACGCCGTCGCTCTGCCGCAGGCCCAGGTAGAGCGCCTCGCGGCGCGCCTCGGCCGGGTCCAGGCGCTCGTCCTCCACCGCGGGCAGCTCGCCCGCGCGAAGCGCGCTCCGCCACTGCGCGAGCCCGCGCGCGTTCGACAGCCGCCGGTCGCCCAAGAGGCTCGCGGCCGAGGGCCCGAGGCCCAGCACGTCGCGCCGCAGCCAGTAGCGCTGGTTGTGGCGGGCGCGGTGGCCCGCGCGCGCGTAGCTCGAGATCTCGTAGCGGTGCACGCCCGCCGCGCCGAGGTGCGCGCACAGGAGCGCCGCCATGGCGACCACGGTGTCCTCGTCGGGCAGCGGCAGCCGTCCCGCCGCCGCGGCGCGTGCGAACGGCGTGCCCGGCTCGAGCGTCAGCGCGTACGCCGAGACGTGCGGCACGCCCAGCGCGACCAGCCGCGCGACGTCGCGCTCGAGTGACTCGAGCGTCTGCTCCGGCGCTCCGTAGATCAGGTCGGCCGAGAGCGAGGCGAAGCCGGCGCCGAGACAGGCCTCGAGCCCGCGCAGCGCCTCCTGTGCGCTCTGCGCGCGGCCCAGCCGGCGCAGCACGCGCTCCTCGCCCGACTGCAAGCCGACCGACAGGCGAGTCACTCCCGCGGCGCGCAGCTCGGGCACGCGCGAGACCTCGAGCTGGCCCGGGTTCAGCTCGACCGTGATCTCGGCGTCGGGCGCGAGCGAAAGGTCGGCCGCGAGCGCCTCGAGCAAGCGCCCGACCGACTTCGCGCGCAGGAGCGACGGCGTGCCCCCGCCGAAGTACACGCTGGCCAGCACCCGGCCGGCCAGCGCCTCGCGCCAGCGCCCCCACTCCAGGAGCAAGAGCTCCACCAGCTCCTGCTCGTCCGACTCCGCCAGCGTCCCCACGCCCACGACCGCAAAGTCGCAGTACGGGCACACCCGCTCGCAGAACGGAACGTGAATGTAGACGCCGAGGTCGGCGTCGCTTGTACCTCGACTCATGGCCCTTATCCTATGCGGCCCGCAACCGGCGGGGGGGAGAACTCGAGTGCGACGAATCGCCGTGGCGAGCCTGGTTTCGGTACTTACCGCTTGTGCCGCGATGCCTCTCGGCACCGGCTCGCAGAGCGCGAGCCTGGGGAAGGATGGAATGCTGCGAACGACGCTCGACAACGGCCTGAAGGTGATCGTGGTCGAAGATCACTCGGCGCCCGTGGTGGCGCTGAACGTCTGGGTCCGCACCGGTAGCGCCGACGAGCGCCCCGACCAGTGGGGCATGGCGCACGTGCACGAGCACATGCTGTTCAAGGGCACCGACCGGCGGGGCGTCGGCGAGATCGCGGCACAGGTCGAGGGCGCGGGCGGAATGATCAACGCCTTCACGTCCTACGACATGACCGTCTACCACATCACCATGGCCAGCCGCGACGCGAAGACCGGCGTCGACGTGCTGTCGGACGCGGTGCTGCACTCGAGCTTCGACGCCGCCGAGCTGGCCAAGGAAGAGGAGGTCGTGATCGAGGAGATCCGGCGCTCCGACGACACGCCCGACAGCCTGATCTCGAAGGTGCTGTTCGAGACCGCCTACCAGAAGCACCCCTACCGGCGCGACGTGATCGGTACACAAGAAAGTGTACGCAGCTTCAGCCGCCAGGGCCTGCTCGACTTCTACCACCACTGGTACGTGCCCAACAACATGACCTTCGTGGCCGTGGGCGACCTCCGGGCCGACGACGTGCTGGCGCAGATCAAGGCCGCGTTCGCCGGCTCGAAGCCGTCAAGCGACCTCGACCACACGCGCACGCCCGAGCCGGCGCAGACCGCGGCGCGCGCGGCGGTGGTGAAGAGCGAGTTCGAGCAGTCACTCCTGGGCATCGCCTGGAAGGCCACGAGCTTCAGCGATCCCGACACGCCCTACCTCGATCTCCTGTCCAACGTGCTGGGCGGCGGCGAGAGCTCGCGGCTCTACCGCGAGGTGAAGGACCGCCAGGAGCTCGTGCACGGCATCCACGCCAGCTCCTACACGCCGCTCGACCCGGGGCTGTTCTTCGTGGACGCCGAGCTCGACGCCGCGAAGATCGACGCGAGCGTGGCCGCGATCGGCGAGCAGGTGCGCCGGCTGCGCGACTTCGGCCCGTCCGAGACCGAGCTCGAGCGCGCGCGCACCAACCTGTTGGCGAGCCAGGTGCACGAGCGCGAGACCATGCAGGGCCAGGCGCAGAAGTACGGCTACTTCGAGCTCTTGGCCGGCGGGCTCGAGGCCGAGCAGCGCTATCTCGACCAGGTGAAGAAGGCGACCAAGGAAGACGTGCAGCGGGTGGCGCAGAAGTATCTGGTGCCCGAGACCGCGACCGTGATCGCGCTGCTGGGCAAGGACGGCACGAAGGCCGCGACCAGCGACTCGAGCCTGTTGGCGGCGCTCGCGCGCGGCACCGGCGGCCAGACCCAGCAGCTCGCCTCCGAGACGCTGCGCGACGGCATCCGGGAGTACACGCTGCCGAACGGCCTGCGCGTGGTGGTGAAGGCGAATCACTCGGTGCCGTTGGTCTCGCTGCGGCTCTCGTTCCGCGGCGGCCTGCTGGCCGAGACCGAGAAGACCCAGGGCATCACCTCGTTCGTGAGCGACATGCTGACGCGCGGCACGCAGAGCCGCAGCGCCTCGCAGCTCGCAGCCGACGTGGACAACATCGCGGCCGACCTGTCCGGCTTCTCCGGCCGCAACAGCTTCGGGCTGCAGGGCGACTTCCTCAGCGAGTCACTCGACCAGGGCCTCGACCTGTTCTCCGACGTGCTCCTGCACCCGGCCTTCGACCCGCAGGAGGTCGACAAGCAGAAGGTCGAGCGGCGCGCCGCGCTGCGCAGACGCGAGGACAACCTGGGCACAAAGGCGTTCGAGCTGTTCCAGAAGGAGCTCTACCCGGCGCACCCGTACCGGTTCTCGTCGCTGGGCACGAGCGAGAGCCTGGAGAAGATCGATCGCAGGTCACTCGAGAGCTACTGGTCCAGCTTCGCGCAGCCCGAGAACGCGGTGCTGGGCGTGGTGGGCGACGTCGATCCCGACCGCTTCATCGAGGCGCTGCGCCTGCGCCTGAGTGAGTGGCAGGGCTCCGGCTCCGCGGCGCTGCCGGCGCGCAGCACGCCCACCGTGCCGGCGAAGGCGCGCGAGGCCAGCCTGCAGAAGAAGAAGAACCAGTCGCACATCGTGTACGGCTTCATGGGTCTGCAGATCAACGACCCCGACCTGGCGGCGCTCGACGTGCTGACCCAGGTGCTGGGCGGCCAGGGCGGCCGGCTGTTCATCGAGCTGCGCGACAAGCACAGCCTGGCCTACTCGGTCACCGCCTTCGAGATGGAGGGCATCGACCCGGGCACGTTCGCGGTGTACATGGCGGGCGCCCCCAACAAGCTCGACGAGTCACTCGCGGGCATCCGCGGCGAGCTCACGAAGATCGTGAACGAGCCGGTGAGTCCCGAGGAGCTGTCGCGCGCGAAGGGCTACCTGATCGGGACGCAGGCCGTGTCGCTGCAGAGCTACGGCGCGCAGGCGATGCTGCTGTCGCTCGACGAGCTGTACGGCCTGGGCGCGACTCACCACCTGGACTACGGTACGCGCATCTCGGCGGTCACGGTCGACGACGTGCAGCGCGTGGCCAAGCGCGTGATCAAGCTCGACGCGCCGGTGGTCGCGATCATCAAATAGGCGGAGACAGGTCTCACGGTCGGAGTGGCGACGGGATGGTGGGCGCTTCGCCGTTCTGCGACCAGCCGCCGCCGAGCGCGCGGTACAGGTCGACGATCACCAGCCGCTCGTCGCGCTGGGCTTGCGCCAGCGCGAGCTCGGCGGGCAGGAGCGCCTGCTGCGCGTCGAGCACCTCGACGTAGGTGGAGAGACCGCCGAGATAGCGCTTCTGCGCCAGATCGAACGACTCGCGCAGCGCCGCGACCTCGCGCTCCAGGCTCTCGCGCTGCGCGGTCACGTTGCCGCGCGCGGAGAGCACGTTGGAGACGTCGGCCAGCGCCGTCAGCACCGACTGCTGATACTGCGCGACCGAGGCATGGTGGGCCTCCTCGGCGCCTTCCCAGCGGTACCAGGTGCGGCCGAACGTGAAGAGCGGGCCGGAGGCGGCGGCGGCGATCGACCAGACGTCGGTGCCCGAGTGCAGGAACTGCGAGAACTCGCTGCTCTGGCTGCCGTAGAGCGCGGTCAGTCCGAAGCGCGGGAAGAACTCGGCGATCGAGACTCCGATGTCGGCGTTCGTCGCGACCACGTTCTGCTCGGCCTCGATCAGGTCCGGGCGGCGCTCGAGCAATAGCGACGGCACGCCGGCCGGGATCTCGGGCGGAACGGACACGTCGAGGAGCTGCGAGCCGCGCGCGATCGGACCGGGCTCCCGCCCCAGCAGCACCGCCAGCTGGTTCTCCTTCTCGCGGATCCGCTGCTGGACCTGCGGGATGATCGAGGTCGCCTGCTCGAGCGCGGCCTGCGCCCGGAGTGAGTCGAGCTTCGATGCGACCCCGCCCCGGAACTGGCGGGTGAACAGGTCGTAGGTGCCCTGGAACGCGTCGACGTTGCGGTGGGTGATCTCGAGCTCGAGGTCGAGCTCGCGCAGCTCGAGATAGGCCTGCGCGACGCCGGTCACGAGCGACAGCACCACACCGCGCCGAGCGGCGTCGCTGGCCAGCATCTGCGCGCGCGACTCCTCGGTGGCGCGCCGGATCCGACCCCACAGATCGAGCTCCCAGCTCGCGTTCACCATGCCCAGTGCGGTGTTGCGGGTGAGCTCGGGCGTGTCGGTGTTCACGTTGCCGAGCGACGTGCCCTTGCCGCGGCTGGCCAGCCCGAGATAGCCCACGTCGGGGAGCAGGTTTCCCTGCTGCACGGCGGCCACGTCGCGCGAGCGCTCCACGGTGTGAATCGCGGCCTGGAGATCGAGGTTCTTGTCGAGTGACTCGCGGATCAGGGCCTGCAGTGTCTCGTCCTTGAACACCTCCCACCACGGCAGGTCGGCGATCGATGCCTGCTCCGCGGCGGCGTCGCGGAACGTTTGCGGCTGGGCCACCTCGGGCCGGTGATAGTTCGGTCCGACCGCGCAGCCGCACACGACCGCCCAAGCGACCCAACACCCCCAACGCATGCGACTCACGCCCCGCCGCCTCCCGAGGCCGGCACGGGAGCGGGATGGGGCTCCGCCGGCGGCGCCGGCTGCGGCGCAGGGGGTGTCTCGTGCTTCTCGGCGCCCGACAGTCTCTCGACCACGTAGAACGAAACGGGAATGAAGAAGATCGCGATCAGCGACGCCGCGAGCATGCCGCCGAACACCGCCGTGCCCATGATCTTGCGTGACTCGGCGCCCGAGCCCGAGGCCGTCACCAGCGGCACGACGCCCAGGATGAACGCGAACGCGGTCATCAGGATCGGCCGCAGCCGCAGCTTCGCGCCGGTGAGCGCCGCTTCGACCAGGGGCTTGCCGCGCTCGACCTCGAGCTTGCAGAACTCGACGATCAGGATCGCGTTCTTCGCCGCCAGCCCGATCAGCATGACCAGGCCGATCTGCGCGTAGGTGTCGTTCTCGAAGCGGCGCGAGAGCAGCCCGACGAACGCGCCGAGCACCGCGATCGGCGTGCCCAGGAGTACGCTGAACGGGAGTGACCAGCTCTCGTACTGCGCCGCCAGGATCAGGAACACCACGAACAGCGCCAGCCCGAAGATCACCGCCGGCGACACGCCCTGCTGCGCCACCAGCTCCTGGAACGACATGCCGTTGTAGTCGTAGCCCATCTCGGACGGCATGGTCGCGGCGAACACCGCCTCGAGCGCGCGCATCACCTGCGCCGAGCTGTAACCCGGCGTGGCCGTCACGTTGATCTGCGCGGCGCGGTACTGATTGAAGCGGATCGTGAACTCGGGACCGAACGTCTCGTGCGTGCTGACGAGGGTCGAGAGCGGCACCGAGTCACCCTTGGCGTTCAGCACGTAGAACTGACCCATGTTCTCGGCGCGCGTGCGGAACTCGCCCTCGGCCTGGATGTACACCTGCCAGGTGCGGCCGAAGCGGTTGAAGTAGTTGATGAACGAGCCGCCCATGAAGGCCTGCAGCGTCTGGTACACGTCGCCGAGCGCCACGCCCTGCTTCAGCACCTTCTCGCGGTCCACCTCGGCGTAGACCTGCGGCACGGTGGGCAGGAAGGTGGTGGTGGCCATGGCGATCTCGGGCCGCTCACGGATCGCCTTCATGAACTGCTGTGTGTTCTGTGCCAGGAACTCGATGCCCCGGCCGGCGCGGTCCTCGAGCATGAAGGTGACTCCGCCCGCGGTGCCGACGCCCGGGATCGCGGGCGGCGGGAACGCGAACGCCAGCGCGGTGGGCAGCCGCGACAGCGCCCCGTTGATGTGCGCCTTGATCGCGGCGTACTGCTCCTCGGGCGCCTTGCGCTCGCCCCAGTCCTTCAGGGTCACGAAGAAGAAGCCGGTGTAAGTCGCGTTCACCTGCGACAGCAGGCTGAAGCCGGTGACCGTGTTGTAGCTCTGCACGCCCGGGGTCGCGCCGAGGATCGCCTCGACCTGCTTGCAGACCGCGTCGGCGCGCTGCAGGGACGCGGCGTTGGGCAGCTGCACCGCGAGATACAAATAGCCCTGGTCTTCTTCCGGCAGGAAGCCGCCCGGCAGGCGCGAGCCGACCACGCCCGCGAGCACGGTCATGCCGAGCAACAGCAGCATGGCGCGGCCGGACTTCCCGATCAGCACGTGACACCAATTCACGTAGCCGTTCGTGGCGCTGCCGAACACGCGGTTGAACCAGCGGAAGAACGCGCCGAGCGGGCCGCGCGCCTCCTTGCGCGGCCGCAGCAAGAGCGCCGACAGCGCGGGCGAGAGCGTGAGCGCGTTGAACGCCGAGAAGATCACCGAGACCGCGATCGTGATCGCGAACTGCTGGTAGAGCCGGCCGGTGATTCCGGGGATGAACGCGGTGGGCACGAACACCGCCGACAGGATCAGCGCGATCGCGATCACGGGGCCGGACACTTCCGACATCGCTTTCAGCGTCGCCTCGCGCGGCGACAGCCCGTGCTCGATGTGGTGCTCGACGGCCTCGACCACCACGATCGCGTCGTCGACCACGAGGCCGATCGCGAGCACGAGCCCGAACAACGACAGCGTGTTCACCGTGAAGCCCAAGAGCGGGAACACCGCGAACGTTCCGACGAGTGACACGGGCACGGCGAGCAGCGGGATCAAGGTGGCGCGCCAGCCCTGCAAGAAGATGAACACCACCAGGATCACGAGCACGATCGCTTCGACCAGCGTGTGCACGATCTCGTTGATGCCTTCGGTGACGGCCAGCGTGGTGTCGAGTGAGACCACGTAGTCGAGGTCGGCGGGGAAGCTCTGCTTCAGCTTCTCCATCAGCGCGCGCGCCTGCCGCATGGTGTCGATCGCGTTCGAGCCGGGCGTCTGGTAGATCGCGACGATCGCCGCGGGCTTGCCGTTCAGGCGGCCGATCAGGTTGTAGGTCTGCGCGCCGAGCTCGACGCGCGCCACGTCGCGCACGCGGATCACCGAGCCGTCGGGCGCCGCGCGCACCACGATGTTCTCGAAGTCTTCGGGCGTGACCAGCCGGCCCTGCGCGCGCACCGCGTAGGTGAACTCCTGGCCCTGGGGCACCGGCTCGCTGCCGATCTGGCCCGCGGGATTCACCTTGTTCTGCTGCTGGATGGCCGAGACGATCTCGGGCACGGTGATGCCGCGCTGCGCGAGCACGTCGGGCCGCACCCACATGCGCATCGCGTACTGACCCGCGCCGAAGATCGAGACCTGACCCACGCCGGGCACGCGCGTCATCGGGTCGTTCACGTTGATGTAGCCGTAGTTGGCGAGGAACTGCGCGTCGTAGCTGCCGTTGGGCGAGTAGATCGAGAACAGCGCCAGGGGGCTCGTGGTCGACTTCTTGATCGTGACGCCGAAGTCGCGCACCTCGCTCGGCAGCTGTGACTCCGCCTGCTGGTAGCGCATCTGCGTCAGCACCTGGTCGATGTTGGCGTCGGTACCGACCTGGAAGTTCACGTACAGGGTGGTGTTGCCCGAGTTGGCGTTCACCGAGTACATGTAGATCGACTGGTCGACGCCGCTCATCTGCTGCTCGATCGGCGTGGCGACCGACTGCTCGGTCGTGACTGCGTCGGCGCCGACGTAAGTCGCCGCGAGCTGGATCGCGGGCGGAGCGATCTCGGGGAACTGGGCGACCGGCAGCTGCACCAGAGCCACCACGCCGAGCATCGTCATGAGAATCGAGATCACGATCGCCACGATCGGGCGGCGAACGAAGAACTCGCTCACGGGATCAGTTCTCCGCGCTCGAACCCGGCGCTGGAGCGGCGACGTCCGGAGTCGCCGCCACGGCCACGACCGTCATGCCGGGGCGAACCTTCTGGTAGCCGTCGATCACGATCCGGTCGCCGGCCGCGAGTCCCGAGCTCACGACCTGCTCGGTGGCCGACTTCGGGCCGAGCACGACCGTGCGCAGCTCGACCTTGTTGTCGCCCGTCACCACCGCGACCTGCTTCTGGCCCTGCAGGTCGATGATCGCGCGCTGCGGGATCAGGAGCGCTCCCTTCAGGGTCTGTGTCTTCGCACGCACGCGCGCGAACTGGCCCGCGCGAATCACGTTGTCGGGGTTGGGGAAGCGCGCCTTGATCGTGATCGTGCCGGTGCGCTGGTCGATGCCACCGCCCGCGGGATAGGCCACGCCGACCTGCGGATAGGTCTTGCCGTCGGCGAGCACGAGCTCGACCGTCCCGCCCTTGAACTCGCCTTCCTTCACGGCCTGGGAGATCTGCGGCGCGAAACGCAGATACTCCTGCTCGCTCAGCGGGAACGACACCACGATCGGATCCAGCTGAGACACGGTCGTGAGTGGCCCGGATGCCGGGCCCACGAGCTCGCCGAGCTGTCCCTTGGCGATCCCCGCGATCCCGTCCACCGGCGAGCGGATCTCGGTGAAGCCGAGATCGATCTGCGCCTTCTGCAGCGCCGCGTTCGCGGTGTCGCTCTCGGCCTTCGCCGCGCGCTCGCGCTGCACGGCGTTGTCGAACTCCTGGCGACTCACTGCGCCCGAGTCGACCAGCGGCCGGTAGCGCTCCACGTTCTGGTGCTCGCGCTGCAGGTTCGCCTGCGCCGATCCGAGCTGCCCGCGCGCTTCGGCGAGCGACGCCTTGAACGGGGCGGGGTCGATCCGGAACAGCACGTCGCCCTTCTTGACCTGCTGCCCTTCCTTGTAGCTCTGCGCGATCAGATAGCCCGAGACCTGGGCGCGGATCTCGGCGTCGACCTCGCCCTTGGTGGTGCCCAGCCACTCACTCGTGACCGGAAAGTCGCGCGTCTCGACGTTCGCCACCACGACCTGCGGCGAAGGCGGCGGCGGGGCCTGCTTGCTGCAGCCGGCGAGCAGCGCCGCCGCCGCGCAGAGGGACCCCAGGCTTTTGGATCGCATCGAACCCATGCGCAACTCCCGCGAGCAGCCCCCGGCGCGGATTCTCCCACATTTCGCCCGAAGCGAGGGACGTCAGTCGGGACGCGCAGCAAGCAGGAAGAACGTGCGCGCGTCCGCGTCGGGCTTGCCAAAGAAGATGCCGTAGATCTCCCAAAACTTCGGCGTGCGGTACATGTGACTCAGCGCACGATCGACCGCGAGCTGGAAGTCGGCGTCGCCGCGCGCGCTGGCCAGCGCGATCGTCTCCTCGGTGAAGAGCCGCCTCATGATCGCGAGCTCACCGGCGCGCGGATTGCGCGAGATCGTGTCGAGCAGGATCGCGCGGTCGCCGAACAGCGCATCGGAGGTGCCCGCGAGCACGCGCTCGACGCCCTCGGCATAGCTGGCGACCGGGACCCGCTTGGCCTCCCGCCCGCGCTCGGCCAGCCACGCGGCGGCGGTCGTCCCCTGTTGCGCCGAGAACACCGGCCCGATGGGCAGACGCGCGAGATCGCCCTCGCCGTCGAACGCCCTCTGCAACGACGCCGGCGCGTCGCTGCGCACGAGCACGCTGATGCCCGTCAGGTAGATCGGCAGCGAGAACGACACCTGTTTGCGGCGCTCGAGCGTGTCGCTGGCGGCGCCGCACAAGAGGTCGATCCTTCCGGACTGCAGTCCTTCGAAGCGCTCGCCGCTCTCGACCTTGACCCATTGGATGGGGAGCTTGGCCAGGCCGAGCTCGGCTCGCAGCGCCAGCGCGACCTGCTCGCAGAGCGAGACCGAGTAGCCCTCGGCGTGGCCCGACTCTTGGTACGACAGGGGCCGCGCGTCGGCGCGGTAGCCGGCGACGAGCTTCTTGTTCTGTCGGATGCGGTCGAGCGTTCCGGAATGGGCGGGCAGCGCGAGCGCGACCGCGCAAAGGGACGCGAGCGCGGCGAGCGCGGGCTTCAATAGCCCAGCGCCGCGCCGTCGCGCCGGGGATCTGTGGCGCCCAGCCAGGCTCCCGTCGCCGGGTCACGCGCGATCAGCTGCACGGCCCCCAGAGGATAGGGGCTCGGCTGCACGTTGTGACCCCACTCGCGCAGCTTGTCGAGCACGTCTTTCGGATGGCCCGGCTCGACCGTGAGCTGGTCGGGCATCCACTGGTGGTGCACGCGCGGCACGGTGACTGCGGCTTGCGGGTCGAGCTTGAAGTCGATCGCGGCGATCAGTGACTGCAGCACCGCGGTGATGATGAACGTGCCCATCGGGCTGCCCACGACGTACTTCACCTGGCCGTTCTCGAGCACGATCGTGGGCGTCATGCTCGAGAGCGGGCGCTTGCCTGGCCGGATCGCGTTGGCCTCGGTGCCGAGCGCGTTCCAGGCGTTCGGTGAGTTCGGGGTGATCGAGAAGTCGTCCATCTCGTTGTTCAGCACGATGCCGGTGCCGGGCACGGTGATGAGTGACCCGAATAGCGTGTTCACGGTCTGAGTCATCGACACGGCGTTGCCCTGGCCGTCGACCACCGAGATCTGGGTCGTGCCCGCGTCGGTGGGCGGCGCGTGCAGCGGCGCGCGCGCGGGCGGGATCCAGGCCTTGCCCCACTTCCACGGCGCGCGCAGGAAGAATGGCGGCGTGCGCAGCTGGGCCGAGAGCTCGGCACCGTACTCCTTCGAGATCAGCTTCTCGGTCGGCACGGTCCAGTAGTCGGGATCGCCGAGATACACCGCGCGGTCCGCGAACGCGAGCTTCATCGCGCCCGCCACCAGGTTGATCTCCTCGCTCGAGTTCAGCCCCAGCTTCGCCAGGTCGTACGGCTCGAGCGCGTTCAGCATCTCGAGCAGGAGGATCCCGCCCGAGCTGGGCGGCGGCATCGACACGATTTCGAGCCCGCGGTACTGACCGCGCACGGGCGTGCGCCAGATCGGGTGGTAGCTGGCGAGATCGTCGACGCTGAGCGCGCCGCCGCTCGCGTCGGCGATCTGTCGCGCCAGCGCGCCGCGCGCGAGTGTATTGCCGCCGCCGGCGGCGATCTGCTCGAGTGTCTTCGCAAGGTCGGGCTGGCGCAGCCGCCAGCCCGGCGCAGGGATCTTTCCGCCGTCGAGCTGGATGCGCGCGGTCTCGGGGTAGTCCTTGAGCTTGGGCGCGATGATCTGGAGCATGCGCACGTGGTTCGGGCCCACCTCGAAGCCGTCGCGGCAGAGCCGGATCGCGGGCTTCAAGAGCTCCTTCCAGTCGAGTGACCCGTAGCGCTGGTGGAGCTCCCACAAGCCCTGGACGAGCGAGGGCACCGCGATCGCGCGCGGACCGATGCGCGAGCGGTCGGGAATGGCCTTGCCGTCGAGGTCGACGTAGTTCTCGGTCTTCGCGCTCGCGGGCGCAGTCTCTCGCGCGTCGAGCGCCGCCGACTCACCCGACTCGGCCATGTGCACCACGATGAACGCGCCGCCGCCGAGCCCCGAGCTGTACTGGTGCGCCACGCCCGCGGCGAAGGCGGTGGCGATCGCCGCGTCGACCGCGTTCCCGCCCTTGCCGAGGATCTCGCGCCCGGCCTCGACCGCGGGCCCGACCGACGTCACGACCATGCCGCGCGTGCCCCAGGCCGGCCCGGGACTCTCGGCGTGGCCGAGCGGCAGCGCAGCGAAAAGAGACAGCCCAACGAACGCCAGCACCGCGGTGACGGAACGGGGGGACGGCATCGGCATCGACCGTAACACAGGATCCTCCGGGGCGTGATAGCGTGCGCGCGCATCGTGCTGATGAACCGGCTCGGGCTGGCGTTTCTGTGCGTGCTCGCGCTCGCGAGCTGCCGCGCGCAGCCACCCACGGGGCCGCTCGCGGTGATTCGCGTGCACGACCGCGGAGAGATACGGATCGAGCTCCTGCCCCAGCTCGCCCCGCACCACGTGGCGAACTTCACGTCGCTCGCCAACAGTCACTTCTACGACGGCACCACGTTCCACCGCGTGATCCCGAAGTTCATGATCCAGGGCGGCGACCCGCTGTCGAAGGACTCCGACCCGCGCAACGACGGCACCGGCGGGCCCGGCTATTTCATCGCGCCCGAGTTCAGTGACTCACCGCACCTGCCCGGCACGCTGTCGATGGCGCGCCAGTCCGAGCCCGACACCGCCGGGAGTCAGTTCTTCATCATGACCACCGGCTCCGAGTCGTGGCGCCCGCAGCTCGACCGCCAGTACACGGTGTTCGGCCACGTGCTGTCCGGTCAGGAGATCGTCGACCAGATCTCGAGCGTGCCGCGCGACCGACGCGACCGTCCGTTCGAGAACGTCGTCGTCGATTCGATCCGCGTCGAAAGTCCCACGCCCGCGTCTGCGCCGGCGCACTGAGCCGCTTCTCATCGCACTGTCAGGAACTCACTCGTGAATACGCGCGTCAGAGCACGCGATGGCGAGCACTCGATCCGATTCGCGGCCACAGCTCGGAACCGACTCGGCAGCCTTCTCCCCCTCATGCCGACCCTGCCCGAGCGCCCGGGCCCGCCCCCGGGAAACGCCGCAGCCCGCGCCGGTGTCCCTTCACCGGCGCGGGACGTCGGGCCGAACCCAGCCGGATCGCCCCTCTCCCCAGGGACGTCCGCCTGTCCTCGCCTGCCTCCAGCAACGCACCGACAAGTGGTCTCACGCGGCGTGCGGTTGCGGCGACCTCCAGCCCACCATGCTCGCCGCCTCCGCCCGCCGCGTGACGACCGCCCCCTGCTGAGCCATACTGCGCGCCCGCGCCGGACCCGGGCCGCCAACACCCCCGGCGCACCAGCTTCCTGGCTCCGGTTCTCTGGCGCGGTAGCTCAGTTGGTAGAGCAGCGGACTGAAAATCCGCGTGTCGGCGGTTCGATTCCGCCCTGCGCCACCAGGGACGCTCGACGCGTCGCGCACTTGCGTGGGCGTCGTTCGAGCCCGTCCGCGTGCACGCTCTCGTCCTCGTCGGGCTCCGGATCGACGTCGTCGGCCGGAGTGAGGACGGTGAGCGTCTTCCCGTAGGCCCCGGAGACCGACGATGTCCTCGTTCAGCTCCAAGTCCCTGTCGCCGCCAAACCAAGCTGCGAGCCTGCTGCCTCCTTCCGGCTCTCCCCGCGCTCCACGCGATGCGGGTCGAGGTTGAAGCCCGCCATGGCCGTGCGCTTTGGCAACGGATCGCCCGCAGTAAGCCAGTCACCGATACCGCGAAGCTGCCGGGGCGGCTCGGGCATCGTCGCGAAGCACACGCGGTCGCCCTCGCTGAGCAAGACCGCGATGTGCATGTCCGAGTATCTCGCGAACTGGATCGCGGTCGCCGTTAGCGAGGTGATGCATTTGTCCGCGAGCTGCCTGATGCCGTCGATGCCTTCGGGAGCGCGCCGCGTCTCGGCCTCGAACAGCTTCCGCGGCATCAGAAGGCTCGCAGCGAACGCGTCGGCCGCGATCTCGAACGGGCTCGTGCTCGCGAATCCCGCGTGTGACTCGTGTAATAGTGACTCGGCGAAGAGTGCTTCCGGATGACCTGCGAGGAAGAAGTGACCCAGCTCGTGCGCGATGCTGACCCGCTGGAAGCCGTCGTTTCCGGGTAGCCCGTCGCGGTCGGCGAGGTCGGGTTGAACTACGCCCGCGGAGCCAACATCCGCGCCCAGGGCTTCCTCGACGCGGATGCCCGACGCGAGATCATCGCGTAGCGCGCTCGGCGTTGCCGATCATCGACGACACCGTCGCACGCGTCCGCCGGAGCTCAGCGCGCTGCCGCGGTCATAGCAGCCTTGATCGCGAGCGACCTCTTGGCGACGGCGGCCCGATCCAGCGGCTGCTCAGGTGTCCGACCCGGCCGGAGTAGAGCGCGCCTTCCACCATCGCCGCAGCGCAACGAATGCCCAGATCGCTTCGACGAGTCCGAACGGCCAAGCCCCCTGAAGGAAGCCATAGGCCGAGCCAAGTCCGCAGGCGCCGGCAAATCCCAAGATGAACCAGTGGCTGCGTGATTCGAGGGCGTAGCAGACCAGCATCGAGGAGACTGCGAACAAGCCAAAGACCGTCAGTCCATCCATCGTCGTCCATGTCGCCGTGGGTGTACTACGGGCTTGCCAGCGGCCACTAGGCAACCCGCGTCCGGCTTGCGCCCCAGGGCGCCGCCGCCTTCCCCTGTGTGGTGGCGTCCTCGACCGAGCGCGCTCCCGATGACGCTCTTGCTGGCCGCGTCAGTAGGCGCGCCGAATTCAGGATGAAAGCCAGCTCGGAGCCCACGTGGACAACCGACGCGAGAATGGGGGTGAGGATCCCGACCGCCGCGAGCGCCATCGCCGCGCCGTCGATCAGGATCGTGCCCGCGAAGTTCGCGTGGATGATTCGGCGACAGCGCCGCGCGATCCGAAGCGTCTCGACGAGCTTGAGGAGGTCGTCGCCGATCAGCACGACGCTCGCGCACTCGCGCGCGACGTCGGTCCCGGAACCCATCGCAATGCCGACGCTCGCCTCGACGAGCGCCGGGGCGTCGTTCACGCCATCGCCGACCATGACGACCGTGTGCCCGTCGCTCGTGAGCTCGCGCACGCGGCGGACCTTGTCGTGCGGAAGGAGTTCCGAGCGGACCTCGTCGACACCCAGCTGGCTTGCGATCGCTTCGGCAACCGGGCGGGCGTCACCCGTGAGTAGCACCGTGCGAAGGCCCATCGTCCGCAAGGACCGAACCGCCTCGACTGCCTCCCCACGCAACGTGTCCGCGACCTCGATCGACCCGAGGAACGTTCCCGCTCTCGCCACGAAGATCTCGGTGCCGCCGTGGGCCTCGGGCAAGACCTCCGGCAGGCGAACGTCTCGTCCGGCGAGAAACGCGCGGCTTCCCGCGAGCACCTCGACACCGTCGACGATCGCGCGGACGCCCTTGCCCGGAAACGCCTCGAACTGCTCGGGGTCGCGCGGCTTCACATCGGCCGCCCGCGCCAGAATCGCGCGCGCGAGCGCGTGCTCGGACGGCCGCTCCGCTGTCGCCGCCGTCTCCAATAGCTCGCCATCGCTGAGTCCCAGCGCCGGGCGCAGCGCGACGACTTCCGGGCGCCCGAAGGTGAGAGTGCCCGTCTTGTCGAGGACGATCGTGTCGGCGCGTCCGAGGACTTCCAGCGCGATCCCGCCCTTGATGATCGAGCCTTGGCGCGCGGCGCGGCCGATCGCGCCGAGGATCGCGAGCGGCGTCCCGGCGGCGATGCCGCAGGCGCCGGCCGCGATGACCACCGAGATCGTCGCCCTGGCGTCGCGCGTGACGAGGAACGTCACCGCCGCCGCCGCGAGCGTGAAGTAGACGAGGTAGCC
>DATJZP010000023.1:0-49215 GCA_035498875.1 Myxococcota bacterium
CCCGGTCGCGTACTCCGCCATGGGCTTGCGGGAAGGCCTGCAGCACGCGTTGCAGGACATCGATCCGGAGGGCAAGGACCCTGCGCTGCGCCAGATGGTGGTCATCGGCCACAGTCAAGGCGGTCTGCTCACCAAGATGACCGTCGTGGACAGCGGCACGCGCTTCTGGGATGCGAACTTTCGGGTGCCGTTTCAGCAGGCGAACCTCTCTGCGGAGACGAAGGAGTTGCTGCGCCGCAGCATCTTCGTCGAGCCCTTGCCGTTCGTCACCGAGGTGGTCTTCATTTGCACGCCGCATCGCGGCAGCTTCCTGGCCGAGAACTTTCTCGGCAACATCGCCCGCCGGCTGGTGAACTTTCCCGCGAAGTTGGTGAAGGTGAGTTTCGATCTGGTAACGCTCGATCCGGTCGGTGCGGCGAAGACGGCGGTGAACATGCCGACGGCGATCGACAACATGAATTGGTCGCACCCGTTCCTCAAGACACTTGCTTCCCTCCCGATCGCTCCCGGCGTGGAGGCGCATTCCATCATTGCCGTGCAGGGCGACGGGCCGCCGGAAGAAGGCGACGACGGAGTGGTGAAGTATACGAGCGCCCACATCGACGGTGTCGCCTCCGAGCTGATCGTGCGCGACAGCCACTCGACGCAAGCGACGCCCGCGACCATCGAGGAGGTACGCCGCATCCTCTACGCGCACCTGAAGGAGCAATAGGCGCGTCGCTGCGGCACGTCCCACGACGCCGGATGGTGTTTGCGCGATGAGAGCATGGCGGTGGGTTGTGAGAGAGACGAAGCTCGTGGCGCTCGGCGCAATTCTCTCCGCTGCGCTGTTTGCCGGAGTGATCGGCTGCGACAAGCCCGATTCCGCGACCTCTACTCAGGAGCAGGGGACAGCCGTTCAACCGCAGCAAGCACCCTCCGCTGACAAGGGAGAGGATCGCGGCCTCACCGAACCCCCGCGGCCGCCCCAGACGCCCGCGAAGACGGAGCCAGACCCGGGCAAGCTCACTCTCGCGCCCGAAGAGACGATGAAGCCGTGGACTGGCGACCTCGATGGGATGATCAAGCGGCACTCGATTCGAGTCCTGAGCTGCTACAGCAAGACCTTCTTCTTCATCACCAAGGGCGTCCAGCGGGGCGCGGCCGCCGACGCCTTTCACGAGTTCGAGAAGGACCTGAACCACAAGCTGGCACAACGGAGAAAGCTGGAGCACAAGCACCTCAAGGTGCGGGTGGTGATGATCCCGATCGGCCGCGGCGACATGCTACAGGCAGTGGCCGACGGCAAGGGCGATGTCGCGGCGTGTAACCTCACGATTACCGAAGAGCGGCGGAAGCTCGTCGATTTCTCCTCGTCGATATATCCCCACGTCAGCGAGTTGGTGGTGTCCGGTCCCGCGTCACCCGCGGTCAACAGCGTGGACGACCTGGCGGGGAAGACGGTCTTCGTTCGCAAGGCGTCCGCCTATTCCGAGAGTCTGCTGGCTCTCAACCGGCGTTTCGCCAGCGAGAAGAAGCCTGCGGTGATCATCAAGGAGGCACCGCAGGAGATGGAGGACGAGGATCTGATCGAGATGGTGAACGCCGGACTGATTCCGCTCACCGTCGTGGACAAGCACGTGGCCGACTTCTGGAAGCAGGTGTTCCCCGCCGTCACGGTGCACGACGACGTCGCCGTCGCAACCGAAGGCGACATCGCCTGGGCGATCCGCAAGGGCAGCCCGCAACTCAAGGCCGCGCTCGACGATTTCTTGGCTCGCCACGGCAAGGGTAGGGTCCTCGGGAATACCATCCTGAAGCGTTACCTGACGAGCGTAAAGTACGTGAAGGACGCTGCCTCCGAGTCCGAGCGGAAGAAGTTCCTCGACCTGATTCCCTTCTTCCAGAAATACGGAGACGAGTACGGCGTGGACTGGTTGCTGATGGTTGCCCAGGGATACCAGGAATCCAAGCTCGATCAGTCCACCCGCAGCAAGGTAGGGGCAATCGGCGTGATGCAGGTCATGCCCGCCACCGGCAAGGAGCTGAAGGTGGGCGACATCACCCAGGTGGATCCGAACATTCACGCCGGTGTCAAGTACATGCGATGGATGATCGACAAATACTACGGTGACGAGCCGATGACCAAGCTGGACAAGGCGCTGTTCACGTTCGCTTCCTACAACGCGGGCGCGAGCCGCATTGCCCAGCTACGCAAGGAAGCTGCCAGGCGCGGACTGGATCCGAACATCTGGTTCCACAACGTGGAGTATGTCGCCGCCGAGAAGATCGGGCCGGAGACGGTGACCTACGTCTCCAACATCTACAAGTACTACATCGCCTACCGCCTGATGATGGAAGCCCGGGACGAGCGAGAGAAGGCCAAAGAGCAGCTCAAGGGCCAGGGCTGAGGGGCTCCTCGAGTTCGCAACGATGGGCCATCCGGGCAACGCGGGATCGCTAACGATCTGCCGACGCCCGGGCTAATGCTTTGCCGCGGCCTGCGCCTTCTTGAAGAGCGCCTCGAGCTGTGACGCGAGCAGCTTGCCGCCGATCGAGCGCTTGGTGCCGCCACCAAAGCCGGCGACCTGATCGGTGGAGGTGCGGTTGGTGTAGCCAACGACGGTGCCGCCCTCCACAGGCATCAGCCCGGCGACCGCCTGCACGGAGTTGAAGCCCGTGCTCACGTAGTACATGCGCTGCACGACGACCCAGGCGTCTCCGTCGGGAATGAAGGCGGCATGCGTCAACGTGAGGGTCGGCGTGCCGTGGGCGTTGATCTGCGCCCAGCGGAACACCTCTTCGGTGCCGGCCGGCTTCGAGTTCGGGTAGTCGAGCAGCATCTGATAGGCGGCGGGGACGTAGCGCTGGAGCCCCTTCGACGCCTGCGTTGCGGTGCGGAGCTCGTCGGCGGGCGAGCGGCTTCCGCTCTTTAGCGCGTAGGGCGCGATGCCGGCCAGACCCTGCTGGCGATACGCGGTCTGGCGCGCGAGTAGCGCACTGCGCACCGCCGCCGTCACCGTGGGGACGTCGCTCCCCGCGAGCTTGTTGAAGGACGCGATCTCCTGCGTCGAGAGATTGAGATCGCCGCCGGGCGCGGCCTCGGTGTAGGCAGCCGCGCGTTTCTGCGCGCCGGGTTCGAGGGTGAGCTTGGCGAGGTCGGCGGCGCTGCCGGCGCCCCTGAATACGCCGGAAGCCAGCGTATCGGGGTCGACCTTGGTCCCGAGGCCCGCCTTCAGGTCGGCGACCAACTGGCTGGGCGACGTGTGCACCAGGAAGGCCACCGCGGTCACGAGCTCGCGCTCGCTGGCGGGCTGGATCGCGCCGCGCACGATCTGGCCGGACATCACCTGCTGGACCTGATCGGGCGTCAGGCCCATCGCGGCGAGGAGGGTCGGCGCGTCCGGGATCTGCGCCGAGGCGGGCGCCGCCAGGAATCCGAGTGCGAGCAGCAAGGCTACCCGAGTTCGCGATCGCGTCATCTTGCGTTCTCCCATTTTGAACCGGTGTGACGGCGTTGAGAAGCTGGTAGGGCGCGGTCGCGTCCGACCGGAACGCGCTTCTGGAAGGCTTCGAGAGCCTCGACGAGTTGCACGGAACGATCCTCCAGGCGGGGTGACGACGGAGGTGTAGCGGGTGCGCGACCTACTTGTGTGCATGCTGACGCGCGACGCCCTTCAGCTCCTTGAGCTTGCCCTTGACCTGCTTCGCGAGCCCCGCGACTCGCTCGACTCTGCCCTTCGCGCGCTCGCCGGCCTTGGCGACTTCCTGCTTGACCTTGCCCGTCAGCTGCTTGGTTTTGCCCTCGACCTGCATTTGCTCGTTGCCGATCGTCTTGCCCACGCCAGCCTTGGCCTTGCCCGCCAGCTCTTCGATCTTGCCTTTGACGCGATTGGTCGTATTGCCCATATGGTCTCCTATGGTCGCGGCGAGCCGGGACGCGCCAGGATCTCCTGCACGAGATCGAGATCCACGAGCCTGCGTACCGCGGCCCGTCCGTCGCCTTTGCCCTTCGCTTGCGTCATCGCTCCTCCCTTCGCCACCTCAGGGGGGTGCGCGTATCGGAGGTGTCTTGCAGCCGGCGTGCCACCGCATGATTCCTAGTAGCGCGAGGCACCGCGGTCTCCCGGCGAAGGCGGGGTTCGTCACTGGCCAGCCCACTCGCCCCCTCAGCGAGACGAGCGTGCGCAGCGGGTGCGCCATCCTGCCTCGTCTGCCCGCCAAGCCTCGGCGCTTCACGGCTCTCCTCGCCGCCGCTGGCGGCTTGCGGACGCGATGCCTGGGCATGCCGCTCGCAAGGGAGTGAGAGCATGTCGCCGAGCCGCTCGCGGAGCTCGACTCCCCTCTCGCCGGAGGACTTGGGCTTCTGGTACGCGGACCAGCCGCGCCAGCGGATCGCGATGGCGCTGCTGATGCTCCTCGACCGCCGGCCCGATCCGCAGCGCCTGCGCGGAGCGGCGTTGCGCGCCGCGGATGCTGTGCCGCGCCTCCGGCAGCGAGTGGTCGATGCGCCGTTCGACCTGGCACTCCCGCGTTGGGAGGACGACCCGACCTTCGACCTCGACTTCCACGTGAGGCGCTACGCGCTGCCGACGCCGCTCGGCGACGAGGACGAGCTCGCGGCGCTCTTCCGCACGCTCGGGCCGATCTACGAGCGTCCGTTCGACTGCAGCCGGCCGCTCTGGGAGCTGATCGAGATCGACCTCCCTGGCGAGCACTCGGCGTTGTTCTTCCGCCTCCACCACGCGGTAGCCGACGGCGTCGGCGGGAACGCCATCCTCGCCGCGATCAGCGACGGCGACCGGGCTGGCGAGCCCCTGCCTGCGCCCGCGACGAAGCCGCCCGGCTCCTGGTCCGAGCCGTCTCTCCCAACGCGACTCGGGTGGGCGCTGCGCGATCGGATCGAGCAGGACGCCGCGCGCACGCGGTCGGTCGCGGCGACGTTGTGGCATGCGGTGCTCCATCCCGGCGACCTCGTAACGCCCGGTCGCGTCGCCGCCGCGATCGCCGCCGACGCGCGCTACCGCAGCGACTCGCCGCTACGCCACTTCGGGCGCGCGCGCCGCCTCGCGGGCCTGGACCTGGCTTTCGCGCCGCTGCGCGAGGCCAAGCGCGCGCTCGGCGGCCAGATGATCGACGTCATGCTGACGGCGGTGGCCGGCGCGATCGGACTCTGGCACCGCGACCAGGGCTGCTCCGAGGTCGCGGAGCTACTGACGCTGGTGCCGATCAACCTGCGCCCGCCGGCCGAGCGGGGGCTCGGCGCCGGCGTAGGCAACCGCGCGACGGGCATCCAGGTACGCCTCCCGCTGCGCATCCGCGACCCGGGCCGGCGTTTCCGCGAGATCCACCGGCGCGTGTCGGAACGCAAGGCGCACCCGGCCACCCAGTTCTTCCCGCAGCTGGCAGCGCTCCTCGCAGTACTGCCGCGCCCGCTCTATCGGACGCTCGCCCTCACCGGATCGCAGGCGATCGGGCTGATCGTCACCAACGTGCCGGGCGTTCCGACCGCGCGCTACGTGGCCGGCGCCGAGATCACGGCCGCCTACCCCTTCGCACCCGTCGCTTCTCATTGCCCGGTCAGCATTGCACTCTACGGCTACCGCGACCGCCTGTACGTAGGACTGGACGCCGACGGCGCGGCCGTGCCCGACGTGGCCGACCTCGCCTGGAAGCTCGCGGCTTCGTTCGAGGAGGTCGTCGGTGCAGCGCAGCGTCGGGCGCGCCCGCCCAGACGCAATCAACGGGTTGGCGACATCCCTCGGTGACAACGAGAGACCTTGAAAACGAGAGACCGATCCGGCTCCCCGTTGCACGGCTCATCGTCGACGACAGCGCAACGAAGCCAATGCCTTGGACGCCATCTTGTCCACATGCAGGGCACACGAGGCGGACCGCACGAAAATGCGGGGCGGAGCCGATAGCGCTCCAGAGTCTGGCGAGAGATGCCCGATCGCTCCGCCGCCTCGTGCACGGTCGGTGCCTCGAGGAGTGCCCAGAGGGCCCGCTCCTCACAAACCGTTGGCGGTATCGATGCGTCGTCTCGCGATACCTGATTGAGATTGCGCATCCGGGCGCAGAAGAGCACCTCGCCCCCCCAAAGGCGTGCCCAGGATCACGTTCACCTGCTTGGTCGGCTGCAGGCCCGCCATTGAAGCTCCCCGAGCGCCGTAAACGGCGGCTGCGGGGAGTCTGGGGGGACTTGGACACCAAATCCTCCGATCGGCCAGCCTCGCAGCTACCTCTACCCGGCTGAGTTCCCGCATCTCTTCGCTTCTTCGCGCAGGAGCGCTCACTTTGCGGAGCTGAAGGTCACAAGTTCGAGTCTTGTCGGGCGCGCCACGATTCCTGAACGCCCTCGGTCACTGGCCGGGGGCGTTTTCGTCGGTGAGGTCGCTTCACGGACGACCGCATCGACCGGCATTCCACACTTTTCCGTCAGGCAGTCAGTCGATCAAACTCGCGGGAGTAGCTGGCGAAGTTTGCGCTCGCTGATGCCGAGCGCCTGGGCGCCTCCGTCGGACGGAGCGACGTCTGCGAGGCGGAGGGAGCCGGCTTCCCCGGAGAATCGGGTGATCGGGCCACGGAACGATCGGGCAGAGATAGACAGGCGCCGGTGTCGTTACGGCGTTGTAGAGTTCGCTCTGCCGGCGGTCGAGGCAAAGAAGTCTCAGGGGACCCAGGATGAAGCTCCATCACACGATTTGGGCGGCGCTGGCGTTGGCGACCGCGGGGGTCACCAGCGCGGTGGCGGGGTCAGTCACTGTCACCAATGAGCTCAGGGTTTCCCAATCGGCCCAGAGCGAAACGGATTCTGGCACCCAGGCTCCGCCGCCGGTGAACTTTGACGCCTTGGGCGCGGCCGCCCTGGCACCCTATTTCGAGACGATCGGGGCCAGCGGCAACATGACCACCGTCGAGGTCAAGGACAACAAGGTGCACATCCGGGCCGACGCCGTCGTGCCGCTTCCGGGCAGCGCAGACTTCACCAATTTCGGAGACGCGGACGCGGCCGTTACCTTCGTCGACAGCCTGACCGTGGTCATACCCCTGACGCTCGATTTCCAGGTGGCCGCGAACGGCACATTCAGCGCCGGGCTGATCCAGGTGAACGGTTCCCTATTCGACGCGACTGACCCGCGGGGAGGCGCCTCCTTCGGCACCGGCGACGTCACCCTGAATTCGGCCTTCCAGTCGCTGAGCGATTTTCCCGCCAGCCGCTGGGACGCGCATCTCAGCCTCGTCCCCGGCGATGTCTATGAGATCGGCTACACGCTCAACGTATCCGTGGGCAGCGAGAGCTCCCTCAGCCTCGGGGTCATCGGCAATTTTGCCGACTACTCCAACACCGGCGGTCTCATCATCCAGGAGTTGAGTGCGGGAAACGCGCCGGTTCTGGGCAATCCCGACATCCAGTTCGCCAGCGGGTTCGATTACACCTATCTCGACGTTCCCGAGGCGTCGGCCTGGACGACGGGGCTGGCAGCCGTGGCGAGTCTCGGCTTCGTGAGACGGCGGCATCAGGACGCCTGACGGCCGGCCAGCGAGGAAACGGGGCGCCCCATGATGTCGCTGCGCCGAGCCGCTTGGATGATCCTGTCTGCTCTTTCTCTGTTGTGCGCGCTCGTACCCGCTCCTTCGGCTGGCGCCGCTCGGCTGCGCAGCCGACACCTCTCCGATCCCCTCCCTCCGCTTCACTCCGAGGGTCGCTGGCTCGTGGATGCGGCGGGACGTGTCGTGCTCCTTCGCGGGGTGAACGACGTTGAGAAGGACGCACCCTTCTATCCCGCGGCAACGGGCTTCGGCTCCGACGATGTCGCATTCCTCGCAGAGCGGGGGTTCTCCGTCGTGCGCTTGGGGGTCGTCTTCGAAGGGTTGATGCCCGAGCCCGGGACGATCGACTTCGAGTACATCGAGCATCTGGTGCAGAGCGTCCGCGATCTCGCGGCCCAGAGGATCTTCGTTCTGCTCGATTTCCATCAGGATGGCTACGGGCCGGCGACGCACGGAAACGGGATGCCCGCCTGGGCCACGCTGACGGACGGACTCCCCGATCCTCCGGACCCGTTCCCGACCTACTATCTGACGAACCCGGCCCTGAAGCGTGCCTTCGACAACTTCTGGGCCAACGGGCTGGCGTCGGACGGCATCGGTCTACAGGATCACTACGCTGCGGCTGCGGCCGCGCTCGCCGCCCGCCTGCGCGACGAGCCCTACGTGCTCGGTCTCGAAGCCATGAACGAGCCGTGGCCGGGCACGAAATTCGTGAGCTGCTTGACGGGCTGCCCTGACTTGGAATCGCAGCTCTTGGTGCCGTTCTACGAGCGCTTCGCAAGCGCCGTGCGAGCGGTCGATCCCGATACGCTGATCTTCGTCGAGCCCTTCTCGCTCTTCAACTTCGGACTCACCGATTCTGCCCTTCCCGCCATCGGTGCGCCGAAGAGTGCATTCTCCTTCCACGCCTACGCGTCATCCCCGGAGGGCAATCTCGCCGTCATCAATCACGCTGTCGCCGTGGGCGAGCGCATTGGAAGCGCGGTGCTCGCAACCGAGTGGGGAGGGACGGACGATCCCGACGTGATCGATCTCGAGAGCGATCAGTTCGATCAGGACCTCGTGCCCTGGATCTACTGGTCCTATACCGGACACATGATCGTCGACACAACGAAGCCGCCGACGGACGACAACCTGCGCGCCGACGTGGTGCGTGCGGTCACCCGCCCCTATCCGCTCACCACGAATGGCACGCCGCTCTCGCTTTCCTTCGATCCGGCGACGCGGATGCTCACCTACGAGTACGCGACGAAGCGGCCCGACGGCAGGCGGTTGATTCCCTTCCGGACAGGAATCGTCCTCCCGCCCGCGGTTTATCCGAACGGCTATCGCGTCTCGGTGCAGGGCGCGTTCGTGACCTCGCGGCCGGGCGCCGCGAGGCTCGAGCTGCTCAATGATCCGAGGGCATCAAAGGTCTCGCTCACGGTGATGCCCGGGCCGGAGTGAGCGATCCTTCCGTCTCGAGGAGCTTCACCCTCACCAGCCTGAACAGCGCCACGGTTGGCCTGATGCCGTTCGACTAGGGCCATCATCGATGGCGGCTCGAGCCGCGGCGGACTCGACGATGGCCCGGCGCAAGCTGGGCGATAGCAGCAGTGGCATCCTGCGTCGATCGGAGGAGGCGTGCGCTGGTCGCGACTCGTGGTCTTGCCGGCAACGCTGCTGCTGCTCGCGTGCGATCGCGGCAGCGCCGCCTGGGTGTTTCGCAACGGCACCGTCTACACCGCCGACCGGCAGCCACCCGCGACGCGTACCGTCGCCATCGCCGACGGCCGCATCGTTTACGTGGGAGACGACGCAGGGGCCGCGCGCTTCGTCGGTCCGAGCACGCGAAGCGTCGATCTCGCTGGCCAGCTGCTGCTTCCCGGGTTCGTCGATGCGCACGTCCACATGCTCGAGGGCGGCGCCACGCTCGATGCGTGCAACCTCTCGGGCGTCCACGACGAGGCGGGCCTGATCGAGGCGATCGCGCACTATGCGGCTGCGCATCCGGATATCAGGTGGATCGCGGGCAGTGGCTGGGCGCTCTCGGCGTTCCCGGATGCCAACCCGCGAAAGGAGCTGCTCGACCGCATCGTGCCGGACCGGCCGGTCTTCCTGATCGCCGAGGACGGTCATTCCGCATGGGTGAACTCGCGCGCGCTCGCTGCGGCGAAGATCGACCGCACGACCCCCGATCCGCCGCGGGGGCGCATCGAGCGCGTCGCAAGCCAGTCCCCGTCCGACCCGGCCGGCACACAGGGAGCCGAAGGCGGGCGCAGCTCGTCGGACTTCGGCGAGCCGTCGGGCACGCTGCGCGAGGCTGCGATGCGGCCCGTCCAGGCGCTCGCCTTCGACATCGGTCCGATCGAGGCGCTGCGCGGCCTGCGCCGCGCGGTGGCGCAGGCGAACCAGGTCGGGATCACCAGCTTCGTCGAGGCGCGCGCCACGGTCCCGGCGTACGATTGGGCGTATCGCCTGCTCGACGCCGCCGGCCTGCTGGACGCGCGCGTGCTGCTCTCCCTATGGCTCGATCCGGAGCGCAGCGACGACGAGCAGCTCGCCGAGCTCGTCGCTCGCCGCAGCCACGACTTCACGCGGCACGTGCGCTCGGGCGCCGTGAAGCTCTTCGTGGACGGCGTCGCAGAATCGCGGACGGCGTACCTCCTCGAGCCCTATGAGGGCAGCAGCGATCGCGGCAGTCCGAACTTTCCACCCGATCGGCTCGCCGATCTCGCGACGCGCCTCGACCGCGAGGGCTTTCAGCTCCACTTCCACGCCATCGGCGACGCCGCGGTGCGCGAAGCACTGGACGCCATCGCGTCGGCGCGCGCGCACAACGGTCCGCGCGACCTGCGTCACCAGATCGCCCATCTCCAGCTCGTCGATCCAGCCGACCTGCCGCGTTTCGCTGCGCTCGGCGTGTTCGCCGACGTGCAGGCGCTCTGGGCGTTTCCGGACGACTACGCGATGAAGCTGGACGTTCCCGCGCTCGGCGCGGCGCGCACGGAGCGCATGTATCCGATCGGAAGCCTCGTGCGCGCCAACGCGCCGCTCGCGGCGGGGAGCGACTGGCCGGTCTCCTCGATGAATCCGCTCGCGGCGATCCAGGTCGCGCTGACGCGCAGTGATCCCCGCGCGCCAGGCGGCGAAGTGCTCGGTGCCGATCAGCGCGCCGACCTCGCGACGATGCTCGCCGCCTACACGATCGGCGGCGCGCGACTGATGAACCTGGATGGTGAGACGGGATCGATCGAAGTGGGAAAGTCGGCGGACCTGGTGGTGATCGATCGGGATCTGTTCGCGATCGAGCCCGCGGAAGTGGCGAAGGCGAAGGTCTCGATGACTCTCTTCGAGGGGAGATTGGTCTTCGGGGCGAGCCCATGATCCTCCGCCGCCTGCCTACCTCTGGATCGGGTATCTCAGAAGCTTCACCAGAGGCTCGAGCGATCGGTCCGGGCTGGCGCCGGCGAGCTCGCGCTCCGCGAACTCGAGCTGGGCTCTCTCGTGCTCGACCATGTAGAGGCAGACCGCCTGCTGATCGAGCGCACCTCGCGTTCCCGCGGCGTCGGCGTGCCTCTGATAGCGCGGGATGAAGTCGTTGAGGATCGCCCCGCGCAGGGCGCGCATCTGCACCGTCCAGGTCAACGCCTTGAGCTGCTCGGCCAGCGCGATGCCCTTGTCCCGGTCGGCCGTCTGCTCCACGATGCTCACGCCGTGGGCGACCATCGGCGCCCGAAGCCACGCTTTCGTCTCCGTCTCGAGCTGGAGCAGCGTGCTCCATTTCAGGCGCTCGTCGTCGTTTCGCGCCGTGCCCAGCAGCGCGGAGTAGATGGCTTCGCCCAGTACCTCACCGCTGTAGAACTCGAGGAGCGCATCGGCGTGGGACGCCATGGGGCCCTCCCTCCCTCGCAGGCTCGAGGAGACTCTAGCGCCACTCGCGCGAGCCCGTTGCCGCCTCGTGGGAAGCAAGAGGCTCCCGATTCCGTCGCGCTCGCCGTCGCATCAGCAGCGGAAGCACGAGCGCGAGCTCGGCGCCGAGGCCGCAGCGCTCCGACTCCGAGTTGTACCAGGACGCGAGGCACTTCTGATCGGCCGGGAAGTCGATCTTTCCGTCCCCGTCGTTGTCGATGCCGTCGTCGCACTTCGGCGCGAGACCCTCGAAAGCGCCGATGTCGCACGCACCACCGAGCGGGCGAGGCACGCCGCGTTGGTCGGCCCTGAGCGGCACCTCCGGCGTGGTCGAGTCGCCGTCGTCGTCGTACACGCAGTCGGCGACCGGCACCGCGTTGAGGGCCGGGCTGCCCGGGAGAAGCCCGATCGTGAGGGTCGGGCCGAAGTTGTCGCCGAGAGGACCGAGGAGCGGATCGATCGGGGCCGCCGCCGTTCCGATCTGATCGGTCGGATCGGCGCCGGCAGGGAGACAGCCGCTCCCGTCTCCGATGAGGTTGTGTCCAGCGGAAATCAGGGCGTCATTGACCGTTACAAAGGCCGGATCTCCATCGGCAAGGCTCGCACAATCCGCAGAAGCGGTCGCCGAATTCGCAGCGATCAGGCTGTTCGCGAGGTAGGCGTGATACGCCGAGAAGTTACAGCCGATCTTGGTGCACCCTCCCGAGTGTGCGGCGACCCCGCCCCCCTCCGTCGCAGAATTGCGGACCACAGTCGCGTTCGTCAGTTGCAACGACGCGCCTCCGTAGACGCACGGCTCGCCACTACCAGAGCCGTCGTCCTCATAGGCGAACAAGCCGCCGCCTCTGCCGCCCGCGATATTTCCGCTGATCGTCGAATTGATGACAGTGGTAGGTCCTATCGGAAAGAGGCCACCTCCATCGGTATCAGCGATGTTGTCGCTGATGGTGCTCCCGGAGATGTTTGTGGGCGATTCGCAGTAGTAGATGCCCCCGCCGAGCATGGCGTGGTTCGAGGCGATCGTGCTGTTGGATATCGTCAGTGCGCTGCTGATGATCTCCTCGATGCCGCCGCCATAGCCGACCGCGCGGTTCCGGGTGATCCGGCTCCCCGAGATCACGAGCGCACAGACCTGGTCGCAGGCGACTCCGCCGCCGTCGACGCCTGCTTGGTTGTCGGTGATCGAGGAGTCGGAGATCGAGACGACCGCACCACCCGCCAGGATGCCCCCGCCCGACGAAGACGTCGTGCCATGCGTGATGTGGACGCCCGCAATATCAACATGGACGGCACCACCCTCACCGAGGGAGAGAACTCGATCGCCGCCGCCGCCATCGATCGTGGTCCGGGTCATGCCCGCCCCGCGCAGCATGAGGTCGTCCGAAATGCTCAATTGGCCGAGCGCGAGCGGAAACGTTCCGGACGGAAGGTCCACCTCGTCCTGGCCGGGGAGAGCGTTCGCCTCGGTGACCGCTGCGCGCAGCGTGCACTCGCCGGCCGAGGTGGCGCAGAGGCCATCGCCGGGATTTGCGTCGTCCGCATCGGTCGTGCTGTTCACGGTGAACACGGATCCTGCGACCGGTCGACTACAGGCCGCGACGAACGCCTCCGCGGGCAGGGGATTCACGATTCGAGGCCGAAGCGGGGGGTGGCCGCTCTGAAGGGAGCGCGCGCTCCCTCTTCGCAGGAGCGCAGCGGCCTCCATGACCGCAGCCTCGGCGGTGCACTCTCCCTTGGCCGAGGCACAGATGCCGTCGCCCGGGTTGGCGTCGCGATCGCGCGCCACGCTGTCGATCGTGAAGGTGACTTGCGCGCCGGCTCCCAGCGGCATCAGGAGTGCAGCCAGGGAGACGTACACGAGCGCGAGCCGAGTCGGGGGAGGCGGCAGACTGTCTCCTCTCATGGCCGCAGCGCCGTTCCCGCGATCAACGTCCAGAGAAGAAGTGGCCGCGATGAGCCTGCAGGTGTCGAGTTGCGCCCCGAAGGGAGAGCGCCTCACGCTGGTGGAGAACTGCTGCCGATCGGAAACCGGAATCCCGGTGCAGGATCGCCCGTGCTATCCACTCCACCGTGAGCTCCGCCGAGCCCTCCGGAGTGCCGGACGCGGCAGCGGTCCGATTCCCACCGCCGCTGGTCTACCTCCTCGCGGTGATCGCGGGGGCTCTGCTGCAGGCGTTCGCGCCACCGCTTCGGCTCGACGTCGCGCGCGGCGCGCGGATTGCTCTCGGCGCGGTGCTGTCGCTTCTCGGCGTCGCGCTGATGGCTGCGGCGATCGGGCTCTTCCGGCGCACCGGGCAGGACCCGACGCCGTGGAAGACCACGCCGGAGATCGTCTCGACGGGGATCTATCGGTGGACGCGGAACCCGATGTACGTCGGCATGGCGCTGATCCAGGCCGGCATCGGCGTCGGCTGGGGGAACGGCTGGATCCTGGCGCTGCTGCCGCCCGCGCTCCTGGTGATCTACGTGTCGGCCATCCGCCACGAGGAGGCCTACCTCGAGCGCAAGTTCGGAGACACCTACCTTCGCTACAAGCGATCCGTGCGGCGTTGGCTATAGCTCCGAGGGCAGCGAGCTGCGGTCGCTCCGACTCGCCGGGGAGGGCGCCGTGACGCGGGATCTCGACGCGGTCGTCGTCGGGGCCGGCTTCGCCGGCCTCTACATGCTCCACCGCCTGCGCGGGCTCGGGCTCGCCGTCCGCGCGTTCGAGGCCGGGAGCGGCATCGGCGGCACCTGGTTCTGGAATCGGTATCCGGGCGCGCGCTGCGACATCGAGAGCCTGGAGTACTCGTACCAGTTCTCGGACGAGCTGCAGCAGGAGTGGGAGTGGAGCGAGCGCTACGCGACCCAGCCCGAGATCCTGCGCTATCTCGAGCACGTCGCGGACCGCTTCGACCTGCGCCGCGACATCGAGCTCGGAACGCGCGTCCGCGGCGCCCGCTTCGACGAGGCGAGCGCGCGCTGGAGCGTCGACACCGAGCGCGGCGCAGTCTCGGCCCGCTTGCTGATCCTGGCGACCGGCTGCCTGTCGGCCGCCAACACGCCGCGCTTCCCCGGCCTCGAGCGCTTCGACGGCACGACGTACCACACCGGCCGTTGGCCGCACGAGGGCGTCGACTTCACCGGGAAGCGGGTCGGCGTGATCGGCACCGGGTCGTCGGCGATCCAGTCGATCCCGCTGATCGCCGAGCAGGCGGCACACCTCTTCGTGTTCCAGCGCACGCCGAGCTACTCGATCCCGGCGCACAACGCGCCGCTCGATCCCGAACGGGTGCGCCAGGTGAAGGCGGACTACGCGGGCTTCCGAGGCCGCAACGCCCAGCTCCCGTTCGGCGCCAACTTTCCGCCGGGCGAGCACGCGGCCCTCCAGGTCGACCCCGCGGAGCGCGCGCGCGAGTACGAGGCGCGCTGGCAGCAGGGCGGGCTCGGATTCGTCACGGCGTTCGCCGACCTGCTCGTCGACCGCGCCGCCAACGAGACAGCGGCCTCGTTCGTCCGCGACAAGATCCGCTCGCTCGTCCGCGATCCCGCCGTCGCGGAGGCGCTGTCTCCGCGGCAGGTGATCGGCTGCAAGCGGCTCTGCGTCGACACCGGCTACTACGCCGCGTTCAACCGCCCGAACGTGACGCTGGTGGACGTCGCCGCCGCGCCGATCGAGGAGATCCTCGCCGACGGCCTGCGCACGGCGCGGGCGCGCTACGCGCTCGACTGCATCGTCTTCGCGACCGGCTTCGACGCGATGACGGGCGCCGCGCTCGCGATCGACATCCGCGGCCGCGGCGGCCGCGCGCTGCGCGAGAAGTGGGCCGAGGGCCCGCGCACCTACCTGGGTCTCGGAACCGCCGGCTTCCCGAACCTCTTCTTCATCACCGGGCCCGGGAGCCCCTCGGTGCTCTCGAACATGGTTCCGTCGATCGAGCAGCACGTCGACTGGATCGCGGACTGCATCGCGTGGATGCGCGCCCGGCGCTTCGACGCGATCGTCGCAACGGAGTCCGCCGAGGACGCATGGGTCGCGCACGTGAACGAGGTCGCCGGCCTCACGCTCTTCCCGTCGTGCAACTCGTGGTACCTCGGCGCGAACGTCCCGGGAAAGCCGCGCGTGTTCATGCCGTACCTCGGCTTCCCGCCCTACGTGCAGCGGTGCAACGAGGTGGCCGCGAAGGGCTACGACGGCTTCGCGCTCGGCTGACGCCGGGAGCCGCGCTCAGATGTACGGCGGCGGAGGCGGAGCCGGACCCGAGGGCGGCGCCGGCGGCAGGCTCCGCATCGGAGCGGGCGGAGGCGGCGGCGGCAGCGAAGGCATGGCGCGGGCCGGAGCCGGAGCGGACGCGGGCGCCGCGGCCGGGATCTGGTTCCCGTAGGCGTACATGCACTGCAGGTAGCTGTTGTCGTAGCGCTGCTGGACGGCGACGCCGGTGGCGGTGCTGGCGCTGGCGCCGGCACCGGTCCCGAACAGGAGGCCGCTCGCAGCTCCGATCGCGGCGCCGGTGGCGGGCTGGCCGACGGCGGCTCCGATCGCGGCGCCGAGGCCGGCACCGATTGCGGTTCCGATCACGGCCCCGCTCGCCATCGACTGGTTGGCATGGCCGCTCGCCGAGCCGGTGTTCTGGTTCGCGAACTGCCGGCATGTCTGGTCGTCGTGCTGGAACTGGTCGAAGGGCTTGCCCTGCCCGGGCAGCACCATCACGCTCGGCCCCGCTGGAACGTTCGCGCACGCCGCCAACACCAAGGCGCTCGCGACGCAAGCTGCCCCGAGTCCCGATCGGCTCATCGCGACCGTCCCTCCTAGCTGTTGACCTTCGCTCGGCTCCGCAGACTGCGCCTCGCTGCGCGGAGGCCGACTCTCGAGTCGGCCTCCTAGCCGCTGAACTTCGCTCGGCTCCGCGGACTGCGCCTCGCTGCGCGGAGGCCGACTCTGGAATCGGCCTCCTAGCTGGGCGGCGTCGTCTGCGGGACGACCTGCATCCACCCGCCCGGACACTGGCGCACGTAGGGGAAGTAGCCCTGCGGATCCTGGCAGTAGTACCAGTAGCCCGATGCATCGGATTGCTGCTGCTGTTGCGGCGGCGCCTGCTGGACGAACACCTGGGGCTGGCTCTGCACGGCCACCGGAACCGGTACGGCGACTGGGACGCCGACGGGCACACCCACGGCGACCGGCGCCGGCCATCCCCAGAATGGAGCGCCCCAGCCGAAGCCGACCGGCGCCCCGAATCCGATCACGACCGAGGTGCCGCCGTGCCAGCCCCCACCGTGCCACCCCCCGCCGTGCCAACCCCATCCGCCGTGCCAGCCGCCCGCCTGGCTCGCCTGCGGTGCGCCCAGCACGAGCGCCATCGCGGCGACGAGCCCGAGCGCAAGCCTGTGGACCCCAAAATTGGTCCGGACCCAGGAATTCGCGAGCAAGGTCCGCATGGTTTCCTCCAGCGATCCATCGTTTCGGACGCCGGCCACACGCCGGCCATTCGCCTGCCGCAACACGTGGAACACGACACTCCGGCTCTGGTTCCGCTCCGATGGGGTGCGCAGATGCCGCCTTCGGGGACGTTTCCAGGTCTCCCCGCGGGCGCCGGAGGTTGACGAGAGGGTATCGGCCATCACACTCGCGCCCCCTTACGGAGACGCTCCGGTGCACGGTCGACGCCGAGTCCTCGCTCTGCTCGCCACCATCGCAATCGGTTGGGCTTCGGCCGGCGCGTTGCGAGCCATCGCCCAGCCTCCGACTGGGCAGCCGGAGCCGACGGCCGATGCCCTCCGAGCCATCGTCGGCGCGGCCCACATCGATGGGATGCGCTGGCCGCGCTTCCCGGATTACCAGCGCATCCTCGAGGCCCTGTACGGGCCGCGCAGCTACGCCCCGCTCTGGCTCGACGCCGGCCAGCCGACCCCGCAGGCGCGCGAGGCGATCGCGGTGCTCCTCGAGGCGGGCGCCAAGGGGCTCGACCCGCGCGACTACGACGCCGAGAAGCTCGACCAGGCGTCGCGCACGCTCGGAGCGAGCGCCTCGACGCAGGAGCAGGCGCGCTTCGACGCGATGCTCTCGGTCGGGCTGCTCCGCAACATCTCCGACCTCCACATCGGCCGGGTGAATCCGAAGCACCTCGCCTTCGGCTTCGACATCGATCCCAAAAAGTACGACCTCGCGGCGCTCGTCGCCGGCGCGGTGCGAGACGGGCGGGTGCGCGAGGTGGTGAAGCAGGCGGAGCCGCACTTCCCGCAGAATCGGCTGCTCGAGGAGCAGCTCGCTCGCTACCGGGAGATCGCCGCCGACCCCTCGCTCGCGCCGGTGCAGATCGCCGCACCGTCGAAGCCGGGCGCGCCGCTGGCCCCCGCGCCCGAGCTCGCGCGCTGGCTCGCGGCGCTCGGCGACATGCCCGCGTCTGCGGCGCCCTCGCCCGGCGTCTACGACGGCCCCCTCGTCGAGGGCGTGAAGCACTTCCAGGCGCGCCACGGCCTCGCGCCGGACGGCGTGATCGGCAAGGGCACCGCGCGCGAGCTCGCCGTACCCGCCTCGCTGCGCGTCGAGCAGATCGAGCTGGCGCTCGAGCGGCTGCGCTGGATTCCGGCGCTCGAGTCCGGCCGCGCGGTCTTCGTGAACGTGCCGGCCTTCGAGCTCTGGGCCTTCGACGACATCGCCGCGGATCAGCGGCCGTCGGTGCAGATGATCGTCGTGGTCGGCCGCGCGTTGCGCCACGAGACGCCGATCTTCACCGGCGCGATGAAGACCGTCGTGTTCGCGCCCTACTGGAACGTCCCGCGCAGCATCACGCGCAACGAGATCCTTCCCAAGCTGCGAAAGAGCCCGGGCTATCTCGCGGCGCAGCAGATGGAGATCGTGAGCGGCGGCCAGGTGCTCCCGCCGACGGCGGCCAGCATCGAGAAGCTCGCCAGCGGCGCGGCGCAGCTCCGCCAGAGACCCGGACCGAAGAACGCGCTCGGCCGCGTGAAGTTCCTGTTCCCGAACAGCAACAACGTCTACCTCCACGACACGCCGTCGCAGGCGCCGTTCGCCGAGGCGCGCCGCGACTTCAGCCACGGCTGCATCCGGCTCTCACAGCCGGCGGCGCTCGCGGAGTGGGTCCTGCGCGGGGCGCCGGGCTGGGATGCGGACCGGGTCGCGCGCGAGATGGTCCGCAGCAGCGAGCTCGCGGTTCCCGTGCAGCCGCCCGTCCCGGTCGTGATCTACTACACCACGGCGCTCGCGCGGCGCGACGGCACGATCGCCTTCTTCGACGACGTCTATGGCTTGGATGCGCGACTCGAGCGCGCGCTCGCCCGCGGCTATCCCTATCCGCCCTGACCGAAGTCGGCGAAGACCACGCTGCCGTCCTCGATGCGATCGATGAGCGAGCGCGCGACGGCGGGGTCGAGGGCCGGGCAGCCCCAGCTCCGGCCGAGCCGCCCTCCGCTCTTCGCGCGGAAGTCGGCGCTCGCGTACGCCGCGGGGTGCATCACGATACGCCGCAGGGCAGCGTGATCGTTCAGGCCGGTATCGAGGCCGACGAGCTCGAGCGAGAGCCCGTGCTCGCCCGGGTAGACGGTGCCGGTGAGGAAGGTGCCGAGGCTCGAGCGATGGCTTCCTTCGTCGTTGCTGAAGCGCACCGCGTGATCGGGATCACCTTCGGGCGAGGAGCCCCGCCCGTGCGCGACGTACTCGCGGCGCAAGACGCGCTGCGAGGCGGGATCGATCACCCAGAGCCGGCGCTGCGACGACGGAAGCGCGTAGTCGATGATGGTGAGGAGCTCGTTGCGCACCAGGCCGGCCTGCTCGACCCGGTGGTAGGCGGCGAGGCCGCGCGCGAGCACCGCGGGCCGAGGACGGGACGGGCCGTCGTCGCCCGCCGGCTCGCTTCGCGCGGCGAGCGGCGAGAGTGCCATCCACAAGACCGCCGCGATCCCCAGAGCCCGCACCGCGTTCCCCCTGTGGCCGCGCAGGGTAGCCCAGCCTGACGAACCGGAGGGCCAGGCGCTGCGCGCCATGCCTGTTGATCCGGAGGGCCAGGCGCTGCGCGCCATGCGCGCGCCCCTAGCTGCGGTCGTCGCGGGCGCGGCGCGCCCCCGCGCCCTGGCGGCGCAGGAGCTTGCCGATCAGGCCGCGCTTCGGCTTGCGCATCTCGAGCAGCCGCAGCGCGCGCATCGCCTCGATCGAGTCGGGCCGGCGCTCGATGGCGCGGGCGAACATGCGCTCCGCCACGTCGAGGCGGCCGGCCGCCTCGGCGAGCCGGCCGAGGAACAGCCACGGCTTCTCGCGATCGGGCGCCAGCTTGGCGCCGCGCTTCACCAGCTCGAAGGCCTTGTTGAGCCCCTCGTGCCCGTTCGTCAGATAGTGCGCCCAGCCCTTGTAGGCGAGGTACTCACCCTCGTCCGGGTAGAGCTCGACGGCGCGCTCGAAGTGCACGAGCGCTCCGTTCCAGTCGTGCGCGCGCAGGCGCGCCTCGCCCTTCTGGAACTCCTGCTCCGCCGCGAGCGCGCGCTGGCCCTCGGCGAGGGCGTCGGCGTCGCGCGCGTCGCGCTGCGGGTCGCGGCGATAGGCGGCCAGGCGCTCCGGGTCGGAGAGCGCCTCGTAGGCGCGCGTGATCTCGCGGAACGCCTCCTCGGCGAGCTCTCGCACGGCGTGGCTCGCGCCCGACCAGCGGTCGGGGTGGGTCTGCTTGGCGAGCTGGGTATAGGCGGCTCGAATCTGATTCTCGTCGGCGTCGGAGGTGACGCCGAGCTTGGCGAAGGGGCTCGTCACGCGGACCTGCTCGACCAGGGCCGCGAGCTGCGCGCGCAGATCGCGATCGGCCGCGTAGTGGGCGTGATCCTCGACCCGCGCGGGCGAGGGCGGCGCCGGGGCCTCGATGCGCACCGGCTGTGCGGGCTTGGGACGCGGCGGCGGCGCAGCGGTCGCGGGTCGCGAAGCGGCGGGACGCGCCTGGCGCCCGGGCCCGCCGCTCGGATGCAGTCGAACGCGCGCCGCCGGTCCTCCCGTGCGCACCGCCTCGCCCTCGCGCAGCTCGAGAAGCCCGGTCTCGAGCAGGACGTAGGCGGAGCGCCGCACCTCTTCCGGACGCGCGATCAGCTCCTCGACCGCCAGCGCGCGGCGTCCTTCCTCGAGCAGGCTCTTCTCCTCGGCGCCGAGCTCGATCTCCTGGAACTTGTAGAAGGGATTCGCGCCGCGGATCACCGCGTGCTCGCGATGTCGGACCAGCACGGCATCGATGCGCTCGAGCGGGAAGCGCGTGCGCACGCCCACCCGGATCAGGTCCGCCGGGCTGCGCGTCACGGTGAGCGTGGTGGCGCGATCGATCTTGCCGCCGAGCACCAGCTCGAAGCGGCCGTCGCTCCACTCGAAGATCTCGAACAGCTTCTCCTCGGCCTGCTGCTGCAGCGCGTCGGCCAGCTCATCCTCGGAGAGTGCCTGCATCGCCACCAGGATCCCGCCCTGGCGACCCTCGCCGCGGCGCATGCGTCGAATCGACTCGGTGTAGGCCTGCGCGGGGATGCGCCCGCTGCGCAGGAGCCACTCGCCGAGCCGCTCGCGCGCCGCGTTCGAGCGCACGGCCGCCGGCCGCCCCTCGGAGAGCTGGATCTGCTTCACCCGATCCTCCCCCGCCGTGCGCAGCGTGAGCACGCCGGAGGCGCGCAGCCCGTGCACCTCGTGGAGCAGCGCGGGAAACGGGAGCTCGTCGAGCGTGCCCGAGAGCCGCGCGGCCTTGGGCGGCCGCGGCCGCGGCGGGGCCGCCGCGGCAGAGGTCGCCGTGGCGGAGGTCGCGGAGCCCGCCTTGCTCGCCCCGCTGCGCAGGCGCGAGACCTGCGACAGGAGATCCTCGAGCGCGACCGGCTTGGTCAGCACCGCGGCCGCGCCGAGGGCGCGGGCCCGCTCCAGGTCGATGCGCGAGCAGGCCGAGCTCGAGAGGAGCAAGGCGGGCATCGACGCGGCGGCGCCGCCGAGCGCGCGCATCGCCTCGAGCAGGTCGAGTCCCTCGCGGCGCGGCAGCGACCACTCGAGCAGCGCGACGCCGGGCGGTGTTGCACGCACGGCCTCGAGCGCGGCGTCGCCGTCGTGCGCGACCAGCACGCGATAGCCTTCGGCGCCGAGCGCGCGCGAGACGATGCGGCAGAAGTGGCGGTCGGCGTCGGCGCAGAGAACGGTGACGGCCATGGGCTCGTGGGGCTCCCCTCCTGGCGCGCCGGTCGCCGCCGGACCGAGCGACGCTGCACCCGTTGGATCGCCCACTCGACGGCCGGTCTTGAGGCAACAGAGCTGCGCCTCCGTTGCCGGCTAATGACTTTGCACGCTTCAGAGGCGCTGCGGGCCGGTCGATGGAACGCGGATGGGAGAGGCGCGGATCCTGGCGAGCTTCGTCCAGTCGACCCTCGACGCCGCCGACCGCGCCGACGCCAGCCTGGGCACGCGGCTGCGCGCGCGCCTGCGGCCCCAGACGCTGCGCCTGGTCGAGGACGCCGCCTCGATCGCCTTCCTCCCCGTCGCGCTCGACGTCGAGGTGACCGAGTGCCTGTTCGCCGAGGCCGGCGAGCCGCGCGCCCGCGAGGTGATGTACGAGAACCTCGCCTCCACGTTCGAGGCGCCGGTCCTCTCGTCGCTGGTCTCGGCCGCGATGCGGCTGCTCGGGCGCGATCCGGCGCGGCTCTTCCGCTGGAGCCCCAAGGTCTGGGGCCAGCTCTACCGCGACGCCGGCGAGCTGCGCTGGTTCGACGGCGGCCCCGGCGCCGGGCGTCTCGTGTACGAGGGCCTTCCCGCCACCGTGGTCGCAAGCCGCCCCTATCTGATCGGTGTCGAGGCCGCGCTCGGCGCGTGCTTCGGCCTGATGGAGGTCGACGGGGAGGTGCGGATCGGCGAGGTCGACGCGGCGCAGCGGCGCGTCGTCTACCAGCTCGGATGGAAGCGCTGAGCCTTCGTCCGCCTCGCGCAGGCCGCCGCATGTGCCATCGTGTCGGCGTCGCCTCGAGAGGACAGCGCGTGCGGATCCTGCCGGACGTGATCGGAGCGATCGCCGCGGCCACCTGCCTCTGCGCCGCGCCCGTCTTCGCAGCGGGGCGCGAGGTCGCCGACGTGGTCGCGGTCGAGGTCGGGGGCGAGCCCGGCGCCTACGAGCTCCGCGTCACGGTGCGAAGCCCGGACCAGGGCTGCGCCCACTACGCGAGCTGGTGGGAGGTCGTGCGCCCCGACGGCTCGCTCGCCTACCGGCGGATCCTCGACCACAGCCATCCGGACGAGCAGCCCTTCACGCGCGCTGGAGGACCCGTCCCCGTTGCGCGCGACGAGATCGTGGTCGTGCGTGCCTTCTTCCACCCGGACGGATATGGCGGCGCCATGCTGCGCGGCAGCGCGGGAGGCGGCTTCGCCCCGTGGAGCGACCCGCCCCCGGGCTTCGCTGCCGGGCTCGCCGCTGCGCCGCCCCTGCCCGAGCGCTGCCTGCGCTAACCGGATCGCATCCACCAGAAGGGCGGCGCGGACAGGAGGCGGGTGAACTCGTCCGACTCGACCGCCTCGCTGAACAGGTGGCCTTGCATGCGCGCGCAGCCGTACGAGGCCAGGAGCTGCATCTGCTCGGTCTGCTCGACGCCCTCGCCGATCGTGGAGAGGTTCAGCGCGTGCGCCATCTGCACGATCGTCGACGTGATCGTGGCGTCGGCCGGATCGGTGGTGACGGCGCGCACGAAGGACTGGTCGATCTTCAGCGTGTCGACGGGAAGCTGCTTCAGGTAGGCGAGCGCCGAGTAGCCCGTCCCGAAGTCGTCGATCGCCATGCGGACGCCGAGCCCCTTCAGCATCGCGAACTGCGCGAGCGTGCGCTGCCCGTCGTGCAGCAGGCTGCGCTCGGTGAGCTCGAGCTCGAGCGAGTCCGGCCGGAGCTCGCTCTCGCGCAGCGCGTCGCGCACCATCGCCACGAACTCGCCGGGCTGGAACTGCTGCGGCGAGACGTTGACCGCGATGCGGAAGCCGGGGTGGCCGCTCGCCTGCCAGCGGGCGGCCTGCCGGCACGCCGTGCGCAGCACCCACTCGCCGATCGGGATGATGAGCTGGGTCTCCTCGGCGAGCGCCAGGAACTCCGCCGGCAGCACCAGCCCGAGCTCCGGATGCCGCCAGCGGATCAGCGCTTCGGCGCCGACCACGCGGCCGCGGCTCACGTCGACCACCGGCTGGTAGTGGAGGCAGAGCTCGCCGCCGTCGAGTGCGACGCGCAGCCGGTGCTCGAGCGCGGCGCGCTCGAGCACGTCGCCGTTGGTGGTCGGCTCCCAGAAGGCGAAGCGATCGCGCCCCGAGCTCTTCGCCCGGTACATGGCGCTATCGGCCTTCTTGAGCAGCTCCTCCGGGCTGGTCGCATCGTTCGGGAAGCACGCGATGCCGATGCTGGCGCTGACCCGGTGCTCGCGGCCCTTCAGCGGGAGCGGCTCGCGCAGCAGCGAGAGCAGCTTCTGCGCGACGAGCTCCGCGTCGCGCTCCTCGGCCAGATTGGTCAGCAGGATCGCGAACTCGTCTCCGCCGAGACGCGCTCCGGTGTCGCTCTTGCGCAGACAGGTGCCGATGCGTTGGGCCGCCAGGCGCAAGAGGGCGTCGCCGGCCAGGTGGCCGAGCGAGTCGTTGATGTGCTTGAACTCGTCGAGGTCGAGGAACAGCACCGCGAGCTTCTGGCGATTGCGGCGCGCCGACGCCACGGCCTGCTCCAGGCGGTCCTGGAACAGCGCGC
Organism: Myxococcota bacterium; assembly: GCA_035498875.1. Taxonomy (GTDB): domain Bacteria; phylum Myxococcota_A; class UBA9160; order SZUA-336; family SZUA-336; genus VGRW01. The sequence continues at coordinate 24,123 of DATJZP010000023.1, forward strand.
GGTTGGCGAAGCCCGTGAGCTGGTCGTAGGTCGCGAGCTGGCGGGCGCGCTCGCGCGCGATGTTGAGCTCGAGGAACATGCGCTGGTTGCGGATCGCGTGATGCAGGCTCCAGACCAGCGCGCCCGGACCGATCGCCGACTTCACCAGATAGCCGCGTGCGCCCGCTTCGACCACACGCAGGGCGAGCGCCTCGTCGTCGGCCTCGACGACGGCGATCACGGGCACCAGGGGCGCACGCACCCGCGCCTGCGAGGCGGCGGCGAGCTCTCGCGGCGTGCCGGACCCGATGTCCATGAGGAGCACGTCGGCTTCGTTGCGCTCGAGCGTCTCGAGGCCCTCGGACAGCGTGCGCGCATGGGTCAGGCGGAAGCGCGGCTCCGCGAGCCCCTCCAGGATGGCGCGCACGAGATCCGCGTCCGAATCGCGCTCGGCGATCAGCAGCACGCGGAACTGCGGCTCGTCGCGGGCTTCCTCGGGAGCGCCCATGTCGCCCCGGCTCCTTCTGCGCGGCCTCGAGGTCCCGCGCGGGGTCCAGCCGCGCGAAGCCTCGTATCGGTCGGACCGCGGGCCGACCTGAACGCGGCTCCGAGAGGAAGCTCATGCGCAACTTCCCCTTGCGCGGCATCCGGAACGTCAGCCGAGCTGCGCTCCGAAGAAGTGCAGCAGCTTCTGCCAGGAGTCGCGCGCCGCCTGGGGATGGAAGGTCGCGGCGCGGTCGGGGTTGAAGAAGCCGTGGTCGGCGCCGCGGTACACCTCGATCTGGAACTCCTTGCCGAGCGCGCGGAGCCGGCTCTCGATCTCGTGGACCTGCTCGAGCGGGATCAGCGCGTCGCGCTCGCCGAAGAACAGGAGCAGCGGGCAGTCGATGCGGTCCGCGCCGGGCAGGAGGCGCGTGATGCCGCCGCCGTAGAACGGCGCGGCCGCGGCGATCCGCCCGGGCAGGGCACACGCGCTGCCGAAGCAGAGCGCGCCGCCCATGCAGAAGCCCGTGACGCCGATGCGCCCGCGCGCCACCGTGGGGCGCGCCTCGAGGAAGTCGATCGCCGCCGCGACGTCGGCCGCGTAGGCGTCACCGCGACGCAGCAGCGCGCCCATGAGCTGCATGGCCCGCGGCAGGTCGTCGTACGCCGCCGTGTCGTCGGCCCCATCGCGGTAGTAGAGGTCCGGTGCGATCGCCACGTAGCCCTCGGCGGCGAGGCGGTCCGCCACGGTCTCGATGCTCGGGACCAGCCCGAAGGCCTCCATCAGCACCAGCACGGCGGGGAACGGGCCGGGTCCCTCCGGCTCGGCCAGGTGGCCGCGCATCGCCCCGTCCGGAGCGGGGATCTGCACGCGCGAGGTCCGGATCTCCCCCATTCGACCCTCCTGTCCCCACCGCCTCAGTGCGTGGGTGCCGCGATTCTGGCGCGGCGCACGGACAGCACCAGGCCAGCGATCGACACATCCTCTCCTCCGCGCGCCGGCTGGTGAAATCCCTGCAGGTCCTGGACGGGATCGGAACGGCGATTCGGCGTCGCCCGCGACGGCGCCCGAGTGTCCTACGCCGTGGCATACTTGTCACGTCGCCCGGGCGGGGCGCTCTTTTTCGGTTTCGGATTCGGAGGGGGCCAGGTGCGTCGACGGGTCCGGGGTGGTGCGCTCGCGGTGCTGTGTGCCCTGTTGCTGCTCGGCGTCTCCGCGCGCGCCGACGGCGAGGTCGAGATCCTGGTGCTGAAGGAGCACGGCGTCGGAAGCACCACCCTGGCGCAGCCCTACGTCGATCGCTTCGTGGCCATTGCGGCCGAGCAGAACGGCTGGGCGTCGGCCAAGGGCCAGTACTTCAGCACCCGCAGCGCCGCCGAGACCTACCTCGCCTCCCACCAGCCCCACTACGGCATCCTCTCGCTCGCCGCCTTCCTCGCCATGCGCAAGCCCTACCACCTCGAGGTCGTGGGACGCGTGGCGTCCACGCTCGCAGGCGGCGAGCAGTACTTCATCGTGAGCAAGAGCGCCGCCGATCTCGCCGCCTGCAAAGGGCAGGTCCTGGCGAGCGACCACACCGCCGACGCGCGCTTCGTCGAGCAGGTGGTCGCGCGCGGCGACTTCAAGCTCGCCGATTTCAAGCTGCTGCAGAACCAGCGCCCGCTGCAGAGCCTGAAGCAGCTCCTCGCCGGGGAGGCGACCTGCGCACTGATCGACGACGCGCAGCTCGGCGAGCTCCAGCATCTCGAGGGCGCGAGCCAGGTGCGCGAGGTGTGGAAGAGCCGCAAGCTGCCGCCGATGGCGGTGGTCGCCTTCCCCTCGGCCCCGGCCTCGGAGCGCAAGACGTTCCAGCAGAGCTTGAGCACCGTCTGCGACGAGGCCGGGCAGGACGCCTGTGCCGAGATCGGAATCCACATGCTCGACGCGGCGAGCCCGAACGACTACGCAGACGTCGTGGCCGCGTATGGTCGCTGAGCGCGCGCTCCCCCTCGCCGCGCTCCTCTGCGTCCTGCTCGCTGCCTGCGCCGGTTTGCGGGGGCCTGCCAGCCCGGAGCTGCGGGCCGCAGCGCAGCAGCACGACGCGCTCGCCGTCTCCGACGCGCTCGAGGCGCTGATCGCGGCAGGCCGGGAAAGGCCGGGGGATCGCGAGTACGCGTACAAGGTGGTGACCGCGCAGGAGCAGGACACCGCCGCCTACGCCTACGCACGGGCGGCCGTGACCGGCCGCCTCGTGCAGCAGCGCGGTCTCCTCGGAGCGAACCTGATCGGAGACGTCGAGCGCTGGGGGCTGCGCAGCCGGGAGCTCGACCCGAACTTCCGCGACGGCGCCGCGACGCGCCTGCTCGGCACGCTCTACGTGATCGCCCCGTCCTCGTTCCTGAAGCACGGCGACTCCGAGCAGGGGCTCGAGATGCTCGAGGAGCTGGTGGTCGCGCATCCGGACGCGCTCGAGAACCACCTGCGGCTGGCGGAGGCCTACATCGCGCTCGGCGACCACGCGCCGGCCGCCCCGCATCTGTGCCTCTGCCTGGCGAATCGCGACTCGATGCGCCCCGACGATCGGCGACTGCTCGACGACCTGGTCCGCGTCACGGGCGCGCCCGACTGCGTCGCGGTGCATTGAGCGCGCCGGACGCCACCTCGTCGGGGCGCTCGCGCGACAGGATCCAGAGCGCGGCCGGCAGCGCGGTGAAGTCGGCCAGCATCGAGAGCAGGAAGCCGAGGCCGGCCAGGGTGCCGAACTGGCGCAGCGGCGGCAGGCGCGAGAGCGAGAAGGCGAGGAAGCCGCCGGCGTTGATCAGCGTCGCGAAGAAGATCGCGCGGCCCGAGATCAAGAGCGTGTGGCGCAGCGCCTGATGGACCGAGCCGAGGCGCCGCCCCTCCTGGAAGTGGTAGAAGAAGTGGATCTGGTCGTTCTCGGAGGTCCCGAGGATCGTCGAGGCGATCAGGATCGTCGCGACGTTCAGCGGGAAGCTCAAGACGCGCATCACCCCGAACAGCACCAGGATCGCGAACAGCGACGGGATCATCGCCATGAGCCGCGCCGTGCCGCTTCGGAACACGACGAGGAAGGTCGCGAAGATCACGGCGACGGTGAGCGCGAAGCTCTGCACGAGCGTGGGCACCAGGTCGCGCGACATCTTCGCGTGGAGCGGGCCGAGCCCCACCGTCTGGATCGAGAGCGGCTGCAGCGCGGGCGACTCGCGCACCGCCTCGGCCCAGTGCTTGCGGATCGCCTCGTCGAGGGCGCGGTAGGCCTCGACCTCGGCCGCCTTGCTGATCACGGTGACGTGGGTCTGCGCCAGGGCGTGGGGCTGCACGAAGCGCTGCAGCATCGGCTCGTGAGGCAGCATGACCTCGAGATCCGCGGCGAGCTGCGCGCGATCGTCGGCACTCTCGGGCCACGCGTCGCCCTGCCCGGCCATGTAGCGGATCAGCCGCAGGATCGAGGTGGGACCCACGGCGGCACCCACCTCGGGGTCCGATTGCAGCGCCTGCTGGAAGCGGTGCAGCCCCGTCAGCACGTCGGGCTCCGACATGCTGCCGAGGGGCCCCTGGATCCAGATGTCGGTGATCGACATGCCCGGGACCATCGGCTTCACGCGCTGGATGTCGCGGTACAGCTCGGTGTCGTGGCCGATGTACTGCACGGGGTCGGTCAGCACCGACATGGGCGCGACCAGGCCGGGCAGCCCGAACAGGGCGACGCCTCCGGCGGCTGAGAGCGCGAGCGCCGTGATCACCAGGGGCCAGCGATAGCGGTAGCTCCAGCCCGGGAGCCAGTCGACGAGGTGCACGAACCACTCGCCGGTCGCCCGGCGCTCGGTTCGCGTCGGCGTGCGCAGGATCACCTGGAGCGCCGGGAACAGCGTGAACACGACCACCCAGGTGATGGCGAGGCCCACCGCGACCCAGAGGCCCATGTCGCGGATCGGCCGGATCGACGAGATGGCGAGCGCCGCGAATCCCACCCCGGTGGCGAAGATCGACGCCGAGCAGGCGACGAACTTGTTCGAGAGGGCGAAGATCTGGTGCTCCGCGACCGGTCGCTCCGGGGGCCGGTCGACGAAGCGCGAGTGCAGGTACACGAGGGTCGCGGTGGCCGTGACCAGGATCGTCATCGGCACCATCGGCGACACCAGCGTGAAGCTCCCGCCGGTCGCGCCGATGTAGCCCACCGAGAGCGCGAGGCAGGTGCCGAGCGTCAGCAGGAAGGCGACCAGGGTGCGCCCCGAGCGGTACAGGAAGAGGTTCAGGCCCACGATGAAGAGCACGAACCAGACGAAGTCGTGCGGCGCGTCGCGCTGGGTGCGATCGAGGTGCGCGTTCACGTAGGGCAGCCCGACCCGCGTGATCTTCTGCAGCGGGGATGGGGCCGGGTCGGCGGCGGCGATCGCGGCGTCGATTCCGGCGAGCGCGGCCTCGCGCTCGGCGCCGCCCTGGACGTTCAGCAGGAGCGCGATGGCGAGGAAGTGGTCGCCGAAGAGCCCCTGGCGCCGCAGCAGGTCGGTCCCGGTGGCGAAGCGCTTGAAGTCCGCGGCCTGCTGCGGCGTGCCCTCGAAGTGCGCCTGGGTCCTGCGGAAGATCGAGATCGCCGAGTTGGGCTCGACGTGCGGGACGTGGTCGAGCGCGCGCTCGATCGCGTCGACGCGCGCGACCACGGCCGGCGCGAACGGATCGTCCGCCTCCGCGAGCAGGATCGCGAACTCGCCGGAGCCGAAGACCTTCTCGAACTCCCGGGTGGCGATGTAGTCGGGATCCGTCGCGACGATCAGCCGGTCGAGCGAGTTGTCCTGGTCGACTCGCAGCGCATAGTAGACGCCCGGGACGAGCACGAGGGCATAGGCGGCGACGATGATCCAGCGCGCGCGCACGAAGCGCGCGAACGTCTTCTCGAGGGGTGACATCGGCGGGCTCATCGGCTCGTCTCCCGCCGGGGGCGTCGGGGCAGCATAGCGTCCGCGCGCGGCTGTCCATCCCATGCCGTCGCCGACCGTGAGGTCAGCGTCATTCGGAGCGCGGCGGCCTCACGCGGGTACGCCCTCGATGACGCAGACCCGGGCCGGCGTCGGGACGATCCGGGCGAGACGGAATCCGGACGCTGCGAGCAGATCGCGGAACTCCGCCTCCGAGCGCTGGCGGCCTCCCGTGCAGACCAGCATGTTGACGTCGTTCGCCGCGGCGCCTCGGCTCTCGAGCGACCGGTCGATCCGCGCGGGGTAGACGCCCTCGACGATCAGGAGCCGCGCCCTGGCGTCCATCGCCGACCGGCACGTCGCGAGGATCGCGGCCCCGCGCTCGTCGTTCCAGTCGTGGATGACGTGCTTCAGCAGGTAGGCGTCGGCGCCGCCGGGGACCTTCTCGAAGAAGCTCCCGCCCACCACCTCGCAGCGGTCCCCCACGCCGGACGCCTCGATCGCCGCGCGCGCCCGCTCCGCCACGTGGGGCTGGTCGAACACGATCCCGCGCAGGGTCGGGTTCGCTCGGAGGATGCCGATCAGGAGCGCGCCATTTCCCCCTCCCACGTCCACGAGCGTGCGGAACCGCGAGAAGTCGAAGGCGGCCGCGACTGCGGCGGCCGTCTGCGGCGCGAAGGCCGCCATCGCCTTGTCGAAGAGCGCAGCGGCCTCGGGATCGCGGGCCATGCTGGCGAAGGGATCGGTGTCGGGCGAGGTTCGCCGAAACGCCGGCTCGCCGGTGCGGACGCAGTACTCGAGCTCCTTCCAGCTGTCCTGGATGCCGACTCCGGTGAACAGCATCACCGAGGCGCGCATCGAGCCCGGGGCGTCGGAGCGCAGCAGATCGCCGAGCGGGGTCAGGGCGAAGCGGCCGCCGTCCTGCTCCTCGAAGACGCCCACGCTCGCGAGCAGCCGCAGCATGCGGTTCAGCGAGGACGCGTGGGTCCCGGTCGCCTGCGCGAGCTCGCGGTGGTCCCGCGGGCCGTCCGCCATCCCGTCCGCGATCCCGAGCTTGGCGGCCACGTAGAGCGCGCGAGAGACGTAGTGTCCGACGCCGAGCTGATAGAGCTGCACGCCGGGCGGGAGCCCGGGAGCTCCGCGCGTCTCGGCCGTGCCTTCGTTGGATCTCGTCATGATTCAACCCCAAAGGTGCAGGAGTCTCGGCCAGAAGATCAGTACGCCGATCGCCGCCGCCCCGATTGCGCTGATCAGGACGGCGCCCGCCGCGACGTCCTTGGCGCGCTCGACAAGCGGGTGGAACTCCGGCGCGGCGACGTTGCACAGCGACTCGAAGGCCGTGTTCAGCGCCTCGGCCGTCCACACCGCCATGAGGGAGAGCACCACGGCGAGCCACTCGCCGCGGTCGATGCGCAGCGCCAGGCCGAGCGCCACGGCGCCGGTCGTCGCCACGGCGTGGATCCAGGCGTTGTGCTGGGTCCGCAGCATGACCCAGATGCCGCGCAGGGCGAAGCGGAAGCTCCGGACTCGCGCGGCTACGCTGAAGCGCTCCACCGGCGTTCACCTTCCCGCGCCGCCACTGTACCATCGCCGGCCGGGAGGCTGCATGGGGATCGACGACAACAAGCGCGCCGTCGCGCGCCTGTGGGAGTGTCTCTACCGGAAGGACTGGGACGGCGTGGCCGCGTGCATCGCCCACGACGGATTCTACGAGGACGTCCCGGCGCCGGACCGCGGCGCGCGCGGACCGGCCAACGTGGTGAAGCGCCTGCGCGTGGGGCTCGAGCCGGTGGCGCGCTTCGAGCACGAGGTGCACCGCGTCGTGGCCGAGGGCTCGAACGTGGTGGTCGAGCACACCGAGACCTGGCACTTCGAGACGGGCGAGAAGGTGGTGAACCACTTCGTCACGGTCCACGAGGTGCGCGACGGCAAGATCACCCTGTGGCGCGACTACTGGGACCTCGGCACGATGATGTCGCAGGCTCCGAAGTGGTGGATCGAGCAGATCGCCCGACACACCGAGGCGGAGTGGAGCTGATCGAGCGGGCCGAGCCCTAGCGGCGCCCGCCGAGCAGCGAGCCCAGCACGCCGCGGGTGATCTGCCGAGCCACCGTGGAGCCGATCGAGCGCGCGGCGCTCTTCGCGAAGGCGTCGACGAGGCCGTCGCGCCGGCCACCTCGCGGCCCCGTGGATCCGAAGAGCACGCCGCCGAGCTCGCCGAGCACGCCGCCGCCCGCGGGAGCCGGCGCCTGCCCGCTGGGCCGTCCCGTGGCCGGCGCGTCTTGTGTCCCGGCGCGCTGCTTCAGCAGCTCGAAGGCGCTCTCGCGGTCGACGGCCTTCTCGTAGACGCCCGCCACCGGAGACTCGGCGATCCGCTTCTTGCGCTCGTCGGGCGTGAGCGGTCCGATCCGGCTCGCGGGCGGGATCACCCAGGCGCGCTCGGTGACCGAGGGCGCTCCCTTCGCGTCCAGGAGCGAGATCAGCGCCTCGCCGACTGCGAGCTCGCCGATCGCGGCCTCGAGGTCGAGCTTGGGATTGGGCCGCATCGTGTCCGCTGCCGCGGAGACCGCCTTCTTGTCGCGCGCCGTGAAGGCCCGCAGCGCGTGCTGCACGCGGTTGCCGAGCTGGCCGAGCACCTTGTCGGGGATGTCGAGCGGGCTCTGCGTCGCGAAGTACACGCCCACGCCCTTCGAGCGGATCAGGCGCACCACCTGCTCCACCTTCTCGAGCAGCGGTGCCGGCGCCTCGGAGAACAGCAGGTGCGCCTCGTCGAAGAAGAACACGAGCTTGGGCTTCTCGGGATCGCCGACCTCGGGGAGCTTCTCGAAGAGCTCCGAGAGCAGCCACAGGAGGAAGGTCGCGTAGAGCCGCGGGTTCGCGATCAGCTTGTCCGCGGCGAGGACGTTCACCACCCCCTTGCCGTCCGACGTCTGCAGCAGGTCGTCGATGTTGAGCACCGGCTCGCCGAAGAAACGGTCGCCGCCCTGCCCCTCGATCTGGAGCAGCGCGCGCTGGATCGCGCCGATCGAGGCGGCGCTGACGTTGCCGTACTCGGTGGTGAACTTCGCCGCGTTCTCGCCGACGAACTGCAGCATCGCGCGCAGGTCCTTCAGGTCGAGCAGCAGGAGCCCGTTGTCGTCGGCGATCTTGAAGGTGAGCGCGAGCACGCCCTGCTGCGTCTCGTTCAGCATGAGGAGCCGCGCGAGCAGGAGCGGGCCCATCTCGGAGATCGTCGCCCGCACCGGATGCCCCTGCTCGCCCCACACGTCCCACAGCGCGACGGGGCAGCCGGCCCACGCGGGGGCCGGCAGCTTCAGCATGTCGAGGCGCGCCGCGATCTTGTCGGAGGGCTGGCCGGGCTCGGCGATGCCGGCGAGGTCGCCCTTCACGTCGGCCACGAACACCGGAACGCCGATCTGGCTGAACCCCTCCGCCAGCCTCTGCACGGTGACGGTCTTGCCCGTCCCGGTCGCGCCCGTGATGCAGCCGTGGCGGTTGGCGAGCGCGGGGAGCAGCTCGAGATCGGTGTCGCCCGCGCGGGCGAGCCGCAGCGGCGCGGTCATCTCGAGGGGCCGGCGAGCAGGTTGCGCGCGACCACCTTGAGCTCGAGGATCGGCTTCACGCCTTCGAAGATCGGCAGCACCAGCGCGTCGACCGCGTAGCGGCTGATCGGATACTCCTCGGCGTAGCCCCAGCCTCCGTGCAGGAGCTGGCCCTCCTGCGCGACCTCGACCGCGATGTCGCACGCCAGGAGCTTCGCCTGCGCGGCGAGCGGAGCGGCCCGACGCTCGTCCTCGTCCATCGCCTGCGCCGCGGCGTACGTGATGGCCCGCGCTGCGGCGAGCCGCGCGGCCATGCGCCCGAGCTTGTACTGCGTGAGGCCGTACTCGACCGTGGGCCGCCCGAACTGCACGCGGTCGCGCACGTACGAGGCGCTCTTCTCGAGCGCCGCCTGCGCGAGCCCGCAGGCGCGGCCACCGGTCTGCAGGCGCCCCGCCGCGAAGCCGCCCATCTGCAGGTAGAAGCCGCGCCCGAGCCCGCCCTCGCCGCCGACCAGGTTCTCGGCCGGGACGAAGTAGTTCTCGAGCGAGAGCGTGAAGGAGTGCATGCCGCGGTAGCCGATCGTCTTGTCGGCCTTCCCCTCCATCACGCCGCCCGTCGGCTGGCGCATCGCGAAGCTGTGCCCGCGGAAGGGATCCTTCTCGACGATGAAGAGCGAGAGGCCCTTGGCGCCCGAGGCCGGGTTTCCGTCGGTGCGCGCGAGCAGGGCCAGGATGTTGGCGCGCCCGGCGAAGGTGCACCACGACTTCGGGCCGTTCACCGCGAAGCCCGCCCGGCCGCCCACCGTGACGCGCTCGGCGCGACACTTCACGGAGGCGACGTCGCTCCCGATGTCGGGCTCGGTCACCGAGATGCCGACCATCAGCTCGCCGGCCGCGATGCGGGGAAGCCAGTGCTTCTTCTGCGCCTCGGTGCCGCCTGCCAGCAGCGCCTTGGTCAGGATCTCGGGACGCGTGATCAGCGAGCCGGCTCCGGCGAGCGACGCGCGCGACAGCTCCTCGGTGGTGAGGATCATCGCGAGATTGCCCATCTCGGTGCCACCGTACGCCTCGGGCACCGAGAGCCCGAAGTAGCCGAGCTCGGCCATCTTGCGGATGAACTCTTCGGGGATCGTCTCGTCGTTGCGGTGGATGCTCTCGGCGTGCGGCGCGATCTCCTTCTCGGCGAACTCGCGCACCGCCTCGCGCACCTGCTCGAGCGTCTCGTCGAGCGGCGTCTCGTTGCGGCCGCGCCGGGCCGCCACCTCGCGCCCGAGCGCGCGGAACACGGCCTCGTTGCCGACCCGCCGCAGCGACGCGCGCACGTCGGGCGGGAACGCGGACTGGAAGGCATCGTCCCCGATGCCGAGGTCGTCGGCGGCGGGCGCGAGCCGCTGCCACAGGCTGGTGACGAGGTCCGCGGCCCCGGCGGCCGCGGTGGCCTCGAGGGCAGCGCTGCCGCGGCCCGCCTCGCCGGCCCGCGCGGCGAACTCGACCAGCTCGCGGGCGGCGCGCGCCTCGGTGGCAGCGTACGCGACGCGCTCGGCCAGCACCTGGTGGTCGTCGATGCGCTGGCCATCCTCGGTGATGGCGCGGGCGCGCGCCACGGTGCCGTCGAGCAGCCGCTCCGCGGCGGCGAGCAGCGGGCGCGCGTCGGCCAGCGCGGGAAGGTGGGGGAGGGTGGTCATCCGGAGCTCTCCAGTCGCTGGATCCGCTGCGCGGAGTCTAGCCATCTACCGCACGGGCGCATTGCGCACGAAGCCGAGGAGACGCTCGACCAGCGCCGGCGCCCCGAACACGAGACCGAGCTTCCCGAGCGCGGGGTACTCGATCGTCTCGCATCGACCGCCCGCCTCGGGGACGAGCACCTGCGTCGCGGCGGCGTCCCAGGGATTCAGGTGCAGGTCGACCATCGCGTCGATCCCGCCCGCCAGCACCTGGGCGTGGCCGAACCCGTCGGTGTAGGCGCGGAGCAACGGCACCTCGTTGACGAGGCGCAGGTAGGCGGCGCGATCGTCCACCAGATCGAAGCAGAAGGCGTCGCCGTGCGAGATCAGCGCGCCCTGGAGCTCGGTCCGCTGCGAGCAGCGCACGGGAGCGCCGTTGCGGCGCACCCCGCCGCCCCTCCAGCCGACCGTGCGCTCGCCGAGCGCCGGCAGGTCGATGAGCCCGAGCACAGGCACGCCGTCCTCGACGCGCGCGATCAGCGTCGAGTAGAGCGGAATGCCGCGCGAGAAGCCGATCGTGCCGTCGATCGGGTCGATGATCCAGGCGGCGCCCGTGCCGGGCGCGCCTTCCGCGCCGTACTCCTCGCCGAGCAGGCCGGCGCCGGGGTCTCCCTCGCGCAGCACGCGCCGGATCGCCTGCTCGGCGGCCCGATCGGCCTCGGTGACGGGTGACCCGTCGGCCTTGGTTTCGAAGCCCACCTTGCGGAAGCGCGGCAACGTCTCGGCGCGCGCGGCGTCGGCGGCGGCTTCGGCGAGGCGGGCGAGCTCGGCGAGGTTGCGCTGCACGGCGGGCGGGAGGTTACCATGCGGCGCATGGCCCCCACGCTCGCCGAGCGCCTCGGCTTCTCCGCCTCCGACCGCGTCGCCGTCGTCCACGCCGACGACATCGGTATGTGTCATGCCGCGAACGAGGGCGCCTTCGAGGCACTCGGGGGTGGCCTGGTGACCTGCGGCTCGATCATGGTCCCATGTCCGTGGTTCCGCGAGGCCGCGGACCGCGCGCGATCCGACCCGCGGCTCGACCTCGGGATCCACCTGACGCTCAACTCCGAGTGGCCGCACTACCGCTGGGGCCCCGTGGCGGGGCGCGCGCGGGTGCCGTCGCTGCTCGACGACCAGGGCTTCCTGCCCCGTACGACCGTCGACACCGTGAAGCGCGCGCGTCCCGAGGAGGTGGAGATCGAGCTGCGCGCGCAGATCGACATGGCGCTCGCCGCGGGGATCGACGTCACGCACTTCGACTCGCACATGGGCACGGTCTTCTTCCCGCCCTTCGTCGACATCTACGTGAAGCTCGCGCGCGAGTACCGAATCCCCGTCTTCGCCGTGCGCCCGGAGAAGCAGGCGCTCGAGCGCGCTGGCCTCACCGCGGCCGAGCCGATCCTGCGGCGGGTGGCGGAGACGCTCGAGGCGGCGGGCTTCCCGCTGCTCGACGCCGTCGACGCCGACTCGCTCGGCTTCGCGCCGGGCGACGGCGAGGCGCACACGCAGCGGCGCCTCGAGCGGCTGGGACGCGGCGTCTCGTACTGGATCATCCACCCGGCAAAGGACGGCGAGGAGCTGCGCGCGATCTCTCCCGATGCGCACGCGCGCGCCTTCGAGCACGGCTTCTACGGTGGCGTCGCGGGCCGCACGACCTTCGCGCGCGCCGGCGTGAAGACGGTAGGCATGCGCGCGCTGCGGCAGCTCCTGCGCAGCTGATGACTTCGCTCGGCTCCGAGGACTCCGCCTCGCTGCGCGCGATCGCTTGCGGGCTACTCCAGGCGGGCGGACAGCTAGCGGAGATCGTCGATCGGCGCCTCGTCGAGGTCGTAGCCGGCCTCGGGCGGGATGCGGATCACGGGCCCGTCCGCGCCGCGCGCGACGCGCGGCAGCACCGTGACGATCGGCTCGCGCCGCGCCCGCTCGAGCGCCTCGGCCACCGAGCGGCTGCGGCCGAGCTTCACCAGGTTGCGCAGCGTCGGGAAGATGATGGAGCGGCGCTTCGCGTGCGCGTCCTCGATCGCCCGGCCGACCTCGATCCAGAGCGAGTCGACCGACTCGCCGCCGTCGTGCGCGGCAGACTGGTCCGCCGGCGCCGCGACCAGGAAGAAGTGGGTGTCGAAGCGCTTCGGCATGAACTCGGGCGTGATCCAGTGCGCGAAGGGCACCAGCGCGTCGGTCGCGAGCTCGAGGTCGTGGCGCTCCGCGATCTCGCCGAGAGCGAGCCGTCCGGCGAGGAGCTCGGCGCGGGCCGTCTCCGCGATCGGCGCGACCTCGGCGGCGGCGAGCAGCGCCTCGCCCGGCGCGCCGCGGCGGCGCGCGATCAGCACGCCCGACTCCTCGAAGGTCTCGCGCACGGCCGCCACGCGCAGCGCGAGCGCGTCGTCGTCGAGCTGGGCCGCACCCGCGCAGCGCGCGCGCAGCTCCGCGGCGCGATCGGCGGGATCGACCTTTCCGCCGGGGAATACGAGCGCGCTGCTCGCGAAGTCGATCTGGTGGTGTCGCTCCACCATGAAGACCTCGAGACCGCCCGCGCCGTCGCGGACGAGGAGCACCGTCGCGGAGGCGACGGCAAAGGGCGGCGTGCGCTCTGCCATGCGCGCATGATGGCACAGGAGGCCGCGCAGCGAGCCGCAGGCGAGCGAAGCCCATCAGGACGCGCCCGTCGCCTCCGAGGCAACCGGATCGCCCGGAGCATCCCCGCAAGCGCTCGCCCTGCGAGCGCGCGCAGCGAGCCGCAGGCGAGCGAAGCCCATCAGCTAGAGTGGGGGCATGTCGCCGCTCGAGGCCGCCGCTGCGCTCTCGCTCGCAGGCTGGCTCTACCTCGTGTTCGGCCACGGCCGCTTCTGGCTGTGCGACCAGCGGCTCGACGGGCGCGCCCCCGCGCCTGCCCGCTGGCCCCGGGTCGTCGCGGTCGTGCCCGCGCGCGACGAGGCCGACGTGCTCGAGGCGACGCTCGGCTCTCTGCTCGAGCAGGACTATCCCGGGGAGCTCTCGATCGTGCTCGTCGACGACGAGAGCGGCGACGGCACGCCCGCGGTCGCCGAGGGTCTCGCGCGCTCCCACCCGGCGGGCGCGCGCCTCCGCGTGGTGCGAACCCCGCCGCGGCCGCCCGGCTGGGTGGGCAAGATGTGGGCGGTCGAGACGGGGGTGCGCGCCGCGGCGGAGTGCGCGCCCGAGCACTGGCTCCTCACCGACGCCGACGTGTGGCACGGGCCGGACAACCTGCGCCGGCTGGTGGCCAAGGCGGAGGCGGACCGACTCGATCTGGTGTCACTGATGGTGCTGCTGCACGCCGGCCGCGGATGGGACGGCCTGCTGATCCCCGCCTTCGTGTACTTCTACCAGCAGCTCTACCCCTTCCCGCGCGTGAACGACCCGCGCGCGCGCACGGCGGGCGCCGCCGGCGGCTGCGTGCTGGTGCGGCATGGCGCGCTGGCGCGCGCCGGCGGCATCGAGGCGCTGCGCGGCGAGGTGATCGACGACTGCGCGCTCGGCCGCGCGGTGAAGCGCGGCGGCCCGATCTGGCTCGGGCTCAGCGACCGCGAGCGCTCGATCCGCCCGTACCGCGGGATCGGCGACGTCTGGCACATGGTGGCGCGCAGCGCCTTCACCCAGCTCCGACACTCGCACGTGCTGCTCGCGGGCACGGTGCTCGGTCTCGCGCTGCTGCACCTCTTGCCGCCGATCGCGGTGCTCGCGTGGCCGCTGCACGGCAGCGCGCCGGCGGCCGCTCTCGGCGCCGCCGCCTGGGCGCTCGCCGCGGCGTCCTTCGCGCCGACGCTCGCGCTCTACGGGCGCTCCCCGGCCTGGGGCTTCGCGCTGCCGCTGGCGGGCGCCCTCTACACCGGAATGACGGTGGACTCGGCGCGCCGTCACGCGAGCCGCCGCGGCGCGGTGTGGAAGGGTCGCGCGGGCGCCGGGCGGGTGGCGGCTTGATGGCGGCGGCAGCCGGCGGTCCGGATCGAGGCGCGCGGCGCATGACCGCCCCCGCCTGGAGGCTTGCGGCCGACGCAGTCGGCGGACCGCGCGCGATCGCCGGCAAGGCCCGGCGCCTGGCGCGCACCGCCGCGCTGTGGGTCCGCCCGCGAGAGGTGGACCGGCGCCTCGCAGCGCTCGAGGCGCGCGGCCTCGTGCGCGTGCGGCCCGGCCGCTGGCAGATCCTGTTCGGCGGGCTCGACATGCTTCGCTTCGTGATCGAGCCCGCGGCGCGCGACTACTACGCGCAGCGCGGGATCTCGTTCGGCTTCCACCAGCTCCTGCGGGTGCTCGACGACCCGGTATCGATGATCGACCCGACGGGCTTCCTCTCCGACCGCGACACCGTCATCGGTCACGTGATGCAGGTCGTCCACCTGAATCCGATCTACGACCTGCAGCTCCTGCAGGCCTTCCCGGACGGCCTCGACGAGCTCGAGCGCCAGCTCGAGGCGATGCTGGACGGCAGCCACCCTCGCGCCCGCACGATCGGTGCGATCGTCGAGGACGCGGACTATCACGCGCGGCTGCTCGACTACGTGCGGCGCTATCGGCGGGATCCCGCCACCCCGCCGCTGCGGCGCGAGGAGCAGACGCTGCGCGCCGATCCGCGCTTCGCCGCGGCGGAGCGCACCTTCGCGACGCTGCCGGGCTTCCTCGGCTACTGCGCGGGGCTGCCCGCGGACTTCGGCGCGCTGTGGCGGCGGCTGCGCGCCCTGCGCGAGTTCCCGCTCGAGGCGGCGAGTCGGGTCGCATGATGGACCGCGAGCTCGTGATCGAGTCGTTCCGCTTCCAGGCGCGCGCGTCGACCGACGCCGGCTCGCCCATCTACGCCGAGCTTCTCGACCGCGCCGCCGACGACATCGCCGCGGACGGGCCGCTGACCGCGGTGGTCGACGGGTTCGAGGGCCATCCGATCCTGCTCGCGCTCCCGCTGCGCGTGATGGGCGCGATCCACCGCATCGCACTCGACGGCCGCGCCGCCGCGCTCGCGGCGAACTATCCGTCGACCGGGGGACGCTTCGAGCCCGAGCGCGCGTGGCGCGCGCTGCTCGACGTGGTCCGCGCGCACGCCGACGAGATCCGCGCGAGCCTCGGCGCGAACGTGCAGACCAACGAGGTGCGGCGCAGCGCGGCGCTGCTCGGAGGCTTCCTGCGCGCGGCGCGCGAGACCGGCCTGCCGCTGCGGCTCCGCGAGGTCGGCTCGAGCGCGGGGCTGAACCTCGGGTGGGACCGCTATCGCTACGAGCTCGGACCGCATCGCTGGGGAGACTCGAAGGCGCCGCTCGTGCTGACGGCGGAGTGGTCGGGCGGCGCGCCCGATCTCGACGCCCAGGTCCGCGTCGCGAGCCGCGCCGGCTGCGACGTCGCGCCGATCGACGCGCGCGATCCGGAGGCCCGGCGGCGCCTCGAGTCGTTCGTGTGGCCCGAGCAGATCGACCGGCTCGCGCTGCTGCGCGAGGCGTTGGCGCTCGTCGCCGCGGACCCGCCGCGCATCGACGCGATGCCTGCCGGGGCATGGCTCGCGCGCGAGGTCGCGGCGCCCTCACGCGGCGAGGCGACCGTGGTGTTCCACAGCGTGGTGTGGTGGTACATCCCGAAGGACGAGCGCGAGCGCATCGCGGACGTGATGGAGACGGCCGGCGGGAGCGCGACCCGCGAGGCGCCGCTCGCGTGGCTCCGCATGGAGGGCAGCGACCCGAGCCCGCGCGGCGCGGAGCTGCGGCTGCGAATCTGGCCCGGCGGCGACGATCACCTGCTCGCCAGGGTGCACTGGCACGGGCGCTCGATCGAGTGGCTGGGCTAGCCCACCCTTCGCCGTTATCGTCGACGTGGAGGTGGCCATGACCCGTGCCGTGCCCGGCGCCGCGGATCCCCTCGAGCTCGACGCCGTCGGACAGGCCGAGCTGGTCCGCCGCGGCGCGCTCTCGCCGCCTGAGCTGCTCGAGCTCGCGATCGCGCGCATCGAGAAGCGGAATCCCGCGCTGAACGCGGTGATCCACGAGCACTTCGAGCGCGCGCGCCGCGAGGCGGCGGGCACGCTGCCCGACGGCCCGTTCCGCGGCGTGCCCTTCCTGCTGAAGGACCTCGGCGTCGGCAACCGGGCGGGCGATCCGATCCACTGGGGCACGCGCTTCCTGCGCGACGCCGGCTACTGCGCACCGACGACGTCGTACCTCGTCGAGAAGTTCCGCGCCGCGGGGCTCGTGATCGCCGGCCGCACGAACGTGCCGGAGCTCGGCGCGTGGACCACCACCGAGCCGGCCGCCTACGGGCCGACGCGCAACCCCTGGGACGCGAGCCGCTCGAGCGGCGGCTCGAGCGGCGGTGCGGCGGCCGCGGTCGCGGCGCGCATGGTGGCCGCCGCGCACGCGAGCGACGGCGGAGGCTCGATCCGCAACCCCGCCAGCCAGTGCGGGCTGGTTGGGCTCAAGCCCTCGCGCGGGCGCATCTCGCTGGGGCCCGACATCGGGGAGGCGTGGGCGGGGATGACGTTCGAGTTCGCCGTGACGCGCACCGTCCGCGACACCGCGGCGCTGCTCGACGCGGTCGCGGGAAACATGCCCGGGGACCCCTACACGGCGAGGCTCCCCGGCCGCCCCTACGCGCAGGAGGTCGGCGCACCGCCCGGCGCGCTGCGCGTCGGGATCTGGGCCGACCTGCCGGGCCCCGTGCACGCGGAGTGCGCGGGCGCCGCACACGAGGCGGCGCGGCAGCTCGCCGGCCTCGGCCACCGCGTGGAGCCCGCGCGGCCCGCGGCGCTCGGCGACGAGTCGCTGATGGAGTGGCTGGTGCGCGTGATTGCATCGTCGCAGGCCCGCATCATCGACGGCTTCGGCCGAGTCCTCGGGAGGACGCTCGGGCCCGACGACATGGACTGCGACAACTGGGCGGTCACCGAGCTGGGCCAGAAGGTCTCCGCCAGCCAGTACCTGGAGGCGGTCGAGCAGCTCTCGCGCTTCAGCCGGCGCGTGGCGGCGTGGTGGGCAGACGGCTTCGACCTGCTGGTCACGCCCACCATCCCCGAGCTCCCGCCGCCCCTCGGCGAGCTCGTCCCGGATCCCGCGCAGCCGCTCAAGGGCTTCCTGCGCTCGGGCGCGCTCACGCCGTTCCTGATCCCGTTCAACGTGACCGGGCAGCCCGCCATCTCGCTGCCGCTCTCCTGGAGCGCGTCGGGGCTTCCGATCGGCGTCCAGCTCGTGGCGGCCTTCGGCCGCGAGGACGTTCTGATCCGCGTCGCGGCCCAGCTCGAGGAGCGAGCGCCCTGGTCCCACCGGCGCCCCCCGCTCGCCAGCTGACATGCGCTCCGTCCAGTACCTCCGCGACTACGTCGCGATCCCGTCGGTGAACCCGATGGGGCGCAGCGACGTGCCGGCCGAGATCGCCGGCGAGCGCCGCTACGCGGAGCACCTGCGCGAGCAGCTTCGGCGCCTCGGTCTCGACGCCGAGCTGCTCGGCGCCGGCGAGCGTGCCAGCGTGATCGCCGAAGCGCATCCGGCTGCGGCGGGCCCCGCGCTGCTCGTTGCCTCGCACCTGGACACGGTTCCGGTCGACGGCATGGAGATCGACCCCTTCGACCCGGTGATCGACGCGGGCAGGATGTACGGCCGCGGCACGTGCGACACGAAGGGCGGTATGGCGGCGCTGCTGGCGGCGCTCGAGCGGGTGCTGTCGCGCGGCCGGCTGCGGCGCAGCGTGATCGTGGTGGGCGAGGCCGACGAGGAATGCGGGAGCGTCGGCGTCGCCGACGTGCTCGCGCATCTCGGCCACCGGCGGGCTGGCGCGGTGGGCCGCCAGCGGGCCGGCGCCGTCGGCCAACGGCCCGCCGGTTCCGTGGACTGGGTGCTGGCGACCGAGCCGACCGGCTTGCGGGTGGCGACGCACCACAAGGGCATCGCGCTGCTCCGGCTCGAGGCGCGCGGGCTCGCCTGCCACAGCAGTGACCCGGCGCGGGGCCGGAACGCGGTCACCGCGATCGCGCGCGCGGCGATCGCGCTCGAGGCGCTCGGCGCCGAGCTGGCCGCCCGCGAGCATCCGAGGCTCGGGCCCGCGACGCTCTCCACGGGCCTGATCGGCGGAGGCCATGCGCCGAACATCGTTCCCGACCGGGCGTGGCTCGTCGCCGAGCGCCGCCTCCTGCCGGGCGAGACGGATGCAGCGCTCCGGGCCGAGGTCGAGGGCGCGCTCGCGCGCGGCGGCGTCGCGGACGTCGAGGTCGTGCGCTGCGAGATGATGAAGCCCCCCCTCGGCACGGAGCCTTCCCATGCCTCGGTGCGGGCGTGCTGTGCAGCGCTCGCGGCGCTCGGCCGTCCCGTCGAGCCGGTGGCCGTCGCCTTCGGCACCGACGCCGGGGTCTTCGCGGCGCACGGGATCGCGGGCGTCGTGATGGGACCGGGCTCCATCGAGCAGGCCCACACCGCGCGCGAGTACGTCGACCTCGACCAGGTGGAGGCGATGGAGGAGCTCTTCGTGCGGCTGCTCAGCTGTTGACTTCGCTCGCTGCGCGCGCTGCGCGCGCCTGCTCCGCAGGCGCTGGCCGATGCTCCAGGCGACCCGCTAGCTACAAGAGCCGCCGCCGAGGACGCAGAAGCGGGCGCAGTGGGGATGGTTGAGCGGGACCTCCGCGCGGGCGGCTGCCAGTGTCGCGCCGAGCGCGAAGCGCTCGTCGTAGGGCAGCAGCGTGCACGGCATCAGCACGGCCCGCGGCTCGCCGCGCCGACGGACCAGCATGCGGCTCGTCGCGCACATGAGCAAGTCGCGATCGACCCGGAGCTTCTCGAAGCACGACTCGGTGATCTCGGGAACGTCGGCGCGCTCGTCCATCTCGGGGAAGAGCACGAGAGCCGTCGGGTCGGCGGCGTCGATCGCGAGGCCGCGCTCCTCGAACAGGCGCGCGTAGCCCGCGCGCAGGCGCGCCGGGTCCTCGCTCCAGATCGTGCGTCCGGCCACGCACACCGAGAAGCCGTGCGCGGCGAGCCAGCACAGGCCGGCGAGGGTCGGCTCGAAGCTGCGCGGGCCGCGCTCCTCCTCGTGCTGCGCCTCGGTGTAGTGGTCGACGCTCACGCGCAGCGTGAGGCTCGCCGGATGGCGGGCGCGCAGCGCCAGGAGCTCCGTGGCGAGCCGCTGCATCGGCCGCATCGCGTTGGTCAGCACCAGCGCGTGGAAGCCGCGCTCGAGGCACGCGTCGAGGAGCGCGAGGATGTCGGGATTCATGAAGGGCTCGCCGCCGGTGAAGCCGATCGTGCGCGTCGCCAGCCCGAGCGCGCGGATCTCGTCGAGGAGGGGCTCCACGTCGCCGAGCCGCAGATAGGCGAGCCGGTCGTTGCGCGGGCTCGACTCGATGTAGCAGCGCGCGCACTCGATGTTGCAGAGCGTTCCGGTGTTGAGCCAGAGCGTGTCGAGCGAGCGCAGGGCGATGCGTGCGCGCGGCTCGCCGCCCGCGGTCCGCAGGGGATCCCGGAACTTGGCCGGGTCGAGCCTGGCGGGGCTGGCGCTCACGCGCGGTCCCGACACGCCCCGCACTCGCAGAGCTCGCGCAGCCGGCGGAAGGGGTAGATGCCGGTCGCGTGGCCGTCGCTCCAGTCGATCTGGATCGCGTAGCGGCCGACCGGCTGGATGCGGAGCGGGCGCACGTCCTCCGGCACGGCGGCCTCGTCGAGCCGGTTCTCCCCGCTCCACTCGTCGACGCAGGCTGCGCAGCCGCAGGCGAGGCGGAGGCGGCGCACGTCGAAGATGCTCTCGTGCCCATCCGCCCAGGTGATGCGGAGGGCGCGGGCACCTGCCTGCGCGATCCCCGTCGGAGTCATCTGCTTTTCGTCCACGGCCCGACGATACCGCCTCCAATCCGCGTCACCTCCGAGGCAATGAGCCGGTCTGGAGCATCCCCGCAAGCGCCCGAAGGGCACGCGCAGCGAGCCGGAGGCGAGCGACTCATCAGGACGCGCCCCGTCGCCTCCGAGGCAACCCGATCACTTGGAGCATCCCCGCAAGCGCCCGAAGGGCGCGCGCAGCGAGCCGAAGGCGAGCGAAGTCAACAGTCGCGCGACAGCTCAGCTAGTGTCCCGCCATGGATGCGAACGCGATCGCGATTCTCGGCGGCACGGGCGACCAGGGGCTCGGACTCGCGCTGCGCTTCGCGCGCGCCGGCCGGCCGGTGGTGATCGGCTCGCGCAAGCTCGAGCGGGCGCAGGCGGCGGCGGAGGAGGTGCGCGGCGCGGCTCCGGGCGCCAACGTGGTCGGCCTCGACAACGCCGACGCGGTCCGCCGCGCGCCGATCGTGATCCTCTCGGTTCCCTTCGAGCACACGGCCGAGACGGTGAAGGCGGTGCGGGCGAGCCTCGCCCCGGAGCAGATCGTGGTCTCGATGGGCGTCCCGCTGGCGAGCGCGATCGGCGACGCCGCCGCGCGCATCCTAGGCGTGTGGCAGGGATCCTGCGCGGAGCTGGTGGCCTCGCTCGTGCCCGACGGGGTGCCGGTCGTCTCGGCGTTCCAGAACGTGTCGGCCCACCGGCTGCGCGCGCTGGATGCGGAGGTCGAGTGCGACGTCCTGGTCTCGGGCCCGCCCGTGCCGCGCAAGGTCGTGATGGCGCTCTGCGCGCTCGTGCCGGGGCTGCGCGCCATCGATGGGGGACCGCTCGCCAACGCCCGCATCGCCGAGTCGATCACCGCGCTTCTGATCGGGCTGAACGTCCGCTACAAGGTCGCCGAGGGCATCGGCATCCGGTTTACCGGCGTGCCTCCTGACGCAGCGCGTTAGCGCGCCGCGTAAATCTCGCGTTTCCGCTGGCTTGCAATGCTGGCCGAGAGCTGGAACGGGCAGCTCGGTCCAGGCCCTGTCCTGCCCTCCCGGGGCGTGGGTCCTCCTAGCCTCGGATCCGGCGAAGCCACGATGGCTTGTAGCTCAACTTCCCTCCTCACTCGACATCTTGTACTTTTTCGGATTGACGACCCCGCGTGGCAGGAGTATTCCACGGCAACGGGGATGTGAACGGCCTTCCGGCGGCTTGGGGGGGTTCGTAACTAGGCGGTCGTCGGAAGGTGGCGAGCTCGAAATGGGAAGGAGGACCCAGATCGGGCTCGGGGGGCCCGGGGGTGTACCCGGGCCCTCTTCGTCCCCGGATCTCTTCGCTCTCGACGGTTGATTCCTGCAGTCGAGTGGGCCGTTCGCGGCGCCGGGTGGGTGCCGCGCGGGGATCGGTGTCGCTCGGATCGTGCGGACCTCGTCGATCGCGTCGAGCTCATTGATCTCATTTCATCGATCTCATCGTGGAGGAAGGGGAGGCCAGCGTGACGGACATCCAGGCGACTCGCTCGACCAACGGAACCTGGCGACCGCGCCCGCGTCTCGGCCGCGAGGCCCGGTCCGGCCTCGCCCTCGCTCGCCACTTCACGCGCGCCGGCGAGGATCCCTTCCAGGGCGTCGAGTGGGAGCTGCGCTCGGCCCGCATCACCAACGAGCGCGGCGAGACCATCTTCGAGCAGACCGACGTCGAGGTGCCGAAGAGCTGGTCGCAGCTCGCCGCCAACGTCGTGGTCTCGAAGTACTTCCGCGGGCACGTCGGCACGCCCGAGCGCGAGTCGAGCGTGAAGCAGCTGATCGGGCGCGTGGTCGGTCGGCTCCACGAGTGGGGCGCGGGCGCGGGCTACTTCGCGACCCCGGCGGATGGCGACACCTTCCGCGCCGAGCTCACCCACGTGCTGGTGAACCAGCTCGCGTGCTTCAACAGCCCCGTCTGGTTCAATCTCGGCGTCGCCGACACGCCGCAGCAGGCGAGCGCGTGCTTCATCAACTCGGTCGACGACACCATGGACTCGATCATGGAGCTGGCGCGCACCGAGGCGGTCCTGTTCAAGGGCGGGTCGGGGGCGGGCTCGAACCTCTCGCGCATCCGCTCGTCGCGCGAGCGCCTGTCGGGCGGCGGCATCGCCTCGGGCCCGGTCTCCTTCATGCGCGGCTTCGACGCCTTCGCCGGCGTGATCAAGTCGGGCGGCAAGACGCGGCGCGCCGCGAAGATGGTGATCCTGAACGTCGACCACCCCGACATCCTCGAGTTCGTGCGCTGCAAGGCCGACGAGGAGCAGAAGGCGTGGGCGCTGATCGAGGCCGGCTACGACGGCGGCTTCAACGTGCCGGGCGGCGCCTACGACTCGGTGTATTTCCAGAATGCGAACCACTCCGTGCGCGTCACCGACGCCTTCATGGAGGCCTCGCAGGCCGACCGCGAGTGGCACACGCGCGAGGTGATGAGCGGCGCGATCGCCGACACGCTGCGCGCGCGAGGCGTGCTGCATCAGATGGCGGAGGCGGCGCACGCGTGCGGCGACCCCGGCATTCAGTACGACTCGACCATCAACCGCTGGAATCCCTGCAAGGCGTCGGGCCGCATCCACGCCAGCAACCCGTGCTCGGAGTACATGTTCCTCGACGACACGGCGTGCAACCTCGCCAGCCTGAACCTGATGCGCTTCGTCGGCGAGGACGGCGAGTTCGACGTCGAGAGCTTCCGCCGCGCCGTCCACGTGGTGTTCCTGGCGCAGGAGATCATCGTCGACCACGCCGACTACCCGACGGCGCGGATCGCGCAGAACAGCCAGCTGTACCGCCCGATCGGGCTCGGCTACGCCAACCTGGGCGCGCTGCTCATGGCGCGCGGCGTGGCCTACGACAGCGACCAGGGCCGAAACCTGGCCGCCGCGGTGACCGCGCTGATGTGCGGGCAGGCGTACGCGACCAGCGCCGAGATCGCAGGCGCGATGGGGCCGTTCGCGCGCTATCGGGCCAACCGCGACTCGTTCCTCGAGGTGATCGGGATGCACCGCTCCGCGGCCGATGCGATTCCCGCCGCGGGCGTCCCGGCCGATCTGCTCGCGGCGGCGCGCAGGTCATGGGCCGAGGCGCTCGAGCAGGGGCGCCGGCACGGCTTCAAGAACGCGCAGGCCACGGTGCTGGCGCCGACCGGCACCATCGCCTTCATGATGGATTGCGACACCACCGGCGTGGAGCCCGACATCGCGCTGGTCAAGTACAAGAAGCTCGTCGGCGGCGGGCTGCTCAAGATCGTGAACCAGACCGTGCCGATGGCGCTGCGCAAGCTCGGCTACGAGCCGGGCCAGATCGACGAGATCGTGCGCCACGTCGACGAGGAGGAGACGATCGAGGGCGCGCCGCACCTGCGCGACGCGGATCTCCCGGTCTTCGACTGCGCCTTTCGCGCGCAGAAGGGCGTGCGCTCGATCCACTGGATGGGGCACGTGCGGATGATGGGCGCCGTGCAGCCCTTCCTGTCGGGCGCCATCTCGAAGACGGTGAACCTCCCGGAGGACGCGACGGTCGAGGACATCACGACGGCCTACGTCGCCGGCTGGCGGCTCGGGCTCAAGGCGCTCGCCGTCTACCGCGACGGATGCAAGCGCTCCCAGCCGCTCAACACCGGCAAGGCGCAGGAGGAGCCCGCGGGCGCCAAGGTGATCTCGATCGACGAGGCGCGCCCGCGGCGCGTGAAGCTCCCCGACGAGCGCGTCGCGCGCACGCACAAGTTCTCGATCGCCGGCCATGAGGGCTATCTGACGGTGGGCCTCTACGACGACGGCTCGCCCGGCGAGATCTTCCTCAAGATGGCGAAGGAGGGCAGCACGGTCTCGGGCCTGATGGACACCATCGCCACGATGACCTCGATCGCGCTCCAGTACGGGGTGCCGCTGAAGGCGCTGGTCGACAAGTTCAGCCACACGCGCTTCGAGCCCTCGGGCTTCACCAACAATTCGGAGATCCCGTTCGCCAAGTCCATCGCCGACTACGTCTTCCGCTACCTCGGGAGCCGCTATCTCTCCGGCGAGACGCCGGTGCCCGACGAGCAGGAGACCGAGGCCGAGGTGGTGGGCCTCGGCCAGGTCGCACGCCCGGCGCTGCGCGCCGCGGTGGCGGGTGGCTCGGGCGGGCGCGCGGGCGCGGAGCCCTACGCGATCGTCAACCAGGCCGACGCACCGTCGTGCAGCGAGTGCGGCTCGATCATGGTGCGCAACGGTGCCTGCTACAAGTGCGCGAACTGCGGCGGCACGAGCGGGTGTAGCTGACCGAGATCCCCCGATCCCCACCAACCCCTCGCACTGAGCCGGCGTCTCCAAGGGGGGTGAGGCGCCGGCGAAGACGCGGAGGTCCTGGAAACGGGGCCTCCGCGTTCTTCTCTTCGTCCCGAGAATCTCCGCGGCTCGTCGCGCGGCGGTGGACGTGGCATCCTGGGCGCATGCCCGACTTCAGCCTCTTCGGCGACGAGCACGTCCGGCAGTACGAGGCGACCGGGGGTCGGACCGGCCACGACTGGAACGGCACCTCGGTCCTGATCCTCCACACGCGCGGCCGCAAGACGGGGGCGACGCGCAAGTTCCCGCTGATCTACGGCCGGGACGCGAAGGACTACGTGATCGTCGCGTCGCGCGGCGGCTCTCCCGAGCACCCGGGCTGGTACAAGAACCTCCTCGCGCACCCCG
>DATJZP010000024.1:0-5407 GCA_035498875.1 Myxococcota bacterium
CTCGGCGAGTGACCCGTCGGCGTGCATGATCGAGTCGTGCGAGTCCTTCCAGCCCTGGTTCGACAGACCCGCGGGCGAGCGCTGCTGGTATTCGACGAAGCCGTCGCCGTCGGGATCGCCGGGCCCGTCGATCCAGGCCAGGGCGCGGTGGAAGCTCGGCCAGAGCTCGCGCAACAGGTCGTCGTCGCCGGTGCGGTCGTGGTACGCGGCGGCCAGCATCAGGAACCACGGCGTGGCGTCGACGCTGCCGTAGTAGCGGCCGAAGGGGACTTCGTCGAGCGCGGCCATCTCTCCGCCGCGCATCTCGTGCACGATCTTGCCCGGCTCTGCGTCGCCGTGCGAGTCACTGCGCTCGCACTGAGTCGCGGCCAGGAAGCGCAGCACGCCGCGCGCCAGGCCGGGGTCGAGCCACAGCACCGAGAACGCGGTCACGATCGCGTCGCGCCCGAACGGCGTGCTGAACCAGGGCACGCCGGCGTAGGGGTAGGGCCCGTGCGTGGTCTCGGCGGTCATCATCGCGAGGTCGCTCGCGGAGCGGCGCACCCAGCCGTCGAACGCGGGGTTCGACGACTCGATGAACATCGACGGTGGTACCTCGCGGCGCGGCGCGCGCGGGCGGGCGAAGCTGCCGAAGCGGCGCAGCTCGCCCACGTGAATCTCGCACTGCACGGCCACGGTGAGCGGCTTGCGGCCGCCGGGCTCGAGCACCAGCTGGTAGTGCGCGAAGTCGTGGCCGATCGCGGCCGGCGGCTCGCTGAATTGGAGCCGCGTGCTGCGATCGACGCGATCCAGGCCGGTGTAGCGCAGCTCGACCGCGTCGCGCTCCACTTGCGGCTGCGACAGGTCGCCGCGCCTTTGGCGGCGCGCGCCACGCACCTCGAACACGTCCGCAAAGTCGGCGCCGAAGGCGAAGTCCAGATCGAGCTGGACCGGCGCCGCCGCGAAGCTGCGCAGTGACAGCACCAGCCGCAGCCCGCCGTCCTGGAGCTCGATCGCGCGGTGCAGATACACCGTCTCGCGCGGCAGCCGCACCAGGTCGCCGTCGCGCACGTCGGCGTTCGTGGCGTGGATCGAGAGGCCTTCGCTCCCGCGCGAGCCCGACGACAAGAGCAGCGGCCGGCGCCGCGCCAGCCTCACCACCAACAGCGAAAGGAAGCGCGTGCCGTCGTAGAACAGCCCGTGGCGGCCGCTCGACTGCGGCCGCAGGTCGCCGTGGTGATCGAACAGCGCGAAGCTGTCGCCGCGCGCCAGGACGAGCGCACGCTCGTCGGCGGCGCCGTCCTCGGCCAGGATCGCGTAGGGGTGCTCGCTGCTCATTCGCTCAGTCGCTGGTAGACCGCCGCGTATTCTCGCGCCATTCGCTCCGCGGTGAAACGCTCCTCGAACACCTCCCGGCAGCGCCCGCGCGACAGCTTGGGCAGGTCTTCGACGGCGCGCGCCGCGGCGTCGACGTCGCGGCACAGGAAGCCGGTGACGCCCTCGTCGATCACCTCGGGCACGGAGCCGTGCGGCCAGGCGATCAGCGGCGTGCCGCAGGCGAGCGACTCGATCATGATCAGGCCGAACGGCTCGGGCCAGTCGATCGGAAACAGCACCGCCGCTGCCTGACCGAGGAACTCGTTCTTCTCGGTCTCGCCCAGCTCGCCCACGTACTCGACCAGCGGGTGTTCGAACAGGTGGCGGATCTCGGTCTCGTAGTATTTCCGGTCCGCCGCGTCGATCTTGGCTGCGATGCGCAGCCGCCGGCCGGCGCGCACGGCGATCTCGATCGCGCGGTCGACCCGCTTCTCGGGAGAGATCCGGCCGAGGAACGCCAGGTAGTCGTCGGGCTCGTCGTGGAAATGGAACAGGTCCGGCGGGAGCCCGTGGTGGATCGTCGCCTGCCAGCGCGCGTGCGGGAGCGGCTTGCGCTGGTCGTTCGAGATCGAGATCACGCGCTGCTCGCGGTACTCGCGAAACAGCGGCTGCAGCACTGGCAGGTCGAGCCGGCCGTGCAGCGTGGTGACCACCGGGGTCTCTGAACGGCGCGCGAACGGAAACGCGAGATAGTCGACGTGCGCGTGGATCACGTCGAAGTCTCCCGCGCGTTGGAACACCTGCTCGAGCATCAAGAGGTGCGTGGCGATCGGGTCGTGCGCGTTCGGGTCGAGCCGCAGCGCGCGCGGCGCGCACGGCACGAGCTGGGCCGCCGTCCGTGAGTCGCCCGACGCGAACAGCACGAGCTCGTGACCGTCCGCGGCGAGCGCCTCGGTCAGCCACGACACCACGCGCTCGGTGCCGCCATAGCCGTGCGGGGGAACCGACTCGTAGAGTGGCGAGATCTGGGCGATGCGCACGTCGCCTCCTATGCCGCGAACCGGAAGACCCGGTACGGCGCTCGAATCACCGGCTGTGCCACGTTGCGAACCACCACGCCCCCGGGCGTCTTGCCCTCCTCGCTGCCGAGGTGCGCGTGGCCATGGATCGCGAGGTCCGCGCCGGTGGCGTCGATCGCGCTGCCCAGGAAGTGACTGCCCAGGAACGGGTAGATCTCGCGCCGTTCGCCGTGGAGCGTCTCGGGCACGGGCGCGTAGTGGGTGAGGGCGATCCGCACGTCGGTATCGAGCTCGCCGAGCGCGGCCTCGAGCGAGTCGGCCAGGCGGCGTGAGCGGGCGACGAACTGCTTCAGCTCGGGCTCGCCGAAGTCCGACGCCTCGGCACCTGGAAAGCCGCCGCCGAAGCCGATCGTTCCGGCGATGCCGACGCTGTGGCCCGAGACCATGAGCGTGGTCGACTGACCTTCGAGCACGCACACCTGAGCGCGCTCCAGGATCCGGCGCACGCGGTCGCCCTGATTCGAGTGCAGGTCGTGATTGCCGAGCACCGCGAAGATCGGAATCGTGATCGGCGCCAGCGCCTCGGCCAGCGCCTCGGCCTCGGTGCTGACACCAAGCTGGGTCAGGTCGCCCGCGAGCAGCAGCGCATCGGCCTCGTCCGACACTGGCTCGAGCGCGCGCAGCCAGGGACCCGTGACGCTGGGGTCGACGTGCAGGTCACCGGCGGCGGCGATCCGGATCTCCCAGCGGGGCGCCGCTGCGGTCACTCGAACAACACCTGCTCGGCCAGACGGCGGATCGGCCGGTTGGGCACCCACAAATCGCACGACAGCGCGTACAGGAGCAGCGCCAGCACGCGGCGCGGGCCGCGCTGTGCGCGCTCGACCAGATAGTCCCAGTCCAGGTCGCTCCGCCGCAGGAGCGCCAGCGCGTCGTGCCAGTGCCGCGGCGTCTCCTCGTCGTGCACGATCGCCTTCACCACGATCAGGTCCTCGGGCGAGATCACGCGCACGCGCGTGCCCAGGAACGCGTAGTGACTCGCGCGCTGCAGCATCTGGCGGTCGAGATAGATGTCGCCCTTGGTCTTGAACAAGAGGTCGACCAGGATCCCGCCCGCGAAGGCCTTGTAGAGCCAGGACGGGTTGGTGATCTCGGTCTCGAAGCCGGCCTTGGAGAACTCCTCGAGCGCGCGCTGCGCGCAGTCGGGCGCGACCAGCAGGTCGATGTCACTCGAGCAGCGCGGCCGCCCCAGCACCGCCGAAGCCAGCCCGCCGATCAACGCGTAGGGGATCTCGCTCTGCTCGAGCGCCCGGACCGCGCGCCCGAGCACCTCGGCCAGCGCGGCGGGGTCGCCGCTCGAGCCTTCGTGAGCCGTTGCGCCGGGAAGCATGGCCTCCCGAAAAGCAACCGCCGTGCCCATCACTTGAACTCCGCGGGCGAGGTGAAGGCGATGCCCGAGCCATGTGCGGCGAGCACGTCCAGGATCGCGAGATTCAAGCTCTCGGCGGTCTCGAAATACTCGTCGAGGCTCGGCGTGGTCACATAGGCCGAGATGTCGATGTTGATCGAGTAGGCGCCGAAGCCCATCACGCGCACGCGCGCCGTGTCGGCCTCGATCTGCGGGTGTTTGGCGAGCAGCTCGCGCAGCCCGCCCAGGATCTCGCGCAGCCGATCGGGGGGCGTGTTCGAGCGGATCGCCAGCGTGGGGTGGAACCAGACCTTGTCGCGCTGGCCGAAGTTCTCGAGCTGCAGGTTCGCGAACTCGGCGTTGGCCACGGTGACGAGCGTTCGGTCGAGCGTGCGCACGCGCGTGGAGCGCAGGCCGATCTCCTCGACCACGCCCAGCCGGTCGCCGAACCGGCACAGGTTTCCCACGCGCACCGGCCGGTCGAGATACAAGGTGAGTCCGCCGAACAGGTTTTCGATCGACTTCTGCGCGGCGAGCGCGACTGCGACGCCGCCCAGGCCGAGCCCCGCCAGGAGCGCCGTCACGTGCACGCCGGCGTTGTCGAGCACGGTGATCGCGGCGATGCCCAGCGCCGCGATCTTGGCGAGTCTCTGCACGAGGCCGAGCATCGCTCCCGCCTGGCCCTGTCCGCGGCGTTGGAAGCGGCGCCGGTAGTCGCCCAGCAAGAGGTCGACCATGCGCATCAGCAGCCAGAAGCCGGCCAGCACGAACAGGCAGCTCTCGATGCGCCCGAAGATCGACTCCTGCAGCTTCGACAAGTCGACGAGCTGGCGGAACAGCGAGAAGCCGAGCACCAGGAGCGCGAGTCGGAGCGGGCCGCGCGCCAGCACGAAGAAGGAGTCGTCGAGCGGCATTGTGCGGCGCGCGATCCGGCACAGCGCGCGCAGCGCGATCGTCGTGATCACCCACGCGCACACCACCGCCGCGCCGAACGCCACCAGGAGCGCGAACCACTGCTCGGGATCGATGCGCGAAAACGCGCGCACCGCCAGCTCGAGCACGCGCGAATGGGTCTGCACCGCGAGTGTCGCCCACATGGCGCTGCGCAGAAGTGCAAGCAGCGCGCCCGGGCGTTGGGTACGAGATTGTAGAATGCGCCCCCCCGCAAAGCGGGCCAGGGCATACGTCTTGCTCGTCACGCCTCGATGACTCTGCTCGAGCCGGTCGCGCGCGCCGGCGACACCTGCTGGCGGCGCGAGCATGCCGACCGCTGCGCCTTCCTGATCGACGGGGCGAGTTACTTTTCGGCGCTGAAGGCGGCGCTGCTGGGCGCGCGCCGGCGCGTGCTGATCCTGGGCTGGGACTTCCACGGCCGCACCCGGCTCGAGCCGCACCGTCCGGGGAGTGACTTGCCCGACGAGATCGGGCCGCTGCTCGAGATCCTGGTGAAGCGCCGTCCCGAGCTGCGGGTGCACGTGCTCGAATGGGACTACTCGATGCTGTACGCGGTCGAGCGCGGCCTCGGCCCCTGGACCGACCTCGGACGGAGCCGCCGTTCGCGAGCGAGCCGGGCGTGCGCGAAGTGCAGAAGCTGTGGCTCGCCTCGATCGCGCGCGCGCGGCGCTCGATCTACATCGAGAGTCAGTACTTCACGGCGCCGTGCACCGCCGAGGCTTTGTGCGAG
>DATJZP010000025.1:0-229299 GCA_035498875.1 Myxococcota bacterium
CAGGCAAAAGACACCCACCCAGGAAAGTGACTTCATGCGGGCAGTGTATCAGAGAACGGAGCGCAGATAAGGGACGATGCGTCTCAGTGCCTGTCCGCGGTGACTGAGCTGGGCCTTCTCGTCCGAGGTGAGCTCGGCCATGGTGCGGCCGGGGGCAGCGTCGGGCAGGAAGATCGGGTCGTAGCCGAAGCCGCCAGCGCCCCGGGGGGCAAGCGCGATTGCACCCTCGCAGGCGCCGCGGGCGGTGCCGCCGATCTCGCCGCTGGGCAGCGCCACGGCCACCGTGCACACGAAGCGGGCGCGCCGGCTCTCGGCGCGCGCCAGCTCGCGCAAGAGCTTCTCGAGGTTGGCCGAGTCATTGCCGTGAGTGCCGGCGTAGCGGGCGGACAGGACGCCCGGGGCGCCGTTCAGGGCGTCCACTTCGAGCCCCGAGTCCTCGCCCAGCGCCCACGCGCCGCTCGAGCGCGCGGCGTGAGTGGCCTTGGCGCGGGCGTTGGCCTCGAAGGTGACTCCCGTCTCTTCGAGCTCGCCGATCAGCGGATACTGCGCGAAGGTCTCGAGCACCAGGTTGGGAATCGCCAGCAGCGGGCGCAGCTCGCGCAGCTTGCCCTCGTTGCGGGTAGCCAGCAGCAGGCGCTTCAAGTCCGATGATCGCGCGGGCACCCTACCCGCGCTCAGCCCAGAACGCGAGCCTGGATCGCCGCCAGCTCGGCGATCCCCTTCTCCGCGACGTCGAGCATGCGGTCGAGGAGCTTGCGGTCGAAGGTGCCGCCCTCGCCCGTGCCCTGCACCTCGACCAGCCGGCCGCCGCCGGTCTGCACCACGTTCATGTCGACCTCGGCGCGTGAGTCCTCGGCGTACGGCAGGTCGAGCAGGATCTCGCCGTCGATCACGCCCACCGAGACGGCGGCCACCGAGTCGTGCAGCGGGCTGGCCTTCAGCTGGCCCACCTCGACGAGTCTCTTGCAGGCGGCGGCCAGCGCCACGTAGCCGCCGGTGACTGCCGCGGTGCGCGTGCCGCCGTCGGCCTGCAGCACGTCGCAGTCGATCACGATCGCGCGCTCGCCGAGCGCGGAGAGGTCGATCGTGGCGCGCAGCGAGCGGCCGATCAGGCGCTGGATCTCCTGCGTGCGCCCCGAGAGCTTGCCCTTCTGCGCCTCGCGCTCGCTGCGCGTGTCGGTCGAGCCGGGCAGCATGCTGTACTCGGCAGTCACCCAGCCCTTGCCCGAGCCGCGCAGCCAGCCGGGCACGGACTTCTCGAGCGTGGCGGTGCACAGCACCATGGTGCGGCCGGTGCGAATCAGCGCCGAGCCCGCGGGGTTCTGGGTGAACCCGAGCTCGATCTCGACCTTGCGCAGCTCGTCCGGCATGCGGCCGTCGAATCGCTTCATCGTCCCTCTCCACTCGCGGCAGGAAGGGCGCGATTCTGCCCCATCGCCTCGATCAGCGCCGCCGCGATCGACCGGGCCAGGCTCTGCTGCACGTCGCGCCGGCCGAGTCGCTTCACCTCGTCGGCGTTGGTCACGAAGCCGATCTCGACCAGCGCCGCCGGCATGTTCACGCCGTGCAGCACCACGAACGGCGCCTGCTTCACGCCGCGACTCTCGCCGGGCAGCTTCGCGAGCGCGCGCTGGATGCCCGCCGCCAGGTCACTCGACTCGCGCAGGTGCTCGGTGCGGATCAGGTCACCCAGGATCGAGCCCACCACGTCCTGACTGTCCGACGCGGTGCCCGCCTGCTGGTAGACGTCGTTCTCGGTCAGCGCCACGCGCATCGCCTCGGCGTCGCTGGCATCGAGCGACAGGAAGTAAGTCTCGCGACCGGACACCTCGGGCTCGGGCGCGGAGTTGGCGTGGATCGACACGTACAGCCGCGCGTGCGCCTGGTTCGCGATCGCGGT
The DNA here is from genome assembly GCA_035498875.1 of Myxococcota bacterium. Lineage (GTDB taxonomy): Bacteria > Myxococcota_A > UBA9160 > SZUA-336 > SZUA-336 > VGRW01. The sequence goes on from DATJZP010000025.1 coordinate 1,901, forward strand.
GCGGTCGATCAGCGAGATGAACATGTCCTTGGTGCGCGTCTCGACCACCGGGACTCTGTGCGCGCGCAGCTCGGCCGCGACCTTGCGGGCGACGGCCAGCGTCAGGTCCTTCTCGAGCACCCCGCCCACGCCGCGCGCGCCCAGGTCCACGCCGCCGTGACCGGCGTCGATCACCACCGGCGCCTTGTCGTCGGGAGGCTCGTCCGCCGCGCGAGACACTCCCGCCCACACCAGGCCGAGCGCGAGCGCCGCGCGAGTCAGCGCCCTCACGCCCGCACCTCGACCACGTGGATGCGCCGCCGCGGCGGCTTCGACTTCCCCACCCCGGCCACCGCCTGCAGCGCCTCGAGCGTGTGCAGGCCCTCGAGCCGCGCGCGGCCCAGGATCTCGAGCCAGAGGTCGGCGGTCATCTCGGCGTCGCCGAGCGCGCGGTGGCGCGCGCGCGCCGGGATCGACAGGTGCTGCACGAGCGCGTCGAGCCCGAAGCGGGGCGCGCGCACGAGCCGGCGCGCCGCCCGCACCGAGCACAGGAACGGCGGCAGCGCCTCGGGCCGCTCGTGCGCGTGCCAGGCGCGGCGCAGGAAGGCGCGGTCGAAGCGCGCGTTGTGGGCCACCAGCGCATCGACGCGGTGCTCGGCCAGAAGCTTCGCGAATGACTCGAGCGCCTGCGCCTCGCCGGGCGCGTGCTCGAGCAGTGAGTCGTGAATGCCCGTGAGCGCCGTGATGCCGTGGGGCACCGGCTCGCCCACGTTGACGAGCGTGCCCAGGCGCGCCAGCACGCTCTCGCCGCGCAGAACCACCAGGCCGATCTCGAGGATGCGCGCGTGTCTCGATGAGAGACCTGTAGTCTCCAGGTCCACGATCCCGAACACCGCGCGCTCGAGCCCGAGCCCCCGGCGCAAGTCGAGCTCGCGCGCGACACCGACGGAAAGGCGGGTCGCCGCCCATGCCGGCAATGACAGACTGCGCGGTACGCGCAGCCACTCGCGCAGAGCCTCGAGTCCGCTCACCGTTCCCCCGATGTGCACCGTAGCAAGCACCCCCTGGATCCTCTACTTTGACCAGAACCCCTGAGCATCCACGCTCGAGTCGGAGTCCCGTGCGAGGCGGCCCCAAGAAAGTCCGCATCCTGCGCGCGCTGATCCGCGATCAGCCGGGCCACCTGGGAAAGCTCGCCCAGGCGCTCGGCGAGGTCGGCGCGAACATCGGCGACATCACCAAGCTGCGCGTCGCGGGTGAGTTCACGGTCCGTGACTTCGAGGTGTACGTCGACGACGACGTCCAGCTCGAGCGGCTGTCCGCGCTGGTCAAGAACCTGGACGGAATCACGCTCGAGTCGGTGCGCGATCCCGTGCTCGAGCTGCACCGCTCGGGAAAGATCCACATGCGCGCCACGGTGCCGGTCGACCGCATCGGCGACGTGCGCATGGTCTACACGCCGGGCGTGGCCACCGTCTGCAACGAGATCCACGCCCATCCGGAAAAAGTCTGGGACTACACGGCGCTCGGCCGGACTGTGGCAGTGATCACCAACGGCACGGCCGTGCTCGGGCTAGGAAACATCGGTGTGCACGCGGGTCTGCCGGTGATGGAAGGCAAGGCGGTGCTGCTCGACCGGCTGGCCGGTCTGTCGGGCATCCCGATCCTGATCCCCACCCGTGACGTGCGCACGTTCGTCGACACGGTGACTCAGATCGCGCCCTCGTTCGGGGCGATCCAGCTCGAGGACATCGCCGCGCCCGAGTGCTTCGAGATCGAGCGCCGGCTGGTCGAGTCACTTCCGATTCCCGTCATGCACGACGACCAGCACGGTACGGCCGTGGTGGTGCTGGCGGCGCTCTTGAACGCCACGCGGCTCACCGGCATCGCGCTCGACGACCTGAACGTGGGCGTGATCGGCCTGGGCGCCGCGGGCCTGGGCATCAGCCGGCTGTTGCTCTCGTACGGCGTGAAGAAGGTGATCGGCGCGGACATCAGCCAGGATGCGATGCGCAGGCTGGAGGGGATGCGGGGCGAAGTCGGCGATCTGGCCCGGGTCATGGCCGAGGGTCAGGTGGTGGTGGCCACCACCGGTCGTCCGGGCCTGATCACGCCCAACCTGGTCCGGCCCGGCCAGATCGTGCTGGCGCTCTCGAATCCGATCCCCGAGATCGACCCGCAGCTCGCGCGCGACGCGGGTGCGGCCTTTGCAGCGGACGGCCGCTCGGTGAACAACGCGCTCGGCTTCCCGGGGCTCTTCCGCGGCGCGCTCGAGGCCCGTGCTCGGCGCATCGACGACGCGATGAAGATCGCGGCGGCGAAAGTGATTGCACAGTTTGCCGAGCCGGGAGAGCTGGTGCCCAGCATCCTGCATCCCGACGTACACCACGCCGTCGCAGAAGCGGTGCGCGAGACGGCGCAGAGCTCCGGCGCGACCCTCCCCCGCGCGGAGCCGCAGTGACTCGCGGCCGGGCTGCCTGGATCCTGCTGGCCGCGGCCGTGGCGCTCGCTCCCACCACCGGGAACACGCCCGACAAGCCCAAGCCCGCGAAGGCGCAGCCGGCCCCGGCGCCGAACGTCCCCACCACGCCCGAGCCGGGTCAGATCAACACCACCGCGAAGAAGACGGCGGACAAGGCGCCCGAGCTCATGCTCTCGATCGAGTCACCCATGAACGGCTCGGTGATCGGCGACCCGACCGGCATGGCGTTCGTCTCGGGCAAGGCGCTCGCGCTCTACGGCGAGTACCAGACCTTCGACATCATCTTCGTGATCGACACCTCCGACAGCACGGCCGAGCCGTCGGGCGCCGACATCGACGGCAACGGCGTGGTCGGCGAGAAGCGCATGGCCAAGTACCTGTCGGTGTTCGGGCGGGTGCTGCCGCTGCCCAGCACCGACAAGGGCGACAGCGTGCTGGCAGCCGAGATCGCCGCCTGCCGCGTGCTGCTGGCCCAGCTCGACCCGCGCACCACGCGCGTGGGCGTGGTGACCTTCGCGGGCGACACCAACGCACTCACTCCCGACGCGCAGACCGAGGTGCCGCTGACCAGCGACTACGCCAAGGTGGGCCGCGGGCTCGACGCCGTGTTCCGGCGCGGTCCCGAAGGCATGACCAACATGGTGAGCGCGATCAATCTGGCCACGATCGAGCTCCTGGGCACGCAGAGCGCCTACAGCACCAAGCGCGAGGGCGCCAAGCGCGTGATCATGTTCCTCACCGACGGCCAGCCCACGCTGCCGCTCGAGGGCGCCGAGCTGCAGAACGCCAAGATGGCGATCCAACAGGCGGTGCGCGCGGCCAAGCTCGACATCCGCGTCGACACCTTCGCGATCGGCGAAGAGGCGCTCTCCGAGCCCGTGGTGGTGGTCGAGATGGCGCGCGTCAGCAACGGCGTGTTCACGCCGGTGAAGGATCCCAAGAACCTGCGCGCGATCTTCGAGGACGTGAGCTTCTCGTCGATCGAGAAGCTCGAGGTGCGGAACAAGACCAACGGCAAGCTCGCCGACTACGTCGTGCCCAATCCCGACGGCACGTTCTCGGCGCTGCTGCCGATGACCGAGGGCAAGAACACGCTCGAGGTCTACGCGCGCTCGACCGACGGCACCGAGGGCCGGCGCGAGGTCGAGGTGAGCTTCCTGGCCAGCGCCGAGCCGCAGGAGCTGTCGCCGCACCTGCTCGCGCAGAAGAATCGGCTGCTCGAGAACCGGCTGCTCGACCTGCAGCGCCGCAACGTCGAGATCAAGGCCGAGGCCGACGAAGACACGCGCCGCAAGCTGAAGCTCGAGATCGAGCAGCAGCGCAAAGAGGCGCAGGACCGCGCCGAGAAGACCCGCCGCGAGGTCGAGGTCTCGGTCGAGAAGCAGAAGCAGCAACAGCAGCAGGAAGGCGCGCCCGCCGCCGACCCGCCGCCCTCCGCGCCGCCGTCCGACTCCGCGCCGAAGTGACTCAGCGGCGCGGGCGCAGCGTGGCCTTGCGCTTGCGCAACAGCTCGCGGCGCTTGCGCAGGTAGCGCTCCCAGGCGCGCGGCCGCTTCTGGCGCAGGAACTCGACCAGCTCTTCCTGGCTGTGGAAGTAGTGCTTCCAGCCCGGATCGCCGGTGGTGCGCTCGCACTCGGTGAACGAGAACTCCGAGCACAGCTGCGGCCGCGTCTCGTAGATCGCGCAGGTCTTGGTGTCGGTCAGGTGCCGGCAGCGCGTCTGGAACTCGATGAACCAGTCGCCCTCCCAGTCGATGTACACGCCCACGTTCTCGTGCGTGAGATACCAGTGGATCTGCTCGTACTGCTGGAAGGTGCTCGGGTCGTCGATCTGGGTCGCAATGTAGGTGCAGCACGCGCCGCAGTTGGCGCACGGGTGCTCGCCGGGCAGAGTCAGGAGCGGCAGCTCGAGCACCGGAACGGGCGCGCTGCGGCGCCGCTCGCTCACGCGCGCTCCGCGTCGGGCCGCGGCCGGCCGAAGAAGTCGCGCGGCAGGTCGAGCTTCACGAACTGCTCGACGCGCTCCTGGCGCAGCGCGGCCAGCTCGGCCCAGTGACTCGCGCCCTCGAGCACGGCGCGGATGCGCTCGGGCACGGTCAGGTAGACGACCTGGCCCGGGCTCGCGAGCACGCGCCGGGTGGTGAGCCGCTCGCCCAGCTCGAGCGTGCAGCGCTCTTCGACCCCGAGCGCCGCGCGCAGCGTGGAGTCGGCCTCGGGGACGGGCTCGCCCAGGCTGCGCGCCAGCCCGGGCAGCAGGATCTCGCACAGGCAGCGCTCGTCCAGCGGTCCACGCGCCAGCTCGCCGGCGTCGAGGTCGGCGGGATCGAGCTCCTCGACCCGCCGCAGGAGCGCCCCGCGCTCGCGCTCGGCGCGCGCCACGCGCTCGGAGAGGCTTCGGCGCGCGAAGCGCGCCCGCCACTGCTCCATGCGGTCGGCGAGCTGCGCGCCCAGACTCTGCGCGGGCTCGACCAGCCCGGGATCGGGCTCGTCGCCGCTCGCTCGCGCGCGCACCCGCTCCCAGGCGTGCGCGTTCACGGCGATCCGGCCGTAGTGAATCGCGACCCACAGCGTCGGCCGCGCGTCGGCGCGCAGCCGCAGTGTCTCCCACAGCTGCACGAGCGCACGCTCGAGCGGCGCCGCGACGCGCGACCAGAGCGCGGGCGTCGCGATCTCGTCGAGCGGGTGGCCGAGCGGCGCGCGAGTCTGTGCCGGGTAGACCGGGTCGAGCGGCGTCACCACCGGATATGCCGGATCGAGCGGCGAGTCAGACAAGAGCGCGGGTGCGGTCGGCGTTCCGGCGAGCTCGAGCGGCATCGCCGCAATGTAGCTCAGCGCTGCGCGACGGCACCGGCGTTCGGTGATTCCTCGACGCGATAGTGGCGCGCCTCGTCGAACATCTCGATCGGCGTCCAGCGCGGCACCTGCGACAGGTGCACCAGCTCGTTCGTGACCACGCCGGTCGGGTCGAGGATCCAGGGATCGCGGTGATCGCCGTTCTCGAACCAGAGCGTGACCATGTGGTGCTGGCCGGTCTCGCGATCGACCACGATCGCGCGGAAGATCTCTTCCTTCGAGAAGCCGAGCTTCTTCAAGAGCAGGAAGGTCATCAGGTCGAGCCCGTCGCAGTCGTCGCCGCCCTGCGCGATGACTTCGGACAGGGTCGCCCAGTGGTCGACCTCGCCGTCCGGGATGTAGTGGCGACGGCTCTCGTCCTGGATCCAGGTGACCGCCTCGGCCGCGAGCTTGCGCCGCAGCTTGAGCTCGAATTCCTTGTACTCCTCGCCGATCTGCGTGTCGGCGGGCTGGCGGTCGGCGATCGCCAGCTCGTCCAGCTGGTTGCGCGACTGCCAGTTCTTGATCTTGGCGTTCCAAGGATCCTCGCGCGGTGACTCGACGAAGAAGTCGACGGACACCGGCGGCAGGAACCGGCCGTTCTGGGCACACGACAGAAACGCCAGTCCGAGGACGGCGACGGAAACTCCGAGGCTGCGCAAGCCGGAACTCCTGTGCTTCCGCGATGCGATCGCGACCGCCCCTCCGTCTTGGGAATCGGTCGCGTGCGGAGCCGACTTGAGGTTGCGCGGCTGTGCACGAGTGACTCAGAAGTACAGGTCGAGGCGCGCGAAATAGAGCGGCGCGCGGCCGCCATAGTCGCCGCTGCCGTCGCTGCCGCCGTAGAGTTGCACGCCCGCGGTGAGATCCAGATCACTGCGCACCGACCAGACGAGGGAAGGCACCCACGCCTCGCTCGGGCCGTTCCAGTCGTGGATCCAGAGCACGTTCGCGCGAAGAATCGGGGTCAGGTCGTAGCCCAGCTCGAAGCCGGTCTGGTTGCGGGAGAAGGTCTGGAACTGCGGCGGCGGCACCAGCCGCTGGGCCAGGAGCACCAGGCCCGTGTCGGCGGCCAGCGCCCCGGCGAGTGAGTCGTGCGACAGCACGTTCTGGTTGTAGAAGTGCTCGACCAGCGCGTAGAGGCCCGTGCCGACCGGGATCGTGTAGTCGAGCGACAGCACCGCCTGCAGCGTGTTCCGGCCGTGCTCACGGCAGTCCGGAGCCAGGCAGCCGGGACCCTGGCGACCGTGGAAGTGCCAGGTCTCGGTGAGCTCACCGCGCAGCGCGGCGTCGCCCAGGTTGGTCGAGAAGTCGAAGCCCGCCACGTAGTCGCGGTCGATCTTCGCGACCATGAGCGCGCCGTCGACCTGGCGCTCGGAGAGCTCGAGGCGGAGCGCGCTACGCGGGTGCTGGTCGTGCTCCTCGGGCGCCACGATCAGGGCACCCCACAGGTCGTCGACCAGGCGCACGCGCGCGAGCAGCGCGTCGACGCCGATGCGCTGGTCGGCCTCGACCGCGAGCGGCGGAATCGGGTTGAAGATGTCGGAGATGTTCCAGAGCTGCGCGCGACCGAGCGCGATGCGCTGGCGGCCGAGCACCGCCTCGAACGCGTCGCTCTGGTAGCGCACCCAGCCGCGGTACAGGAGGTGGCGCCAGGTGAGATCGCCCGAGTCGACCAGCGTCTGGTCGAGGTCGAGCCAGGTCGGCGAGCCGAGCGCCTCGGCGGCGCGAAACGCGAGTGAGTCGCGGCCCGTGCCCAGGTACCACTCGTTGTCGTAGGCGAGCTGCCCCGACCAGTGGTCGCCGTAGCGGGCTTCGACCTGGAGCCGCAAGCGAGTCACGTCGAGCAGGGTCGAGCGCAGCGGCACGGGCAGGTTCGGGTCGAGCGGCAGGTCGCGCACGTCGAGCTCGCGAGTCACGGTGAGGAGCTGCCGGACGCTGGCCGTGAAGTCGAGCTTCCAGTCGCCCGAGTCCCACTCCACCGCCTGCGCGCGCGCCGCGCACAGCGCGAGCACGAGCCCGACGGCGAGCCGAGTCACGCGCGGCGCCGCTCGTCGCTCGCGATCCGGCCGTCCACCAGCCGGATCGTGCGCCGCGCGCGCGCCATCACGCGCGGGTCGTGCGTGCTGAACAGGAACGTGACTCCGCGCTCGCGGTTCATGCGCTCCATCAGGTCGAGCAGGTCCTCGGCGGTCTTGGAGTCGAGGTTCGCGGTCGGCTCGTCGGCCAGCACGATCTCGGGCTCCGAGGCGATCGCGCGCGCCACCGCCACGCGCTGCTGCTGGCCGCCGCTCATCTCGTTCGGGCGCTTCTCCGCGAGCGCGCCCAGGCCCACCTCGTCCAGCACGTGCTGGGCCCGCTTGCGCCGCTCGGCCGGGTCGACGTGCTGCAGCAGGAGCACGAACTCCACGTTCTCGATCGCGGACAGCACCGGCACCAGGTTGTAGGCCTGGAACACGAAGCCGAGCTTGCGCAGCCGGAGCTCGGCGCGCGCCGCCTCGCGCATCTCGGTGGTGTCGAGGCCGGTCACGAAGATCCGGCCCGAGGTCGGGCGATCGAGCGTGCCCAACAAGTTCAAGAGCGTGGTCTTGCCCGAGCCCGACGGCCCGGAGAGCGCCGAGAACTCACCGCGCTCGACCGCCAGGTCGATGTGCGCGAGCGCGAGCGTCTCGATCTCGCCCGCGCGGTAGACCTTGCAGGCGTCGCGCGCCTCGAGCAGTGTCTCGCCCAAGTCACTCCCTCCTAGACATGGCGCAGCGCCTCCGCCGGCCGCAGCCGCGCCGCGTGCCAGGCTGGCCAGATCGCGGCCAGGAGCGCGGTCAGGAAGGCCAGCCCGACCGGCGACCAGAAGTCCGCGCGCTGCAGCTCGGGGTAGACGCGCGCGCCCGCGCCGAACTGCGCCATGCTCTCGCTGAACAGCGCGAGGTCGATGCCCGTGCGGCGCAGGAGCGCCACCGCTCCGGCTCCGATGCCCACGCCGCAAAGCGCGCCGCCGACCGTGAGCAGCACGGATTCGAGCAGCACCAGCCAGACCAGGTCGCGCGCCGGGAGCCCCAGCGAGCGCAGCACGCCGAACTCGCGCATGCGCTCGTAGACCGACATCAAGAGCGCGTTGGCGATGCCGAAGGCCATGCCCGCGAACATGGTCGCGTAGGCGATCCAGGCCGTGTCGGCCATCAGCCCGAGCATGGCCGCGAGCCGCGGCTCGCGCTCCTTCCAGGACAGCACCTCGAGTGACTGGCCGGGGACGAGCGCCGGCAGCTCGGCGTTCGCGAACGCGGTCAGCTGGGGCAGCCGGTCGCGGTCGTCGAGCGCGATCGCCAGCTCGTGCACGCGCCCGGGGATGCCGAGCAGGCGCTGCGCGTCCTCGAGCCGCACGAACGCGGTGCTCTTGTCGAAGCCGGCCGAGGGCGTGTGGAAGATGCCGCTCACGCGGAAGGCGCCCAGGCCGTTCTCGCCGGGCGTGTGCAGCACGACCTTCTCGCCCAGGCGGACGCGCAGCGTCTCGGCCAGGTCGCGGCCCAGCGCCACGCCGGGCAGCGCGCGGGCAACACCGTCCGGTGTCGCCTGGGGGAAGCCGCCCTCGACGAAGGAGTCCGCGACCATCGAGACACGCGCCTCGCGCTCGGGGTCCACGCCGAGGAGCGCGATGCGCGCGCTCTGGCGGGCGCTCTGCGCCAGCCCGTCGCCCAGCACGCGCGGCGACACGTGCGCGCCCGGGAAGCGCTCGAGCGCGCGCGCGAGCGCGGCGCCGTCGTCGGACAGCGCGCGCGCCACGTCGGGGTTCGCCTGGTAGCCGGCGGCGTGCACGGCCAACAAGGACAGCCGGGTCGAGACCGCCGTGTCGGCCATCTGACTGACCCAGCCGTGACTCCAGCCGATCAGCACCAGGCACGCGCACAGACCCACCGCCACCGCCGACAGCACCACCGCGCTGCGGCGCCAGCCGCGCCACAGGTTTCGCCAGGCGATGCGGAGCAGAGTCATCGCGCCTCCTACGTCGCGCGCAGCGCGTCCACGGGCCGGCCGCGGCTCGCGCGCAGCGCGGGAATCACCGCCGCCAGGATGCCCACTCCGAGCAGCACCAGCGGCAGCGCCACCAGCTCGGAGCGCGCGAAGCCGAGCTGGATCACGGGCTCGATCCCGAATACCGCGAACGAGGCCTGCATCTCGGGCCCGGTGATCGGGAAGGGATGGTTCTCGAGCAGCAGCACGCCAGGGATGCCCAGGCCGAAGCCCAGCGCGATCCCCCACAGCGACAACAGGAGTGACTCGAGCACGACCAGCTCGAACACCGCGCGCGGCCGCATGCCCAGCGCGCGCAGCACGCCGAACTCGCGCACGCGCTCGAACACCGACATCAGCACCGTGTTCAGGAGCCCGAACGCCACCACGATCAAGAGCAGCCCGTTCTGGAACCAGTCGCCGACGTCGCCCATGCGGATGAACTGCACCAGGTCGGGCACGAGCTCCGGCCAGCCCAAGACCTCGTACTGCTGCGCCGGGAAGGCGGCGCGCAGCGCGGCGTCGATCTTCGGCAGCTGGTGCAGGTCACCCGCGAATACCGCCACGTGAGACAGCCCCTGCCCCGCCTGCAGGAAGTCCTGCAGGTCGGCGAGCCCGGCGATCGCGCCGAAGCCGTCGAGGTCGTCCGTGCCCACGTGGAAGGTGCCGGTCACGCGGAAGCGGTCGGCGGCCTGCGAGCCGAACGCGTCGGACGACACGAAGATCACGGTGCCGCCGATCTCGACCCCGAGGTTGCGCGCGAGCACGTCCCCCAGCGCCAGCTCGCGCGGCGCTTCGGGCGCGCGGCCGGCGTGCAGCGCGCCGAGCAGCCGCGAGGCGCCCGACTCGCGCGCCACGTCGACGCCGAACACCGCCACCCCGCGCCCGGTCGCGCGCTCGACGTCGGGCGAGATCAAGCCGAACGCCTCGAGCCGCGGCGCCCAGTGCGTGCCCGCCGGCAGCCCGCCGAGTGCCGCGCGCTGTGCGTCGGAGAGCGCGAGCGCGTCGTCGAGCGAGCGCGTGTCGCGGTAGCCGCGCTGACTCACCTGGAAGTGACCCGGATAGAGCTCGACGGCGTTGGCGATCCAGCGCTTCTGACTCCCCGCGGACACCGCCAGGTTGAACAGACACAACAGCGTAGCGAAGGCGGCGGCGCCGACCGTGAGCGCGGTGCGGCGTCGGTTCCGGAACAGGTTGCGCCAGGCCAGCCGCAACAGCATCAACGCGCGGCCTCCGAGCTGCGCAGATTCTCCTGCGTGAAGATCGAGTCGGCGAGCGGCTGGTCGAGCACGGCCTCCTCGAGCACCACGCGCGTCGAGTGACCGGGCTTGTCGAGCGGGGTCATCTCCCAGGTGTGTGGCAGCGGCCGGCCCTGCACCTCCTGGATGTCGCTGAAGCGCATCTTGCGCAGCTCTTCGAACTTGCCCGGCTGCGGCTCGTCGAAATACTCGTAGAGCAACGGCGCGTATCTCGCCTTCTCGATCCAGAGCTCGAGCTTGGCGAACACGACCGGCGCCTCGGGCTTGGGCCGCAGCTCGAGGTGATAGGCGGCCACGCCCTCGACCGGCTCCTCGCCCAGGAGCTTGGCCACGTAGTCCTTCTCGAGCGAGGACTCGCGCGCCAGATCGTCGTTGGTGAAGTCACTGCCCATCCACGACTGCAGCATCATCGACGGCGGCACGCGCAGCGCGCGCTCGACCCGTGGCAGCCAGGTCCAGAACGCGTCCTTGTCGCGCAGGAAGGCGGTGCCCTTGTCCTTCGGCGGCTCGAGCACGCGCACGAAGCTGCGGTCGTGCGCGCGATCGTCCCAGCTCCGGATCACGAGCTCGCGCGACCAGCGCGGCGTGGTGATGGTCATGCGGAACTTGATCTCGGCGGTCTGGCCGCGCAGCGCGTCCTCGGCGTGGCGCACGATCTCGGCGGCGTCCTGGGCGCGCGCGCGCGCTGCCGCCAGCAGCAGCAGCGCGGCGGCCAGGGCGGCGCCGAGGCGAGTCACGACGACAGACCCCGGTCGAAGATCTCCTCGACCGCACGCCAGACCGAGTCGAGCGGGAGCTCCGGCCGAGTCAGTCGGAAGAGCGTGAGTCCAGCCACCGCGGCACCGATCGCGAGCGTCACGTCGGACGGCGTGAACGGGCGCACGACCCCGTCCGCCACGCCGCGCGCCAGCTTCTCTTCGACGATCGCGTTCCAGCGCTCCTGCTTGTCCTCCGCGCGCGTGCGCAGGCCTTCGTCGAAGCCGCTCTGCAACAGGTGCTGGATGGACAGCTTCACCAGCGGCAGCTCGCGTTCGACGTAGGCCGGCGAGCGCGAGAACATCTCGTGCAGCGCCGCGCGCCAGTCGGGCGCGGCCCTGGCCGCGCGCGCGAGCTCGCGGTCGTGCTCGAGCGCCCGGTCGAGCAGCGCCAGGAACAGCGCGCGCTTGCCGGAGAAGTGCCAGTAGACGGCGCCCTTCGAGAGCCGCGCGCGCGCCGCGATGTCGTCGACCGAGGTCTCGTGGTAGCCGCGCTTGGCGAAGCAGCGCAGGGCCGCGTCGAGGATCGCGTCGCGCGAGGCCTCGGGTGCGCGCCGGCGCACCCGCCCCGCGCGGTTCACCGCGCGCTTGGGAGCCCGGTTGCGGAGCGTGCCGGCCGCCACCCCGCCACTCTACCGACCGACTAGTCGGTTTTCAACTGACCCGTGCGCGGGCCGGGGCGGCCGGATAGCATCTTGCGCTCGATGAGCGCGCGCCCCAAGGACAGGGTCTATCCCGAGGTCGAAGCCCAGCCGAGCTTCCCCACGATCGAGGAGCGCGTGCTCGCCTACTGGCGCGCGAACCGGATCTTCGAGCGCTCGGTCGAGAACCGGCCTGCGGGCGAGCGCGGCGCGAACGAGTACGTGTTCTACGACGGCCCGCCGTTCGCGAACGGCCTGCCCCACTACGGGCACCTGTTGACCGGCTTCGTGAAGGACATCGTGCCGCGCTACCAGACGCTGCGCGGCCGCCGAGTGACTCGCAACTTCGGCTGGGACTGCCACGGGCTGCCCGCCGAGATGGAGGCCGAGAAAGAGCTCGGCATCTCGGGCCGCGCCAAGATCACCGAGTACGGCATCGACCGCTTCAACGACTACTGCCGCTCGTCGGTGCTGCGTTACACCGAGGCCTGGCAGGAGACCGTGACCCGCCAGGCGCGCTGGGTCGACTTCAGGAACGACTACAAGACCATGGACCTCTCCTACATGGAGAGCGTGATGTGGGCGTTCAAGCAGCTGTACGAGCGCGGCCTGGTGTACGAGGGCTACCGGGTCATGCCGTACTCGTGGGCGGCGCAGACTCCGGTCTCGAACTTCGAGACCCGGCTCGACAACTCCTACCGCGAGCGCCAGGACCCGGCCATCACCGTGCGCTTCGCGCTCGCGCCGAGCAAGCACGACCAGCAGTCACTCGAGCTCTGGGTCTGGACCACGACGCCCTGGACCCTGCCCTCGAACCTGGCCCTGGCCGTGGGCGAGGACATCGAGTACGCGGTCTTCGAGAAGGACGGCCGCCGCTTCGCGCTGGGCGCGGCCACGGTGGAGAAGTACGCCGCCGAGCTCGAAGGCGTGCGCCGCGTCGGCTCGCTGCGCGGCTCGGAGCTGGTCGGCCGGACCTACGCCCCGCTCTATCCCTTCTTCGCGGGCACGCCGAACGCCTTCCGCGTGCTCTCGGGGACGTTCGTCGACACCGCCGAGGGCACGGGCGTAGTGCACATGGCGCCCGGCTTCGGCGAGGACGACATGGCCGCGTGCGTCGCGGCGGGGATCCCGGTGCTGGTGCCGGTCGACGAGTCGGGGAAGTTCACGGCCGAAGTCACTCCCTGGCAGGGCCAGCTGGTGTTCGACGCGAACCGGCCGATCATGCGCGAGCTGCGCGAGCGCGGCCTGCTCGTGCGCCAGGACACGATCGTCCACAACTACCCGCATTGCTGGCGCACCGACACGCCGCTCATCTACCGCGCGATGAGCTCGTGGTTCGTGAAGGTCAGCGATTTCCGCGACCGCATGGTCGAGCTGAACCGGGAGATCCGCTGGATCCCGAGTCACATCCGCGACGGCCTGTTCGGCAAGTGGCTCGAGGGCGCGCGCGACTGGTCGATCAGCCGCAACCGTTTCTGGGGCTCGCCGATCCCGGTCTGGCGCTCCGACAACCCCGACTTCCCGCGCATCGACGTGTACGGGTCGCTCGACGAGCTCGAGCGCGACTTCGGCGTGCGGCCGGACGACCTGCACCGGCCCGCGATCGACCAGCTCGTGCGCCCCAACCCCGACGATCCGAGCGGGAAATCGCTGATGCGGCGCGTGACCGACGTGCTCGACTGCTGGTTCGAGTCGGGCTCGATGTTCTACGCGCAGGTGCACTACCCGTTCGAGAAGCGCGAGTGGTTCGACACTCACTTCCCCGCCGACTTCATCACCGAGTACGTCGCCCAGACGCGCGGCTGGTTCTACACCATGCACGTGCTGGCCACGGCGCTGTTCGACCGCCCGGCGTTCGCGAACGTGATCTGTCACGGCGTGGTGCTCGACGAGAACGGCCAGAAGCTGTCGAAGCGCATGCGCAACTACCCGAGCCCCGAAGAGGTGTTCTCCAGCTACGGCGCCGACGCGCTGCGCTGGTTCCTGTGCAGCTCGCCGATCCTGCGCGGCGCCGACCTGCAGATCGACCGCGAAGGCCACGTGATTCGCGAGATCGTGCGCCTGGTGCTGCGCCCGATCTGGAACGCCTACTACTTCTTCTGTCTGTACGCGAACGCGGACGGCGTGCGTGCGGTGCTGCGCAGCGATGCCTCCGGCGTGCTCGACCGCTACGTGCTGGCGAAGACGGGCGACCTGGTGCGCGGGCTCGAGAAGTCACTCGACGCCTACGACATTCCCGGCGCCTGCGCCGAGGTGGCGAGCTTCATCGACGCCCTCAACAACTGGTACATCCGCCGCAGCCGCGACCGCTTCTGGGCCGAGGACGGCAGCGCCGACAAACGCGACGCCTACGACACGCTCTACAGCGCGCTGGTGGTGGCGCTGCGCGCGGCCAGCCCGCTCTTGCCCTTGATCAGCGAGGAGATCTACCGCGGACTCACCGGCGAGGAGAGCGTGCACCTGTGTGACTGGCCGGACAGCGCCGCGCTGCCGTCGGAGCCCGAGCTGGTGCGCGCCATGGACCGCGCGCGCGAGGTCTGCTCGGCAGCGCTCGCGCTGCGCCGCGCGCACGACGTGCGCGTGCGCCAGCCGCTGCGCGAGCTGGTGATCGCGGGCGCCGACGTCGATGGCCTGCGCCCGTTCGCGGAGCTGATCGCGGACGAGGTGAACGTGAAGACGGTCGCGCTCTCGGCCGAGATCGAGCGCTTCGCGACTTTCAAGCTGGCGGTGAACGCGCGTACGCTGGGCAAGCGCCTGGGCAAGAAGACGCAAGAGGTGATCGCCGCGGCCAAGGCCGGCCGCTGGAAGCAGGTCTCGCCGACCAGCGTCGAGGTCGCGGGCGAGTCGCTCAGCGGCGACGACTACCAGCTCTTGCTCGAGCCGCGGCCCGGCGTGGTGTGTCAGCCGCTCGCTTCGAACGACGCGATCGTGATCCTCGACACCACACTCGACGAGACACTGGCTAGCGAGGGCATCGCGCGCGACGTGGTGCGCGCGGTGCAGCAGGCGCGGCGCGAGGCCGGGCTGCACGTGTCGGATCGCATCCAGCTCGCGCTCGAGCTCCCGGCCGACTGGCGCACGGCGGCCGAGCGCTTCCAGAGCTACATCGCGGAGCAGACGCTCGCGACCGAGCTCGTGCTGGGCGCGCCCGGCCCGGGCTTCACGACTCACTCCGCCGAGGTCAGCGGCGAGCTGCTGCGCGTCGCGCTGCGGCGCGCCGGCTAGGGTCGCGCAGTCTCTTCGGCCCGGGCCGGCTTGGGGTCGCCGGCGGTCTTCTCTCCCGCGGCCGGCTTCTCGGCGCGATCGAGCAGCTGCAGGATCGCGGTGTTGTTGCGCTCCTGGGCGAGCGTGCGCGCGGTGGCGCCGCCGCGCCCGCGCACGTCGGTGCGCGCGTTCTTGTGCAGGAGGTAGGCGACCACGTCGACCTGGCCTGCCGCCGACGCGATCATCAGCGGCGTGAAGCCGCGCTCGTCGCGGTTGTCGCGGTCCGCGCCCTTCTCGATCAGCGCCGCTGCGGCGTTCAGACTGCCCGAGCTCGCCGCAAAGCCGAGCGCGCACATGCCATCGCGGTCGCGCGTGTTCAACTCGACGCCCATCTGGATCAGCATGCCCATGATGTGCGTCTTGTCCGCGTTGGCTGCCGCCATCAGCGGGGTCGCGCCGAGGTCGTTCTGCAGGGCGGGCTCGGCGCCCCGCCGCAACAGCTCGAGGGCAACCTCCTCGCGTCCGGCCATGGCCGCGTGCAAGAGCGGCGTCCAGCCGCGGAAGTCCTTGGAGTTGGGAGACACTCCCTCGTCGAGCGAGCGCTTCACCTTGGCCAGGTCGCCGTCGCGCGCCGCCAGGACCAGGTCGGCCTCCTTGCGCAGCTTCGCCCGCGCGGGACTCATCTTCGCCGGGTCTTCTGCCAGCATCTCCTGCCACTTGGCGTTCGCGGCCTGGTCGATCAACGCCACGGCCTCGCGCTTGTCGCGCTCGTAGGCCTCGGTCATCGGCGTGCGGCCTTTGATGTCGCGCGCCAGCGGGTCGGCGCCCAGGCGCAAGAGCGTTCGGATGGCTTCGAGATAGCCACCGCGGGCCGCCAGGTGCAGGGGTGTCTGACCCGCGGCGCTCGCGGCATTCACGTCCGCGCCGTAGCGCGCGAGCGCATTGATGGTCTCGACCGAGCCCCGGAGCGCCGCGCGTTGCGTCGGAGTCTGTCCCTCGTGGTCGCCCTCCTTCGCGTTGGCGCCGGCCTCGAGCAGAGTCACGACCAGATCGTGGTCGTCGCCGCGCGCCGCGTGCAGGAGCGCCGTCTCGCCATTCGCCGCTGCGGCGTTCGGATCGGCGTGCTGGGCGAGCAGCTTCTTGGCGATCTCGGTCTGGCCGCTGGCCGCGGCCTGAATCAGCGCGGTGCGACCCGCGGGGTCGCGCAGGTTCGGATCGGCACCGCGCGCGAGCAACAGGTCGACCATCTGCGCGTGACCCTTGCCCACCGCGTACATGAGCGGTGTCTGGCCGTTGCGGCTCGCGGCGTCCACGTTCGCGCCGCGGTCGAGCAGGACCGTCGCGGTCTTCAGCTGGCCCGCCGCAACGGCGCTGCGCAGCGCGGTGGCTCCGCCGTCGTCCTTCAGCTCGAGCTGCGCGCCAGCGTCCAGGAGCAGAGTCACCACGCTCGGGGAGCCGCCCGCTGCGGCCAGCATCAGCGCGGTGCGGCCGTCGCCGTCGCGCGCATCCGGTGAGCCCTTCTTCAACTCCGCCATCACGGTCGCATCGTTCCCGCGGGCGGCGGCGTCCATGAGCATGGTGCGGACGCCGTGCACGCCTGCGCTGCCGTCCTTGGGTGCGTGCTCGGCCTCGTCGAGCAGCGTGGCCACGCGGTGGAAGCCCGCTGCGTCGGCCATCTCTCGAGCGGTCCTGCCGTCCGCCGACTTCTTCATCGGATCGGCGCCCGCTGCGAGCAGCACCTTCGCGACCTCGACGTTGCCATCGGCGGCGGCACCCATGAGCGGTGTGAGCTTCTGCGGGCCGCGCAGTGGATCGACGCTGGCGTGATTGGTGAGCAGCAGCCGCAGGATCTTCACGTAGCCGCGGAAGGCCGCGTGAGTCAGCGCGGTCGAGCCCTCCTTGTCAGCCAGGTCGACCTGCGCACCCGCCTTCAGCAGCTCGAGCACGGTCTCGAAGTGATTGTTGGCGCTGGCCAGGATCAGCGGCGTGGCGTTCTCGTCGTCGCGCGCGTTCAAGTCCGCGCCGTCGTCGATCAGCGCCTTCGCGTACCGACGCATGCCGGAGGCCGCGGCGACCGCCAGCTGCGTGCGGCCGTTCGCCCCGCGCGTGCTGACGTCGGCCTGGCTGAACAGCGCGCCGACTTTGCCGCCGGTGTAGACGCGCGCGACGCTCTCTTGTGTCTCCTCGAGCGCCACCATGATCGCGTTCGCGCCCTGCGCGTTCAGCTTGTGCGGGTCACCTCCGTGGTCGACGAGCTTCAGCGCGATCTCGGGGTCGCCCTTGCGCGCGGCGGCGTGCAGCGCCGTCTCGCCGCCCACGGCCGCCCGGTTCGGATCGGCGCCCGCCTTCAAGAGCGTGTCGACCAGGTCGCGGTCGCCGGCGCGCACCGCGTAGATCAGCGCAGTGACTCCGTCGGGGCCCGCAGTGTTGACATCGGCCTTCCCCTCGACCAGCACGTGCACCACCTTGGAGCGCCCGCGCTTCGATGCCACCAGGAGCGCAGTGAGTCCGTCGTGGCGGCGGAGCTCGGGGTCGGCTTTCTTCGACAGGAGCACGCGCACCACCGGGTCGCGGCCCTCGAGCGAGGCATTGATCAGCGCGGTGCTGCCGTTGTGGTCGACGGCGTCGGGGTTGGCGCCGTGCTCGAGCAACGCCCGCACCACGCCCTCGTTGCCGCGCGCCGCGGCGCGCATCAGCGGCGTCTGTCCGGCCTGGTCGGCGTCGTCGACCGGAGCGCCCGCCTGCAGAAGTGACTCGGCCATGCGCGCGTCTTCCTGTCCGGCCGCGAGCTGCAGCGGAGTGTCTCCGCGCGGGCTCTTCACGCCGGCATTCGCGCCCTTCTGCAAGAGCAGCAGGATCACCTCGCGGCGCCCGTTCAGCGCGGCGTGCATGAGCGGCGTCCAGCCGTCGCGGTCGCGGATGTCGACGTCGACCCCGCGCGCCACGACGCGTCCCACGCCGGGCAGGTCACCCGTGCGCGCGGCCTCGTCGATCAGGTCGACGTCCGGCAGCGACTCTGGCGGGGGCGGCAGCGGCTTCGCATGCGGGAGCGGCGGCAGAGGCGCATCGCCCGCAAGGGTGCGCGAGGCGATCCCCAGCGTGGCGATGAAGGCGGCGAGCAGCGTGATGCGGCGCATGCAAGTTCCGTATCGGAGTGGTCGCCTTGTCTTGGAGCACCGGAAGGCCACGGCGCTTCAGCGCAAGGCGGACCAGCCTACCAAACGGTTTGAAATCCGGGTTCGAAGCTGCAAGAAGCCCCGGGGAATCTTCAAAGGGGCTTGGCGCCGAGGGCCTGCGCGACGCCTTCGCCGAGCTGGCGGACGGCGTCGTCCAGGGCCGCGCCGAGCGCGTCCGCGACCTGCCTGGGGTCGTCGCCCGCGATCGGCTTGCGCACCTCGTAGCTGTGGTCGAGCAGGGTCGCGCTCTGGCCATCGACGAGCTCGGCCGAGAGCACGACCGAAGCCTCGTGCGCGGGCGCGAGCAGCTCGTCGAAGGCGTCGACGCTGACGACCAGGGACGGCACGCCTGCCTGCGAGGTGCGCACGAAGCCGCGGCGCTGGAACAGCTCGTCCTCGATCCGCGTCTGCGCGAAGCGGGCCGGTGACTCGGTCCAGCGCAACAGGTCGTAGAAGCCGATCTCGACGCCGCGCCGCCAGACCATGCGGTCGCGCAGGTAGGCGGCAGCGCGCACGCGGCGCAGGCGCAGCGGAGCGCGCTCGCCGACGTGCGTCGGATCGGACTCGGACAGCTGCGGGGGACCGGGCGAGAAATAGCGCGGCTCGGCCGGCGGGTTGGAGAAGCCGCAGCCGGCGGCCCAGAGCGCTGCGAAGAGCGCCCCGATGCCCAGTCTGGCGCGAAGTCTCAAGGGCGCGGGCCCTTCCCGGCGCTCGGCGCGCGCCCGCGCAGGATCGCCGACGGATCGCGCTCGAGATAGTCGGAGAGCGAGCGCACCGAATCGAGTGTCTCGTTCAGCGCGTTCAGGCTGTCGCGCGCGTCCTCGGCGGTGGTGCTGATCTCGCCCGAGAACGTGGCCACCGCCGCCGCGGCGTCGCGCACCGAGGCGGTGGTGCTCCCGAGCTTCGCGTTCTTCACCTCGGTCTCGAGCGCGGCCGCGCTGCGCTCGAGCTGCGCGCCGGTGCGCTCGTACTGCGCGAGCAGCCGCACCACCGCGCCGTTGTCGGCCAAGAGCGGCTTCACCACGTTCTCGATGTCCTCCACCGAGTTCGCCAGGCGCAGCAGCGTGTCACTCGCGCGCATGGTCAGCATCGGCAGCTGCATGCCGACGTCGACCGCGGCCTCCTCGATGCTCTTGAGCGTCGACGGCGTAGAAGCGAGATAGTCGGGCCCCGGGTCGAAGGGCAGCTTCTCCTCGGGGAAGCGGCGCGAGTCGAAGAAGTCGATCGACAGGAACTTCACGCCGGTGAGCCCGGGAGAGACGAGCTGGATGCGCAGCTGGCGGTCGCCGCTGATCGCCTGCTGCAGCCCGTTGCCCTGTGACTCGGACAGGCCGAGCTTGCGCAGGATGTCCTCGTACACCAGGCTCACCACCCGCACGTGGCGCAGGTCCGGCGCGATCGAGATCGCCGAGACGGTGCCCACGGTGACGCCGCGGAACTTGATCGGCGAGCCCGCCTCGAGGCCCTGCACCGACTCGTCGAAGTAGGTCACGATCCGGCGCGAGGCGCGGTTCCAGTCCGCCGCGCCCAGCCAGATCAAGAGCGCGAAGGTCAGCACCATGCCGGCCAGCACGAAGGCGCCGAGCTTGTAGTAGTTCGTCGGACTCATGCCGAGACCTCGTGGGCGGGGGGCTTGCGGTTGAAGAACGCGACCACGCGCGGGTCGCGGCTGTGATCGCGCAGATCCTGAGGCGCGCCCAGGGCGATCGGTCCCTTGGCCGCGCGGTCGAGCATCAGGCAGCGTTTGGCGATCGCAAAGATACTGGGCAGCTCGTGAGTGACCACCACGAGCGTGGTGCCGAGCCCCCGGTTCAATGTGAGCAGGAGCTCGTCGAGCTCGGCGGACGTGATCGGATCCAGGCCCGCGCTGGGCTCGTCGAGATACACGAGCGGCGGCTCGAGCGCGAGCGCGCGCGCGATTCCCGCGCGCTTCTTCATGCCGCCCGAGAGCTCCGCCGGCATGTGGTTCTCGAAGCCGCCCAGGCCCACGAGCTGGAGCTTGCTGCGCACGACCGCTTCGATCGCCTCGGGCGGGAGATCGGTCCAGGTCTGGAGCGGCAGGCTCACGTTCTCGCCGAGCGTCATCGAGCCGAACAGCGCGCCGGACTGGAACAGCACACCCGCCTGCGGTGCGTGCGAGCCCAGCGCCGGCGGCGCGCCGTCGACCAGGATCTCGCCACGCATGGGCTGATCGAGCCCGATCAGGTGGCGCAGCAGCGTCGACTTGCCGCTGCCGCTGCCGCCCAGGATCGCGAAGATCTCGCCGCGCCGGATCTGGAAGTCGATGTTCTCGAGCAGCACGACGCCGTCGAAGCCGACGGCCAGGTTCGACACCGAGATGTGCACGTCAGATGTCCCAGGCATAGAACACCAGGGTCCAGGCGGCATCGACGATCACCAGCGAGAACAACATCGTGACCACCGCGGAGGTCGTGGCGCGGCCCACGCCCTCGGCGCCGCCGCGCGTGGCCAAGCCCCACTTGCAGCCGATCAGCCCGATCGCGATCGCGAACGCCAGCGACTTGATCAGGCCGGTGAAGATGTTCCAGAACGTGAGTCGCAGGCGGGTCTCGGTGAGATAGGCGGTGAAGGTGAGGTCGAGCCCGAACACGCCCACGGTCGCGCCGCCCATGATCGCCACGGCGTCGCCGAGCAGCGTCAGGATCGGCACCATGGCCGCGAGCGCGATCACGCGCGGCAGCACGAGATAAGGGAACGGGTCGAGCCCGATCGTGCGCAGCGCGTCGACCTCTTCGGATACGCGCATCGTGCCGAGCTCGGCGGCGAAGGCCGCGCCCGAGCGGCCGGCCGCGACGATCGCCACCATCAGCGGCCCGAACTCACGAGTCATTCCGATGGCGATGCCGTCGGCCACGAAGATGTCCGCGCCGTAGCGGTGCAGCGTGATCGCGCCCTGGAAGGCGCTCACCAGCCCCACCAGGAAGGTGATCAACGCGATGATCGGCAGCGCGTCGGCGCCCGCGCGCTCCATCAGCGACAGCACCTCGCGCCACGGGATGCGCCGCGGCTCGCGGATGGCTCCTCCCGCCGCGACCACCGTGCGGCCCACGAAGTCGAGGATCTCGAGCCCGAAGCGGCTGATCCGCGCGGTGTTGAAGCCGACCTGCTCGACCACCCCGGGCTGGCTCGCCTTGTCGCGGGCAGTGACTCCGCGCGGGCTCGAAGCCACCAGCTCGAGGATCGCCTCGACCCGCTCGCTGCCGCCGCCGACCTCGGCCTCGAAGCCCTCGTGGCGCAGCTCGTCCCGCAGCTCGATCAGGAGCGCCGCGCTGGCGGCGTCCAGCGAGCGCAGCCCGCTCAGGTCGATGTGCACGTGCCGCACCGATTCGTCGACCAGCTGGCGCATGCGCGCGATCGCCGCGAAGGCGGCGTGCAGTGACAGGTTTCCGGCGAGCTCCAGATCGGCGCGGCCGGGCTCGCGATCGGCGCGCTCGACCTGCCACTCGAGCTGCGGTGCGGAGAGATTCGCCAAAAGTGCTGCGTTCTCCGCGGCGAAGGCTGCCCAGTCGCTCGCGGAGCGTCAAGGCGCCGGGGTAGGATGGCGCGACCAGCCCCAGAAGGAGCGCAAAGTGTCGGACCGAGTGAGGATCGACTTCAAAGACGGCGTCGCCGACGTGCGGATGACTCGCACGGCGAAGATGAACGCGATCGACTCCGAGATGTTCCAGGCGCTGGGCGACGCGGGCCGTGCCCTCGCCCAGGACAAGAGCGTGCGCGCGGTCGTGCTCTCGGGCGAGGGACGCGCCTTCTGCGCCGGGCTCGACATGGAGAGCTTCGCGGCGATGGCGGGACCGCGCTCGGGCGGAAACGCCGATCCCAAGCTGTTCGAACGCTCGCAGAGTGGGGCGAATCGCGCACAGCTCGCCGCCTGGATCTGGCAAGAGCTCCCGGTGCCGGTGATCGCCGCGATCCACGGCGTGGCCTTCGGCGGCGGGCTGCAGATCGCGCTGGGTGCGGACCTCCGAATCGTCGCGCCCGATGCCCGGCTCTCGGTCATGGAGGTGAAGTGGGGACTGATTCCCGACATGTCGGGAACGCAGACACTGCGCCGGCTGGTCCGGGACGACGTTGCCAAGGAGCTGACCTTCACCGGCCGCGTGGTCAGCGGCAGCGAGGCGGTCGCGCTGGGTCTCGCGACGCGCGCCTCCGAGCGGCCGCTCGAGGACGCGCTGGCGATGGCGCGCGAGATCGCGAACAAGAGCCCCGACGCGATCCGGGCCGCCAAGAAGCTCCTGCAGCAGTCGTGGCAGGGCTCCGTCTCCGACGGGCTCATGCTCGAGGAGCGGCTGCAGCGCAGCCTGATCGGCAAGCCCAATCAGGTCGAGGCGGTGAAGTCGAACCTCGAGAAGCGCGCGCCGAACTTCAAGGACTGATTCGTCATCGGGCTGGCGCCTCCTCGGCCCGATGCTCGAGGTAGGTGCGGATCTTGGCCACGTCGCCGTCGTTCAACACGGCGCCGAAGGCGGGCATGCCGTTCACGCGCAGCGCGCCGCGCAGCACGATGTCGCCGAGCGCGCTCCGGGTCTCGGGTGTGAGCTTGCGCAGATCGGGCATGCCGATCATCGCGACCGCCGTCGCGCCGTGACACTGCGCGCAGTACTTGTGGTAGAGGCGCTCGCCGTCGTAGACCTCGCCCGGCGCCGTGATCCGGTCGAGCACCACCTGCGGCGGCGGCGGCTCGAGCGAGCCCAGCGCGTAGGTCAGGAGCCGACCGCGCCCGTCGCCGGCCGAGTCATTCGCGATCGCTCCCGCCGACAGCCCGAACGCGCCGCCCCAGCCCGCCACGACCGACACGTACTGCTTGCCGTCTAGGACGTAAGTCACCGGCGCAGCGATCACGCCCGTGCCGGTGTGTGACTCCCAGAGCTGCACACCGTCGCTCGCGCGGTAGGCCACGAAGCGGCCGTCGGCCGTGCCCTGGAACACGAGATTGCCCGCGGTGGCCAGCGTCCCGCCGTTCCAGGGCAGCCCGTAGGGATGGCGCCAGACCTCTTTCTGGTTCACCGGGTCCCAGGCCACGAGCGCGCCCTTCGCGGCGTCCTTGCTGGTCAGCGCCGAGACGTTGAAGTCCGTGGCGGTGTTCCATTGACCGGGCACGCCTTTCCAGTCCTGCTCGTTGCGGTAGGCGCCGACCATCTCGTGCACGGGGATGTAGACCAGCCCGGTGCGCGGGCTGTACGACATCGGCTGCCAGTTGTGCGCGCCGAACGGCGTGGGCGAGACGAACGCGAGCCCGTCGCGGTAGTCCTGGCCAGGGTTCTCGACCGGCCGTCCCGTCGATCTGTCGACATGACTCGCCCAGGTGACGTCGGCGTACTTCTCGGCCGAGATCAGCTCGCCGGTCTTGCGGTCGAGCACGTAGAAGAAGCCGTTCTTCGGCGCCTGCATCAGCACCGGGCGCACGCGGCCGCCGAGCTTCAGGTCGGCCAGGACGATGTGCTGGGTCGCGGTGAAGTCCCAGTTGTCGCCGGGCGTGGTCTGGTAGTACCAGACGAGTGACCCGTCGTCGGGGTTGAGCGCCACGATCGACGAGAGATACAGGTTGTCGCCGCCGCCCGGGCTGCGCTTCTCGCGCACCCATGGTGAGCCGTTGCCGGTGCCCGCGTACAGAAGGTGGAGCTCCGGGTCGTAGGCCATGGAGTCCCAGACCGTTCCGCCGCCGCCCAGCTTCCACCACTCGCCGTTCCAGGTCTTGGCGGCCTTCTCGAGCGCGGGTGACTCGAAAGGCTGCGCGGGATCGCCGGGCACGGTGTAGAAGCGCCAGACCAGCTTCCCCGAGTCGGCGTCGTACGCCGAGACGTAGCCGCGCACGCCGAGCTCGGCACCGCCGTTCCCGATCACGACCTTGTCGGCAAACACGCGCGGCGCGCCGGTGATGGTGTAGGGCAGCGACGGGTCGACCGTCAGCGTCGACCAGACTGGAGTTCCCGTCTTCTCGTCGAGCGCGACCAGCCGCCCGTCGAGCACGCCGACGTAGACGCGGCCCTTGTACAGCGCCACGCCGCGGTTGACGACGTCGCAGCAGGCCTTCTGGCCCACGATCTTCTCGACCTGTGGGTCCCACTTCCAGAGCTGCTTGCCGGTGCGGGCATCGACCGCGAACACCACGCTCCACGAGCCGGTGAAGAACAAGACGCCGTCGTGCACGAGCGGCGTGGCCTCGTGGCCGCGAGTGAGTCCGGTCTCGAAGGTCCAGACCTCGTGCATCCGGCTCACGTTCCGGGCATCGATCTGGTCCAACGGGCTGTAGCGCTGCTCGCCCCAGGTGCGGCCGGTGGCGAGCCACTCACTGCCGTCGTTCTCGGCGCCGCGCAGGCGCGCGTCGTCGACCTGGCCGGGCGCGCGCGGCGCGGCGCTCTCGGGCCCCGCGCCCGACTCGCCGGCGGCCGGAGACTGCTCGCCGCTGCGGCCGCAGCCGAGCACGAGCAGCACAGCTCCACACAGCGCCCATGCGCGCATCGCTCCCCCCACGCTCCGAAGCGCTCCGAAGTATAGGGAGCGGATTCGCGCGAGCTACGCGAGCAGCTGGCGGAGGATCTCGCGCAGCTTCGCCGGGTCGGCCTTGCCGCCGGTCGCCTTCATCACCTGGCCGACGAAGAAGTTCAGGAGCTTCACGTCACCGGCCTTGTACTTCGCGACCTGCGGGGCGTTCCTGGCAATCACTTCGCGCGCGTGTCCTTCGAGAGCGGAGGTGTCCGAGACCGCCTCGAGCCCGCGCGCGCGCACGATCTCCTCGGGCCGAGCGCCCGTCTTCGCCATCTCGGCGAACACCTCGCGCGCCGAGGCGGCGGTGATGCGGCCCGCGTCCACGAGCTTCAATAGCTCGACCAGATGGTCGGGCCCGAGCGGCAGCTCGCGCACGGACTTGCCGCTCTCGGTGGCTGCGGCCAGGACGTCGCGCATGACCCAGTTCGAGACCGTCTTGGCCTGGCCGTAGCTCTGCACCGCGGCCTCGAAGAACTCGGCCACGTCGCGGTCGTCGGTGAGCACGGCCGCGTCGTAGGCGGGCAGCCCGAACGACTCGCGGTAGCGGGCGCGCCGCGCCTGTGGCAGCTCGGGCAGCTTCTTGCGCTGCGCGGCCAGCCAGTCACTCGCGAGCTTGAGTGGCGGGAGGTCGGGATCGGGGAAGTAGCGGTAGTCGTCGGCGTGCTCCTTGGTGCGCATGGCCGACGACTTCCCGGCGCGGTCGTCCCAGTGCATGGTCTGCTGGATCACCTTGCCGCCCGCCTCGATCAGGTCGATCTGGCGCTCGATCTCGTGCGCAATCGCGCGCTCGACGAAGCGGAACGAATTCAGGTTCTTGAGCTCCGTGCGCGTGCCGAGCTTCGGGTCGCCGACGCGCCGCACCGACACGTTCGCGTCGCAACGGAACTGGCCCTTCTCCATGTCGGCGTCCGACACTTCCAGATAGCGCAGCACCTGGCGCAAGCTGCGCAGGTAGGCGCCGGCCTCGGCCGGTGAGTGGATCTGGGGCTCCGACACGATCTCGATCAGCGGCGCGCCGGCGCGGTTCAGGTCGACGTGAGTCACGCCTCCGCCGGTCACGGCGTCGTCGTGGATGTTCTTGGCCGCGTCCTCTTCCATGTGGATGCGCGTCAGCCCGATCTTGCGCGGCTCGCCGTCTTCTTCGAGCGGCACCCCGCCGCCCTTCGCGAACGGCTCGTCGTACTGCGAGATCTGGTAGCCCTTGGGCAGGTCGGGGTAGAAGTAGTGCTTGCGCGCGAAGGTCGAGAGCGGCTGCAGCTCGCAGCCCAGGCCGAGCGCGGCGCGCACCGCGAGCTCGACCGCATTCTCGTTCAAGACCGGCAGCACGCCGGGCAGGCCGAGATCGACCTCCGTGGTCTGTGAGTTGGGCGGCGCGCCGAAGGCGTGCGGCGCGGAGCTGAAGAGCTTGGAGTGAGTCTTGAGCTGGGCGTGCACCTCGAGCCCGATCACGGCCTCCCAGCCCGCGGGAATCTTGAAAGCAGAAGCTTCGGCCATCGCGCGAAGTTATCCCGCGGCGTCGGGATTTTCGAGGAGCTCCGTGTAGCCGCGAATTACTTGCGCCAGGCGGAACTCTTCGGGCAGCCGCGCGCGCGGCGGGGCCTCGGGCCCGAGCGCGCGCGCGATCGCGCGCGCGAGCCCGCGCACGTCGCCGTCGGGCACGAGCTGCGCGCCCGGGATCGCAGACACGATCTCGCGCGTGCCGCCGGGACAGTCGAATGCGACCAGGCGCGCGCCGCAGGCCGCAGCCTCGAGCACCGCCACCGGCAGGCCCTCGCGCCGCGAGCTCTGCGCGAACACGTGCGCGAAGCGCATCCAGGGATAGGGCTCGGCCTGGTAGCCGGTGAAGTGGATGCGCCCGCCGAGACCGAGCTCGGCGCTGCGCGCCTCGAGCGCGGCGCGCTCCGGGCCGTCGCCCACGAGCCAGAGCTCCGCGCGCATGCCGCCCGCGAGCAGGAGCGCGAACGCCTCGATCAGCTGGTCGTAGCCCTTCACGTGACTGAGTCGACCCACGCCCACCACGTGCGGCCCCTCGCCTTCGAAAGGCGAGCGCCCGTTCACGAGCGCCGACTCGATCTTCGGCTCGTCGATCGGGTTGCGGATCATCCGGATCCGGCCGGGATCGAGCCCGAAGCTCGTGACCAGGTCGTCGGCGATCGCGTGCGAGCAGGCCACGATCCGGCGCGCTCGCGGATACAGCAGTCGGTAGGCGGCGTGCCAGAGCGCGGGGCGGCCTTGCTCGGCGACCTCGGCGGAGAGGGTGGTGTGCTCGATCGGAATCACCGCCGTGCCGCGCGGCAGGAGCGGACGCGCGGCCAGGATCAGCAGGTTGAGATAGCCGAGGTTCGGCACGATCACGTGCGGGCGCAGCTTGCGCGTGAGTCGCAAGAGCGGCCCGAGCGCGCGCCGCACGCGGCCCGCGCCCAGGTCGTGCACGGTCACGTCCTTGGGCAGCTCGGCGAGAAACTCGCCCTGCGCCTCGACCAGCCCCAGGTGCAGCTCGAAGCGAGTCCGCGGCAGCTCGCGCAAGAGCAGCGTGACCACGCGCTCGGCGCCGCCCAGGCGCAGGCTCGGGATGAGGAAGAGGACGCGCCTCACGGCACGAAGTTGATCAGCCGCCCGGGCACGTAGATCACGCGCCGCGGCTCCTTCCCACCCAGATGCTTGCGCACGTTCTCGTCCGCCTGCGCCGCAGCGCGCACCGCGGCTTCGTCCGCGTCGGCCGGTACGCGCACGCGCCCGCGCAGCTTGCCCGCGACCTGCACGCTGATCTCGATCTCCTCGCTGGCCAGGAACGCGGGATCGGCCTTCGGCCAGGGCGCGAGCGCGAGTGACTCCGGGTGGCCGAGCCGCTGCCACAGCTCCTCGGCCAGGTGCGGCGCGAACGGCGCCAGCAAGAGCACGAACGGCTCGACGAGCCCACGCGTCGCCGGGGCGTCCTTCTCCAGATCGCGCACGAACACCATGAGCTGCGAGATCGCGGTGTTGAACTCGAGCTTCTCGCAGTCGTCGCCCACCTTGGCGATGGTGCGGGCCAACAGCCGCCGCTGCTCGTCCGAGCCCGGACCGGCAGCGAGCGCGCGCGGCCGAT
Organism: Myxococcota bacterium; assembly: GCA_035498875.1. Classification (GTDB taxonomy): domain Bacteria; phylum Myxococcota_A; class UBA9160; order SZUA-336; family SZUA-336; genus VGRW01. The sequence continues at coordinate 29,828 of DATJZP010000025.1, forward strand.
CGCCGGACTCGTGTTCCTCGAGCACCAGGCGCCAGGCGCGGCCCAGGAAGCGCGCCACTCCGGGGATGCCGTCGGTCTGCCACGGCGCGGCTCTGGCCAGCGGCCCGATGAACATCTCGTACAAGCGCATCGCGTCGGCGCCGAACTCTTCGATCACGTCGTCGGGCGCCACCACGTTTCCGCGGCTCTTCGACATCTTCTCGATCACTTCCTCGAGCTCGACGTCGACCGCGGGCGCGAGCGCCCGGCCGTCCTGCCAGCGCACCTTGGCCGGCTCGACCCACTCTTCGGCGAGCTCGGTGCCCGAGCCCACATGCACGGGTGTCTCGCCCTCGAAGCGCACGTCGGCGCGCGCGAAATACTTCGCGCCCGATGCCGAGTCGTCGCGGAAGAGCCGGTAGCTCTTGCCCTGGATCATCCCGGGGTTCAGGAGCTTCTGAAACGGCTCCTTGGTGTGAACCAGCCCGAGGTCGTAGAGCACCTTGTGCCAGAAGCGCGCATAGAGCAGGTGCAGCACCGCGTGCTCGGCGCCACCCACGTACAGGTCGACGTTCATCCAGTAGCGCTCGGCCTCGCGCGAGAACGGGGCGGAGTCATTGTGCGGGTCCACGAAGCGCAGGTAGTACCAGCAGCTTCCGGCCCACTGCGGCATGGTGTTGGTGTCTCGCTGCGCGGGCCGGCCGGTCTCGGGGTCGGTGACTTTCAGCCACTGTGGAACCTTGGCGAGCGGCGCCTCGAACGTGCCGGTGGGCCGGTAGTCTTCGAGCTCGGGCAGGCGCACCGGCAGCTCCGAGTCGGATACGAGCTTCACCTGGCCATCGTCGGTGTGGATCACCGGGAACGGCTCGCCCCAGTAGCGCTGCCGGCTGAACAGCCAGTCGCGCAGCTTGTAACTGACCGCGCGCTTGCCCACCCCGTGCTCCTCGAGCCAGGTCACCATCTTCTCCTTGGCCTCGGCGGTGGGCAGGCCGTCGAGGAAGCCCGAGTGGACCGCCACGCCGTCGCCCTCGAACGGCACGGGACTCTGGGGGCCGCCGTCGACCACCTTCACGATCGGCAGCCCGAAGGCCGTGGCGAAGGCGTGGTCGCGCGAGTCACTCGCGGGCACGGCCATGATCGCGCCGGTGCCGTAGCTCGCCAGCACGTAGTCGGCCACCCAGATCGGAATGCGCGCCCCGCTCACCGGGTTGGTCGCGAACGCGCCGGTGTCGACGCCGGTCTTGGTCTTCACGTCGGCCGCGCGCGCGCGCTCGCTCTTGCGCGCGGCGGCCTCCACGTAGGTCTGGACGGCGAGGCGCTGCGCGGGCGTGGTGATCTTCGCGACCAGCGGGTGCTCGGGAGCGAGCACCATGTAAGTCGCCCCGAACAGCGTATCGGGCCGGGTGGTATAGACCTCGATCGAGTCACTGGCTGCATCTGCCAGTGGGAAGAAGACGCGCGCGCCGATCGAGCGGCCGATCCAGTCGTGCTGCATCTTCACGATGTGCTCGGGCCAGTCGACGAGTGAGAGGTCCTCGATCAGTCGGTCGGCGTAGGCGGTGATCCGCAGCATCCACTGCTTCAGCGGCACGCGGATCACCGGGTGACCGCCGATGTCACTACGCCCGTCGCGCACCTCTTCGTTCGCCAGCACCGTGCCCAGCTCGGGGCACCAGTTCACCGGCACCTCGGCCTGGTAGGCCAGGCCCAGCTCGAACAGCTTGCGGAAGATCCACTGCGTCCAGCGCACGTACTTCGGGTCGGTGGTGTCGAGCTCGCGGTCCCAGTCATACGAGAGACCCAGCGCCTGGAGCTGCTCGCGGTAGCGCGCGACGTTGCGCGCGGTGGTGACCGCCGGGTGCTGGCCGGTCTTCACCGCGTGCTGCTCGGCCGGCAGGCCGAAGGCGTCCCAGCCCATGGGATGCAGGACGTTCCAGCCGCGCATGCGCTTGTAGCGCGCGTACACGTCGGTCGCGACGTAGCCCTTCGGGTGACCGACGTGCAGCCCCTCGCCCGACGGGTAGGGGAACATGTCGAGGACGTAGAACTTGGGCCGCGCGGGATCGATCTCGGCGCGGAAGGTCTTGCGCTCGAGCCAAAGGCGTTGCCACTTGGCTTCGAGCCTGCGCGGCTCGTACGACATGCGGCGCAGGATAGCAGGCGTTGCGCGCGGCACCGGGGCTTTGCGCGACACTCGTAACGCTTTAGAGTGGACGACTCGATGAGTGAAGAGAAGCCACAGACCGCGGGCAGCGCCTGGCCGACGCCGGAGCTGTCTCCCGAGGAGCTCGAGCGCAAGGCCAAGTTCTTCGCGCAGCGGGTGCGCGCGCCGATGCCCGCGCAGACACGGACCGTGGCGGATCTGGTGCGCGCCTACTCCGGCATGAGCATCCAGGCGCGGAATCTCGGCGGCTGCTACGAGGTGATCGAGGGCATGCTGCGCGACCCCGACCGGCCGACCGTGCTGCTGGGGCTGGCCGGGCCGCTGATCGCCGGCGGCCTGCGCCAAGTGATTCGCGAGCTCGTCGAGTACAACATCGTCGACGTCGTGGTCTCGACGGGCGCGATCCTGTACCAGGACGTCTACCAGGCCCGCGGCTACGCGCACTACCGCGGCTCGCCGCGCGCCGACGACGCCGAGCTGCGCGAGCTCTACGTGGACCGGATCTACGATACCTACGTCGACGAGATCGGCTTCGCCAAGACCGACACCTGGCTCGGCCACGTCGCCGACTCACTCCCGCCGGGGAATTACTCGAGCCGGCAGTTCATGGACCACGTCGCCGACCGGCTCGACGACCCGCTGTCGATCGTGGCCACGTGCCGGCGGCTGGGCGTGCCCATGTTCGTGCCCGCACTGAACGACAGCTCGATCGGAATCGGACTCACCGAGCACCACCATCGCGCCGTCTCGGGCAACAAGCCGGGCGTGGTGATCAGCTCGATCCAGGACAACTACGAGCTGTGTCAGATCACGGCGCGCTCGGAAGCCACCGCCGCCTTCTTCGTCGCCGGCGGGGTGCCCAAGAACTACATCAACGACGCGATGGTCACGAGCTACGTGTTCGGCCGGCCCGATCACGGCCACCGCTACGCGCTGCAGATCACGACGGCCGTCTCGGCCGACGGCGGTCTCTCGGGCTCGACGCTCGACGAGGCCGAGAGCTGGGGCAAGGTGAAACACGGAGCGACCCGCGCCCAGGCCTGGGTCGAGCCGACCGTGTCACTGCCGCTGCTCGCCACCGCCGCGATCCAGGAAGAGCTCTACAAGGGCCGCTCGCGCCTGCGCATGCAGTGGGACGGCCAGGTGCTGGCGGGCCTGGAACGCATCGAGGTGGGCTAGTTGCCGCTCCTGGTCGAGCCCGCGTGGCTCGAGCCCCGGCTCGCGGAGCCCGGCCTGCGCGTGATCGACGGCAGCTGGTATCTGCCAGCGCAGAAGCGCGACGCCCGCGCCGAGTATCTCGCGGCGCACATTCCCGGCGCGGTCCAGCTCGATCTCTCGAGCGATCTCGCCGACAGCTCCGCCCCCGTGCGCAACACCGTGGCCGCGCCGGAGGCGCTCGCACGCAGCTTCGCGGCGCACGGCATCGGCAGCGACCACCACGTGATCGTCTACGACCACCTGGGCGGCTTCTCGGCCGCACGCATCTGGTGGACGCTGCGCTACGCCGGTCACTCGCACGTGTCACTGCTCGACGGCGGCTTCCCGCGCTGGCAGCGCGAGGGCCGGCCGCTGACCCGCGAGCTGCCTCGGCACCCGCCTGCGCGCTTCGTGGCGAAGCCGCGGCCCGAGCTCCTGTCCGGCAAGGCCGACGTGCTGCGGATCGTGCGCGAAGGCGGCGCGCAGATCGTCGACGCCCGCTCCGCCGAGCGCTTCCGCGGCACCGGCGAGGAGCACGTGAAGCACAAGGGCCACATCCCCGGCTCGAGGTCCGTGCCCTACGACCAGAACCTGGCGGACGGCCGGCTCAAGTCCGTGGCCGAGCTGCGCTCCGCCTACGAGCGCGCCGGCGTGCGCCTCGATCGCCCGATCGTCACCAGCTGCGGCTCGGGAGTCACCGCGGCGCTCGACGCCTTCGCGCTGGCGCTGCTCGGCCGTGACGACGTCGCCGTCTACGACGGCTCCTGGGCCGAGTGGGGTGACTCCGACGACGTTCCGATCGCGCTGGGCGACGAGTAGAGACACCCACTATGATCCCGGCCCTGTGATCCCGCTCCGCGACACGATCCCCTCGCAGCGCTTCCCGGCCGTGAACTACGCGATCATCGGGCTGTGCGCGTTCGCGTTCTATCTGGAGCTGACCGCGCCCGACACGGACGCGTTCGTGAACGCGCACGCGCTGACTCCCGCGACCTTCGTGCGGCTGGCCACGCACCGCGGCTGGTCGCTCGCGCTCCTGCAGCCGTTCGTGACCTCGATGTTCCTGCACGGCGGCTTCATGCACATCGCCGGCAACATGCTGTTCCTGTGGATCTTCGGCGACAACGTCGAGGATCGGCTGGGTCACGTGGGCTACGCGATCTTCTATCTCGTGGGCGGGCTGGTCGCCGGCGCCACGCACGTGCTCTCGAACCCTCAGTCACTCGTGCCGACGGTCGGCGCGAGCGGCGCGATCGCGGCGGTCATGGGCACCTACATGGTGCTGTATCCCGCCTCGCGCATCGAAACCATGGTGATCGTGTTCGTGTTCGCGCGCATCGTCGCGGTGCCGGCGCTGGTCTGGCTCGGCCTGTGGTTCGCGTTCCAGGTGCTGTCGGCGAACGCCGGCGCGCATGGGCCCGATCAAGGCGGTATCGCTTTCTTCGCGCACATCGGCGGGTTCGCGTTCGGGGTGCTGGTGGGGCTGTTGCTGAAGCTGCGCATGCTGCCGCAGAACGGGAGAAGCTACGGATGAGCCCGCTGCGCTGGTCGGAGGTCGACACGCTGTTCCTCGACGCGGGCGGGACGCTGATCTCGATGGACTTCCCGCGCATCGCGCGCGAGCTCGGCGTGCTGGGCGCGCCGTGTGAGTGGCAAGCGCTGGCGCGCGCCGAGGCCGCGGTGCGGCCGCTGGTCTCGCGCCTGATCGCGGGCGGCGGCTCGACCGAAGGTCGGGACACCTTCGCCTACGTGGTCGACCAGGTGCTGCTGCGCGCGCTCGAGCGCGAGCTGCCGGCCTGCCGCTCGCTCGCCGACCAGCTCATCCCGCGCATCCGCGTGCCCGGGCGCTCGCTCGAGCTGTGGTGTCGGGTCCTGCCCGGCGTGCCCCAGGCGCTGGCGCGGCTGCGTGACTCGGGGCTGCGGCTGGTGGTGGTCTCGAACGCGGACGGCACGGTCGAGGAGGGACTCACTCGGGTGGGGCTCGCGACTCACCTGGATCTGGTGATCGATTCGAGCGTGGTGGGCTTCGAGAAGCCCGATCCGCGCATCTTCCACACCGCGCTCGAGCGCGCGGGCTGCGACCCCACCCGCACGCTGCACGTGGGCGACGTATACGCTGCGGACGTGATCGGCGCGCGGGCGGCGGGCTTGCCGGCGGTCTTGCTGGATCCGCACGGAGACTGGGGCGAGGTGGACTGCGAGGTGGCACGCGACGTGCCCGAGGTCGCCGAGCGCATCCTCGCGGCTCGTGTCCGAACGGCTCGAAACCAAGAGAGGGAGACACTGCGATGACGATTCCGTTCTGGTGCGTGTTGGTGGCGGGGCTTCTGCCCTACGTCTGGGTGGGGATCGCAGCGCGCGAGCGCGGCCGGCAGTTCGGGGCGGTCGACAACAAGCTGCCGCGGCTGCAGGAGGTCCAGCTCACCGGGCTGGGCGCGCGGGCGATGGGCGCGCACAACAACGCCTTCGAGGCTCTGCCCTTCTTCGCGGCGGCCGTGATCATCGCGCACCTGGCGGGCGCGGACGCGGGCTGGTCGGCCGACTTCGCCATCCTGTTCATCGCGGCGCGCATCGCGCACGGCGTCTTGTATCTCGCCGACCTCGACCTCTTCCGCAGTCTCTCGTTCGGCGTGGCGCAGATCTGCTCGGTCGCGCTGTTCGTGCTGGCCGCGCGCGCCTGAGCGCCGCCTAGAGCCGCTCGGCCTCGAGATCGACGTCGCGCGCCGCCACGACGCGCGCGCGCAGGAACTCGCCTGCGCTCGCGCCGCCGCGCAGCAAGACCGAGCCGTCGACCTCGGGCGCCTGCGACCAGAGCCGACCCACCGCGCGGTCGCGGCCGGGTGAGTCGACCAGCAGCTCGACCGTCTCACCGACCTGCTTGGCGAGCTGCTCGCGCATGATCTCCCGCTGCAGCGCCGTGAGCTCGCGGTAGCGCTTGCGCGCGACCGCCGCCGGCACCTTGTCCGGCAGCGCGTGCCCGGCGGTGCCCTCCTCGTCCGAGTAGCGGAACACGCCCACGCGATCGAAGCGCAGCTCGCGGACGAAGTCACAGAGCTCGGCGAAGTCGGCGTCGGTCTCGCCCGGGAAGCCCACGATGAAGGTCGTGCGCAGCACACAGCCCGGGATGCGCGCGCGCAGACGCTCGACCAGCTTGCGCTGGCGCTCGGCCGTGACCCCGCGTCGCATCGCGCGCAGGATCGAGTCACTCGCGTGCTGCAGCGGCACGTCGAAGTACGGCAGCACGCGCCGCGCGCCGGCGAAGGCCTCGAGCAGCTCGTCGCTCAGCGCACTCGGATAGAGATACAGAAAGCGCACCCAGCGCAGCGCCTCGACCTGGTCGAGCGCGCGCACCAGCCCGGCGATCTGCGGACGGCCGTCGAGGTCCTTGGCGTAGGACAGCGTGTCCTGCGAGATCACGTTCAGCTCGCGCACCCCCTGCCCGGCCAGCATGCGCGCCTCGGCCACCACCGACTCCGGCGTGCGGCTCTGGAACTTGCCGCGGATCGCCGGAATGGCGCAGAACGCGCACACCCGATCGCAGCCCTCGGCGATCTTGAGATACGCGCTGTGAGTGGCGCCGAGCAGCAGCCGCGGGCTGTGCTCGTCGTACAAGTGAGTCCGGCCCGCGTCCACGTACACGCCGCGCGAGCGGCCGGCGCGGGCGTCGTCGAGGATCTGCGCGATGTTCTGGAACTGACCGGTGCCCACGAAGGCATCGACCTCGGGCAGCTCCTTCGCCAGCTCCTGCCCGTAGCGCTGCGGCAGGCAGCCGGCGACCACCAGCGCGCGCAGGTTGCCGCGCTCCTTCTCGCCCGCCAGCTCGAGGATCGCCTCGACCGACTCCTCGCGCGCGCTCTGGATGAACGAGCAGGTGTTCACGATCGCGACGTCGGCGTCGCCGAGCTCCTCGGCGATCTCCACCCCGGCCAGCGCGAGCTGCCCGAGCATGACCTCGGAGTCGACCTGGTTCTTGGCGCAACCCAGCGTGCGGAAGTAGACACGCGGAACTGTGGGGGCGGCCGGCATGGGCGCGGAAGGTTAGCATGAGGCTCCGGGGGGACCTGGATGCTTCGCAAGCTTGCGGGGCCGTACGCCGCCGGGGCGCTGGCTGCGCTCTTCACGTCGCTCGTGTTGTGGATCGCGGTGCGCGCGAAGCTCGGGGCGCTGGTCGACGTGCAGCTCGGAAAGCTGTTTCCGGGCGGGCTCGAGCTCCACTCGCTGGGCTGGCACGTGCTCGAGGGGAGTCTCTTCGCTCTGGCGCTGCCGCTCGCGCGCGGCCGCGGACTCACTCCGGTGCGCGCCGGGCTCTTGATCTCGCTCCTGCCCTCGCTGCGCGCGCTCTTCCTGCAGCTTCCCGGCGCCGGCTACGGCATGCTGGGGGTGCAGCTCGGCGCGCTGACTCCGGTGGTCGTGCTCGCGGCGAACGGGCTCTGGGGCTGGTTCCTGGGCACGCTCGTGGGCTGGACCGGCGGCGCCGAAGGAGCCACCTAGCCGCCGTGCTAGCTTCCGGTGATGCGAGTCGGAGTGATCAGTGACACGCACGACCAGGCGCGCAACGTCGCGCGCATCGTCGAGCTGTTGCGGGGCGCGCGCGTCGAACGCGTGATTCACACCGGCGACATCACGCGCCCGGCGACGCTGCGGCTCCTGGGCGGGATCGGCGTGCCCGTGTTCGGCGTCTTCGGCAACAACGACGCCCACCACCGCGCGGAGCTCGCCGAGGCCGCCGCCGAGCTCGGCTTCGAGCTCGCCGAGCCGCCGCTCGTGCTCGGCTGGGCGGGCCGGCGCATCACCGTGGTGCACGATCGCCGCGCGCACCCCGAGCTCGAGCCGGGCGACGTGCTGCTGCACGGCCACGACCACCGGCTGTGTCTCGAGCGCGTGGACGGCACCTTGGTCTTCAACCCGGGCGAGTGCGCCGGCTGGCTCGAGGGCCGCAACGCGGTCGGGCTGCTCGACCTGGCGCGGCTCGAAGCCGAAGTGCTGCGATTCTGATGACTCGCGATCTGCTCGCGATCGCGGACCAGATCCGCGCCCTGGCCGCGACCGGCCTGCACTACACCGAGGGCCCGTTCGACCGCGAGCGCTACGAGAAGCTGCTCGAGCTGGCTGCGCAGCTGGCCGCGCTCGGCTCGGGCGAGAGCGCGGCCGCGACCGAGGCGCTGTTCCGCGCCGCCGACGACGGCTACGTGACGCCCAAGCTCGACGTGCGGCTGGCGCTCTTCCGCGGCGACTCGGTGCTCCTGATCCGCGAACGCATGGACGGCCGTTGGGCCTTGCCCGGCGGCTACGTCGACGTGGGCGACAGCCCGTCCGAGGCCGCTGTGCGCGAGGCCGCCGAGGAGGCCGGCGTGGTGGCGCGCGTCGAGAGACTCGCGGGCGTGTTCGACACCCGGCTCCAGCCCGATTGCCCGCCGCATCTGTTTCACATCCACAAGCTCGTGTTCGTGGGCAAGCTGGCCGATCCCGCCGCCGAGCCACGGGCGGGCAGCGAGGCGACCGACGCGGGCTGGTTCCCGGTCGATCGCCTGCCCGAGCTGTCACTCGGGCGCACGCTGCCGCTCCACGTCCGCGAGGCCCTGCGCGTGAGTCGCAACCCGCAGGCCCTCCCCTACCTGGATTGACTTCGTTCGCCTGCGGCTCACTGCGCGCGGCTTCCGCCGCTAGCGACGCCGTCTAGTCTGATGCGGTCGGCATTCGCTGACTAGTCCGAAGGCCAGTCGCCGGTGCCGCAGTTCTTCGCGTCGATCGCGCTCACCACCTGCAGGTAGCCGGGCCAGCCGAAGCCGGGGATGAAGCCGAGCCAGAACTTGCGCTTGGGCACCTTGGCGAAGCCGCCGCCCGCGTTCCGGCCCTCGCCGAGGCCCGGGTGCGCGATCGAGAGCCACATCGCCTTCTTGCCGTTGCAGACCGGCGTCGTGGCCTCGGTCAGCGCGCTGCGCAGCGCCTTCTCGTCGGTCACCGGGTAGTAGGTGCCGCCGCCGCCCTTGGCGACACATTCCAGTGTACCCCGCTCGCCGGAGGCGACGTCGAGCCCCACCACGTGCACCTTGACCTCGATGCCCGTGGCTTCGCGCACGTGGCGGGCGACCGCGCACGGGTCGCTCTCGCAGGTCTCGCTGCCGTCCGAGACCAGCACGATCGTCGACTGGCCGGGCAGTCCGCGCAGCGCCTCGGCCGCGCGCTCGAGCGACGCGCCGATCGGGGTCATGCCGTGCGGCGAGACCTTGGCGAGGGCCGTGTCGAACGAGCGCGGATCGACCCGAGTCACGGGCTGGAGCAGGTCGATGTCCTTGCAGTCGCGCTTCTCGTGCGGTGACTTCGACCCGTAGACCAGGAGGCCCACGTTCATCTCCGCGGGCATGTTGTCGACCAGGTCCTTCACCACCCGCTGGGCCAGCTCCATCTTCACCTGCCCGTTCATCTTGCCTGCCATGCTGCCCGAGGCGTCGAGCACGATCAGCACGTTCGACAGCTCGCCGTCGTCCGCGCTGGCGAGCCTGGGCACGAGTAAGCCGAAGACGAGCACGAGACTTCCGAGCCGGACGCCGAGCTGGGTCATGGAAACCTTCCCCCTGGTGGTCGAGCGCGCGACCGATCTTAGACTGTGCGCCGAGCTTGGCACAGCATGACCCGACAGCACCCGAGGCAGAGCGCGACCCGCTGATCGGCCGCAGGGTGCGCGATTTCTCGATCGTGGAGCGGATCGGCCGCGGGGGGATGGGTGCGGTCTACCGCGCCGAGCACCTTTTGCTGCGCGAGCCGCGCGCGCTGAAAGTGATTCGCGCCGAGCTGTTCCGCGCCGTGCCGCACGCGGTCGAGCGCTTCGAGCGCGAGGCGCGGATCGCGGTCAAGCTGCGGCACCCGAACCTGGTGCTGCTGCACGACTTCTTCGTGGAGGACGGCGACCACTTCCTGGTCATGGAGTATGTCGTCGGGCAGAGCCTGTCGCAGCTCCTGCACCAGCGCGGCGCGCTGACCACGGCCGAGGTGTGCCGGATCGGCGCGCAGTGCTGCGCGGGCCTCGCGCACGCCCACCAGCTGGGGATCGTGCACCGCGATTTCTCGCCCGAGAACGTGATGCTGACTCCGGGCGCGGACGGCCCGGTGGTGAAGATCATCGATTTCGGCGTGGCGCGCGCGGCGCTCTCCACCGAGATCACCTCGCGCGCGAACGAGACGCTGACCCGCGTGGGCGACTTCATCGGCAAGCCGCGCTACGCCTCGCCCGAGCAGGCGGGCTCGCTCGGGCCGGGCGAGGAGCTCGACGGGCGCAGCGACCTGTACTCGCTCGGGCTCGTGCTCTACGAGATGGCGACCGGGCTCCTGCCCTTCCGCTCCGAGTCACCGGTCGGCTATCTCGCGCTGCAGCTCTACCAGCCGCCGACGCCGCCGTCGAAGATGCGCCCCGAGCTCGGCATCTCGCCCGCGCTCGAGAAGGTGATCCTGCGCTGTCTCGAGAAGGATCGCAGCAAGCGCTACGCCAGCGCCGACGAGCTGCGCGGCGCGCTCGAGTCGGTGAGTCGCGAGAACGCGGCCCGACTCCGGGAAAAGAAGCCGCCGCAGGGCGTGCCGCACTGGGTGCTGGCCGGCTTCGGCGCGCTGACGCTGGCCGTGGCCGCGCTCGCGGGCTGGAAGATCCAGTCACACCGGCATCCCCAGGTATTGGCGCCTCCGCAGCTGACTCACCAAGACCCGGAGCCCGCACCCGCGCCGATCGTAGCCCCGGCCCCCGAGCCGACGCCCGCGCCCGTTCCCGAGCCCGCACCGGCTCCGAAGGCCGAGGTCACTCCGGCACCGGCGGTGACTCCGGCGCCCGAGCCGGCACCTGCGCCGATCGAACCCAAGCCCACCGCCGAAGCCAAGGCCGCGCCGCCGCCCAAGGCCGAGCCGAAGCACGCCCCTGCGTCGCGCCCGCCCGCGACCCCGCCGGGGTTCGCGAACGAGGCCGAGATGAAGAAGGCCTTCGCCGAAGCCCAGGAGTTCGAGAGGAGCCACTCCAGCGACGAGGCCGTCGCGCACTGGAAGAAGTTCCGGTCGCGGGGGCCTTCCGCTGCCCTGGACGACCAGGCCAAGCGCCGGATCACCGAGCTAACCCTCGGTGGCATGAGGTCTTTCCCGTGAGCTGACAATTCTAGTAACGACTCTTATAGTCGTTGCATGAACTATCGGATCGAGCAGCTGGCCAGCGTTTCCGGGGTTCGCGCCGAGACGATCCGCTTCTACCAGGGCCGCGGGCTGCTCCATCCCCCCGCCCGCTCCGGCCGCGTCGCGCTCTACGACGACTCGCACCGCGAGCGACTGGCCCGGATCCGGGGCCTGCTCGAGCAGGGGCTGACGCTGGCCTGGATCAAGCGCGTGCTCGACCGGGGCGACACGCCCGATGCCGCGGTCGATCCGCTGGTCGACGCGCTGGCGCGCGAGAAAGTCGGCGGGCGGACTTACTCGCGCGCCGAGCTCGCGCTCGCCACCGGCATGCCCGAAGCCTTGATCGCGTCGATCCAGCTCGCGGGTCTGTTCGAGCCTGTGCGCGTGGACGGCGAGGATCGCTTCGGCGACGCCGACGTGGAGATGGCGCGCGCGGGGCTGCGCATCCTGGGCGCGGGATTTCCGATCCACGAGCTCCTGGCGCTGGCGGTCGCGCACGCCAACGCCACGCGCGAGACCGCCGACCGCGCGATCGAGCTCTTCGACCGCCACGTGCGCGAGCGCGCCGGCGAGGCGCGCGCCGCCGACGCCGTGGAGGCGGCGTTCCGCGAGCTGCTGCCCGAGGTGACTCGCCTGGTGGCGCTGTACTTCCAGCGCACGCTCGTGAGTCGCGCGCTGGCGCGGCTGCGCGGGCGCGGCGAGGGCGAGGCGCTGGCGCGCGCCGTCGCCGCCACCGAGTCTGCCGACCTCGAAGTCGCCTGGAAGCGCGCGCCGTGACTGCCCTGCCCTCGGGCGCCGAGAAGAACGCGCTGGTGCGCGAGATGTTCGACCGCATCGCACCCCGCTACGACCGCATGAACCGGCTGCTGTCTCTGGGCCTCGACCAGCGCTGGCGGCGCGCCGCGCTCGACGCGATCGCGGTCGGTCCAGGCGACGTCGTGGTCGATCTGGCCTGCGGGACGGGCGATCTGTCGGAGCTGGCGAGCGCACGCGGCGCGCGCGTGGTGGCCGTGGACAGCGCGCGCGAGATGCTGCGTGGGGCGGCTCGCCGTGGGGTCGCGGCCGCGTTCGCGCGCTGCGACGTCGCGGCGCTGCCGCTCGAGACCGGCTCTGCCACGGCCGTGACCTGCGGCTTCGCGCTGCGGAACTTCAGCGAGCCCGAGGCGTCGCTGCGCGAGGCCGCGCGCGTGCTGCGGCCGGGCGGGCGCCTGGCGCTGCTCGAGGTGGGCGTTCCGTCGGGCCGGATCGCGCGCGCCGGCCACCGCGTCTGGTTCGAAGGCGTGGTGCCGCTGGTCGGTGGCTGGCTGTCCGATCGCGCCGCCTACCGCTATCTGCCGCGCTCGGTCGTGTATCTGCCCGCGGACGGCGAGCTGCGCGCGCTGCTCGCTCGCGCCGGCTTCGAGCAGGTGACTCGCGCCGCGTTCCTGCTCGGAGCGGCGCAGCTCTACTGCGCGCTGCGGCGCGGGAGCGACTCGTGAAGCTCGTCGCCACGCGCAGCCAGGTCCCGGAGCGCCGGCTGCTCGAGCGCCTGGGCCGCACGCAGCGCGCCACGCGCTTCTACTGGCGCAGCCCCGCGGCCGACGTCGAGCTGCTCGGGCTGGGCGAGGTCGCGGCGATCGAGGGGGCGGGCCCCGACCGGCTGACGCGAGCCGCCGAGTCGGCCGCGGCGCTCTGGCGCGGGCTCGAGCTGCGCGGCGCGGAGATCCCCGCGCAGGCGGGACCGCTGCTCGTGGGTGGCTTCGGCTTCTGGGACGAAGCCACGGGCGGCACGGACTGGAGCGACTTCCCGGCGCTGCGCTTCTGGGTGCCGGAGCTCCTGTACGCCCGCATCGGGGACCGCAGCTACACGACGGTGACGACGGATCTCGAAGCCGTGGAGAGACCGAGCGTTGCGCGGCAGCCCTGGCGTTCCTGCTCCGCGCGCCGCGCCGAGGGCTTCAGCGCCTGCGCCGAGCCCTCGCGCGACGAGTTCGCGAGCGCGGTGTCGCGCGCGACGGCGGCGATCGGCGCGGGAGAGCTCGAGAAGGTGGTGCTGGCGCGCGCCTGCACGCTGACTCAGGCCGGCGGCTTCGACGCGGCCCGCGTGCTGGGCGCGCTGTGCGAGTCACAGCCGGGCTGTTTCGTGTACGGGGTCGGGCTCGGCGCCGCGAGCTTCGTGGGCGCCTCGCCCGAGCGGCTGGTCCGGCTCGCGGGCGGCGAAGTGTCTGCCGACGCGCTGGCCGGCTCGGCTCCGCGCGGCCGCACGCCGGAAGAGGACGCGCGCCGCGGCCAGGCGCTGCTCGACAGCCCGAAGGAGCGCGAGGAGCACGCGATCGTGCGCCGCGCCGTGGTCGAGGCGCTGGCGCCGCGCAGCGCCGAGCTGCGCGCGGCCGAGTCACCGCGGCTGCTCCGGCTCGAGGGCATCCAGCACCTGCACACGCCGGTGTCGGCCACGCTGCCCGAGAGCGCGCACGCCACGACCCTGTCACTGGCGTCGGCGCTCTTCCCCACTCCCGCCGTCGGCGGCGCGCCGCGCGCGGCGGCGCTCGAGTTCTTGCGCCGGCACGAGTCGGCACGCCGCGGCTGGTACTCGGGGGCGATCGGCTGGCTGACTCCCGGGGGCGATGGCGAGCTGTGCGTCGCGCTGCGCAGCGCGCTCTTGCGCGGCGACGCCGCGACGCTGCATGCCGGCGTCGGCATCGTCGCGGGCTCGACGCCCGAAGCCGAGCTCGACGAGACGCGCTGGAAGCTCGCCAGCGCGCTCGGCGCCTTGGTGGAGCTGTGACGCTCGACGTCTCGCGCGCCCCCAACCGCAACGCGCTGCTCGCGGGCGCGCTCGTGGACGAGCTCGCACGCGCCGGCGTGCGCCACTTCGTGGTCTGCCCGGGCTCCCGCTCGACGCCCCTGGTCGTGGCGCTGGTCGCACTCACGCGCGAACGCCCGGGGCTGCACGTGTGGTCGCAGATCGACGAGCGCTCGGCAGGCTTTTTCGCACTGGGCATCGCCAAGCAGAGTCACACGCCGGCCGCCCTGGTCTGCACGTCGGGCACCGCGGCCGCCAACTTCTTCCCCGCGGTGATCGAGGCGAGTCAGTCGGGCGTGCCGCTGATCGTGCTGTCCGCCGACCGTCCGTCCGAGCTCCGGGACTGGGGCGCCGCGCAGACCATCGACCAGGTACGGCTCTACGGCGGCTACGCGCGCTGGTTCGCGGAGCTGCCCTTGCCGGAGCCGACTCCGCAGCTCGTGAGGCAAGCCCGGGCCGTGGGCGCCCGGGCCGTGGCGGTGGCCCGTGGCGAGTCACCCGGTCCGGTGCACTTGAACTGCCCGTTCCGCGAGCCGCTCGAGCCGGTGTCCGAGGCGCTGCCCGAGTCACTCGCGGCCGACGCGCTGGCCGCGCGCGGGCGCAGCGCGCGCGCCTGGACGCAGCTCGAGCGCGCGCCGCAGGCGCCGGCACCGCTGCTGGTGCACCGGCTCGCCCGCGCGATCGCCGCAGCGCCGCGTGGCGTGATCGCGGCCGGTCCGCTCGACCGGCCCGGCGCGCTCGGCGCCGCGGTGGCGCGGCTGGCGCGCGCGGCCGGCTGGCCGATCCTCGCCGAAGCCAGCTCGCAGCTGCGCTGCGGCGCCCATGCCGAAGACGCGCCGATCGCGGCCAGCTACGACCTGTTCCTGCGCAACGCGCCGCTCGCGAAGTCACTCGCGCCGCAGCTCGTGCTACGGCTGGGCGCGCCGCTCACCAGCAAGGCGTTCGCGAGCTGGCTCGCGAGTCACACGGGCTGCGAGCTGTGGCTGGCGGATCCCGACGGCCGTTGGGCGGACCCGACCCAGCGCGCGGCCGAGCTTTTGCGCTTCGATCCCGAGCTCCTGTGCGGCGCGCTGGCGACCGAGCTCGAGCGCACCGGCGACGCGCGTCCCGACACGAGTGACTGGACGCGCGCGTTCCTGCGCGCCGACCGGCGCGCGCAGGCCGCGCTCGACGAGGCGCTGGCCGAGGACGACCGCCTGCTCGGCCCGCGCGTGGTGGCCGAGCTCTGGAACGCGCTGCCCGCGGACGCCACGCTGTTCGTGTCGAACAGCCTGCCGATCCGCGACGTCGACGCGGTGTTCCCCGCGAGCGGCCGCGCGCTGCGCGTGCTCTGCAACCGCGGTGCGAACGGCATCGACGGCATCGTGTCGAGCGCGCTCGGCGCCGCCGCCGCCGGCGCTGACCCGCTCGTCCTGCTGACCGGCGACCTGGCGCTGCTGCACGATCTGGGCGGGCTCTTGGCGGCGCGGCGCGCGCGGCTCTCGGCCACGATCGTGGTCCTGAACAACGACGGCGGCGGCATCTTCTCGGCGCTGCCGGTCGCGAGTCACCGGGACGAGGTGGGCTTCGACACGCTGTTCACCACGCCGCACGGGCTCGAGCTGGAGCACGCCGCGGCGCTGTTCGGTGCGACACATTTCAGTGTCGGTCGGGTCGAGAACCTGCGCCTGGCGCTGAAGCAGTCGATCGGCGCGCCCGGCCTGCAGCTGGTGGAAGTCCCGATGGACCGCGAGCAGGACGTCGAGGCCCGGCGCACGCTGTTCGCGCGCGTGGCGCAGGCGGCGCAGCCGTGAGCGCGCGCGAGATCCGCCGTATCGACGTCGGCGGAGCGGAGCTGTCGATCGAGCTCGCGGGTCATGGCCCCGCGCTCCTGCTGCTGCACGGCTTCACGGGCTCGGCCGAGACGATGCGCGCGCTCGCGGACGCGTTCGCGGACGACTACCGCACGATCGCCGTCGACCTGCTCGGTCACGGCCGCTCCGACGCGCCGGCCGATCCCAGCCGCTACGCGCTCGAGTGCGCGGCCGGCGATCTGGCGCGCGTGCTCGACGCGCTGGGCGAGTCCGGCGCGCACGTGCTCGGCTACTCGCTCGGCGGCCGGATCGCGCTGGGCTTCGCAGCGCTCCGGCCGCAGCGCGTCCACTCGCTGGTCGCGATCGGCGCTTCGGCCGGCCTGGCCGAGCAGGCCGCGCGCGAGGCGCGCCGGCAGGCGGACGAGCAGCTGGCGCAGAGCCTGGAGCGCGACGGGCTCGAGCCGTTCATCGCGCGCTGGATGGCACAGCCGCTGTTCGCCTCGCAGGCGCGGCTCGGCGCCGAGTCACTCGCGTCCGCGCGCGCGCAGCGGCTGCGCAACCGGCCACACGGACTGGCGGCGTCGTTGCGCGGCATCGGCACCGGCGCGCAGCCCGCGCTGCACGCCCGGCTCGCGCAGCTCGCCCTGCCCATGCTGTTCGTCGCCGGCGCCGAGGACGCCAAGTTCGCCCGCATCGCGCACGAGCTGGCTGCGCTCGCGCCGAACGCCCGCGCGGCGATCGTGCCCGACGCCGGTCACGCCGTGCAGCTCGAGAGTCCCGAAGCCTTGCACTCACTCGCGCGCGCGCATTTCGCGGCGAGCGAGCGAGCGCGAGCGCCACACACAGGAGACCGGAACGTGAGCCTCCCCGACTGGAAGACCGTGACCCACTACCAGGACATCCGCTTCGAGAAAGCCGAGGGCATCGCCAAGATCACGATCGCCCGGCCGGAAGTGCGCAACGCCTTCCGGCCCGAGACCGTGCGCGAGCTGATCGACGCCTTCTCACGCGTGCGCGACGACCACGAGGTCGGCGTGGTGCTGTTCACCGGTGAAGGCGACCAGGCGTTCTGCTCGGGCGGCGACCAGCGCGTGCGCGGCGAGGCCGGCTACGTGGGCGGCGACGGTGTGGCGCGGCTCAACGTGCTCGACCTGCAGCGCGACATCCGCAGCCTGCCCAAGCCGGTGATCGCGCTGGTCGCGGGCTACGCGATCGGCGGCGGTCACGTGCTGCACGTGGTGTGTGACCTGACGATCGCCGCAGACAACGCGCGCTTCGGCCAGACCGGCCCTCGGGTCGGCAGCTTCGACGGCGGCTTCGGCGCGTCGTATCTCGCGCGCATGGTCGGCCAGAAGAAGGCGCGCGAGATCTGGTATCTCTGCGACCAGTACGACGCGAGCGAGGCGCTCGCGATGGGCCTGGTGAATCGCGTGGTGCCGCTGCGCCAGCTCGAGGCCAGCGGCGTGGAGTGGGCGCGCCGCATCCTGAGTCACAGCCCGCTCGCGATCCGCTGCCTGAAGAGCGCCTTCAACGCGGACTGCGACGGCCAGGCCGGTCTGCAGGAGCTCGCGGGCAACGCCACCTTGCTCTTCTACATGACCGAGGAGGCACGGGAAGGCCGCGACGCCTATCTCGAGAAGCGCAAGCCCGACTTCGCGCGCTTTCCGTGGCGGCCGTGACCAAGCCGGCCGCGTGGCTCGCCGCCGCGCGCCCGCGCACGCTGCTGGCGGCGCTGGCGCCGATCGCAGTGGGCACGGCGCTGGCGGCGGCCGAGCACGCCGCCCGCGCCGGCATCGCCCTGCTCGCGCTGGCGACGGCGCTGTTGCTGCAGATCGCCGCCAACTTCGCGAACGACCTGTTCGACTTCGAGAAGGGCGCCGACACCGCCGAGCGCCGCGGCCCGCCGCGCGCCGTGCAGTCGGGCTGGCTCACTCCCGTGGAGATGCGCGCGGGCATCGCCGGCGCGGTCGCGCTCGCGACGGCCAGCGGGCTCGGCCTGGTCGCGGTAGGCGGCTGGCCGATCGCGCTCGCGGGCCTCTTGTCGCTCGGCGCGGCGCTCGCCTACACCGGCGGGCCCTGGCCGCTGGGCTATCACGGGCTGGGCGACCTGTGCGTGTTCCTGTTCTTCGGGCCGGTGGGCGTCGCCGGGAGTCACTACGTGCAGGCCGGCGTGCTGTCGCCGTTGGCGCTCTGGGCGTCGCTGCCGGTCGGGGCGCTCGTGACTGCGATCCTGGTGGTGAACAACCTGCGCGACCTGGCCGGCGACGCGCGCGCCGGCAAGCGCACGCTGGCCGTGCGGCTGGGCGCGCGCGCCACGCGCAGCTATCTCGCGCTCTTGCTCGCGCTCGGCTTCGCCGCGCCGCTCGTGCTGGTGGCGGCAGGCCGGGCGCCGGCGACCGCGGCGCTGCCACTCGTGGCGTTGCCGCTCGGCTTCCGGCTCGCGCTGGCGGTCCAGCGCGCGCGTGACTCGGCGGAGTGGAACGCGGCGCTCGCAGAGAGCGCGCGCCTGGCCGGCGTGTTCGGGCTGCTCTTCGCCGCCGGGCTGGCCGCGGCATGAAGCTCGCGCGTGCGCAGATCACGCCGTTCGCGCTGCGGCTGCGCGTGCCGCTCGCATCGGCGCACGGCATCCAGACCCTGCGCCACGGCGCGCTGCTGGCGCTCGAGTCGGAGGACGGCCTGGTGGGCTACGGCGAGGCGACCGCGGCGCAGGGCTTCGGGCTCGAGTCTCCGGAGGAATCACTCGCCGCGATCCAGGCGCTCTGCGAGGCGCTCATGACCCACGACTCGCGGCCGTCTGGCGCGCTGTTCGCCGTGCTCGACGCGCAGCCGCTGCGCGCTCCGGCGGCGCGCTTTGCGGTCGAGACCGCGCTGCTCGACCTGCTCGCGCAGTCGCGCGGGATTCCGCTGGCGGACCTCTTGGGCGAGGGCCGGGCCGTGCGCCGCAGCGTCCCGGTGAACGCGCTGCTCTCGGCGACGCGCCCCGACGCGGCCGCGCACGAGGCGCGGCGCGCGCTCGAACGGGGCTTCTCGACGCTGAAGCTCAAGGTCGGTGCGGATCGACCCGCCGCCGACTGCGCGCGGCTCGCGGCGGTGCGCCGCGAGGTCGGCGACGACGCCGAGCTGCGCATCGATGCCAACGGCGCCTGGTCGGTCGAGCTCGCGATCGAGGTGCTGCGCGAGCTCGACTCACTCGAGCTCGAGGTCGCGGAGCAGCCGGTCGCCCCCGACGACGTGCCCGGCCTGGCGCGCGTGCGCGCGGCGGTGCTGGTGCCGATCGCCGCGGACGAGTCGGCCTCGGACTTCGCGCGCGCCGCGCGCGTGCTGGAGAGCCGCGCCGCCGACTCACTCGTGCTGAAGCCGGCCGTGCTGGGCGGCCTGCGCCCCGCCGCCATGCTCGCGCAGCGCGCGCGCGCCGCGGGCGTGCGCGTCTGGGTCACGACCTCGCTCGACGGCGCGATCGCGCGCGCCGCCGCGCTCGCGCTCGCAGCGGCCCTGCCCGATCCGCTGCCCGCCTGCGGGCTGGCGACCGGTGATTTGCTCGCCGAAGACCTGGGTGATGGTCCGGAGCCGAAGAAGGGCTTCCTCTCGCTGAGCGAGAACCCGGGTCTGGGCGCCGCGCCCGGGCCCGGTGTCGTGCGCGCGCTCGCGACGGGGCCCACGCTGGAGCAGGTGGCGCGGTGAGACAGCGGATCTGGCTCGAGTCACGCGCGGCGCTCACTCCGGCTGCGCCGGCGCTCTCGTGCAACGGCGAGACGTGGTCGTTCGCCGCGCTCGCAGCGCGCGCGCGCGGCGCCGCGCGCGCGCTGCAGGCGCGTGGGGTCCGGCCCGGCGACCTGGTGGCCGCGCTGCTTCCGAACGGGCTCGACTTCGTGGCGCTGATCCACGCCGCGCCGCTGTGCGGTGCGGCGCTCGTGCCGCTGAACCTGCGACTCACGGCGCGCGAGCTCGCCTTCCAGCTCCGCGACGCCGCGCCGCGCCTGCTCGTGCACGGCCCGGCCGAGCTGGCGCGCCTGGCCCAGGCCGCGACGGAGTCGCTGCCCGAGCTGATGCGCGTGCCTTCTCCGCTCGCGGACGTGACCGGGGGCGAGCTCCGGGCCGAGCTCTCACTCGAAGAGACCGCCGCGGTCGTCTACACCTCGGGTACGACCGGCCTGCCCAAGGGGGCCGAGCTCGGCTTCGGCGCCTTCGCGTGGAGCGCCATCGGCTCGGCCTTCCACCTGAGCAACGCGCCCGGCGATCACTGGCTCGCCTGCCTGCCGCTGCAGCACGTGGGCGGCCTGGCGATCCTGTACCGGAGCGCGCTGACCGGGGCGCCGGTGACCGTGCACGAGCGCTTCGACCCGCAGCGCGTCTCGGACGAGCTCGATCAGGGCCGAGTCACTCTGGTCTCGGTGGTCGCCACGATGCTGGAGCGCGTGCTCGACGCACGCGGCGCGCGGCCGGCTCCGCCGTCGCTGCGCTGCGTGCTGCTCGGCGGCGGCCCGGCTCCCCAGTCACTGCTGCGGCGCGCGCGCGCGCTCGGCTTTCCGGTCGCGACCACCTACGGACTCACCGAGGCCGCTTCGCAGGTCGCCACGCTGTCACTCGACCGCGCGCGATTGCCGGGAGACGCCGTCGGTCGTCCGCTCTTCTGCACCGAGCTGCGGATCGCCGGCCCCGACGGCCAGGCTCTGCCCGTGGAACAGCCCGGCGAGATCCTGGTGCGCGGGCCCACCTTGATGAAGGGCTACTTGCGCCGGCCCGAGGACAGCGCGCGCGCGCTGCGCGGTGGCTGGCTGCACACCGGAGACATCGGCGTGCTCGACGCCGCCGGTGACCTGCGGGTGCTCGACCGGCGCAGCGACCTGATCGTCTCGGGCGGCGAGAACGTCTACCCCGCCGAGGTCGAGGCCACACTGCGCGAGCACCCCGCGGTGAGTGACGTCGCGGTCGCGGGCCAGCCGGACCCGAGCTTCGGCGCGCGCGTCACGGCTTGGGTGGTGCTGCGCGCCGATGCCGAGGCCAGCGCGGGTGAGCTCGGCACGTTCTGCCGCGGCCGGATCGCCGGCTACAAGATTCCACGAGCGTTCCACTTCGTGCGTGCGCTGCCGCGCACCGAGTCGGGAAAGCTGTTGCGCCGCGCGCTGACTCCGGCGCCGTAGCCCTGCCAGCCGCCACCTTTTGTTGCGCCCCTCGCCTTTGCGCCGGCCCCGCGGCCTGTTCACATTCACCGGCGTGAAGAGCGGCCAGGCTTGGATCATCGCGATGTGTCTTCCCGCGCTGTTCTTGTGGGCGGGCGTGGGCTACATGACCGGCGCGGGCTGCTACGCCTGGACCATGAACTGCTTCAGCCTCGAGGCGCTCGACCGAACCAGCCGCGTGCTCTTGTTCACGGCTGCCTTGCTGCCCTTCGCGGCCCCCGCCTACCTGCCGGTGCTGGCCTGGGGCATCGCATCCGTGCGCCGCGGACGCGGCGCCATCGTGGCGTGGGTCGCCTGCGCGCCGCCGGCGTACGCGCTGCTCGTCCACGCGAGCTGCCTGGGGTTCGCGTCGTGGGTGCTGCCCGAGCGCCGAGTCACTCCGGCGCTCGCGCTCGACCTCGGCGTGCTCGCCTGCGGCGCCTGCTATGCCGCGCTGGCCTGGCTCGCGATCGAGCGCTGGAAGCTCTTCGAGCCGCGCCCTGATCCCTGGACGCAGCGCGAATTGTCCAGCGCTCGCTAGCGAGAGAGGCCGCGCGAAGGCCGCCCTGAGCGAGGCCCGCAAGCGACGAAGTCGCGCGCAGCGAGCCGCAGGTGAGCGTAGTCGATCAGGCCGGTCTCTTCTTGAGCATCATCGCGCCGCGCCGGCAGGTGGCGACGATCTCGCCGCGCTGGTTCACGCCGCGGTGCTCGAAGATCACGATCCCCCACTCGGGCCGCGACTTCGACGCGCGCTTCTCGAGCACCTCGGTCTGGGCGGTGATCGTGTCGCCGATGAACACGGGCTTGGGAAACTCGACCTTCTCGAAGCCCAGGTTGCCCACGGTCGTGCCCAGCGTGGTCTCGCCGACCGAGAGACCCACGACGAGCCCCAGCGTGAAGATCGAATTCACGAGTCTCTGGCCGAAGTGACTGGTCTTCGAGAACTCGGCGTCCAGATGCAGTGGCTGCGGGTTCATGGTCAACGCCGAGAACAAGAGGTTGTCGGCCTCGGTGACCGTGCGCGAGGGCTGGTGCGTGAACACCTGGCCGACCTCGAACTCGTCGAAGGTGAGCCCCGCCATCAGCCGCGTTCGTTGGGATCGGAGCGGGGAATCGGGATGCCGCCGCCCGCGCCGTCCTGCTGCAGCTGCTGCATCTCGGCGATCCGCCGGCCGAGCGCCTCGAGCACCGGGATCTCGTCGTCGGCGAGCGGCTTCAGCCACTGCTTGCGCTGCATCGCGGCGGCGATGTAGGGCGCGAGCTCCTCCTGCTTCTTGCGCTGGCGCTCGGCCTGCTCGGCGTGGAACTCGGGCATGACCTCGCGCGCGAACAGCTCGAGTGACTCGCAGATGTGCTCGTGCCGGTTGCGCCCGCCCTGCTGGATGAAGGTGACCTGGTCGACGCCGGCATCGGCGAAGCCGCGCAGGTGGCTGCGCAGGTGCGCCGGCGTGCCGATGCCGCGGTTGCGGCCGGTGTCGGGCAGCGTGGCGCGCGCAGCCTCGAAGCGCTGCCAGATGTCGGTCCGGCCCGGCTTGTGCTGGCCGAAGATGTAGTGATGTCCGAGCGCGTAGCCGAAGAAGTTGAAGCCATCGAGCCCGCGCCGGATCGCTTCCTGCTCGTCGGGGTGACACGAGAAGCCGGTCACCATGGCCACGTTGGCGTTCACCGCGTGGCCGATCGGCACGCACTCCGTCTTGAGGATCCGGTAGTAGTCGTCGACCCATTGCTTCGCCTCGCGCGGGTCGACGAAGGCGAAGGTGAGCGCGCCGATGCCGAGCTTGGCCGCGAGCTTGATCGTCTCGCGGTTCGAGCACGCCACCCACAGCGGCGGGTGCGGCTTCTGCACGGGCTTCGGGACCACGTTGCGGCAGGGCATCGAGAAGTATTTCCCCTCGAAGCCGGGATACGGGTCCATCGCCAGCATGTTGGCGATCTGCTCGACCGTCTCGCGCCACTGGTCGCGCTTCTGGTCGACCGGCACGCGGAAGCCGCCGAGCTCGGCGATCGACGACGACTCACCGGTGCCCAGCTCGACCCGGCCGTTCGAGACCAGGTCGAGCGTGGCGACGCGCTCGGCGACGCGAGCGGGGTGGTTGTAGTTCGGCGGACACAGCGTGATGCCGTGTCCGAGTCGGATCCTCTTCGTGCGCTGGCTGCACGCGGCCAGAAACACTTCGGGCGCGGAGGAGTGTGAGTACTCCTCCAGGAAGTGGTGCTCGACCTCCCAGGCGTGGTCGATGCCGAGCCGGTCGGCGAGCTCGACCTGATCGAGCGCCTCCTGGAAGAGTCTCTGCTCCGCGCCGTCGGACCACGGCCGCGGCAGCTGGTGCTCGTAGAAGATCCCGAACTTCACTTCAGGTCGTCCAGGATCACTTCGGCCTTGCTCACCTCGAACTTGCCGGGCGCTTCGACGTGCAGCTTCTTCACGATGCCGTCCTCGACGATCGCCGAGTAGCGCTGCGAGCGCAGACCCATGCCGTAGCCCGAGCCGTCGAACTCGAGGCCCAGCGCGCGCGAGAACTCGCCGTTGCCGTCGGCCAGCATCGTCACCTTGTTGCCGACGTTGCGGTCCTTGCCCCAGGAGTCCATCACGAAGGCGTCGTTCACCGAGACACAGGCGATCTCGGAGATACCCTTCGCCTTGATCTTCTCGGCCTGGTCGACGAAGCCGGGCAGGTGCTTCGCGGAGCACGTCGGCGTGAACGCGCCCGGCACCGCGAACAGCACGACCTTGCGGCCCTTGAAGTATTCCTCGGTGTTGATGTCCTTCATGCCTTCGGGGGTCAGGCGCTTGAGCGTGGCCTTCGGGATGCGGTCACCGACTTTGATCGCCATGGGAGTTCCTTCCGTCGTGGGTTGGGCTCGGAATCTTAGGCGATCCGGCCGGCGTTTTCAGAATCAGGACGCGTGGTAATCTCGCGCCACCATGAAGAGCCCACGTCACTTCGGCGCGCCCAAGGCGATCGGCGCCCCGCAGCCGCTGCGCGAGATCCCGGTGCGCCCGTCGCGCATGATTCACTTCTTCGACCCCAGCAATCCGCGCATGGCGGCGAAGGTCCCCGACATCGCGAAGCAGGTCGACATCCTGCTCGGGAACCTGGAGGACGCGATCCCGACCGAGCGCAAGGTCGAAGCGCGCGAGGGCCTGATCAAGATCGCGCGCGACGTCGACTTCGGCGGCACGCAGCTCTGGACGCGCGTCAACTCACTCGACAGTCCGTGGGTGCTCGACGACCTGCTGCGGCTGGTGACCGAGATCGGCGACAAGCTCGACGTGATCATGGTTCCCAAGGTCGAGGGGCCCTGGGACATCCACTACGTGGACCAGCTGTTGGCACAGCTCGAGGCCAAGGCCGGTCTGCGCAAGCCGCTGCTCGTGCACGCCATCCTCGAGACCGCGCTCGGCGTCGCCAACGTGGAGGAGATCGTGTGCGCGAGCCCGCGCATGCAGGGTCTCTCGCTCGGCCCCGCGGACCTCGCGGCCTCGCGGCGCATGAAGACCACCCGCGTCGGCGGCGGTCACCCCGGGTATCTGGTGCGCACCGATCCCGATCCCAAGCATCCCGACGCGGCGCGAGTCACCGCGCAGCAGGACCTGTGGCACTACACCATGGCGCGCATGGTCGACGCCTGCGCCGCGACCGGCGCGCTGCCCTTCTACGGGCCGTTCGGCGCGATCGACGATCCGGTGGGCTGCGAAGACCAGTTCCGCAACGCCTTCCTGATGGGCTGCGTGGGCGCCTGGTCGCTGCACCCGTCGCAGATCGAGATCGCCAAGCGCGTGTTCACGCCGCCGCCCGACGAGGTGATCTGGGCGAAGCGCGTGCTGCGGGCCATGCCCGACGGCAGCGGCACGCTCATGCTCGAAGGCAAGATGCAGGACGACGCGACCTGGAAGCAGTGCAAGGTGATGGTCACGCTGGCCGAGCTGTTGGCCGAGCGCGATCCGGAGCTGCGGAAGAAGTACGAGCTCGATGAGTGACTCGCCGGAGTGGTTCCGGCGCGCGCTGGCGGACAAGCCGGACGAGGCCCGGGTCGAAGTCGACGGCTGCCCGATCCACTACCTGCGCTGGGGCGACCGCCAGAAGCCGGGCGTGGTGCTGGTGCACGGCGGTGCCGCGCACGCGCACTGGTGGAGCTTCATCGCGCCGCTCCTGACTCCCATGTACCACGTGGTGGCGCTCGACCTGTCGGGTCACGGTGACTCGGGCCGCCGCTCCGAGTACCGCAGCGACTACTGGGGTCAGGAAGTCATGGCGGTGGCGCGCGACGCCGGGATCGTGGGCGCGCCGCTGCTCGTGGGTCACAGCATGGGCGGGATCGTCTGCATCTCGGCGGCGGCGCGCTGGGGCGACCGGCTGGCGGGCGCGATCATCGTCGACTCGCCGGTGCGCCGGCCGGATCCCGAGTCCGAGGAAGGCACGCGCGGGCGCGCCTTCCGCAACCCCAAGACCTACCGCGACTTCGAGATGGCGGTGGCGAAGTTCCGGCTGGTGCCGCCGCAGCCGTGCGAGAACGACTGGATCGTGGAGCACGTCGCCCGGCACTCACTCCACCAGACCGCCGAGGGCTGGACCTGGAAGTTCGATCCGGTGGTGTTCCGCCGCCAGCGCTCGGAGCAGATCTCGGAGCACCTGGCGAGCGTGCGCTGCCGCGTGGCGCTGTTCCGCGGCGAGCTGTCGGAGCTGGTGACTCCCGACGTCGCCGACTACATGGTCGAGCTCTTGCACCGCAACGCGCCTCTGGTCGAGATCCCGCAGGCGCACCACCACCTGTTGCTCGACCAGCCGCTCGCCTTCGTGGCCGCGCTGCGCGCGATCCTCGCGGACTGGGAGCACTCGCTGCCGCGCCGGCTCGGCTAGCGCCCGCCCGCGTGCGGCCCGCCGTCCGCGGTAAGATGCGCCCGCGAAGCTTGAAGGAGTAGGCAATGTCGCTTTCGGGTCGGGTGGCGCTGGTCACGGGCGGGAGTCGGGGCATCGGGCGCGCGATCGCGCTGGGCCTGGCGCAGGACGGCGCGGACGTCGCCGTGAACTACCGGCGCGACGAGGCCGCGGCCAAGGAGACCGTGAGCGCGATCGAGTCGCTCGGGCGGCGCGCGCGCGCCTATTCGGCATCGGTCGACTCACTCGAGGCGTGTCAGAGCCTGGTCGAGGCGGTGCTCAGGGACTTCGGCTTCGTCGACATCCTGGTGAACAACGCCGGCATCGCGAGCCGCGGCCAGACCGTGAAGAACACCGACCCCCTGGAGTTCGAGCGCGTGGTGCGCACTCACGCCTTCGGCGCCTGGTACCTCTGCCATCTGGTGATTCCCTCGATGCGCACCCGGCCGCGCGGCGACGTGGTCATGATCTCGTCCGTCGCCACGCTGCACCACGCCGGCGGCGGCGCGCCCTACAACATGGGCAAGGCCGCGCTCGAGTCACTCGCCTGGACGCTGTCCAAGGAAGAGAAGAAGAACAACATCCACGTGAACATCGTGGCGCCGGGCCTGGTCGAGACCGAGATGGGCCGACGGCTGGCCAAGGGCGCCATGGGCGTCGACGACATCCGCAAGCTCGACGCCGTGATGCCCTTCGGCCGCGTGTGTCAGCCCGAGGACGTGGCCAACGCCGTGCGCTTCCTGGTCTCGGAAGGAGCCAGCTACATCACCGGCGAGAAGCTGAACGTGCACGGCGGGGGGCAGGGCTGAGCCGGAGCATGGGTAGGGTGCCCATGCGATCGTCAGTCAAGGTCTGGGCGTGTCCTCGCCCTTCCAGGTGACCCGCCACTCGCAGTGCGGATCGTTGCGCAGCTCGCAACGCACCTCGACCACCTGCACGTCCTCGCAGCCGTTCGACTCCATCGTGCCGCGGATGTAGCCCTTGGCCAAGAGGCAGTTCTCGCGCGAGCTCGAGTCGAAGCCGATCAGCTGCACGCGCACGCTGTTGGGTGACTCCCAGACGCCGCGCAGCCGCCCGGTGTCGTGCTGCGCCGACCAGAGCGCGAACACGCTGCTCGACGACTTCACGCTGCGCATCAGCTCGCCGTAGACCTCGATGTGTGCGCGCGCGCCCGCCGCGCCCATCTGCTCGATCGTCTGCTCCGGGTCGCCGGGCGCCAGCCGCGCCGCGGCGCGGATCAGCTCCACGAAGTCGTGCTCCGGGTACCAGGCGGAGAGCCGCACGTCTTCTTCGAGATAGCCATGCAGCTCGGGCGGCAGCTCCACGCGAGCCCGCTCGCGCTGCTTGCGCAGGAACTTGATCGGCCCGAGCAGCACCGCGCCCTTGGCGTTTCCCACGACCTACTCCCCGCCCGCGCGCAGCTCGCGTTTCCACTCGCAGCGCCAGAGACAGGACGAGTCCCCCCACAGCCTGCAGCCGAGCTTCTCGACGGTCACGTCGCCGAAGCCATTCACCAGGAACGTGCCGCGCAGATAGCCGGTGAGCAAGAGACAGAACTCGCGCGACGTGCCTTCGAAGTTCACGAGCTCGAAGCTCATGCGCGTGCCGCTCTCGCGCACGCGCCGCAGCTCGCCCGTGTCGTGCTGGGTCGACCAGAGCGCAAAGGTGCGGCTCTGCGAGCCGCGGCCGACCAAGAGCTCGTGGTAGATCTCGGAGTGACCCCGAGCGGCGACCTCGCCCATCAGCTCGAGCGCGCGGTCGGGCGAGCCGCTGTAGAGCCGCGAGCCCGCGACCAGGAGCTCCGCGTGCTCGGATTCGGGATACCAGGCCGAGGGTGACACGGGGTCGGTCAGGTAGCGCTGGAGCTCGGGGCGCAGGAGCGCCAGCGCGTCGTCCCGCCGCGAGCGCAGAAACTTCACGATCCCGAGCACCGCGACGCCCTTGATCCTGCCGCCGGCCACGGGCTTGCCATCGGCGACCTGCGCCCGGGAGTGGAGCCGGCTCATGACTCGTCCGGCAGCGTCCAGGTGCCGCGCCAGACGCACAGGGAATCACCCCACAGCCGGCACGACAGCTTCTGTACCGAGGCGTCGGTGATGCCATTGATCGCGAGCGTGCCTGCGAAATACCCGCCCAGGAGCAGACACAGCTCCCGGGAAGTGTCTTCGAAGCCCGCCAGCTCGAGCCGCATGCGATTGGGCGCCTCGA
Source organism: Myxococcota bacterium (assembly GCA_035498875.1). Classification (GTDB taxonomy): domain Bacteria; phylum Myxococcota_A; class UBA9160; order SZUA-336; family SZUA-336; genus VGRW01. The sequence continues at coordinate 58,138 of DATJZP010000025.1, forward strand.
GCTGCGAGCGCATCTCGCCGGTGTCGTGCTGGGTCGACCAGAGCGCGAAGATGCGGCTGGCGGACGGGCTGCCGCGGATCAGGTCGCCGTACACCTCGCTCTGTGCGCGCGCGCTGCGCTCCCCCATCATCATGAGCGCGCGGTCAACGGGGCCGGGCAAGAGCTTGGCCACCGAACGGATCAGCTCGACCAGGTCCTGCTCCGGATACCACATCGACTGAGTCACTGACTCGTCGAGATAGAAGTGGAGCTCCTTGGGGAGCACTTCGAGTGCTTCGTCGCGGCGAGCGCGCAGGAATTTCACCGCGTCGAGGACAGTGATGCCCTTGACTCTTCCCATCCCACTGTATATCGGCCGCGCTTTGTGACCCATGCACTACAACGCGGGCAGGCGCGGAACTACGGGGCGGGAGCGCGCTTTGCCGCCCCGAGATGCCGGCGCAGGAGCGCGTAGAAGCGCGCACGATCGATCGGCTTGGTCGCGAAATCGTCGCAGCCGGCCGAGATGCAACGCGCGCGCTCGGTGTCCATGGCGTGGGCGGTGAGCGCCACGATCGGCGCCGCGAAGCCCTGCCGGCGCAGGATCTTGGTGGCGGTGTAGCCATCCATGACCGGCATCTGCATGTCCATCAGCACGAGCTGGAAGCTCCGGCCCGAGACGCGCGCCTCGTGCACGCGCTCGATCGCCTGCTGGCCGTTCTCGGCCATCACCACGCTGACGCCCGCGCGCGTGAGCAACAGGTCGATCAGGCGCCGGTTGTCGGGGCCGTCTTCGACCAGGAGCACCGTGCCGGACAGGCGCGGGTCGTCCTCCTGCTCGCCGGACTCGGCCACGGCGGGCTCGGTTGCGGCCACGCGCGCCACGCCGTCGAGATTTCCGGCGGGCAGGTCGACGCGGAAGATCGTGCCGCGGCCGGGCTCGCTCTCGACCTCGATCGTGCCGTCGAGCAGGTCGGTCAGGCGCTTGGAGATGGTGAGTCCCAGGCCCGTGCCGCCGTAGCGCCGCGTGGTGGAGCTGTCGGCCTGGCCGAAGGGCCGGAACAGCTTCGTGCGCTCGGCAGCGGTGATGCCGATGCCGGTGTCGATCACCTCGAAGCGCAGCCGCGGCGGGCCGGGCTCGTCGCGCAGCTGCACGCGCAGGCGCACCGTGCCGATCTCGGTGAACTTGATCGCGTTGCCCACCAGATTGATCAGGATCTGGCGCACCCGCGTCGGGTCGCCCTCGACGTACTCGGGCACCACGCCGTCGAACTCGACCTCGAAGCCGATCGCCTTGGCCTCGGCGCGCACGCGCATGAGTCTCTCGACCTCGCGTACCACCGCCACCGGCGAGAAGGTCACGCGCTCGACCTCGAGCCGGCCGGACTCGATCTTCGACAGGTCGAGGATGTCGTTGAGCAGCGCGAGCAGATAGTCCCCGTTGCGCTGGATCGTGCGCAGCGCGTCGATCGTGGCGGCCGGTCCCGCGCTGCGCTGGGCCTCCTCGAGCAGCACCTCGGTGAAGCCCAGGATCGCGGTCATCGGCGTGCGGATCTCGTGCGAGACGTTCGCGAGGAACTCGGTCTTGATCCGGGTCGTCTGCTCGGCGTGCAGCATGGCCTCGCGCAGCGCCGAGTTCGCCTCCTCGAGTGACTCGGTGCGGTTCTTCTCGGCGCGCAGCAGCCGCCGTTCCGTGAGGTCGTGCGCGACCAGGACCCACTGCCGCCGGCCCTCGACCTCGAGCGCGTGCAGCGCCAGCTCGACCGGCAGGTCGACCACCTCGCCGTGATGGATCCGGACCTCGACCCTGCGCTGGGCAGGGCCGCCCGTGGCGCTGCGCTCGCTCACGTAGGCCGCGAAGCCCTTGCGCGAGGACGGCCCCACGAGCTCGGTGAGCGGGACCCCGAGCAGCGCCTCGCGCGTCTGTCGCAGGAGTCGCAGCGCCGCCTCGTTCGCGCGCAGGATGCAGAGCCGGTCGTCGAGCCAGAGGACGACGTCCGAGATGAACGCGCCCAGGGGCGGGTTCACGGAGCTCAGCGAGTCGGCATCGGCTGCGGACATGGCTCCCGGGGCGCATCGTCGCGAGTGGCGGAAGGGCTTGAATGCCCCGGGCGCGCACTCACCCCCGCGGGGCCCTGACTCTCCTGTTCGGGCGAGCTTGGCTATGTTTGTCGCCGAGTGGGGGAACCTCTGCGGACTGAGCTCGCCCGAGCTTCCGGGCGGGTCGACGCCCTGGCGGGCCACGCCGGCCTTGCGCCGGCGCCCGGCTGCCCTCCGAGAACGTGTTCTCCCCCGGCTCCTCCCCTACCCGGCTGCCGACTGAGAAAGACTTCACAGACGCTGCGCTGCACTCGAGTCACATTGCGGTGGAAGGAGTTCCCTGATGACCCGGTACGAGTCGCTCTGGACCGACCTCGCCTCGCTGGCCGTCGCAGGAGCTTCGCTCGCCTTCCTGGCCTTCATGCTGACGGCCGCTCAGGGTCGTTAGCGGCTAGGTCACTCGCGAGCCACGTGCCATCAGCAGCTTGCCGGAACGGACCAGCTCGGACAGCTTGAACGGGCGCAGCAGATCGACGAAGGCGTCGAGCTTGTCGCTCGGTCCGTGTACCTGCAGGATCAGGGAATCCGAGCCGTAGTCGACCACCTTGGCCTTGAAGTGCTCGGCCACCTGCAGGATCTGCGTGCGCTCGTCGAGCGGCGCGAACAGCTTCACCAAGGCGATCTCGGTCTCGTAGCTCGAGTCACCGGTGTGGTCGATCGCATGCACCACGTCCACCAGCTTCGCGAGCTGCAGGATGATCTGCGAGAGCTCGGTCGAGGCGCCCGAGCAGACGATGGTCATGCGCGAGAAGCGCCCTTCGGCGCCGGCCGAGACCACGAGCGACTCGATGTTGAAGCCGCGGCGCGAGAACACCAGCGCCACGCGCACCAGCACGCCCGGCTTGTTGTTCACGAACAGCGAGATCGTGTGCAGCGGGGCGCGCGACGGCGCCTCCGCCGGATGGAGTGCTGCGGCCGACATCAGGTGCTCCCCGTCGGCTTCTCGAGCCGGTGCTTGGGTTTCTCGATCAACATCTCGGCAATCGACGCGCCCGCCGGGATCATCGGGAAGACGTTGTCCTCCTTCACGACCTCGGCCACGACCACGCACGGGCCGTCGTGAGCGTGCGCCTCGGCCAGGATCCGATCCACGTCGGCCGGCCGGCGGATGCGCAGACCCTTCACGCCGTAGGCCTGCGCCAGCTTCACGAAATCGGGATTGCCCTCGAGGTCGGCGCCCGACAGCCGGTTGTCGTAGAACATCTCCTGCCACTGCCGGATCATGCCGAGATAGTTGTTGTTGATGATGAGACACTTGACGTCGAGCTTGTGAATCGCCGCGGTCGCGAGCTCGGAGCAGGTCATCTGGAAGCCGCCGTCGCCGACGATCGCCCAGACCTTCTTCTTCGGGTTCCCGAACTGCGCGCCGATCGCGGACGGAAAGCCGAAGCCCATCGTCCCGGCGCCGCCGCTCGTGATCCAGTGGCGGTTGCTGCGCGCCAGACAGAACTGCGCCGCCCACATCTGGTGCTGGCCCACGTCGGTGGTGAGGATCGACTCGCCGCGCGTGAGCTCGTTCAGCCGGTCGAGCACGTGCTGCGCGCGCAGCCCGCCCTGCTTCGGGTAGTGCAATGGGTACTGCTTCCGCCAGCGCGCGATCTGCGCCAGCCACTCCTTGGTGTCGGCGATCTCGACCTGCGGCACCAGATCCTCGATCACGAGCCGCGCGTCGCCGTGGATCGCGACGTCGGGCTTGATGATCTTGCCGAACTCGGCCGCGTCGATGTCGACGTGGATCTTCACCGCGCGCGTGCAGAAGTCACTCACGCGGCCGGTGATGCGGTCGTCCCAGCGCGCGCCGATCGACATGATCAGGTCGCAGTCCGCGACCGCCTTGTTCGCGTAGGCCGTGCCGTGCATGCCCAGCATGCCCAGGTGCAGCGGATGGGTCTCGTCGACCGCGCCCTTCCCGAGCAGCGTGTTCACGACCGGCGCGCGCAGCTTCTCGGCCAGCGCGGTGATCGCCTTGCCCGCGTCCGAGATCACCGCGCCGTGACCCACGTACAGCACGGGCCGGCGTGACTCGCGCAGGAAGCGCGCCGCGCGCGAGATCTGCTCCTCGTCGCCGCGGCCGGGCACGGTGTAGCCCGGCAGGTCGAGTGAGTCGGTGAACGGCGCCGGGCAAGGGCCCTGGCCGATGTCCTTCGGCACGTCGATCAGCACCGGGCCGGGCCGGCCGGTGGTGGCGATGTGGAAGGCCTCGCGCACCACGCGCGGGATGTCCGCTCCGTTCTTGATCAGATACGAGTGCTTCACCACCGGATAGGTGATGCCGGTGACGTCCGCCTCCTGGAACGCGTCCTTGCCCAGGTTCACGGCGTTGGTCTGGCCGCAGATCACGATGATCGGCGCCGAGTCCATCTGCGCGGTGAGCAGCCCCGTCACCGTGTTGGTCGCGCCCGGACCCGAAGTCACGAGCACCACGCCCGGCCGGCCGGTCGAACGCGCGTAGCCATCGGCCATGTGCGTCGCGCCCTGCTCGTGGCGGGTGAGGATCAGCTTGATCTTCGAGTCGACCAGAGCATCGAACATGGGCATGGCTGCCCCGCCCGAGAGCCCGAAGACGTACTGAACACCCTCTCTTTCCAGGCACTGAACCAGCTTCTCTCCGCCACTTGGGATTTTCTGAGGCATGTTTCGTCTCCGACTTCGCGTCATGGACCGAACTCGTCGCCAAAATCGCAGATTTTTGAGCGTGCGTCTAGGGTCGTGCCCTTTTCAGGTTCAAAGACGCGTGATTTTCTGTGAAAACCCGGGCGTCGCTCGCCGCGGGAGCGCGAAGACGCGCACTGGAAGGCTCAATCCTGGGAGCGATGGCGCCTAGCGGGCCTGAACTAGCTGGGCCCGACCGTCAGGCGCGACCTCGATCCTGGGCGCACTCGCCAGCCGCAGCCCGCGGCCGTCGCAGCTCTTGCCGGTGCGGACGTCGAAGCGATAGCGGTGCCACGGACACTCCACGACCGAGCCCTCGAGCGGGGTCGTCTCGAGCGGCCCCAGCGCGTGCGGGCAGATTCCGGCGTGCACGACCAGCGCGCCGTCGAGCTCGACGATCCGCCAGGGGCGCCCGGCCCACTCCACCACCTGAGGCAGCTTCGAACGCAGCTCGGTCACCGGGCCGAGCTCGAGCCGGCCCTGCGGCACGGGTACGCGCAGCACTGCCTGCAGGCGCGCGCGGCGCAGCATCATCGCCTCGTCCTCGTCCCACATGCGCGCGTACAGCGTGCGGTAGGCTTCGCCCAGCGCGGCCGCGCGCTCGGGTGACACGTCGGGCACGCGGAACTCCATGCGGATCTGTGTCTCGTCGTCCGCCTTGGGCACGAGCGAAGTGTGTATCTCGCTGCCCTTGCCCGGACCTTCGATGGTGGCGATGACGTAGCTGCGGCCCGCCCGGTCGATCACGAGCTGGAGCGCCATCTCGCGCGCGCCCGGCGCGCCGCGCACCCAGGCGCTCCAGCCCCAGTCGCCCGAGTCGGTGCGCCGGACCGACGCGAACGAGTCGCGGTGCAGGCCGGGCAGGCGCTCCCAGTCGAGCGCGTTCTCGAAGATCCGCTCCACGGAGGCCCGGATCCGCCGCTCGTAGACGGCGACCGTGGTGATTCGCGTGCCGCGCATCGCGGCAGGATAGCGTGCCGGGCTATCATTCCCGCCCCATGCCCGACTTCGTCTACCAACCGATCTTCGAACACGGCCACGACGAGACTCCCTACCGCCTGCTGTCGCGCGAAGGCGTGCGCGTGGAGCGCCTGGGCGAGCGCGAGATACTGCGGGTCGAGCCGCGCGCGCTGCAGCTCTTGGCCGCGGAAGCGCTCGACGACGTGTCGCACTTGTTGCGGCCCGGTCACCTGGCCCAGCTGCGCAAGATCCTCGACGACCCCGAGGCCAGCGAGAACGACCACTTCGTGGCGCTCGAGCTCCTGACCAACGCCAACATCGCCGCGGGCCGCGTGCTGCCGAGCTGTCAGGACACGGGCACGGCGATCGTGGTCGCCTACAAGGGCGAGAACGTCTACACCGGCGCCGACGACGCCGAGTCACTGTCGCGCGGCATCTTCGACGCCTACCAGCGCCGCAACCTGCGCTACTCGCAGATGGCGGCGCTCGACATGTACAACGAGAAGAACACGGGCACGAACCTGCCGGCGCAGATCGAGATCTACGCCGAGCCCGGCAGCGAGTACCGCTTCCTGTTCCTGGCCAAGGGCGGCGGCTCGGCCAACAAGACCTTCCTCTACCAGGAGACCAAGGCGCTGCTCAACCCCGAGTCACTGCTCCGGTTCGTGAGCGAGAAGATCCGCACGCTCGGCACCTCGGCCTGCCCGCCGTACCACCTGGCGCTCGTGATCGGCGGCACCTCGGCCGAGGCGACGCTCAAGACCGTGAAGCTGGCGAGCGCGCGCTATCTCGACGACCTGCCCACGAGCGGGAACGAGCGCGGCCGCGCCTTCCGCGACCCGGCGCTCGAAGAGCAGGTGCACAAGCTCTGCAACGAGACCGGCATCGGCGCGCAGTTCGGCGGGAAGTACTTCGCGCACGACGTGCGCGTGATCCGGCTGCCGCGCCACGGCGCGTCGTGCCCGGTGGGCCTGGGTGTCTCGTGCTCGGCCGATCGCCAGATCGTGGGCAAGATCACGCGCGACGGCGTGTTGCTGGAGCAGCTCGAGACCAACCCGGCCAAGTATCTCCCGGACGTGGCTCCCCACGAGCTCGCGGGCGAGGTCGTGCGCATCGATCTGAACCGGCCGATGCGCGAGATCCTGGCGGAGCTCTCGCGCTATCCGGTGGCGACGCGGCTGTCGCTCTCGGGGCCGATGATCGTGGCGCGCGACATCGCGCACGCCAAGCTGAAGGAGCGGCTCGATCAGGGGCTCGGGCTCCCGCAGTATCTCAAGGACCGCATGATCTACTACGCCGGCCCGGCCAAGAAGCCCGAGGGCCGCGCCTCGGGCTCGTTCGGGCCCACCACGGCGGGCCGCATGGACTCGTACGTCGATCTCTTCCAGAGCCACGGCGCGAGCCTGGTCATGCTGGCCAAGGGCAACCGCGGCAAGGCCGTGCGCGACGCCTGCCAGAAGTGGGGCGGCTTCTATCTCGGCTCGATCGGCGGGCCCGCGGCGCGGCTCGCGGATCACTCGATCCGCAAGGTCGACGTAGAGGAGTATCCCGAGCTGGGCATGGAGGCGATCTGGAAGATCGAGGTCGAGGACTTCCCGGCCTTCATCGTGATCGACGACAAGGGCAACGACTTCTACTCCGGCCTGCTCGAGAAGAAGCCCAGCCCGGTGCTGCAGATCGGCGGCGAGTGACTCGCGCGCTGCCCTTCACCAGCCCCTTCCTGCTCGCGCCGATGGAGGGCGTGACCGAGCCCTGCTTCCGCGAGCTGGTGCTGAGGCGGAACGCGCCGGAGCAGCTCGGCGGCGCGTTCACGGAGTTCGTGCGCGTGAGTGTCTCGCCGATCCCGCGCGCGGTGATCCGCCGGCATCTGGGCGAAGCCGTCTCTCCGCAGCCGGTCGGCGTGCAGCTCATGGGCCGCGACCTCGGCCACCTGGCGCGCACGGCGCGGAACGCGGTGGCGGCCGGGGCGCCGCTCGTAGACCTGAACTTCGGCTGCCCGGCCAAGGGCGCGATCGCGGGCTGTGCAGGGTCGGCCCTGCTGCGCGACCCGCTCGCGCTCGAGAAGGTGGTGCGCGCGGTGGTCGACGCGGTCGACGTGCCGGTCACCGCCAAGATCCGCGCGGGCTACGACGACGCGAGTCGGATCGAGGATCTGGCGCGCGCGGCGGAGAACGGCGGCGCGCGCATGCTCACCGTCCACTGCCGCACGCGCGCCGAGGCCTATTGCGCCGAAGTCGACTGGCGCCGGATCGCGCGCGCCGTCCGGGCCGTCTCGATCCCCGTGTGCGGGAACGGCGGCATCGCGAGTCACGCCGACCTCGAGCGCATGCGCCGCGAGACCGGCGCCGCCTTCGCGATGGCCGGCCGCGGTGCGCTGTCCGATCCCTGGATCTTCAGCGGCCGCCGGGTGACTCGTGCGGAGGCCGCACGCTTCCTGGTCGAGTATGCCGACACCATGCAGGCGCGCGGCCAGTTCCCCGTGCGCGGCGCGGCCGCCCGGCTGAAGCAGCTGCTGCGCTATTGGACCGCCGGAGGGCTCGTGCCGGACGGACAGAGTCGCGCGGCGTGGCTGCGCGACCCGGACCCGGGGCGGCGGCTGCGTCGGACGCCGATCGAGTGACTCAAGAGCTCGCGGATGCTCAGCCCTCGCGGCCATCGCTGCGCGCGCTCACGAGCATCGGCGCGTAGCCGACGAGGAACGCGCCGTACGCCGCCGCAAACAGCAGCCCGGCGAGCGCGATCACCCCGAGGTACTCGCCCGGCGGCGCGAACACGGCTCCTGCGGTGCGCGCGAGCGCTCCGGCGCTCACCAGCAGATAGGCCGCCAGCGCCGAGGGCGGGGCGACGAGCGGCCGACCCGTGTGTCCGAGTGACACGCGCGTCATGACGGCGAGCACCATCGTGCCGATCGCTCCCGTCGTCTGCGCGTGCAACCCGACCGCCCACGGGACGAGGCCAGTGAGATCCGCGAGCGCGACGGCGGCGAAGCCCAACGCCACCCAGGCGCCGCCCAGGTGGAGCGACCAGAGCAACGGATCGCCTCGAGTGAGTCGGCTCTGCCAGCCGCTCATGCGAGCCGCGACCGCGGCGGCGGCAAGCAGCGAGACACTGCCGCTGATCCGCGTGCGCGGAGCGAAGAGCTCGGTCGCGGCCGCAGCGATCACGGCGGCGACCGCCAGGCGGTCGAGCCAGGGCCGAGTGCGGACCTGCGCTGCGATCCCGGCGCGCCGCAGGGCGTTGGCCGTGAAGCTCGGGGTGATCCTGCCGCCCACGAGCACGATCAACACGAGCGCGAGATCGACGCCACCGTGGATGCACGCGGGCGCGAGACCCGGCGCGAGCCCGCAAGCATCGAGCTGCGCGCCGAGGTCGAGCAGCGCAAGCGCGGCGAGGACCAATGGAAAGCCGGCGTTGCGCACCTGGCGCGTGGCCAGGATCGGGCGGGCGACGGCGAAGGCGAGCGCGGGAAGGAATGCCAGGTCGGCGGCGGCGACGACCGGGAGTGGAAGTACTCCCGCGAGCGCCATCGCGATGCGGCCCGCGAGCCAGAGCGTCGCGAGCGCGGCCAACGGGGCGCCGCTGACCGGCGCGGACGCGGTCCAGGTCGGCGCAGCCGTCAGCAGAAAGCCGGCGGCCGCAGCGGCGACGAACCCGAACAGCATCTCGTGCGCGTGCCACAGCGAAGGCGCGAGCCAGCCTGGCGCCGGGAAGAGACCGGCGAAGACTCCCAGCCAGGCGAGCACCGAGACACTCGCCTGTGCGCCCGCCAGCAGGAAGAACGGACGAAACCCGCGCTGAAAGAGCGTCACGGAGCGGCGCCGCGCGGGCCATCCAGCACGCAGCGAACGCCGCCCGCATCCATCTCGGCCACGCACACGTTGCAGTGCGTGCAGCGCGAGCGCGCGGCGGGGTCACTGGCCATGCGCCGCACCAGCTCGGGATCGGCGATCAGTGCGCGCCCCAGCGCGACGAAGTCGAAGCCTTCGGCCATCGCGCGCTCGATGTTCGCGCGAGACACGATCCCACCGAGCAACACCAGCGGCATGCGCACTGCCGCCCGCACGGCGCGCGCCTCGGCCAGGAAGAACATCTCCTCGAAGGGATACTCGCGAATCACGCGCTCGCCGAACCAGCGCAGCGCGAGCTTCTGCAGCCGGCTCTTCTCGACCGCGATCATCTCGGCGAGCGGCCTGCGGCCGCGGAACAGATAGAAGGGCGAGCGGCTGGTGAAGCCGCCCGAGAGCACCAGCGCACTCGCTCCGCCCGACTCGAGCAGGCGCGCCAGCGCCACGCTGTCGGCGAGCTCGAGCCCGCCGCGGAAGCCGTCGCGCAGGTTCGTCTTGCACAGCACCGGAAACTCGGGACCGGCCACCTCGCGCACGCGCGCGAGCACCGCGAGTGACAGCCGAGCGCGGTTCTCGAGGCTGCCGCCCCACGCGTCTCGCCGGCGGTTCGTCGCGGGCGAGAGGAACTGCGACAGGAGATAGCCGTGACCCAGGTGCAGCTCGATCGCGTCGAAGCCGGCCTCGCGCGCCAGGCCGGCGGCGGCCCCGAATTCGTCGACGGTCCGCGCGATGTCGCTCGGCCGCATCGCCAGCCCGAACGGTTTGCCGGCCGCGATCCCGTACTGATTCACCACCCGCGACGGGCCGCGCGGCAGCCAGCTCGAGAGCTCGCGGTTCTTGGTGAACCACCCACAGTGACCGAGCTGGATCGAGGCGGCTCCGCCGGCGGCGTGGACGGCATCGGTGACTCGCCGCAGCGGGCCGACCGTGTCGCGGCGCATCGTCAGCTGCTCGGCGAAGGTGCGCCCGTCCGGCGCGACCGCGCAATAGGCGACCGTGGTGAGCCCGACGCCACCGGCCGCGAGCGCGCGGTGGTGCTCGACCAGCGCGTCCGAGGGCAGCCCGCCCGGAGTCATGCCCTCGTAGGTGGCGGTCTTGATCACGCGGTTGCGCAACACGAGCGACCCGAGCCGAGCCGGCGCGAACGCGTCGTGCCCGACAGTCACTCTAGTACCGGTCCGGGCGGATCTCCGCGTCGTTTCCGCCGTCGATGTAGTAGATCGAGCCGTGGATCCAGCGCGCGCGCTCGCCCAACAAGAACGCCGCGAGCTCCGCGACCTCGGCCGGCTCGCCGATCCGGCCCAGCGGAATCGAGAGCTTCTCGATCGCTGGCCCGGTGACCGGATCCGCCATGTCACCCGCCAGGAGGGGTGTCTTCACCGGACCCGGCGCGATGGCATTGAGCCGGACGCCCGCCCGGCCCCACGCTCCCGCGCGCCGGCGCACCGCGCGTCCGAGCGCGTGCTTCGCGCCCATGTAGGCGACGATCGGACTGCCGCCCGCGTCGGCGATGCGCCCGGCCTCGGCCTCGTCGCCCGCCAGCAGCGCCGCCACATAGGGATGCTGGTCGAGCGGCGCGAGCTGGCCCGAGTTCGAGGCCACGACGAGCGCCGCCGGCGACTCACCCGCTCGCAGCGCCTCGAACAGGCCGTCGAGCGGCGCGAGCGCGCCGAAGTAGTTCACCGCGGCAACGAGCGAGGGCGGCCGCACGTGCGCACCCACGCCGGCGGAGAGCACGAGTCGATCGAGCCGACCGCGGCAGGCCGCGAGCACGCCGGCGACCGCCGCCGCCCGGCCCTCATGGCTGGCGAGGTCCGTCTGCACCTCCGCCTCGCGCAGGTCCACCCCGATCACGCGCGCGCCCTCCGACTCGAGCTTGCGCCGGATCGCCAGCCCGATCCCCGAGGCGGAGCCCGTGATCGCGCAGGTGATCACACTAGAACTCCGCGTAGCCCGGCACGCGCGGGAACGGAATCACGTCGCGGATGTTCGCCATCCCGGTGACATAGAGCATGAGTCGCTCGAAGCCGAGGCCGAAGCCGGCGTGGGGCACCGAGCCGAAGCGGCGCAGCTCGAGATACCAGCCGTAGTGCTCTTCGGCCAGGCCGCACTCGCGCAGTCGCGCCCGGAGCACGTCGAGCCGGTCCTCGCGCTGTGACCCGCCGATGATCTCGCCGACCTTGGGCACCAGCACGTCCATCGCGCGCACGGTCCGGCCGTCGTCGTTCGCGTACATGTAGAAGGCTTTGATCTCCTTCGGATAGTCGGTCACGACCACCGGCCGCCCCACGTGGCGCTCGGTGAGCCAGCGCTCGTGCTCGCTCTGCAGGTCGGCGCCCCACTTCACCGGGAACTCGAACGACTCACCCGAGCGCTCGAGCGCCGCGATCGCCTCGCTGTAGGTCAGATGCGCGAACGCCGTGCCCGCCACGTGCTCGAGCGTCTCGCGCACGCCCTTCTGGATGCGCCCGTCGAAGAACGCCATGTCCTCGGCGCTCTCCTCGAGCACCGCGCGCAGCACGTAGCGCAGGAACTCCTCGGCCAGCGCCATGTCGCCGCGCAGGTCGCAGAAGGCCATCTCGGGCTCGATCATCCAGAACTCGGCCAGGTGACGGCTGGTGTTCGAGTTCTCGGCCCGGAAGGTGGGTCCGAAGGTGTAGACGTGGCTGAGCGCGAGCGCGCCGATCTCGGCCTCGAGCTGACCCGACACGGTGAGAAACGCGGGCTTGCCGAAGAACTCGCCTTCTTGACCGGGCACGCTGACTCGGAACATCGCCCCCGCGCCCTCGGCGTCGCTCGTGGTCACGATCGGCGTGTGCAGCCAGACGAAGCCCTTCTCCTGGAAGAAGCGGTGCACCGCGCGGGCCGCGACGTTGCGCACCCGCAGCACCGCTCCCAGCGTGTTCGTGCGCGGGCGCAGGTGTGCGATCGTGCGCAGGAACTCGAAGCCGTGCCGCTTCTTCTGCAGCGGATAGTCGGGGTCGGCCAGGCCGACCACGTGCACGCGCTCGGCGCGCAGCTCGAGTGACTGCTCGCGCTGCTCGGGCGCCACCAGCACGCCCTCGACCTCGACCGCGCAGCCGGTGTCGAGCTTGCGCAGTTCGCTCTCGAAGTTGGACAGCGCGGGCTCGCACACCACCTGGATCCCGGCCAGACACGAGCCGTCCGTGACGTCGAGAAACGACAGCGCCTTCGAGTGGCGCGCGGTGCGCAGCCAGCCGCGCGCGCGCACCGCTTCGCCGGCTTTGCCGTGCGCGAGCAGGTCCTTGACCGAGGCCTCTTTCATCGCTTCCCCCGCCCCTATGGTCGCATGGGCACCCTACCCATGCTCCGGAAACATCCGCACGTGTTGACAGCGGGACCGCCGTGCCGTTCCTTCCGCGCGCGGCATGGCTCGAGAGGGCGGGGATTCGTTCTACGACCGCGTGAGTGCACGCGGGCGAGGCGTTCCCGCGGGGCCCGAAGCGGCAACGCTGCGCCGCAACCTGGCGCTGCTGCATACGGACAGCATCGCCGCGAGCGTCATGGTGGGCACGGGCGAGACCTGTCTCGCCGCGTTCGCGCTGGCGCTCGGGCTGGGCGACATCTTTGCCGGCTACGTCGCCACCTTCCCGGTGCTGGCGGGCGCGGTGTTGCAGCTCGTGTCGCCGTGGGGCGTGCGTCGCTTTCGCTCGCATCGCCGCTGGGTCGTGCTGTGCGCGGCCCTGCAGTCGGCGAGCTTCGTGCCACTCGTGATTGCGGGCTGTCTGGGCCACCTCTCGGGCCCTGGCTTGCTCGCGCTGGCTACCTGTTACTGGGCCACGGGCATGATGACGGGCGCGGCCTGGAACACCTGGGTCGGCACGCTCGTGCCCAAGAGCCTGCGCTCGCGCTTCTTCGCGCGCCGCACTCGCGCGGGGCAGCTCGCCATGCTGTGCGGGCTGCTCACGGCCGGAGCGATCCTGCAGACGGGCCGGCGCGGTGGCCACGAGTTACTGGCGTTCGCCGCGCTGTTCGCGGTGGCTTCGCTCGCGCGCGCGTGGTCGGCCACGATCCTGTCGCGGCAGAGCGAGCCCGATCCACTGATCCAGAGCGAGCTCGGCGCCCGCCCTCCGCGCCCGCTGCTCTCGGGCAACAAGCGCCTGCTCGGGTATCTCTTGCTCTTGCAGGTGGGCGTGCAGGTGGCTGCGCCCTACTTCACGCCGTACTGGCTGGGCGGCTCGCTGCTCCACTTGTCCTATCTCTCGTACATGTCGCTGATCGCGACCGCCTTCGTGTCGAAGATCGTGGCGCTGCCCTGGCTCGGTCACCTGGCGGCGCGCCACGGCGCGCGACGGCTCTTGCGCTGGGCCGGCGCGATCGTGGTGCCGCTGCCGGCGCTGTGGACGCTCTCGACTCACTACCCGGTGCTGGTCGCGATCCAGCTCGCCTCGGGCGTGGCCTGGGGCGCGCACGAGCTGGCGACCTTCCTGCTGTTCTTCGACGCGATCCGGCCCGAAGACCGCACCCGCGTGCTGACCGGCTACAACCTGGTGAACGCGCTGGCGCTGGTCACCGGCACCTCGCTCGGCGCGCTCGTGCTCCGCCACCTGGGGACGAGCTTCGACGGCTACTTCACGCTGTTCGTGATCAGCGCCTGCGGGCGCGCGGCCTCGCTGCCGCTGCTCTTGTGGATCCCGGAGGCCGACACGCGGCGCGCGCTGGCCGACCGGGCCGAAGGGCCGGTGCAGCGGCTGCCCGAGGCGAGTGACTCGCCGCTGGTGTCCTAGCTCGGCCCGCCGGTCACCTCGCGCCCGGCGCGGAACAGCGCCAGGTGGCGCTGGAGGCGATCAGCGGAGCCGTCGAGCCCCTGCTCGAGCGCCTTGCGCAGGCCCTCTTCGGCGAGCTCCGCGGCGCTCCGCAGGTCTCCGGCCGCGGCCGTCGCCAGCGCGCGCACGTCGAGCTGGTCGGGGCCGCTGCAGTCGACGAGCGCGCACGCGCGAGTCACCAGCCGCAGCGCCTCCGGGCCGTCGCGCACGGGTGGCTCGGGCGCGGTGGCGCGCAGCGCGGCCAGGCCGAGCAGCGCGTTGACGTCGTCGGGCTCTGCGGCGAGCTGCGCCTGGTAGTGAGTCAGCGCTTCCTCGAACCGGCCGGTCTCGGCCAGCGCGCGCGCGTAGAACAAGTGCCACTGCAGGCCCGGCAGCGGATTCGGGTTCACCTCGAAGGCGCGCGCCAGGTGCTCGGCGGCGCCCGCCGGATCCCCGGCGAAGTAGAGCGCGAACCCGTAGTTCGACTGAGCGCGCGTCCAGCGCGGGTTGATCTGGACCGCGCGCGAGAAGTGCGTGAACGACTCGGGCAGCTTTCCGCTGGCGGCGAACGTGATCGCGAGCTCGGTCTCGGCGTAGTAGTTGGGCCCGGTGACCGCGAGCGTGCGCTTCCACAGCGCGACGTCGCTGCGCCAGTACTCGAGCTGTGCGCGCGTGACCCAGGCCAGCGCCAGCGCCGCTGCGGCAGTCGCCAGAGCGCAAATGACTCGTGGCGCGGGCAGGCGGTGCAGGAGCGCGGCGGCGCTCCACACCAGCGCCAGCGCGAGGCCCACGTGCGGCAGATAGGCGTAGCGATCGGCGCGCGCCTGCACGCCGACCTGCACCAGGCCCAGCGTCGGCGCGAGCGCGATCACGAACCACAGCCAGCCCACCACGAGCTGCGGCGCGCGCTGGCGCAGGGCGAACGCGAGCGCGCTGATCGCTGCAATCAGTGCCGCGGCAGCCGCCACCTCTCCCGCCGGCCAGTGACCTGGGTGGGGGTAGAAGAGCGCGAGGTCGATCGGCACGAGCGACTGACCGAGCGTGGCCACCAAGGCGATGCACGCGTTGCCCAGCCGCTCGCCGAGCGTGAGCTCGAGCTGCATGGTCGCCCGCTGCGCACGCAGCGTCACGAGCGCGCTGGCGAGCGACAGCGCCACGAACGGCAGCTTCTCGACCAGGAGCTTTCGGGTCGGCGTGCGCCGCAGCGGCCAGAAGTCGAGCAGCAGCAGGAGCAGCGGCAGCGAGACCGCCATCGGCTTGGCCAGGAGACCGAGCGCCATCGCGAGGAGCGCCGCGGCGTACGCGGCGCGACTGCCGTTGCGCGCCCACGCGGGCCACGCCAGCAGCGCGAGAAACACGCACAGCGAGCACAGCAGGTCCTTGCGCTCGGCGACCCACGCCACGGACTCCACGTGCTGTGGGTGCGCGGCAAACAGCAGCGCCGCGGCGGCACTGGGCGCCGTGTCACCGGTGAGCCGCGCGAGCGCGAGCAGGAGCAGCGCCGAGCAGAGCGCGTGAAGCGCCGCGTTCTCGACGTGCGGGCCTTCGGAATCGCGGCCGAACAGCTCGGCGTCGAGCATGTGTGACAGCCAGGTGAGCGGATGCCAGTTGTTGGCGTAGAAGCTGGTGAAGGCCCAGCGCACGTGCGCAGCCGAGAAGCCGTCGCGCACGTCCGGGTTCTCGCTCACGTACAGCCGGTCGTCCAGGCGGATGAACGGCAGCTCGCGCACCGGCGCGTACAGCCAGAGCGCCGCGATCGCGACCAGAATTGCAAGCGACGCGCGCACTCCGGCGGGAGTCACGCGCGCGACGGTATCATGCCCCGCCGAGACTTCGCGGCCGCGCGCGATCTATCATGCGCGAGAAGGAGTCGAGCATGCGCTGGAAGATCGGGGCGGTGACGGTGAGCCGGGTGGTCGAGGTCGAAGTTCCGACGTCGGGCGACTTCGTGTTGCCGGACGCGTCGCCCGCAAACTGCGAGAAGATCGGCTGGCTCCGGCCGCACTTCCTGCTGCCCGACGGCAAGCTCGTGCTCAGCATCCACGCGCTCGTGATCGAGTCGCAGGGCCGGCGCATCCTGGTCGACACCTGCCTCGGCAACGACAAGAAGCTCTCGTTCCCCGACTGGGCCAATCGCCAGGGGCCGTTCCTGCAGGACCTGTCCAAGGCCGGCTTCCCGCGCGAATCGATCGACACCGTCGTGTGTACCCACCTGCACGTCGACCACGTGGGCTGGAACACCATGAAGGTGAACGGCCGCTGGGTTCCGACCTTCCCGAACGCGCGCTACCTGATCGGCCGCAAGGAGTGGGACTACTGGGGCAAGGAGCCCACCAATCCGGAGGAGCCGATCATGGACGAGTCCGTGCGCCCGGTTCTGGACGCGGGCCTGGCCGACCTGGTCGAGGCCGATCACAAGCTGACCTCGGAGGTGTTCTTCGAGCCGACGCACGGTCACACGCCCGGTCACGTGAGCGTGCGCATCTCCTCGCAGGGCGAAGAGGCGGTGATCACCGGCGACATGATGCATCATCCCTCGCAGATCGCGCGGCCGGAGTGGCACTCGAACTTCGACTGGAACGCCGAGCAGGCCCGAGAGACTCGGCGCGCCGCGATCCAGCGCTGGTCGCGCGGCAGCTACCTGGTGATCGGCACGCACTTCGCGACGCCCACCGCCGGCCGGATCGTCCGCGACGGAGACTCCTATCGCTTCGCGGTCTAGCGCGGCGGGCGACAGCGTGGTGAGCTTTCCCGGCGCGCGTCGGCCGGACCGGAGCCGGCGCGTCGACGCACACGGCGTGGATCTCGCGGTCTACGAGTGGGGCGCTCCCGGAGCGCCGCCGCTCTTGCTCGCGCACGGCGGCTTCGACTTCGCGGG
Source organism: Myxococcota bacterium (assembly GCA_035498875.1). Taxonomy (GTDB): domain Bacteria; phylum Myxococcota_A; class UBA9160; order SZUA-336; family SZUA-336; genus VGRW01. Next base: position 75,318 of record DATJZP010000025.1, read on the forward strand.
GACGTTCGACGGCTTCGCCCCGCTCATCGCCGACGCGGGCTGGCGCGTCGTTTCGTGGGATCATCGCGGCCACGGGGACTCGCAGCACTGCGCGCTCTACGCCTGGCACGCCGACGTGCGCGATGCGCTGGCGGTGATGGACTCGATCGGCGGCGCGCCGATGCCGATCGTGGGTCACTCGAAGGGCGGCGGCGTGTGCATGCAGCTCACGGAGGCGCGGCCCGAACGCGTGTCGAAGTTCGCGAACCTGGACGGCCTGCCCTCGCCCTGGCCCCATCCCGACGTGGCCGAGCACGAGCGCACGAAGATGCTCGACAGCGAGATCGCAGGCTGGCTCGACTGGCGGCGCCAGACGGCCGGGCTCACCCGCAAGGCGGGCACGCCCGAGGAGCTGGCGGCACGCCGCGGCCGCATGAACCCGCGGCTCAGCCCGGAGTGGCTGCGCTATCTGGTCTCGATCGGCGCGCGCCGCGACCGGGACGGCTGGCGCTGGAAGCTCGATCCGTCGATGCGCTTCGGCGGCTTCGGCCCCTGGCGTCCGAACTGGGCGCTCGAGAACCTGCGCCACTTCCCGGTGCCGCTGCTCGCGATCCTGGGGCTGATCGAGGAAGAGATGGGCTGGGGCACGACGCCGGACACGATCGCGCCCTATCTGCCGCCGGGGGCCCGCCTGCACGCGTTCGAGGACTCGGGTCACTTCGTGCACGTGGAGCACCCGCGGCGGGTCGCGGACCTGGTGCTGGACTTCCTGTCTTGAGCGTCGTCCGGCTCCGACACAATCGCGTGTCGCTCGCGCTGCACGGGCTGCGCGCCCAGCCCGGGCCGGCGCTGCTCCTGCTGCACGCGCTGGGCGCGCGCTCACCCGAGCGCGTGCCTGCCGAGCTGGCCGCCTGGCCCGGGCCGATCTTCGCGCTCGATTTCACCGGCCACGGTGAGTCGACGACTCCCATGGGCGGCGGCTACACGGCCGAGGTGCTGATGGCCGATGCCGACGCAGCGGTCGCAGAGCTCGGCAGAGTCACCGTGCTGGGTCACGGCCTGGGCGCCTACGTGGCGCTCATGATCGCGGGCGGACGGCCGAAGCTCGTAGCCGGCGCGATCCTGTGTGACGGCCCCGGACTGACCGGTGGCTCACCCGAGCCCGGCGCGCCCGACGTCTCGCTGCCCGGACCCGGCGCGCTCGGGATTGCGCCGGATCCCTTTGCCCTGGTCGAGCTGGCGCAGGACGTCCGGCCGCCGGACTACGCCTGCTCCTTCGTGCGCCAGGCGCGCGAGCTCTCGGGCCTCGAACGCCCGATCAGCGTCTGCGCCAAGGAACGCCCGCCCTGGCTGGCAGCGCTGCTGGCGGAGCCTGGGGTGGCCGCGAGCAGCCTCGACGCGGCGCTCGCGCTACACGCGCGCGCGGCGGTCAGTCAGTGACTCGCTAGGAGCGCGGGTCGAGCCGGATGGTGTCCGGGTTGCGGCGGATCACCACGCCGAACCACCAGTCGACCCAGCCGTACTTGTCGGCGAACGCGGCTTCGATCGCGCGTCGAGTGTCTGGCTCCGAGATCACGACGGCGTGTCGCGCGCTGGTCGCGCCGGCGCGCGTGAGCTCGACGTCGGGGTTCGCCTTCAGCCGCTCGCCCCAGCCGCGGCCGGGCCGGCCGATCCGCACGTACGGGGCGCCCTGGTAGTCGACCACCCACATCTTGGTGTCTCGCGGCGTGCCGTCGCCTTCGTAGGTGCGCAAGACCGCCACCTCGGTGCGCTCGCCGGCGAGATAGGTACCCAGTCCGAGCAGCACGAAGGCGGACAGCACGATCGCAGCCAGTCGTCGCAGCGTCGCCACGCACGAGATGATTGCGCGCCCGCAGGGCGCGCTTCTACGCAGCGAATCGCTGCACGCGCGCTACAAGCCGATCCACCAGCGCGCGGCCAGCTGACCGAGAAGACACGTGGCCAGACAGCCCAGCACCGTGACGATGAGATAGGCGGCAGCGAGCCCCAGCGCCCCGTCGCGGAAGTAAGTGAACAGCTCGTTGCTGAACGCCGAGTAAGTCGTGAAGCCGCCGAGGAAGCCGCTGGCCAGGGTCACGCGCAGCGCGGCCGAGATCTTGTCGGTGCTGACCGCGGCCTCGAACAGCGCGGCGATCAGGAAGCAGCCCACGAGGTTCACGGTGAGCGTGCCGACCGGGAAGATCGGCCCGAACGCGGCCAGACAGCCCAGCGACACCAGCCAGCGCGCGACCGAGCCCACGCCCCCCGCCACGAACACCCACAACCCCTGTACGCCACTCACGCACGGAGCCTAACGCGCCCGTGGTACGCTCGGCGAGCCCCACGTCTGCGGAAGCAGGAGAGACCCAATGCCCATGCCCGGCGGGATCGGGATCGTCGACTTGATGCTCGGCATCCCGAGCGACGACCAGAAGCAGGTCTACGAGTTCATGCGGCCGCTGTTCCGCGACAAGGAGAGTCTCTCGGCGTTCGACTTTCCCGTGCAGTACATGTTCAAGGACTTCCCGAAAGTAGAGAAGCAAGAGGACTACATCACCTTCACGCTCGAGCTGATGGACAAGTACGGCATCGAGCAGGCGCAGATCGGAGTGAGTCGCGAGGGCGCCGTGTCGCAGCAGGCGCTGCGCGCCCACCCCGATCGCTTCTTCGGCTCGGCCAACAGCGACCCGAACAGGGGAATGGAGGGCGTGCGCGAGCTCGTCTACCTGTACGAGCACTACGGCATCAAGTCGGTGTCTGCGTTTCCCTGCGGCAACTTCCCGCAGATTCCGATCGGCGGCCGCGAGTGGTACCCGATCTTCGCGAAGTGCGTCGAGCTCGACCTGCCCTTCAACTGCTGCATCGGCGTGCCCGGGCCGCGCATCCCCATGGCCGCGCAGCACGTCGAGATGCTCGACGAGATCTGCTGGTTCTTCCCCGAGCTGCGCTTCGTGATGAGACACGGCGCCGAACCCTGGTGCGACCTGGCGGTGAAGCTGATGCTGAAGTGGCCGAACCTCTACTACTCGACCAGCGCCTTCGCGCCCAAGCACTATCCCAAGGCGATCATCGACTACGCCAACACGCGCGGCGCCGACAAGATCCTGTACGCGGGCTACTTCCCCGCAGGACTCACGCTCGAGCGCATCTTCGGCGACATGCCGCACGTGCCGTTCAAGGACAACGTCTGGCCCAAGTTTTTGCGCGAGAACGCGCGGCGCGTGTTCAAGCTCTGAGTCGTCCGATGTTTCGCGCGGGCACCAGACCCGCGCTCAGTCAGGACCCCGGCGCAGCACGAGCAGAGACACCTCCGGCGGGACGCGGAAGCGCACCGGGATGATGCTGGTGCCGATGCCCGGCGACACGAACAGGTGGCGCCCGTCCTCGATCACGTGCCCGATCGCGTAGCGCTGGCCGTATTGCGAGGGCACGATCGGCCGCCCCAGGAATGGCAGGAACACCTGCCCGCCGTGGGTGTGTCCGGCGATCGTGAGCGAGACGCGCGCGGGCACGGTCGGAAACACGTCGGGATTGTGAGTCAAGAGCAGCACCGGCGCGCCGTCGGGGACCGCGGCGAGCGCGCGCTTCACGTCGTGGAGGCGTTCCCACAAGTCGCTGACTCCCGCCAGCCACAGCGCGCAGCCATGATCCGACAGGGCTACCGAGCGATCCTCGAGCACCGTGATGCCCTGCGCCTCGAGCGCGCGCAGCACGCGCGTGCCGTCGACCCACCAGTCGTGATTGCCCAGCACGGCATAGCGACCCAGCGGCGCTTCCAGGCGCGCCAGGCGCTCGGCGATGTCCTCGGGCGGCACGAACGTGCCGCCGCGCACGCGATGGATCACGAAGTCACCGGCGAACAGCATGAGGTCGGGATGCGCGGCCGCGACCTGCGCCACCACGCGGTCGAGGTTCGCCAGGCCGTTCCACGGCGACCCGACGTGCAGGTCGGAGACGACCGCCACGCGCAGGCCATCGCAAGCCGCGGGCCAGCGGGGGAGCGCCAGCTCGGTCTCCACGGTGCGCAGGCTCGCGGGCTCCCACCAGAAGCCCCAGGCGGCCAGGAAGAGCATGACCAACGCCAGCACCGCACTGACTCCGAGCGCACCCCGCCTCGACCTCTGCCAGCTCATCCGCGGGCGGCGAGCATAGCAAGCGCCGGGCACGGAGGCGTAGACTGGCGCCATGAACGACGCGACTTACTACCGGGACCACTGGCTCGAGATCGCGCCCGAGCGGCTCGAGGCCTACGAGCAGCTGTTCGAGTGGCGGCCCCAGAACGCGCCGCTGCTCGAGCCGGCGCAGCTCGCGCCGGGACAGACGGTGGTCGACTACGGCTGCGGGCCGGGCGGCCTGGCGGTCGAGCTGGCGCGGCGCGTGGCGCCGAACGGCCGCGTGGTGGGCGTCGACCTGAACGCGGAGTTCCTGCAGCGCGCGGCGGCGCGGGCGAAGCGGGACGGCGTCGAGTCACTCGTGTCGTGGCAGCGCTGCGACGGCGACAAGCTGCCGCTCGAGTCCGGCTTTGCCGACCGGGTCGTGTGCAAGAACGTGCTCGAGTACGTGCCCGACGTGGGTGCGACGCTGTCCGAGTTCCGGCGCGTGCTCCGGCCCGGCGGCCTGGCCCACGCCATCGACAGTGACTGGGGTTTGTTTGCGGTCGAGCCGCTCGGCGCCGAGCGCATGGCCGAGCTGTTCGCGGCAGCCGCGCCCGCGTACCGCACACCCTACATCGGTCGCAAGCTCTACGGCGCGATGCGCGCGGCCGGGTTTCGCGACGTGCGCGTGCAGATCCTGGCCAGCGCCGACACCAAGGGCCGGATGGCGCCGATCGTCTTCAACATGCTGGGCTACGCGCGTGAGTCGGGGCGGATGGGCGCGCGCCAGCTCGACGCGATCGCCGCCGAGCTGAAACGGGCGATCGCCGACGGCACGTTCGTCTTGATCCTGCCGCAGTTCCTGGTCACCGGGAGCGCTTGAGGCCCCAGCCATTCCAGTAGGTCACCTCGTGCGGCCCGCGCCGCTCTGCCGGCTTCAGCACCGCGTCGCGCATGTAGCCGACGGGCAGCAGCACGGTCTGGGTCACCCCGTCGGGGATGCCCAGGATTCGCGCCGCCTCGCTCTCGTGCAAGAGGTGGAGCGTCGTCCAGGTCGAGCCCAGGCCGCGCGCGCGCAGCGCCAGCATCAGCGACCAGGCCGCGGGCAGGACCGAGCCGTAGAACGCCACCTGCTGCGGAACCGTGAGTGACTCGGGCCGGCCCTCGACGCAGACCAGGATCAGCGCCGGCACCTCGTGCATGCGGTCGGCCAGCAGCTGGTAGCTCTGCCTGGGCGGTTCGCCGTTCGGGTCGGCCGCGCGCAGCTCGCGGTAGTGACTGAAGGCGCGGCGGTAGAGCTCGGCGACCGCGTGCTTCTTCTCCGAATCGGTCACGACCAGGAAGCGCCAGCCCTGCGCGTTGCGGCCGGTGGGCGCCTGAGTCGCGAGCGCGATGCAGGCTTCGATCACTTCGGGCTCGACCGGGCGGTCGAAGTCGAGCTTGCGCCGCACCGAGCGCGTCGTGCCGAGCACGAGGTCCACCGACTCGAGATCCACGCCGGAAGCTTAGTCGCGGCGGGGTATGATGTCAGCGTGAGCGAGACAGAACGACCCGAGCGACCCCCTGGACCGCTGACTGCCGAGGCGCTCGGGCTGGCCTCGGGACGCGGGCGCCTGGCCGGGCGGAAGGTGCTGGTGGTGGGCGCGGGCACGCGTCCGAGCCCCGAGCCCGACCCGCCGATCGGCAACGGCCGCGCGATCGCGCTCTTGTGCGCGCGCGAAGGCGCCGCGGTGGCCTGCGCCGACGCCGACGCCGAGTCGGCGCGCGAGACACTCGCGCGGATCGAGAAGGAAGCCGGCCGCGGGGCCGTGATCGTGGGCGACGTGAGCGACGCGGCGACCTGTGAGCGGATCGTGGCCGAGGCCGAGACGAAGCTCGGCGGGCTCGATGGCGTGGTGCTGAACGTGGGCATCGCGCGCGGCGCGCGGCTCGAGGGAACCGACGCCGCCGCCTGGGACGAGGCGTTCTCGGTGAACCTGCGCGCTCACTTCCTGATCGCGCGCGCCGCCCTGCCCCGGCTGCGGGCCGGCGCGTCGCTCGTGTTCATCAGCTCGATCGCGGCGCTGCAGCCTGGCACGCGCGCGCCGTCGTACGACGCTTCGAAGGCCGGCCTCGCGGGACTCATGCGCCACGTCGCATTCGAGGGCTCGCGCTCCGGCGTGCGCGCCAACGTGCTCCTGCCGGGGCTGATCGACACCCCGCTCGGCCGGCTCGCCACACGCGGCCGTCCGAGCCGCGGCCGCACGCGCGTGCCGCTCGGCCGCCAGGGCACGGGCTGGGAGGTCGCGTACGCCGCGCTGTTCCTGCTCTCGGGTGAGTCGAGCTACGTCACCGGCCAGTCACTCGTGGTCGACGGCGGCTTGTCCGCGCTCGGTCCGGCTTAGTCGATCGTGCCCACGATTCGGGCCAACGACACCTGGATTCGCTTCGAGCAGAAGGGGGAGCCGGGCTGGCCCACGGTAGTGCTCGTGCACGGGGAAAAGAGCAGCGCCGACGCGCAGTGGCTCGACACCGGCTGGGTCGAGCGCCTGTCTGCCGCCAAGCGCCGCAGCGTGCGCTTCGACCTGCGCGGTCACGGCCGTAGCGAGCGCAGGCGCGGGACGGTGAATGACTCTCTCGACGTCTTCCTCGGCGATCTCGAGGAGATTCTGCGCTACGCGAACGCGCGCAGCGTGGATCTCTTTGGCTGGGGGCTGGGCGCGGAGATCGGTCTCGAGCTCGTGAAGCGCAAGCCGGGTCGGGTGCGCTCGCTGGTCGTCGGGGGGCTTGCGGCGAACGCGGGAGAGCTCGCAAAGCTGCCGGTGCCGAGCTTCGTGATTCCCGAGACCGGCGCGGCTGCGAGTCAGCCGCCTTTCGACGCCGTGCTCGAATTCCTCGACGGGGTCGAGCGCAGCCGGTAGACCACGTGCGTGCGCAGCCGGCTGCCCTCGGGCAGGCTCGGGTGCAGGAAGCGCTCGCCCGCGAAGCGGAGCCCGATCCGCTCCATCACCGCGCGCGAGCGCAGGTTGATCTCGGAGGTGAACGACACGATCTCGTCGAGTCCGATGCGCTCGAAGCCCGCCCGGAGCGCGACGCGCGCCGCCTCGCTCGCGTAGCCCTTGCCCCACTGGTCGGCCGCCAGCCGCCAGCCGATCTCGACGCACGGCGCGACCGGCAGCTGCGCTGCCGGCTCCGCGAGGCCGACGAAACCGAGGAAGGGACTCACTCCGGGCGCTTCGACGGCCCACAGCCCCCAGCCGCGGCGCGCGAAGCCGTCCTGGATGCGCGCCGCGAACGCGTCGCTCTCCGCGCGCGAGAGCGTGGCCGGGAAGAACTCCATCACGCGCGGGTCGGCGTTCAGCGCGGCGAACGGAGCGAGATCCGAGTCACGCCACGCGCGCAGCCGGAGTCGCTCGCTGCGCAGCTCGAGCAGCGCAGTCATGCGAGCGCGGCGCGCCCGCGCTCGATCCAGGCGGCGAGCTCCGGCGAGGTGAGCTCGCCGACCCGGCGGTCGTAGAGGGCGAGCTCCTCGCGAGTCAGCACGTCGCGCCAGCGGCCGTTCGTGCCCTGGAACAGGAAGCCCTTGGAGCCGCCCTCGAAGGCGAGCTCGAACGGGCCGATGTCATTGCCGCGCTCGCGCATCGCCTCGAACGTGCAGCGTTCGACCGCGCCGGGCCACTGGTCTTCGCGCACGGAGAGACCCAGCCAGTCTGCGAGCTTGCGCATCTCGCCGGCGAGGTCGGCCTTCAGATCGTTGTAGTGCATCAGGTAGACGTTGGGCTCGCGGCGCCGCCTCCACCACGAAGCCAGGTGCTTGAAGTGACCGCCCTGCTCGAGCCAGATCGGGAAGTAGCCGTGGATGTCGCCGTTCCAGCCGGGCAGCGGCGCAACGCCGTCGGCGCTGGCGCGCGCGTTCAAGTGATCGAGCGCCTTGAAGCGCTCCATGTGGTTGCACATCGACATGAACGCGTCGCGGCCGTCGCGCGCGACGATCACGTACTGGGCGTCCGGAAACACGGGCAGCTCGTCGGCGGGCGAGTGACTCTTCATCGCGCGCCGGTGGCTCTGGGCCGCGAGCCGCGCGAGCACGTCGTCGATCGGAAAGAGCTCGAACTCGATCCAGGGCGCGAGCTCCATCACGCCGCCCGGCGCATCGCCGTCCGGCCAGAGCAGGCTGTGGACGATGGTCTGGGTCCAGGTGGTTCCGCACTTGGCGGGCGTGCAGATCACGATGTCACCGGGCCGAGACTCGAAGTTCGCCCAGCGGGCGTTGTTGGAGATCGGGGTGCGGTACGGGCGCAGCTTGGAGACGTCGACGGGCATGGCGGCATTGTCGAACGGACTCACGGTCAGCGCAATTCGGTCTATGCTGACCGCGATGGCGAGCGCCCTGGCCGACGTGGAATGGGAAGCCTGCGTGCTCGAGCCGCGGCGCGACCGCGAGCTCGAAGCCTTCGTGCGCAGCCGCTTCGGCGCCGTGCCCTCGGCCGTGCCGTATTTCACGCGCGTGCCGTGGGTGGTGCGCTCGATGCCGGTGCTCGGCCCCGACGCACCGCTCCTGACGCTCGACTCGCTGCTCCCGGATCTGATCGGGCTGGTCGTGAGTCAGGACAACTCGTGCCGCTACTGCTTTGGCGTGCAGCGGATGCTGCTGCGCGTCCACGGACTGCCCGATTCGCGCATCCGCAAGCTGGAGCAGGGCTTCATCGATGCCGAGATCGAGCCACGCTTCCGGGCCGCGCTCGACTTCGCGCGCCGGCTGTCGCGCGCGTCGCCACTCTCGGCCGCGTCCGACCTGACTCCGCTGCGCGACGCCGGCTGGAGCCCCCCGGAGATTCGCGAGCTGGCCTACGCCACCGCCTTCAACGTGTACATGAACCGAATGATGACGACGGTGGCCATTCCCTATGCGCCCGTGGAGAGCCTGGCGGATTCCTGGCTGATCAGGGTCATGACTCCGCTACTGCGCTACTTGAACGTGCGCCGCGCGCGGAAGGCCCAGGCGCTCGCCAGCGCGCGGCCGACTGAGCCCGCTCGCGGACCGTGGGCGTATCTGCTCGACGCGCTGTCCGGCGCGCCCGCGTCGCACGCCCTGCGCGAGACACTGGACGCGGCGCTCGAGTCGAGCGTGCTGTCCCGGCGCGCCAAGGGCCTGGTGTTCGCAGTGGTGGCGCGCGGCCTCGAGGCGCCGCACGCGGCGGCGGCCGCGAGTGCGCTGCTCGGCGAGTGCGGACTCGCACCCGAAGTGCTCGAGTCGGCGTTGACTCACCTGGGCTCGAGCGAGCTCAACGGCGTCGAGAACGCCCTGCTCTCGTTCGCGCGCGGGACGATCCGCGGCCGGCCGATGCAGCTCCAGCAGCGGGCGCGCGCGCTGCTCGACCGGCTCTCGCCCGAGCAGCTGATCGAGGCGGTGGGCGTGGCCGCGCTCGCCAACCTGGTGACCCGGCTGGACGTGGTCGTCCCGGGACGATGACGGGAGCGCTGGCGGTCACTCTGGCTTCTACGGCGCTCGCCGCGGCAGCGACCTTCGCCTGGCTGCGCGCGCGCCGCGCAAACGCGCGCACCCGCGGCCGGCTGGCCGCAGCCTCCGAGGAGCTCGAACGGCTCGAGCAAGCCTTCGCGCGCTTCGCGCCCATGGAGCTGGTCGAGCGCGTGATCGCGCGCGGCATCGCCACCAGCGGAGAGCGCAAGGAAGTGACCGTGCTGTTCGCCGACCTGGTCGGCTTCACGCCGCTGTCCGAGAGCGTCGACCCGGCGACGCTGGTGCGGATCCTGAACGGCTACTTCGAGCGCATGAGCCGCGCGATCACCGCCCACCAGGGGCACATCTCGACACTGATCGGTGACGGCATCCTGGCGCTCTTCGGCGCGCTCGAGGCCAACCCCTGGCAGACCAACGACGCGGCCCGCGCCGCGCTGGCGATGCGCGGCGAGCTCGCCGCCTACAACGCCGAGCTCGCGCAGGAGGGCCTGCCCAAGCTCGCGCTCGGGATCGGACTGCACCGCGGCTCGGGCATCGCGGGCCTGGTCGGCAGCCCGGAGCTGATGCAGTTCACGGTCGTGGGCACGGTGGTGAGCGTGGCCGCGCGCGTGCAGGGACTCACGCGCGCGCACGGTGTCGACGTCCTGCTCACCTCCGCGGTGCATGCGGCGCTCGATCCGCGCTTCGTCCTGCGTGCGCTGCCGCCGGCCGCGCTGAAGGGCATCTCGGAGCCGGTGTCGACGTTCGCGCTGCTCTCGGAGTGACTCGCTAGCCTGTGTGGCTGCGGAACCAGTCGAGCGTTCGGCGCACGCCCGCTTCGAGCGCGATCGGCGGGTGCGCGTCGCGCTCGGGCTCCAGCACCGAGCGCTCCAGGTCGCCGGCGCGCGGCGGACCGAAGCGGATCTCGGAGCTCGAGCGCGTGGCGCTCTTCATCAGCTCGGCCAGCGCCTGCGTGGTGGTGGGAACGCCGGTGGCCACGTTGACGACCCGAGCGGTCACGGCCCCGCGCACCGCGCGCAGGTTCCACTCCACCACGTCGTCGACGTACACGTAGTCGCGCACGCAGCCCGCGTCGCCCGCCTGCGCGCGCGCGTACACCGAGATCGGCTCGCCGCGCAGCAGGCGGTTGGCGAAGATCGCGACCACGCCGGCCTCGCCGTGCGGGCTCTGCTTCGGCCCGTAGACGTTCGCGTAACGCAGAATGGTGTAGTCCAGGGCGTGCTGCTGGCGGAACGACTCGAGATAGACCTCGGTCGCGTACTTCGAGCAGGCGTACGGGCTCGCGGGCGCGGGCCGGGCCGAGACGGTGGCGCGCTCGCCCTCCGGAACCTCGCCGTAGATCGCGCCGCCCGTGCTCGCGAACACGAAGCGCGAGACCTTGCAGGCCACGCTCGCCGACAACAGGTTGAGCGACCCGAGCACGTTCACCTGCGCGTCGAGCAGCGGCTCGCGCGTGCTGACCGAGACGCTGGCCTGCGCCGCATGGTGCGACACGACCTCGGGTCGGAAGTTCTGGAACACGCGAGTCAACGCCGCGCCGTCGCGGATGTCGACCTCGCGCAGCGTCGCACCGTCGGGCACGTTGGCGGTAGAGCCGCTCGACAGATCGTCGATGATCTCGACGTCCCAGCCGGCGGCCAGCAGCGCCTCCGCGACGTGACTCCCGATGAAACCCGCTCCGCCGGTGACCAGTGCGCGCATGACCCGAATCTAGCGGGATGCCGGACCCGGCGCGACCCGCGAACTCGCGAGCGGGCGCGCGTGTCTACGAGTGGTCTCTCTAGCGCTTCTTGGACACGCGCCGGGCCGGCCGGCGCTTGCTCGTGGTCTTCTTGCGCGCTGGCGCCTTCTTGGCCGCTCCGCGCCTCAAGCCCAGCGGCTTGAACACTTCGGCCCAGTCCTCGAGCGCGTCTTCGTGACCCTCGACCAGCTGCACAGTGAACTGCGAGTAACCGGCGTCGCGCAGCGCCGCGACCCGGTCGCGCAGCTCGGGCGCGCTGCCGGTGAAGGAGAAGGCCTCGACGATCTGCTTGTTGTACAGCGGCTGCTCTTCCGGCCGCAGGAACATCAAGTGACCCCGGTGCAGCGTGAGATACTTCCCGTCCGCCGGCTGGTAGCTGTCGTGGAGCTTGCGGTAGCCCTCGAGCGCCTCGGCCACGAACGGCGGCAGGGTACCCATGACCTCGGCGAGCTGGCCGCGCTCGACCATGTCGTGGAAGAACGCCGCCGCCAGCGTGGCTGCCTGCGCGATCGCGCGCTTGCTGTCGGCGCGCTCGCCCTTGCGCAGCACGCAGCCCAGCGTGAACAGCACGCTGCGCAGTGACTCGCGCCGGCCCGAGGCCTTCCAGCTGTCTTGCATCTGGCGCAGCGAGGCCACGGCGGCATCCACGCCGCCGGCGAACATCAGCCAGCCCGCGCCCAGCTTGGCGGTGAGCGCACGCGCCTTCGGTCCGAAGGCCGAGACCCAGAGCGGAATCTCGTCGTCGATGTTGATCAGGCCGGCATCGGGGTTGAGGAAGCGCACCTTGTGCAGGCCGTCGTCGAGCTGACACTCGACGGTGTCGCCGCGCAGCATGCCCTGCACCACCCGTATGTACTCCTCCATCTCGCGCAGCGGAACCGCGCCCTGCCCCATGGTGCGGCGGGCCGTGAAGCCGGTGCCGACGCCGAAGTCGACCCGGCCGGGCGCCAGCTTGGCAAGCGTGGCGAGCCCGTTCGCGGCGACGGGCGCGATCCGGTTCGACGGGATCAGCACGCCCGTGCCGAGCCGGATGCGCCGGGTCTCGCGCGCGGCGAGCGCCATGCAGACGAACACGTCCGGGTTGAGGAGCTGCGTGTCGTAGAACCACGCGTGACTGAAGCCGAGCGCCTCCGCGCGCTTCACGGCGCGCCAGCTCTCGGTGGTGCTGGCCAGGGCGATTCCGAATTCCATGCGCCCTAGCTTACACCTTCACTTGAACAGTGGCCCCGAGCCCTTGCCCTCGCAGGCGTCGCGCAGCCGATACATCAGCTCGCCCCAGGTGGTGTTGCAGACCCGGTACTTGTCGTCCGACGAGCGCCAGTCGCGATGCGAGAAGCGCAGCCGCGTGCGCGAGTCAGTCTCGGCCACGAGCTGCACGTCGATCGTCGTGCCGACCCACTCCTCGGGCATGTTCGGCCCGTCGATCCCGGTCCACTGGACGCGCGTCGGAGACACTTGCTCGTCGATGTGGAAGTGGAACAGCACCGAGCGGTTGTGGAAGCCGAAGATGTTCACCTCGCCGGTCTGGTCCCCGATCCGGCAGTCCGAGGTCCACCACGACGACAGGCCCCGGGCGGTGATCCAGGCCTCGAAGACCTGCTGAATCGGGGAGTGGATCACGATCTCGTGCAGACTGTCCGGCATGCGCGCGCTCACGCGGGCCCTGTGAGCTGGCTCAGCAGCTCGTAGAGACTCACCTCGGACCAGGCCTCGGCGATCCGCCCGTTCGCGATCCGGTAGATGTGATTCCCGGTCCAGGACACCTGGCGCCCGGTGGCCGCGATGCCCATGAACTCGCCGAGGTGCACGGCCGTGGCGCGGTGGCGCTCGACCACGCGGTCGCCCTCGACGATCTGATCCTCGACCTCGACGCGCACGTCGGCGAAGGCGTCGAACACCATGCGCCCGATGCTCCGCTGCGGGCCCCGGCCGCCGCCCAGGTCCGCGCCGCCCAGGTGCAGCGTCGACTGCTCGGCCCAGGTCTCGTCGACCGCGTCCAGGTTCGCGCGGTTCTTGAAGTCGAGCAGGAAGCGGCGCGCCGGCCGCAGCGCGGCGTCGCGCAGATACTCGGCGATCGGCACCCAGTAGTACTCGCGCCAGGCGTCCGCGGTCTGCCGCGCCTTGTGCTCGGGCACGTTCGCCAGCGTGAGCTGCAAGTGCGAGCCGCGGCCGTCGGAGAGCGGCATGAACAAGAGCTGAAGGTCGGCGAAGTGGTCGTCCTGCCAGTCGCAGTCACGCCAGCTCATGGCCAGCCGGCGGTCGGCAGCGATCTCGCGGAACGCGCCGGTCACCGCGCCGTTGAAGACCGAGAAGCGTCCGCCCACGCGCGCGTCGATGTCCGCGCGCTCGCCGCCCGACATCTGGCTGTGAGTGCGCGCGTCGACGAAGATCTGGAAGACGTCGGCCGCGCGAGCCGCGAAGAAGGCGTCCTGAGTGATCGTGCAGACGGCCATCGCCAGGCGAAGTGTGTGCGTCCGGCCGGTGGAAGCCGCCAGCATGCGGCGTTCCGATCTCTATGCCCAGCGTTCAGCTTGCGGCTTTTGTAGTCAGGCGCGGGCGCAGCTTGGTGGGCGCGTACCCCATCTCGCGCTGGAAGGCGCGGCTGAAGGCCGCCTCCGAGCCGTAGCCGACCTCGGCTGCCACGCGCGCCAGCTTCGGGCGAGTCGGATCTTCGAGCAGCGCTGCGGCCGTGATCATGCGCAGGCGCGCGATGTACGCGTGCACCGACGTGCCGACCAGCGCGCGGAAGCGCGTGGCCAGCGACGTGCGCGACATCGAGGCCAGGTTTGCGAGCCCAGCGAGCGTGAAGCGCCGCGCGGGCTCTTGGTGAATCGCCAGCAGCACGCGCGAGATCTGCGGGTCGTGCAGCGCGCCGAGCCAGCCCGCCTCTCCGGGCGCGAGTGTCTTCACGTAGGCGCGCACGGCCTCCACCACCACGATCTCGGCCAGGCGCGCCAGCACCGCGTCGGCGGCGGCGCCGCCGGCGCGCATCTCGCGCTCGGCCAGCACCAGGATCGGCTCCAGTGACGCGGTGTCGCACTTTCGCAGGTGAATCACTCGCGGCAGGAACGCCAGCAACGGATCCACGGCCTGCGCGGCGCAGGCGAAGCCGGCGCAGATCATCTCGGTGACCGCGCCGCCGCTCTTGCCGAACCCCATCAGCCATGGGCTCGCGGACTGCCGGCTGGCGAGCAGCTCCCCGACCGGCGTCGCGGGAGTGTCTCGCTCGTCGGTCACCTCGTGCGCGGCGCCGCTCGGGATCAGCACGAAGTCACCCGTGGCGAGGGCGAGCGATTGCTCGCCGTGCATGCGGATCCATGCGTGGCCCGAGCGGACGGCGTGAAACTGCACGAGCCGCGATTCGGCGAGGCCAACGCCCCACGGCGCTTGGTTCGTGCAGCAGGCGCAGTAAGCCGTGCGCGAAAAACGGAATCTCGATAGAGCTGTCTCCAGGACGTCCACTTTCGTCACCTCGGTCGCGGGCCAAAAATGCCGCGCGGTTGGGGGAGCAAGGAAAGTTGCGGCGCGGACAATGCCATATTCCGAGCGTTCCGCGAGGGGCAGGAAAGGCCCGGCCGCGCGTGAGACAATCCTGGCGGAGGGAACGCGAAATGCTCTCGAAGCTCGACGACTACACGATCCACCAGACGGCCGAGCCCGTCGCGGTGCCGGCGACCACCGATCGCAACGCCTACGACCGCTTCTGGTTCAACGGTTACACCGGCGACGGTGAGTACTATTTCGGCATCGGCGCGGCGCTGTATCCCAACCTGGGAATTATGGACTGTGGCTTCAGCATCATCCGCGATGGCGTACAGCACGCATTTCACGCCTCGCGCCGCGCGCCGCGCGAGCCCAGTCAGATCGAGGTGGGGCCGTTCCGGATCGAGATACTCGAGCCGCTGAAGTCACTGCGCGTCGTGCTCGAGCCGAACGAGACCGGAATCTCGGCCGACCTGCTCTGGATCCCGCGCAGCTCGAGCTTCGCCGAAGGCTACCAGTACATGCGCCGTCGCCGCGGCACGATGCAGGCCACGCGCTTCAACCAGTTCGGCTACTGGAAGGGCGAGATCAAGACACCGGGCCAGACGATCCAAGTCGACCCGCGCCGCGTCTACGGCACCAAGGACCGCTCCTGGGGCGTGCGACCCGTGGGTGACCCGGACATCGGCGGCGCCCCGCCGGGACCGTTCGAGCTGGGCGGTATCTTCTTCCTGTGGGCGCCGCTGCACTGGCGCGACCGCTGCACGCACGCCGGCATCTTCGAGAACAACCAGGGCGTGCGCTGGCACTGGGACGGCATGGTCGTGCCGACTTACGCCGATCCGGCGAAGATCCCGCTGGTCGACGACCCCGGACTCACTCCGCTCTTGTACGTCGACCACCAGATCGAGTACGTGCCGGGCACGCGCCGCGCGGCGCGCGCGCTGATCACCAAGGTGGAGGTCGGCGGGCGCAAGAACGAGATCGAGCTCACTCCGCTGCAGTGCTTCCGCATGAAGGGCATCGGCTATCAGCACCCGACCTGGGGCCACGGCAAGTGGAAGGGCGAGCTCGCGATCGC
Source organism: Myxococcota bacterium (assembly GCA_035498875.1). Lineage (GTDB taxonomy): Bacteria > Myxococcota_A > UBA9160 > SZUA-336 > SZUA-336 > VGRW01. The sequence continues at coordinate 91,157 of DATJZP010000025.1, forward strand.
CGGTGAGTCGTGGAAGGCTTCCGAGCTCGACGAGAACGCGCTCGAGAACCAGCACATCCAGCAGGTCATGCGCGCGCGCTGCAACGGCGAGGAGGGCGTGGGCGTGCTGGAGCAGATCGCGATCGGCCCGCACCCGAAGTACGGCTTCAAGAGTTTTCTGGATCCGGCCTGACCTCGCGCAGTCAGTTTTCCTCGTCGACGCGGGTCGCGCAGCGGCCGGTGGCGGCGTAGATCGGGCAGAGATAGACCCGCTCGGACATGAAGGCGTTCGCCGCGCGCAGCGCCTGCGCGCCGGGCGGATCCTGGAAGGTGCGCTCGGCGAGATACTGCGCCTCGTGCCCGCGGATCACCTTCACGAGCACGAGCGCGGGCCGGCTGCACGAGACCTCGCCGTAGGCTACGTCGTTGCCGTCCTCGGTCCCCGCGTGCGGTCCGCCGACCTTCGCGCCCGGGCAGTCCTTGGCCAGCCGGGCCAGCTCGTCGCGCGCGAAATCGCTGGCCTCGGCCTGCTGCGCGCCGAAGCGGATCTCCTTCCAGAGTGAGTCCCCGGGCGCGTCGGGCGCGGCGCCCTCAGGAGCCCAGCGGCTGCTCGCACCCTGGCGCGTGTGCCGGTCGCTCGTCCGCTTCCAGGGCGGGGTCGCCGGCCAGGGCTCGACCACGAAGCGCTCGCTGATCGGGTCGCGCCGCGACTCACTCGGCAGGGCGTTCGGCGCGCAGGCCGCGAGACAGCCCAAGAGCGCCGCGAGCGCGCGCCGGCTCACCAGGGATCGTAGCCCTTGAAGTTGTCGGAGTCGGTGTTCACGCCGGTCACCTGCAGAGTCTGCGCTTTCGCGCCGCCGGCGAGCTTCAGGTAGCGCTGATACTGCTCCTCACGCCCCACGCGCAGGCAGCGGCAGTCACCGCGGTCGGCGTACACGTAGAAGGTCGTGCCGTTGCGGTCGACCCGCGAGATCTTGTCGGCGGGCAGCGAGTTCAGCGCGTCGATCTTCTCGGGCGTGTTCGCCGCCACGATCCGGAAGCCGGCCGACGCGAGCAGATTCTCGGTCTTCTGCTGCGGAAAGAGCGTGCAGCCGGCCAGCGCCAGCGCCAGCGCACACAGCCAGAGCCTTCGCGTCCCCACCGTCCCCTCCTTGCCGGGAGCGCTAACGGTAGGCCGCCGCCTGGATTCCGTACAGCTCGGCGTACTGGCCACGCTTCTCGATCAGCGCCTCGTGACTGCCCACCTCGACCACGCGCGCGCCGTTCATGACCACGATCTGGTCGGCCATGCGCACCGTGCTGAAGCGGTGAGACACGAGCAGGGTGATCCGGCCATCCTGAGTGCGCTCGCGCGACGCGGCCGCGTAGCGCTCGAAGAGCGCGTGCTCGGTCTCGGCGTCGAGCGCGGCGGTCGGCTCGTCGAGCGCGAGCAGGAGCGGCCGCTCGCGCATGAAGCCGCGCGCGAGCGCCAGCTTCTGCCACTGACCGAACGACAGATCGACGCCCTCGGGCCAGCTCGGGCCGAGCTGGGTCTCGAGACCGGCGACCAGCCGCTCGACCACGTCGTGGGCGCCGGCGCGGTCGACCGCAGCCGTGACTCCCGGGGCGTCGTCCAGCCGCGGCACGTCGCCCAGGCCCACCGTGTGCCTGGCGCGGAACTCGAAGCGGAAGAAATCCTGGAACGCGCCGGCCAGTCGGCTCCGCCACTCCTCGGGTGAGATCTGCGCCAGGTCGACGCCGTCGATCAGGATCCTGCCGCGCGTCGGCGGATAGAGCTGACAGAGCAGCTTCACGAGCGTGGTCTTGCCCGCGCCGTTCTCGCCCACGATCGCGACCACCGATCCGGGCGCGAGCTCGAGGTCGACGTCCTCCAGCACGAGGCGCTCCGTGCCCGGGTAGCGGAACGATACCTTCTCGAAGCGGATCCCCGAAGTGAGTCGCAGCGGCGCCGGCGCCTCCGCGTCCTGCACCAGCGACGCGGCGTAGTCCTCGAGCCACGCCATGCGCTTCGAGCCGTCCATCCAGATGCCGCGCAGGAAGCCGATCTCGCCCACGGTCGCGCCGATGTAGCCCGAGAGCCGCGCTCCCGCCGTCAGCACCAGCACCAGGCTGGCGACCGGCGCGCCCAGCCCGTAACACACGAACGCGATCGCCCCCACGTACGCCGAGCCGAAGATCAGCCAGCCGAGCGCGTGCCAGAACGCCGTCTGGCGCCGCGCCGCGGCCACCGGGCCGAACCAGCGCTGCCAGGCCGCCTGCCGCTCGCGCACCAGCCGCTCGCCGATCCGAGTGACTCGCACCTCCTTGCCCGGCGGCGCGGTGGTCGCCACGTCGAACAGGTGCCGGGCGAGACGGTCCGCGGACGCGCCGCGCTCCTCGGCGGCGCGCTCGACGCCGGGCCGCCAGCTCGAGAACAGCACCGTCGGCAGCGCGAACACTGCCAGGAACGCCAGCGCCGGGTGCACGGTGGCGAGCAGCACCAGCGTGATTCCCAGGCGCAGCAGCCAGCCGCAGGTCGAGAACAGCGACATGTACATGTGGTCGAGCACGAACACCTGATTTCTCAGCACGGACAGCCGATCGAGATACTCGGGGCGCTCGTGGTGCTCGATCGACGCCAGCGTGGCCTGCAGCCGGGCGACGTGCGACTCGAGCGCGATCAGCACCCGGTCGCGGAAGCGGCGCTGGGTGCGGGTGCTGAGCAGTGCCAGGAACCAGGTGGCCGCCGCCGAGACGCCCAGGCCCAGGCACGCGGCCAGCACCAGGCCGCGGCTCCCGGAAGTCACTCCGTCGGTCAGCTCCTTCAGCCAGAGCGCGATCAGCGAGTCGGGCAGCGCCGCCAGCAGCGCGAGCCCGAACGCGATCGAGATCCAGAGTGGCTCGGCCTCGAAGCCGCGGCGCAGCGCGCGCCACATCGCCGGGAAGGCGCTCGGCACGGGCACGGCCTCGGGCCCGCGAGAGTCAGTCGAGCGCATCGAGGCTCTCCTCCGACTCCGACTCACCCGTCGTGCCGAAGCGCGACGCCTGGAGCTCGAACATGGTCTTGTAGCGGCCGCCCAGTGCGAGCAGCTGCTCGTGCGAGCCCAGCTCGACCACCTTGCCGTGCTCGAGCACGCAGATCCGGTCAGCGTGGCGCACGGTCGAGAAGCGGTGCGAGATCAGGATCGTGGTGGCACGGCGCGTCGCCGAGAGCACGCGCTCGAAGATCTCGGCCTCGCCGCGCACGTCGAGCTGCGCCGTCGGCTCGTCGAGCAGGACGAGCCCGGCGCCCTGGCGCACCGAACACAGCGCGCGCGCCAGCGCGACCCGCTGCCACTGACCGCCCGAGAGATCGGTGCCGCCCGGATAGCCGCGCGCCAGCACCGTGTCGAGTGACGCCAGCTTCTCCGCGCCGGCCTCGGCGAGCGCCGCGCGAATCAGCGTGTCGGGCGCGCCGTGCGGCGCCACGTTGTCGCGCAGCGGCAGCTCGAAGCGGATGAAGTCCTGGAACACCGCCGTGACTCGCGCGCGCCAGCTCTCGATCTCGAGCTCGCGCAGGTCGACGCCGTCGACCTCGATCCGCCCCGATTGCGGGTCGTAGAGCCGGCACAAGAGCTTGGCCAGCGTGGTCTTGCCGGCCCCGTTCACGCCCACGATCGCGAGCGACGAGCCCGCGGGAATCACCAGGTCGAGGCCTTCGAGCACCGGTGCCGCGTTCGCGGGCGCCGCGGGGTAGCGGAAGGTCACCTTGCGGAACCGGATCTCGCGCGCGGGCAGGCCCGCGGCGGAGCGAGTCCCGCGCAAGAGCGTCCCCGCTGCCGGCATCGCGTGTTCGAGGTGCAGCACCGAGACCACGGGGGCGGCCGCGCCGTCGAGCGCCCAGGACAGGCCACCGAAGGCGATGCGGCTCGCGCTGGCTGCGGCGCCGGCGAAGGTGATCATCTGCGCCAGCGGCAGTGAGCCGTCGGCGACGTGCGTGCCCATGGACCAGAACACCCACGCGTTGGCGCCCGCCACGATCAAGAGACTCCAGACAAGCGGCCGCTCGCGCAGCCGGGTCGCCTGGTACTGCAGCTCGTGCAAGAGCCGCCGGCGCGAGCGGAAGCGCTCGATCGTCCAGTCCGCGAGCCCGAACAGCCGCAGCTCCTTCGCGGCCGGCGGATCGACTGCCAGTCGATAGGCGTATTCGGCGTGGCGCTGCGCCTGGCGCACCACGTCGGTCTGGCGATCGCGCCAGACCGCGCTCTCACGCAGCAGATAGTGAGTCGCGAGCCAGGCTCCGATCAGCAGCGGCGGCGCCCACCACGCGTAGCCGAACAGCACCATGGCCAAGATCAGCCCGCTCAGGAAGTCGACGAGCGCCCCGGCGATGAAGTCCATCGAGATGTGGAGCGGCGGGCCGGCCACGCCCATGTCGAAGTCGCGCGCCATGGTGAAATCGGAGGCCAGCGACGGATTCTCCAGATGCCCCATGCCCGGCGGCAGCACGCACGCGCGCGCCAGCTGGTCGTACAGCCAGCCCGCCGTCCGACTGCCGAGATTGGAGCCGAGATACAGGTGGATCGGCGCCAGCACCAGCAGCGCGACGAAGATCGTCCCGAGCCAGCCCAGCGGCACTCCCAGGGGCGCTCCCGACTGCGCGGCACTCACCAGGGCGCCCATCGCGATCCACTGGAGCGCCGGGAGGAGCCCGCGCGCGACCAGCACCGCCCACCACGCGAACGCGAGTGTCCGGTCGGCGCGCGTCAGGACGCCCGCCAGGCGCATCTCGGGACGCTCGCGCAGGCCCGCAATCATGATTCCATTATCTCCCGGGACACTGCTTTTGGTTCACTCGGGCGGACACGACAGGTGATCGCGTGGGCACCCTACCCACGCTCTGGAGAGGTCCGATAATGGCGAGTCCATGAAGCCCCTCCCGCCGAACATGCTGGCCATGGAGCTCGATCGAACCGCTTGTTACCGGGCCATTCAGGCGCGCGACGCGCGCTTCGATGGCCGCTTCTTCACGGCCGTCCACACCACGGGCATCTACTGCCGGCCGATCTGCCCGGCGCGCTGCCCGAAGCTCGCGAACGTGGATTTCTACCCCAGCGCTGCCGCCGCCCAGGCGGCGGGCTTCCGGCCCTGTCTGCGCTGTCGGCCCGAGTGCTCACCCGAGCTCGGCGCCTGGCGCGGCACCTCGAGCACGGTGTCGCGCGCGCTGGCGCTGATCGCGGAGGGCGGGCTCGACGACGCGCAGGCCAGCGTCGACTCACTGGCGCTGCGGCTGGGCATCGGCGAGCGCCAGCTGCGCCGGCTGTTCGAGCGCCACCTGGGTGCGTCGCCGATCGCGGTGGCGCAGACGCGCAGGCTGTTGCTCGCGAAGCAGCTCATCCACGAGACCAACCTGCGCATGGTCGACATCGCCTTCGCGGCGGGCTTCCGCAGCTTGCGCCGCTTCAACGACACGTTCCGCAAGCTGTACGGGCGCCCGCCCTCGGCGCTGCGGCGCGAGACCGCCGCCACGGCCACGCGCGGGATCTCGCTGACCCTGGGCTACGCCGCGCCCTACGACTGGCCGGCCATGCTCGAGTCACTTGCGGCTCAGGCCATCCCCGGCGTCGAGGTCGTGACTCGCGACGGCTACCGGCGCACGATCGAGCTCGCCGGCGCCCGCGGCACGCTCGAGGTCGCGCCGCTGCGCAAGAAGCACGCGATCTCGGCCAAGCTCGAGCTCGCCGACGTGCGCGCGCTGCCGCTCGCGATCGCGCGCGTGCGCAGCCTGTTCGATTTGAACAGCGACGTGGCGGCGATCGGCGCGCAGCTGCGCGAGGACCCGGGGCTCGAGCCGCTGGTGAAGGCGCGCCCGGGCCTGCGCGTACCCGGCGCCTGGGACGCCTTCGAGCTGGCCGCGCGCGAGCTCCTGGGCGCGAAGACCGCTCCGCTCGTGGCCGCGCTCGGCGAGTCACTGCCGGCGCCGCGCGGCGGGCTCAGCACCTGGTTCCCGAGCGCGGAGCGGCTGGCCACGGCCGAGCTCGGTCGCTTCGGCCTCGCGCGCGAACGAGCGCGGGCGCTGCGCGCGCTGGCCGAGGCGGTGGTCGCCGACCCGAGCGCGCTGGCGCGGCAGAGTGACCTGGAATCCACGCTCGCGCGGCTGCGCGCGCTGCCCGGCATGTCCGAGGCGCTCGCGCAGACGATCGCGATGCGGGCGCTGCGCGAGCCCGACGGATTCCCGTTCCGGGACCGCGCGCTGTGCGCGCGCGCCGAGCGCTGGCGCCCGTGGCGCGCCTACGCCGCTCAGCACCTGTTCGAATCCGGAGAAGCACTTCGCGAGGAGGTCGCCTGATGTTGTTCGAGTCACGAATCCCCTCTCCCCTGGGCGAGCTGTTGCTCGTGAGCGATGCCGACGAGCGCCTGCGCGCGCTCGACTTCGCGGACTGCGAAGCGCGCATGCGGCGGCTGTTGCGGGCCCACTATGGCGGGCTCACGCCGAGCCCCACTGCGGCACCGCAGCGCTTGCGCGAGTCTCTCGCGGCCTACTTCGACGGTGAACACGATCCGTTCCAGGGGCTCGAGCTGGCCACGGGCGGCAGCCCGTTCCAGCGCGCGGTCTGGGCCGCGCTGCGCGAGATCCCGAGCGGCGCGACCACGAGCTACTCCGCGCTGGCGCGCGCGCTCGGCCGTCCGAACGCCTGCCGCGCGGTCGGCCTGGCCAACGGCGCGAACCCGATCGCGATCGTGGTGCCGTGTCACCGCGTGATCGGCGCCGACGGCCGACTCACCGGCTACGCCGGCGGCCTGGAACGCAAACGCTGGCTGCTCGAGCACGAGCAGAGCGTGCGGGTCGCGGCATGACCGCCGCAGTGACTCGCGCGCAGGCGTTCCGTGAGCTGCACGCTCCCGGCCGGATCCTGGTGCTGCCGAACGCCTGGGATGCCGGCAGCGCGCGCTTCATCGAGAGCTGCGGCGCGCCCGCGATCGCCACCACCAGCGCCGGCGTGGCCTGGGCCCACGGCTATCCCGACGGGAACGCCCTGCCCGCGCGCGTGCTGGCCAGCGCCGTGGCCGAGATCGCGCGCGTGCTCACGGTGCCGCTCTCGCTCGACTTCGAGGCGGGCTACTCGGCCGATCCGCGTCAGGTGGGCGAGAGGCTCGCGCCGGTGCTCGACGCCGGCGCCGTCGGCATCAACATCGAGGACGGCGGCGACCCAGCCGACCTGCTCTGCGCCAAGATCGGCGCGGTGAAAGAGGCCGCTCGAGCGCGCGGGGTGGAGCTGTTCGTGAACGCGCGCACCGACGTCTACCTGAAGCGATTGGTGCCCGCGGAGCGCGCGCTCGACGAGGCCTTGGCGCGGGGCCAAAAGTATCTCGCCGCGGGCGCCGACGGCTTGTTCGTGCCGGCGCTGGCCGAAGCGCAGGCGATCCGCACGCTCGCTTCCGAGATCCCGTTGCCGCTGAACCTGATGATCGTGCCGGGCCTGGCACCGGTCGCCGAGCTCCAGTCACTCGGCGTGCGGCGCGTCAGCGCCGGCTCGGCGCTCGCGCAGAGCGCCTTCGCGCAGGTCCGGCGCGCCACGCAGCAGCTCTTGAAGGAGGGCCGCTTCGAGCTCCTGACCGAGCGCGGAGTCACTCACCCGGAGCTGAACGGCCTCTTCAGGGCCTAGTGCGGCAGGCCCGCGCGGCAGGCTTTCAGCACGGCGGCCATGTACCAGGACAGGCCGGCGCCCGCCGCCGAGGCCGCGACGAGGACGCCGCCGAGCACGAAGCCGACCCAGCGCAGATTCGGGCGGCGCCGGGCGGAGAGGATCACGCCGACCCCCACGGCGGCGCTCGAGCCGAAGACGAAGAGACTCCCCATCTGGATCGACCGGGCCAGCCAGGCGCGGGCGCCCAAGAGGTCGGTCTTCGCGTACTCCTGGATCTGCGCAAGGTAGTGCCTCATCCAGAGCGCGCCCCCGAGCCCCAGCACGAGCGCCAGCGCCAGCAGTGCGAGCCGCGCAGCGAGCGCGCGACCCGAAACGTTTAGCCTCGGCTGAACGGAGCTCATGACCGAACGATCGGCAGATCGCTTTCCCTTGCTGACTCGCGGAGTTGCGCATGCGCTGCAGCGAACTGAGTGGCTGTTTCCACCCGCTCACGTGGTAAGCTTCGCTCATGAAGGGAGCCACAGCGCTTGCGCTGTGTGTCCTCTCGGTCAGCGCTGCACTGGCCGGGAGGCCAGGCGACGCGTCTGCCGCGTTGATCGTCGGCGAGCTCGACGGAGTCACGCTGTACGCGAGCCAGATGGGCGTGCCCGAGGGAACGCCCTTCCCCTTCGGCCTGGTCTCCGAGGACGGGCTCGCGAACCAGGGCGTGCCGGTCACGGTGAGCTTCGTGGTCGACACCGCGCGCCTGCCGCCGAATCAGGACGCGCCGAGCACGCAGCTCTATCGCTTCGAGGAGTCCGCGCCGGCCGACCCCTGGCTCACCGCGCAGATCGGCGTGAACGGCAGCGTCGTCCCGATCGACACACGCTATCTCGTCTTCGGCGAGTGGCGCTCACCCGGCTCGAACGGCGACGGCCTGTTCTTCGGCATGGGCGACGCGACCTCGCCGACGACGATCCAGGTGCTGGCGCGCGCGCCGGACTTCGGCGCCGGTGATCCGCTGTGGTCGAGCCTCGACGCCGTCTCGACGGCCGGCGCGGAGAGCATCTTCCAGTTCATCTATGGCCCGAGCAGCGCGTTCGGGCTGACCTTCGCGGTCACCCACCTCGAGCTGCACCCGCTGCCCGAGCCGACCGCGCTCGTCTGGCTGGCGCTCGCCGCGCTTCCGCTCGCCCGACACCGAAAAGCGTCGCCCTAGAGCGCCGCCTTCACGCCCTGGCCGATGCCCAGGTCGGCCATCATCGGCGTGAACTTCGAGCGCGGGATGCGCTCGCCGAAGCCGGCGCGCTCGAGCCGGTGGAAGTACTCGGTGATCTGCTTGGCCTGCATGTTGCCGACGATCTGGATGCCCTGCTGGATCTGCTCGGGCTTCGTGCCCTTGCCGGCCAGGACGATCATGCACTCGGTGAGCGCGGCGTCGAACTGGTTGATGGTGACGTTCTCGCCCTCGTCGAGCGCGCGGTGGAGCTGCTCCTTCTGCTCCGGCGCGTGGTCCATGATCCACTTCAGGTGCTGCATGCCGTAGGACACGTGGCGCGCCTCGTCCTGCATCACCAGCTGGAAGATGCGTTTGTCGACGGGCGTGGGCGAGATGAACTCACTGAAGCGGAACATCGTGAGCACGTTGCCCTCGGCCAGCAGGTGCATGAAGGCCGACGCCTCGGAGTAGGTGTCGCCGTCGAGGATCGCCTTGAGTGAGTGCTCGGTCTGCGGCAGGGCCTCCATCAGGCCGACGCCGCCGGCGAGCGCGCGCTTGCGGAACACTTCGGCGTGGCGCGCCTCGTCCATGGCCTGAGTCGCGATGAAGTGTTTGACCTCGCTGAACTGGTTGTTCATGCGCCACAGCCACTTCGCCGGCAGGTCGGTCGCGATCAGCTCGACCTCGGTGAAGAACGTGCACAGCTGCGCGAAGGCGATCTCGATCTCCTCGCTGCGCTCGTACTGGTCGAGGTCGCGCCAGGGCACGTCGGTGGTGGCGTCCCACTGCCGCGACATCGCCTCTTCGGTGAACGACGCGACCTTGTAGGCCCAGACGTCGGTCTTGCGGTTCAGCTCGGGCTCGAGATCGGCCTGGCTCTCGGGCAGGAACGCCGCGCCGCGCGGCTGCGCGCCGCGGGGTCCACGCGGCAGCTCGGGCAGGTCGTCGTAGCCGTAGCTGCCCTGGTTCAGATCCATGTAGGTGAGTCCGCGCTTCTTGTTCTCGGCGGCGAACTTGCGCGACTCGGTCCCGGCCTTGAGCCAGCCGAGGTCGAGGTTCCCCTTCTTGATGTCGCGCATGCGCAGCGCGAGATCGTCGTTGTAGCGATAGTCCGCGGATCCGTAGTAACTCATCCGGCGTCTCCTTCGAGCATACGGAGAAAGGGAGTGAGCGCGCTCGCGTCGCGGCGGTCGCCGAGGCCGGCCGCAGCGCAGCGGCGGAAGTACTCGTCGGCCGTGCGCGCGTAGAAGGCGGCCGCGGCCGCGAAGCCGCCCGAGACCAGCAGCAGCGGCTCGATCATCTCCGGCGCGCCGAGCGCTCCGACCAGCGCGTTCTCGCACAGGTCGAGGTGATCGGCGAGCGCTTCGGCCTGCAGCGGTCGCGCATGCAGGTGGCTGCGCACGTGGTCGACGCCGTAGGTCACGAAGCGGGTCGCGTCCTGCGTCAGCTGCGTGCCGAGATACTGGTCGGCCGCGTTGGAGGCATGCGCCGCCCAGTGTCGCCCCAGAGCCTGCACGAACGAGAACAGGGTCAGATTCATCGCGGCCGACGCCTCCGGGTAGGTGTCGGACAGGAAGATCGACTTCAGGAGCTCACCGAGCGGACGGCTGTCGACGCCGAGCGACCCGCCGCCGTAGAGCGCGCGCTTGCGGAACGCCTCGGCGATGCGCGCGGCGTCGAACATCTGTGCGCACAACAGATATTTGATCTCGTGGAACTCCTGGTTCATGCGCCATTCCCAGGAGGCCGCGACGTCGCAGCTCACCAGCCCGATCGAGATCAGGCTGGTGGCGAGCTGGCACAGCGCGAGCTCGTGGTTCGCGTCGTGACTCGGCACGTCGAGCGCGCTCCAGGGCACGTCGCGCGCGGGCGCCCAGCGCCGCGACTTCGCCTCCTCGAACAGGCTGGGCGCGACGTCGGCCCAGACGTCGCTCTTGCGGTTCACGCGGTAGCCGAGCGAGGGCAGGCCGGGTGGAATCAGCGCGCCGCGCGGCGCCATCGAGAAGTTGTGGCGAATCACTTCCGGCAGCTTGTCGGGCCCGTAGCCGCCCTGGTTGATGTCGTCGAGCGTGAGGCCGCGCGAGTCACTGGGCCGGAACGCGGCCGGCTCGCCGACCCGCTTCATCCAGTCGAGCTCGAGCTGGCCCGAAATCGTGCGCAGGATCTTCGCCACGATCTCCGGATCGGCCGCGTAGTCCTTGGGCGCGATGTAGGCCACGACTTATGCTCCCGCGGGCACCCCACCCGCGGTCGACAAAGTCACCTCCAGGTTCCGCGCCTGGTCGAAGAACTCCTGCAGGCTGGCCTGGAAGCGGTAGAACTTGTCGTTGCCCTCTGCGTCCTCGGACACGAGCTTCATGCGATCGCCCACGTGCGAGAGCGTGTTCAGCGTGTGCGCGGCGTCGGCGCCCTTGTTCTTCACGATCGACGCGACCATCTCGCGCCACAGCTCGAGCGGCGCCTCGAGCACGAAGTCGAGCCCGTGCGAGTCACTCGCCGCGCGCACGCTCGTGCACTCGTAGACTTCGAACGCGATCGCGTACAGATTGCCGCCGATGCGCACGCCGAACGTCGTGTCGCAGTAGCCCAGCTTCTCGAAGCGCGCCTTGTCTTCGATCGTCCGCTGCTGCAACGCCTGGAAGAACTCGAGCGATGGAAACCGCACTGCCATGACGAACTCCGGATCCCCCGCAGCTCCAGAATAGCAAAGCGGGACCGAGTGCTGGGGCGACCCCAGTCACTCGGTCCCAGGGGCTCGGAGAGCCCCTACCCTCGCTGCGCTACTCGCTTGGCTACTGGCAGCTACCGTCCGTCCCCGCCGTGCAGGGGAGCGGGCAGAGCGCGCACTTCGGTCCCGCCGGGAGCCCCAGCAACAGCCTGTAGCGGGCGGTGTCCGCCGGGCTGATGTTGCTCGTGCCGTCCGTGTTCTGGGTCAGGTTCAGGTCGAAGATCGCGCACGGCGTGGTGCCGGCGCCCAACGGCGTGCCGCAGTCGTCGTTCAGACGGCTGTGACCGATCGAGGCCCTGTACTGCGCGGTGTCGGCCGGGCCGACGTTTCCGCCCTGCGACGTCTTCGGGAAGTCGGCGTCGCAGACGTTCCCGTACCCGTCGTGGTCGTCGTCGCGCTGCCCGCCGGTGAGCGTGGCCCACGGGTTCGCGGTCAGGAAGTTGGCCGGAACGCGCGGATTCGAGACCAGCACGCAGTTGTCGCAGACGTCGCCCACGCCGTCGCCGTCGGCGTCGAGCTGGTCGTCGTTCACCGTGACCGGGCAGTTGTCGCAGACGTCGCCGAACGAGTCACCGTCGGTGTTGGCATTCGTGGGATCCGCGACCGCGGGACACAGGTCGGCGAGGTCCGCCACGCCATCGCCGTCGATGTCGTGGAACGGATGGATGTCCCACTCGGTGGGCGCATTGCCCGGGACCGAGATCCAGGGCGTGCGCGCGAAGAGCGGGTTGCGCGACACGAGTCGCGCGCGCCAGCGGCAGGTCGGGAAGGTCGACGGGCAGCCCGCCCCGAAGCTCTGGGTGACTCCGGCGGTGCCGGTGTCCGTGTTCGGGGTGAGCGTGGTCCCGGTGCCGTCGAACGGAGCCACCGTGCCCTTGGTCTCGATCTCCCCACGCACGAGCATCCGGCCTGCGGCGCTGCGCGCGAGCGTCTGAGTCAGGAAACCGTTGCCGGTCGAGAGCAGAGACAATCGCTGGCTGTTCGAGGTCGTGGCCATGCGCGGTACGCGCGGCTCGCCCGGGCCGCCGCCGCCGAGATAGACCGCCACCGCACCCGCGGTCGGGTTCGAGCCGTCGTCCGCCGTGAAGGCGGCGACCAGCACGTCGGCGAAGCCATCGCCGTTGAAGTCGAAGTTGTCGAACACGTCGCGCCCGAAGTCACCCCGACCCGAGACCGGGCTGTCCAGGGTCACCGCCTCTGGAGTGACCAGACCGCTCAGCTTGTGACCGAGGAACACGTGGGCTCGGCCCTGGAAGGACGCGTACCACTGCTCGCCGACGACCACGTCGCTGATGCCGTCGCCGTCCACGTCGCCGCCACCGCCCACGCCGCTGCCGAAACGGCTGTTCGGGTCGGGACCGAGCAGCGTCGTCGCCGGCGAAGTGTTGGGGTTCGGTCCACCGTGGAAGACGCGCGCACGGCCCTGGTTCACGCCCAGCGGCCCGGAGAACTCGGGCTCGCCCACGATCACGTCGGAATACGAGTCACCGTTCACGTCGCCGGCCGACGCCACGTTGACGTCGTTGTCGTCGCCGGTGCCGCTGCCGACGAGCGTCTCCCACGGCGTGGGATTGAGCCCGTTCTTCTGCCCGAGATAGACGTAGGCCACGGGCTCGCCATTGGGGCCGCCGTTCGGCGCGGCCACGATGACGTCGGAGTAGCCGTCGCCATTCACGTCGCCGGCGCTCGCCACGTGGATGCCGAAGTGCTGGCTGGCCAGCGTGCCGGACAGCGTGGTCACCGGGCCGATCACGCCGCCGGTGCTCTTTTCACCGAGGTAGAGGTAGACCCGGCCCGCCTGGGCGAGCGAGCCGTTCGGGAAGAGCGGCGCGCTGACCAGGAGATCCGCGAGACCGTCGCCGTTCACGTCGCCGGCGGGCGCCACCGCCCAGCCAAACTCCTCGCCAGAGACGAAGGAGAGCACGCCGACGTCGCTCAAGCTCCTGGCCAGGGTGAGACCGCCGGTGCCGTCGCCCAGATACACCTGGACCCGACCCGCGTCGGTGCGCACCTGGCGCAGCACGGTCTGGTCGTAGAGCGGGGCGCCGACGGCGACGTCGTCGAAGCCATCGCCGTTCACGTCGCCGATGCCCGCGACGCTGTAGCCCTGCTGGGCACCCGCCTGGTTTCCTTCCCACGCCGTCGGAACCGGCAACACCGGGAAGAGACAGTTCGGCGCACAGGAGCTGCCCATGAAGATCTCGAAGCGGCCTTCACCGCTCTCGCCATCGCTGAACGAGGGCGAGCCGACGATGAAGTCACCGAAGCCGTCGCCGTTGATGTCGCCGGCGGGTGACAGACCCAGGCCGAAGGCGCTCTGCGTCTGACCCGTCTGCAGATCGCCGAAGAAGTACGGGAACGGCTGGGTGGTGGTCGGGTTGCCTCCGCCCGGATACACCAGCACCGAGTCGATGCCTTGGTTGAACGGGTTGCGCAGGGCCAGCCCGACGAGATCGGCGTAGCCGTCGCCGTTGACGTCGCCCGTGGTCGCGGCGTCGAGACCGAACTCGAAGAAGTTGGTCGTGTTGGGTGCGGTGATCAGCAGGTCGCCGGTTGCCGGCAGCGGCGCGGAACCTTTGCGTCCGAAGTGGACGTCGATCGCGCCGGGGACCGTCGTGGTGGTCTGACTGAAGTGCGTGAGCGCGAAGTCCGCGAGCCCGTCGCCGTTCAAGTCACCCAAGGCCGCCGAGAAGCCGGAGCCGCTCGGTGAGGTTCCGGACCACAGGGTCGTGAGCGCGGGGCTCGAACCGGCGGCGCCGGCCAGAAGCACGCCGGCGCTCTGTGACTCGGTCGCGAGCACGTCGGCGAAGCCATCGCCGTTGACGTCGCCGGCGATCTGCACGCGCCCGCCGAGCCCGAGGTTTCCCTGGTTGCTCTCGAGCAGCCGGTTGGCGTTGGCGAGGGTGCCGTTCAGCTGCCCCGGCGAGCTGGTGCCGCCGGGCATGCCCGAGAAGTCGGCCGCGCCGAGATACAGCACCACGGCGCCCTCTCCGGTCTGGCCGTCCGAGAAAGTCGGCGCGCCCACCACCAGGTCGGCGTAGCCATCACCGTTCACGTCGCCGCCGGCCGAGATCGAACTGCCGAAGTCGCCCCCCGTGGTCCCGTTCGGTCCGCTCGTGCCGCGCGCGCTCCAGTTGGCAGTCTGTGGAATCAAGAGCACGGGCCCGTTGCCCGGGTTGGTATCGCCGCTCCAGACCCAGACCTGGCCGACCGTCGTTCCGGTCGTGCCGTTGCTCAGCAGGCGCGGCGCGCCGACGATGACCTCGTCGAGGCCATCGTTGTTGAGATCGCCGGAGGTGACCGCCAGGCCGAAGCCGGCGTTCGCGGTCGTGTCGCCTTGGGCCACCCAGTTCGCGTTCTGTGGCGTGCCGTCCGGACGGGTCAGGAAGCTGCCCGCGCCGGTCCAGATGAAGACACGGCCCACGTGCGCGAGCCCGTCCTGGCCGGTGTAGTGATAGCCCGGGTCACCGACCAGCACGTCGCCCAGGCCGTCGCCGTCGACGTCGCCGAAGCTGACCGAGGCTCCGAGCTGCGAGTTCGTGGGCTGGTCGCTGGTCGCGACCCAGATCGGCGTGGTCGACAGCCCGGTCGCGGTGCCGAGGAAGAGCTGGACCGTGCCGCCGCCCGCGGCACCGGGAATCCCGACCAGCAGGTCGCTCCGCCCGTCGCCGTTGACGTCGCCCGCGGTCGTGAACACGGGCTGCGGGCCGAGCGGCGAAGCGGGCAGGTCGATCGACTGGCTGGGCGAGGTCGCGAGCTTCGCCGCGGCCGGCACGCCGAGTCCGAGACAGAGACTTCCGATCGCGAGTGACTGGAGCCAACGGTTCGACGAGGTCTTCATGACCATCTCCTTTTCGAAGGTGACTCTACGCTAGATCGCGCCCGGGGTGGGATCCATGAGTAGTTCTCTATGAGTAATTCTCGCGGCGCCTGGAACTGACTCGTGAGTAGCTCCTCACCCAGTACTGTGAAGCGCTTCACTGTGAAGTACTCCGCAGTCGGGGCCCTGGGCGGGCCGTACGATCCGCCCGTCCTACGAGGAGGGGTTCCGATGGCCGACTGGATCTCGCTGGTCGAAGCGTCTTACTCGCTCGAGGGCGACGTCGCGAGCTGGTCCGACGGCGTGCTGCAGGCCTGCGGCTCGCTATTGGGCTCCGACAAGGGCCTGGTGGCGTGCCACTTCCGCCGCACCGAGGCCGACTTCGAGATCGAGAGCATCCACACGCGCCCGAGCTTCGGTGCCGAGGCCGCGGTGCGCGGGATCCTGGGCTCGGAAGGCGCGCGCGTGGCGCGCGACCTGGTGTTCCGGCGTGGCGCCGAGTTCGCCGCGCTCTCCGAGCAGGTGCCGGAGCGCGCCGACTGCGTCGCGAACGTCTTCCGCAAGATGAGCGGCGGGCGATTCTCGGACGGCTGCGGCGGGATCGCGCACTCGGGCGATGGCCGGGCGATCGCGATCGGCGTGCCGCTGCGCGAGCGCCGCGCGGCCCACCCGGCCACGCGCGAGCGCTGGTCACAGGTCGCGGGTCACCTGGGCGCCGGACTGCGCCTGCTGCACGCGCTGCACTCGAGGGACTCCGAAGAGGCGGTGCTCGATCCGTCCGGGCGAGTGTGTCACGCGCAGGGCGCGGCCGAGTCACCCAGCGCGCGCGAAGTCCTGCGCGCCGCCGCGCGCCGCATTGATGCCGCGCGCACCCGCGAAGGCCGCAGCGACGCCGACGCCGCGCTGGCGAGCTGGGACGGCCTGGTCGGCGGCCGCTGGTCGCTGATCGACCGCTTCGAGAGCGACGGCCGCCGCTATCTCGTGGCCCTGCGCAACGATCCCGAGATCGAGAACCCGCGCGGTCTCTCGCGCGAGGAGGCGCAGGTCGCCGAGTTCCTGGCGCTGGGTCACAGCGAGAAGCAGATCGCCTACGCGCTCGGCATCTCGACCAGCGCCGTCTCGCGCCGCATCTGTGCCAGCATCCGCAAGCTCGGCCTGCGCTCGCGCGCCGAGCTGGCGGCGCTGTTCGCCGTCTTCGACCGCGGCTGCGCGGCGCGCGAGTGGCGAGTCGGCGGGAACGAGCTGCGCGTGGCGAGCTGCGCGAGCGCCACCACGCCGCGCGCGCTCGACGGGCTCTCGTGCGCCGAGCGCGAGGTCGCGGGTCTGGTGAGTCACGGCTACAGCGACGCCCAGATCGCCTGCGCGCGCGGCGCGAGCCCGCGCACGGTGGCGAACCAGCTCCACGGCATCTATCGCAAGCTCGGCATCCACTCGCGCACCGAGCTTGCCGCGCGACTCACGGCCTGAGGGTCAGTCGGCGAACGAGCCGTGTCGGCCGGCACCCTTGGCAAAGCGGGTCGCTCCCTCGAGTGTCTCGCCGGAGCGGATGACTTCGACGCCGAGTTCTGTCTCGAGCCGGAGCGCGTCGTCGACTGACAGCTCCCACTGCCGGTAGGACGAGAGCCGGTCGCTGCGCATGCAGCGCTGCGGGAACGCGGCGATCTGCGAGGCGAGCTTCCTGGCTTCGTCGAGCGCGTGGCCCTTCGGCACCAGGCGGTTGGCGAGGCCCATGCGCAGCGCCTCTTCGCCCGAGACGCCACGGCCGGTCAGGATCAGGTCGAGCGCGTGCGAGTGACCGATCAAGCGGGTGAGTCGGATCGTGCCGCCGTCGATCAGCGGCACGCCCCAGCGCCGGCAGAACACCCCGAACACCGCGTCCTCGGCGGCCACGCGCAGGTCGCACCAGACCGAGAGCTCGAGCCCGCCGGCCACGGCGTAGCCTTCCACCGCGGCGATCACGGGCTTCGAGAGCAGAAAGCGCGACGGACCCATCGGACCGTCGCCGTCGAGCCGCACTTGATTGCCCCGGCCGTCGCTCACGCCCTTGAGATCCGCGCCGGCGCAGAACGTGCCGCCGACGCCGGTCAGGATCGCGACTAAGAGAGACTCGTCGGCGTCGAAGCGCCGGAATGCGGCGGCCAGCTCGGCGGCGGTCGGGCCGTCGACGCAGTTCCGCACCGCGGGGCGGTCGATCGACACGATCGCGAGCGGGCCCTCGGTCTGGTAGCGGACGGTGCTCATGACTCGTTCTCCTCGCGTTTGCGGCTGCCGTAGTCGCCGAAGGGGTCGTCGCGCTCGCGCACGGCCTGGCGGAAGCCGACCTCGCCCGCACGCGTCACGAAGTCGAGCCCTTCCTGGGTGTGTCGGGCGATGCCGTCGAACAGCGTGCCGAGCGTGCGGCTCGAGGCCAGGCCCATGTTCTCGGCGGTCTGGTTGCACAAGAGCTTCAGCATCACCAGCTGCGTGGTCGGCACGCGCGCCATGCGCTTGGCCAGCGCCAGTGAGTGACTCGCGAGCTCGGCGTCGGGCACGGCCTCGAGGATCAGCCCGATCTCGGCGGCCTTGCGCGCCGGAATCTCGTCGCCGGTCAGCATGTAGCGCTTCGCGCGCTCGAGCCCCATGCGGTAGACCCACATCGCGGTGGTGGGCGTGCCCCAGACACGCGACGGCGGATAGCCGAACTTCGCGCCCTCGCCCGCCACGATCAGGTCGGCGCACAGCACCAGGTCCGTGCCGCCGCCCACGCACCAGCCCTGCACCGCCGCGATCGTCGGCTTGGCCGCGTACCACAGCTTCATGTAAGTCGCGACGAAGCGGCTCATCATGCGCAGGTCGGCCACCGAGTCCCAGACTCGTGAACGCGCTCGGTCTGACCGCTCCGTCGCTTGCGCCCTGGTCGACCAGTCGAGGCCGTAGCCGGCGCAGAACGCCGGGCCCTCGGCCCGCAACAGGATCACGTGCGCATCGGGATTCGCGTCGCCGGCGTCGATCGCGGCCGCCAGCTCGTCGCGCAGCTCGGGCGTGATCGTGTTGTACTCGGCCGCGCGCGTGAGGGTGATCGCGAAGACACCCTCGTCGACGTCGGTGCGCAGGGTCTTCCCGCTCATGCCGCGAGTCTACTCGACGGCAGCCCGGTCTTGTGTTTGCGCGAAGATCGGCTGGAGCAGCGGCAGCACCACACTGACACCCGCGCGCGACAGGTGGTCGTCGTCCCAGTAGAGAGGGCGACCTTCGCGAATCACGTCGCAGGACTGCGCTCCGCACAGGAGCTCGTGGGGCAGCAGCACGTGGATCGAGGGCGCGCCTTCCAGCTCGGCCAGGGTGGCGAGCACGGCGTGCTGGCGCGCGAGAAAGTCGCTGAGCGCGGGGGCGACGTCGACCGTGCGGCGCAGCATGCGCGCGCGCGCCAGCACCGCGGGCACGTCGAAGCCGACCTCGGGCACGGGTCCCACGACCCAGACGCGCTTGCCCGCGGCGGCCAGGCGGCGCGCGGTCTCGACCAGGCTGTGCGCGAGCACCTCGTGGCGGTGCGGGCCGCTGCCGTCGTGACCGGCGAGCTCGATCGGCTCGCGCACCTGCTCGGGGCCGTAGCCATGACCTTCGAAATAGAGACCCCAGCGGCCGATCATGACGACGTCGCGCATTCCCGGATCCGAGGTCAGCTCGCGCATCACGCGCTGGTTGGTCGACTCGCAGATGTCGTTGTGCACCGAGTCACCGTCCAGGAGCAGCGGGGGACAGCCGCCGCCCGCGGCGAGGTGCCCGCGCCGGGCGCTCTGCCTGGCGAGTGAGTCGATCGCCCCCGCCAGCACGCAGGCGTGCGAGTCGCCCCAGACGATGAAGCTGGCGCGCTCGGCGTTCGGGTCACCGAGCTCGCGCGCCCACAGCTTCGGGCCGTGGACGTCGCGGTGGAAGTTGCACCACGCGATCTGGCTCTTCTCGTCGCGCGTGGCCTCGAGCGCGGCCACCTGCGCGTCGATCCGCCACGGCAGCCCGCCGCTCGCGGCGATCGCCAGAGCCGCCGCCGCGGTCGCGAGCGACACGCCGACGCCACCCCGGAACATCACCGCGCGGTCGAAGCGGCTGCGCGCGCCGCGGAAGGGGCGCTCGATGTACCGAAAGGAGAGCGTCGCCAGCACGGCCGAGAGCGCGATCACGCCCAGCGCCTCGGGCACGCGGAGCACGCGCACCGGCACGTACGACGCGTACACCAGGAGCGGCCAGTGCCACAGGTAGAGTGAGTAGGAGATCAACCCGACGAAGACGGCGGGGCGGGTGGAGAGCAGGCGGCCGACCGCGCTCGTGCCGTTCGTTCCCGCCCAGAGCAGCAGCGCCGAGCCCAGCACCGGCGGCAGCGCAGTCACTCCCGGGAACTTCGTGCTCTCGCCGTAGCGCGTGACCGCATACAGGATCCCGGCCAGACCCGCGGCCGCGGCCAGCTCGCGCAGCGCGCGCGAGCCCGGCGCGCGTACGGCGCCCATCGCCAGGAGGCTGCCGATCCCGAGCTCCCAGGCGCGCGTGGGCGCGAGGTAGAAGTCGGCGTCGCGGAAGTTGTTCGTGCCGACGATGCAAGCGGCGAGCGAGACCGCGACCGTGGCCCAGGTGAGCGCGAGGTAGTGACCGCCGAGCTTGCGCTTCGCGAGCAGGAGCAGCGGCGGAAACACGATGTAGAACTGCTCCTCCACCGCGAGTGACCAGGTGTGGAGCAGCGGCTTGGTCCACGAAGGCGCGTCGAAGTATCCCGCTTGCGACAGGAAGTGGAAGTTCGCGGCGAAGAACGTGGTGGCGACCGTGCTGCGCGAGAGCTCGACCAGATCGTCGGGCAGGAGCAGCGCGCAGCCGATCGCGAGCACCGCGAGCAGCACCACGAACAGCGCCGGGAAGATGCGCCGGATCCGGCGCTCGTAGAAGCCCAGCATCGAGAAGCGGCCGCGCTCGACCTCGGGCAGGATGATCTGCGTGATCAGATAGCCCGAGATCACGAAGAACACGTCCACGCCCACGAAGCCGCCGCCGAAGCCGGGCAGGCGGGCGTGGTAGAACACGACCGACAGCACCGCCACCGCGCGCAGGCCGTCGATGTCGCGGCGGTACGCGAGTGACTGGTGGGGCGCGGCGGCCCCCGGGGCGGCGGTCATGGGCGGGAATCTACCCGAGAGACGGGCGCGCGCGAGCATTGCGCGCGATATTCTGGCGCCGTGGGGGAACCGAGAGCACGACTCGCGGGGGCGTGGTGCGCGCTGCTCCTGCTCTGCGCCTGCCCCCCGCCCGCACCGCGCCGGGTGATCTCGCTCTCGGAGTCGACCACGCGCGTGGCCCAGGCGCTCGGGCTGGCGGATCGGCTCGAGTCATTGGATTCGCACGCGCCCGATGCGATGGAGCGCGCCTTTGTGAGCGGCGCCAACCTGGCGATCGGCGGGCCCGATGCGGCCGACGTGCGCGCCGCCTTCGCCGCCCGCACGATCCCCGTGCGCATGTTCTCGCCGGAGAGCACCGACGAGGTGTTTTCCGCCTACACCGAGATCGCGAGCTCGCTCGGCAAGCCGAAGGCGGCGGCCGCCTTGATCCAGCGAGTCAGCGACGGCGTCTCGAAGCTGAAGCTCGAGCCGCGGCGCAAGGTTGCGTTCGCGGTCTCGCGCACGCCGCTGCGCGTGGTCTGCGGCGACGCCTTCGTGTCGCACCTGCTCGAGCTCGCCGGCGTCGACAACGTCTTTGCCGACCAGAAGGGCGTGGTGGTGGCGATCAAGCCCGAGCTGTTCCAGGCGCGCAAGCCCGAGCGCGTGATCGACCTGCCGCGCTCGCTGCTCGGCGACGCCTGGGTCGACCCGCTGGCCACCACCGCGACGCTCTTGCGGCTCGTCGCCGACTGACTCGCTCAGGGCTTGCGCGCGACGAAGCACCAGTTCTGGCAGATCGGGCCGAACAGCTTGCCGAGCAGCGCGTCGGCCGCGTCCCAGCCTCGCGCGAAGCCGTGCGAGGTGGCGAGTGAGTCCCCCAGCCGGTGCAAGGTGTTGCGCGGCAGGAAGCCGTAGCGCTCCAGGTACAGGAGCTCGAAGCCGGCCTCGCGCGTGAGTCGCAGGATGTCCTCGCGCACGAAACGGTAGGGGTGGTGGTGCTTGCCGCTGCGCAGCGAGGCGGCCGCCTCGATCCAGCTGGCGCGGTTGGGGAAGTGATAGCAGACGAAGACTCCGCCCGGGCGCAGCACGCGCCGGATCTCGGCCAGGCTGCCCGACTCACTGCCGCCGGTCTGGCGCACGTGCTCGAGCACGCCGATCGAGGCCACGGCGTCGAAGCTCGCGTCGGCATAGGGCAGCTTCACCGGCTCGGCCTCGCTGCCCGCGCTGAACTCGTAGCCGGGGTCGTCGAGCCAGCTGGCGAACTCGAAGGGGTGGAACGAATAGCCCGCCGCGCGGTAGCCGGCGCGCGCCAGGAAGTACGAGAAGTGACCGCCCGCCGCGCCCCAGTCGAGCACGCGCGCCCCCGGCGGGACGAAGCGCCGGAACAGCGCGTAGGCCTTCAGATACTGGTGCGCGCCCGCCAGGCTCTTGAACTTGGCGAGCGGGCGCGAGCGGCCGGAGCGGTTCAGCTCGACCAGGGCGTCGAGAATCCGTTCGTCCCCCGCCGCGCCAGTCACTCGGCCGCGGGGCGCCAGTTTCCGTGGAAGCCGAACGGCACGCGCGTGGGCAGCGCGATGGTCGCGAGTGGATCCTTCTCGACGTTCTCGGCATCGAGCACCAGCAGCTCACTTGCGCGCTCCGCCTCGCGGTACACGGTCGCGAGCAGCACACCTTCGCCTTCCGGCGCGTCGGGCCGCGACGGCACGAACACCGGCTCGCCGGTGTAGCTGCCCTCGGGCAGCGCGTGCACGCTGCGGCTGCCGCTCTTGACGTTGTAGTGGAGGATCGCGTCGAAGCCCGCGATGCCCTTCGTGTCCGTGCTCGTGCGTCCGGCGGCGTAGCCGTGCGCGTACGGCAGACCGGTGTAGCGCTCGTCGAGCCGCGGGAACTCGGCGGGCAGATCGTCGAGCGGCTCCTGCTTCACCGTGCCGCGCGCGAGATCGAGCGTGAACCGGTAGAGACTCGCGGGTCCCTGCCCTTCCACGCCGAACAGCGGCACCACCGGGAAGCGCGCCACCTCGCACACGACCCGCGTGCCCTCGCTGTGCGCGTTCATCGGATGGAAGACGTAGCAGGGATCGGTCGCGAGCCAGCGCAGGTCGGAGCCGTCGCCGTGGCGCGACATGACTCCGAGCATCGAGCCGCGCTCGGGCTGCCACGACATCATGCTGCCGCCGTTCTGGATCGCGCCCAGGTCGAAGACCACCGGGAACACCGGGAAGATCACGTGCTCGGCGGTGACCATGAAGTCGTGCATCATGCTGGGCCACGGTACGTCGAGCTCGATGTTCTTCAGAAGCGTGCCGTCGCGGCCGACCACGTTGTAGACGAGATAGGGCTCGAGCGGGCTGTAGCCGAACATCACCATCTCGCCGGTGCGCGCGTCGAGCTTGGGGTGCGCGGTCATGATGCCGCTCGGGTGGTTGCGGCGAGTCAGTCGCCCGGCGAAGTCCCAGGTGCCGCGCGTTTCGAGCGTCACGGGGTCGAGCTCGGTGGGCAGCCCGGCCTCCCACAGCGCGAGCAGCCGGCCCGCGTGCCAGACGATGTTGGTGTTGGCGGTGTTCGGTGAGACGTTCGCGACGCCCGGATCGGACAGGCCGGGATTCATGAGCCCGCCGAACAACGCCTCGCCCGCCGCACGCTCGCGTTGCCAGCGCTCGGTGCGCACCCAACGGTTCTTGTACGAGACGAGCCCGTTCTCGAAGAAGAAGCCGTGGATCATCCCGTCGCCGTCGAACCAGTGATAGCGGCCGCGCGGCGCGTACTGCGGATTGGCGCCGTTGCGGTACAGGGCGCCCTCGAGACAGCGCGGGATCTCGCCGCGCACCACCAGGTCGTGGGCGTCCGCCTCGAAAGACAGCGGCGCGTAGTTGCCCTCGAGATACGGATCACTCGGGAAGGGTCGTGCCATGATTCACTTACCTCGCGCGCCCAGGTGCTCGCGGAAAAACGCCTTCAGCTTGGTCCAGGCGTCGCTCGCGGCCTTCTCGTTGTAGGACGGCCGGTCGTTGCAGAAGAAGCCGTGGTCCGCACCGGCGTAGTTGTCGAGCTCGTAGCGCTTGCCCAGCTCGCGCAGCTTGGCGTCGATCGCCTTCACCTGGTCCTGGGGAATGAACGCGTCGCGGTCGCCGAAGAACAGGTGCAGCGGCGCGCGGATCTTGTCGGCCTTCGGCAGGAGTCCCGCGATGCCGCCGCCGTAGAACGGCGCGGAAGCCGCGATCCGCCCGGGGAACTCACACGCGGCCAGGAACGAGATCCGGCCACCCATGCAGAAGCCCGTGATGCCGATCTTGTCGGCGTTCACGTTGGGCTGCGCCGCGAGATAGTCGAGCGCCGCGCCGACGTCCCTCACGATCTTGCCGTCGTCGAGCTTCTGCATCAGCCCGATCGCCTTGGGCAGCTCGTCGTAGCCGACCTTGTTGTCCGGCAGGCTGCGGTAGTACATGTCGGGCGCCAGCGCGACGTAGCCCTCGGCGGCGATCCGCTTCGTCACGTCCTCGATGTGACCATTCAGTCCGAAGGCCTCCATCACCACGATCACGGCCGGGTAGCGACCCGGGGGCGTGGGCGCGGCCAGGAAGGCGGGCATCTTTCCGTCTGGCGTCGTGAGCTGCGGTCGTTCGGTTCGTATCTCCATGCGCGCAGCATAGCCGAGACGGCGGGAGTCGGCGTGCTAGGCTGCGCGCCGTGCCGGACGCGCCCGAATTCGTGTTTGCGCCCGAAGGCGACACCTTCGTGCCCACGCTGCTCGCGCAGGGGCCGTGGTATCCCGGCACGCAGCACGGCAGCCCGATGCTGGCGCTGCTGGCGCGCGCGGTCGAGCGCGTGCCCGCGGAGCGGCCGGCGCAAGTCACTCGGCTGACCGTCGACCTGATGCGCGCCGCGCCGATGGCGCCGGTGCGGACCCGCGCGCGGCTGATTCGCGCGGGCTCGAGCGTCGAGCTCGTCGAGGCCGAGCTTCTGGCGGGCGACGAGACGTACGCACGGGCGAGCGCCATGCGCTTCCGCACCGCGGACGTGCCGGTACCGTTCGCCGACGAGCCCGCGCCGGCCCTGCCGGACAGCGGCATCCGCTTCCCCTGGGGCGAGTCACGGCCCGGGGAGCCGGACAGCCCGCTGCAGCACGTGCTCGAGCTGCGGCCCGTGCCGGGCTTCGAGTCACCCACCGCCTGGCTGCGCATGCGCGTGCCGTTGGTCGCGGGCGAAGAGAACACGCCGCTGGTGCGCGTCGCGTTCGCCTCGGACATGACCTACTCGATCCCGCTGATCCAGAACTTCATGCGCGACAAGAGCGCGATCGCGCGCCGGCCGTTCGTGGCGATCAACCCCGACACCAGCCTGAACCTGCACCGGCCAGCGTCGGGCGAGTGGGTGTGTCTCGATTCGCGCGCGAGCTACGCCGCGAACGGCGCCGGCACCGCCGTCGCGCGCCTGTTCGACGAGCGCGGGCCGATCGGCCACGCCTCGCAGTCGCTGCTCGTGCGCGGGATCGAGGCCCGCCCCGAGAGCTGGAAGCGCTTCGAACGGAGCTAGTGTCCGGCGGTCTTCAGCTTGGTCGTGTCGTAGTACTTGCGGCTCTCGTTGACGTCGAACTCCATCGCGTTCGAGCCGTCGAACTGACCCAGGTTCGAGTTGCCGCTCTGCAGGTTCACGATCATGACCGAGCTGCCGAGCAGGACGTCGAGGCCCTTGTTCTCGGGCAGGCCGGTCGTCTCGCTCCACTTGCCCACGCCGCCGATCAGTTTGAAGGGCTTCCCGCCGCGGTCGTAGCAGACCGCCAGTCCGGGACTCATGGTCTCCTTGTCGTACCAGATCTTCTTGCGGCTGTAGGGATGACCTTCCTGCTTGGGGACGTCGTCGAGCTCGAACGAGGCGCGCTTCTGCCACGACTCACCCACCATGGGCAGGACGCCGTAGGGATCGAAGCGGCAGGCGCGCCACTCCTCGTCGCTGCCGAGCCTGACCATGTTCTTGGGTG
The DNA here is from genome assembly GCA_035498875.1 of Myxococcota bacterium. Taxonomy (GTDB): domain Bacteria; phylum Myxococcota_A; class UBA9160; order SZUA-336; family SZUA-336; genus VGRW01. Next base: position 116,584 of record DATJZP010000025.1, read on the forward strand.
AGATCGCGCCGCTCGAGCGCGGGAAGCAGGTGCGGCCGCTGTCTGGCACGCCCAGGAGCTGCTTCTCGCCCTTGAACTCCCAGGAGTGATCCCAGACGTAGCCCGAGAACAGGTAGAAGTCCTCGAGCGTGAACTCGGTGCCGAGCAGCGAGTCACTCTTCTGCGTGGCGGCGATGCGGCGCACGCGGCGCAGCGCCGGGATGTAGGCCCAGGTGTCGTCCTCCTTGTTGTCGCGGTAGCGGTACAAGAGGAACATCGTGCCGCGCAGGTCGAACGGCGCCTTCACGTCGAAATACTCGGCCCACTCCACGTTCGTGCCCTTCTCCAGCTCTGTGGTCGCGGGCAGCAGGTCGGCGCGCGCGCTGAAGTAAGTGCGGCGGTACTCGCCCTGCGACAGCCGCCACTGCTCGCGGCCGTTGTTGCGCAGGTTCGCGAAGCCCCAGTGAGGCAGGTTGAAGCCCGAGCCGCCCTGCCAGCGGTAGTTCACGTCCCAGGCCAGCTTCAGCGCGAACTGCGGATCGTCCGGGGTGAGGTCGCACTGGTGATTCGTGGCGGTCTTGGCCCACTCCGAGAAGGGGAAGGGCTGGCCAGCGGTGTAGTTCTGGATCCGGCCGGTGGCGTCGATCTTCGCCTGACACGCGAACTGCACCGTGGCCTCGACGTACTTCGGGTGCACGGGGTAGTCGGCGGTCGGCACGATCTTCATCTCGAGGTCGGGAAACTTCTCGATCGCGTAGGTGTAGAACTCGTCCGGGACGAGGCCGCGCACCTTCTCCTTGTTGGCCGCGGTGATCACGTCGCCCGCCTGCACGTCGGCGCGAGCCGAGGCGGCCGCCAGGCAGAGCGCCAGCGCGGTGCAGCGATAGAGCTTTCGGGTCATGCTCGTTCCTCCGTTCCAGCGTGAGACAATGCCCCGATGCACGAGACATCGCAGGCTGCGCCGCTGAGCGCCGTCGTGGTCCTGCTCGACAGCTTGAATCGGCATCTCCTGGGCGCCTATGGAGCGCGCGAGTTCGACACGCCCCACTTGGACCGTTTCGCGCGCCGTGCCATCCGCTTCGACGCGCATTTCGCGGGTTCGTTGCCCTGCATCCCCGCGCGCCACGACCTGTTGTGCGGAGCGCTCGACTTTTTGTGGAAACCGTGGGGCTCGATCGAGCTCTGGGAGGAGCCGATCACCGTGGCGCTGCGGCGCGCGGGAGTCACCACCATGCTGGTTTCGGACCACCCGCACTTGTTCGAGGTGGGCGGCGAGAACTACCACACCGATTTCACGGCCTGGGACTACCAGCGCGGTCACGAGAGCGATCCCTGGCGAACCCGGCCGGACCCCAGCTGGATCGGCGCGCCCTCGTTCGGGCGCGGTCACACGCCCTACGACGACTCACGCGGGTGGTTCCGGGGCGAGCAGGACTTTCCCGGCCCGCGCACCCTGCAGAGCGCCGCGCGCTGGCTCGAGCGCGACGCGCCGCAACACGAGCGCTTCCTCCTGTTCGTGGACGAGTTCGACCCGCACGAGCCGTTCGACACGCCCGAGCCCTACGCCTCGATGTACGACCCCGACTGGCAGGGGCCGCACCTGATCTGGCCGCCCTATACACCGAATGGTGTCGCGAGCGGCGTGATCAGCGAGCGCCAGGCGCGCCAGCTGCGCGCGAGCTACGGCGCCAAGCTGACCATGATCGACCGCTGGTTCGGGAAGCTGCTCGACGCGCTCGACCGCGCCGGGCTGTGGTCGCGGACGGCGGTGTTCGTGTGCACCGACCACGGTCACTACCTGGGCGAGCGCGACGCCTTCGGCAAGCCGGCGCTGCCGGTGTTCGAACCGCTCGGCCACATCCCCTTGCTGGTGGCCTGGCCCGGCGTGCCCGCCGGCAGCTCTTCGGCGCTCACCACCAACGTCGACCTGCACGCGACCCTGCTCGACCTGTTCGGCGCGCGCGCGACTCACCGCACGCACGGGCACTCGCTCGTGCCGCTCTTGCGCGGCGAGACGAATTCGATCCGCGAGTGGGCGCTCGCCGGCTACTGGGGGCGAGAGGTGCACGTGAACGACGGCCACACCAAGTACGCGCGCGCGCCCGCGGGCGCGAACGCTCCGCTCTCGCTGTTCTCGAACCGCTGGTCGACGATGCCGCTGCACCGCCTGCCCGACCTGCGGCTTCCGCCGCCCGACGACCGCGCGCGGCTCGACCGCATGCCCGGCTCGAAGATCCCGGTGATCCGGCAGCCCTACGGCCCGGGCGATCGCCTGCCCTACTGGGCGCTCGGGCCGTTCCGCGGCAGTCACTTGTACGATCTGCGCAACGATCCGGCCGAGTCGCAGAACCTCGCGGGCACTCCCGGCGAGAAGCGAGCCGAGGAGCTCTTGCGCGCCGCGCTCGCGGCGGTCGAGGCGCCCGAGGATCAGCTCGCGCGGCTGGGCCTGGCGTGAGCGACGCCGCGGGCGAGGCCCGCTCCTGGCTCCTGCAAGCGCACAACGCCACGCTCTGCACGCTGGCGGCAGAGGCCGACGTGGCGGGATTCCCGTTCGGGTCACTGGCGCCGTTCGCGTTGCGCGCCGACGGCACGCCCTTCGTGCTGATCTCGGCGATCGCGCAGCACACGAGGAACCTCGAGCGCGATCCACGCTGCTCACTGTTCGTGCGCGACCCGGAGGGGGACGCACGGCCCGACGCGCAGGCCAGCTGGCGGGTCACCGTGCTAGCGCGCGCGGCGCGGCTCGACGTGGACGGCGCGGAGCTCGAAGAGCTGTACGCGCGCTACGCCGCGCGCGTGCCCGGCGCGCCCCGCTACGGCAGCGCCCACGACTTCGCCTTCTGGGCGCTCGCGCCGCTCCGGGTGCGCGCGATCGGCGGCTTCGGCGCGATCCGCTGGCTGCCGCCCGAAGCCATCCTGTGTGACCCGCTCGGCCGCGGCTGGCTCGAGGGCGCGGCGCGCGTGATCGAGCACATGAACGCCGACCACGAGGCCGCGCTGCGCGACATCGTCGCCGCGCGCCGGGGTGAAAGACCCGAGCGGGCGCGCATCTTGGCCGTCGAAACCGCCGGCTTCCTGGTCCGGACCGCGGGACCCGACTCACTCGTCTACGTCCCGTTCGGGCGGGACGTAGACGCACGCGATGCCCGGGAGGTCTTCGTGAAGCTTTCGCGCGAGTCACACTGAAGCTCCGGGTTCTTCCTGCTCGCGGCGGGGACGGGCTGGCGGCGTTGCCGTTCAGACGCTCGCGATCGCCCGCGAGGCGCGCGAGGTCTTCGTGACCCCCGCGTCGCCCGGCCCGGCAGTGACTCAGAACAGGGTCTTGACCTTCGGCTTCACGCCTTTGATCGCGAACTTGTCCGTGTTGGTGGTCGAGGCGCCGATGTCGCAGACGCGATCGGCCGGATCGTCGGTGCCCGGGCCGGTGGGCGATCCGAAGTAGATCTTCGAGGTCGTGACTGCGCCGTTCGAGGCGTTGCGCAGGCCGCAGCCCAGGTTCCCGAACAGGTTGCCACCGCTCGGCGCGGCGTTCGGGTCGGAGAAGCCCAGACCATTGTCGTCGTTGCCGATCGCAGTGGTATCGCGGATCGTGAAGCCGTCGCCGGTCAGCGCGACGCCGTTGCTGCCGTTCGCGATCGCAGCGTTGCCGAGGAACTGACCGCCGTCGCCGGCGACCGAGAAGTTGAAGCCGCTGTTGCCGTTGCCGGTGGCCAGGTTGCGGTCGAACACGTCACCCGTGCCCGAGACCGAGAAGCCGACCAGTGAGTTAACCCAGGCGATGTTGCCGCGAACCACGCTGTCGGTGGCCGAGACGTTGAACCCGATCTCGTTGCCCAGGGCGATGTTCCCGAACACCGTTGCGCCGCTGCCCGCGATCACGTAGCCGGTGGCGTTGTTGGTGAGCGCCAGGTTGCTCGAGACCGTGATGCCCGCGCCGTTCGCCGAGATCGCGGTTCCGGTCGCGCCGGTCACGGTGAAGCCGCGCTTCGGGCCGCCGAAGCTCGCACCGGAGCCGGTGATGCTGACGGCGGTATCGACCAGCCCGCGCGCGTCGATCACGGTCAGCGTCGCGCCCAGCAGTGACTGGATCTTGACGCCCTTGTCGACCACGATCATGCCGCCCGCGGCGTTCGGCTCCTCGCCGGCGCCGCCGAAGGCGCCGTCGTTGTTCAGCTCGCCGTAGCGGCCGGGGCCCACGACGATGCTGTCGCCGTCGTTGGCGCGGGTGATCGCCTTTCCGATCGATCGGCAAGGATCCTTGGCGGTTCCGCAAGTATCTGAGTCGAGACCGTCGTTGGCGACGAGCACCGTCGCTCCGAAGGCATGCGCGGCGAAGCCCGCGCACAGGACGACGAGTAGTGCGCACCGAGAGAGTGGGTTCATGGAATCCTCGTAGGGTGTGAGTGATTGGGGGAGTCACCCGGCGCGCTGTGCAAGTGTCGCGCCACCCACTTCCATCGAGAGGAACCCGCAAGTCGACCGGAGCCCGAGCGGAATGCAGAAAGCTCCGCGTGACTCGTGGAGAGTGTTTCACTGCCCGAGGTGGTGCGAGCCCGGGAAGGTGAACGAAGCGCGAAGGTTCAGGCCCGCGCGCTGCGCCGGGCCAGGTGCCGCTCGCGCGCGATCTCCGCGGCGCGCAACAAGGTCTCGCGCCTGGGCCCGCCGCCCTGGGTCGCCGACAGCTCGTCGAGCTCTTCTTCGCTGAAGCCGGCCTCGAGCCGCTCCTCGCGGGCGATCGAGCGCGTGCCGCCGAAGGTGAAGCGGCGGTCGACCTCGCGCTGGAACTCGTGGGCGCGGCGCGCGCGCTCCGGATCGTTGCGCGTCCACTCCTTCACCCAGTCACTGCCGAAGCGCACGTGGGTGAGCTCGTCGGCGAGCACGAAGTCCACGGCCTGCGCCAGCACCGGATCACCGGTGCTCTTGCCGAAGTCGATCAGCTGCCGGAACACGTCGCACGCCAGCCCTTCGAGACAGCGGTTTACGCCCGTCACGCGCAGCACCGGGTCGTCGTGACACGAGGCCTCGAACAGGAAGGTGTTCTCGGGGTACTCACCGATCGCGCCCCCGGCGCGCTCGAGCAGCTTCTCGTAGATCTGCACGTGGCGCGTCTCGTCCCAGCACTGGCGCGCCATGTTCATCTTGAACTCCCAAGGCGCGTCGGGGAAATCCCAGAGCGTGCGGCCCGCGGCCTCGAGCGCCTGGAGCTCGCCCACGTAGATGCCGTGCAGGCGCAGCCGCAGCTGGCGCTCGGCATCGGGCGAGCCCGGCTTCGGCTGCGCCGAGTTCATGAGGAACGCGAAGCCCGGTCCCAGCTCGTCGTACACGGGCTCGAGCGCCGTGCCTTCGACGCGCTGGCGAATCTTCGGCGCCACCGCCTCGAGCACGGCCACGATCTGGTCCACGTCGTCGGGCAGCGACGGCACGAGCTGATTGCGGGCGCCCGCGCGCTTGAAACGCGAGTCACGGGCAAGCTCGTTCGGCGGCAGGAAGCGCTTCACTGCGGGACTCCTCGGCGCGAAGCAGGTCGAGTATGCCACGCCGTCCGTCTTCGAGCGGCCGACGCGGCGCCGGCCCGAAACCTCGCCGCTCCCGTCCGCGTATGATAGCGGCGCGCGCCGGCGACACCCGCGCGCGTCACCGTCGGCCCCACTCGTGAAGGAGAAACGCCTTGAAGCTCTACGATTCGCTCGGACCGAACCCGCGCCTGGTCCGCATGTTCCTGCTCGAGAAGAACCTGCAGATTCCCACCGAGCAGGTGGACATCATGGGCGGCGCGAATCGCCGGCCGCCTTACACCGACCGGAACCCGGCCGGTCAGATGCCCTCACTCGATCTCGACAACGGCCAGAACCTGGCCGAGACGGTCACGATCTGCGAGTACCTCGAGGAGAAGCATCCCAAGCCGGCGCTGGTGGGCTCGACCCCCGAGGAGCGCGGCGAGACGCGGATGTGGATCCGCCGCATCGAGCTCGGCGTGACCGAGCCCGGCGCGAACGGCTTCCGCTTCGCCGAAGGCCTGGCCATGTTCAAGGATCGCTTGCACACGATTCCCGAAGCCGCGCCCGGCCTGAAGGTCTACGCGCAGAAGAATCTCGCGAAGCTCGACTCACTGCTGGGCAACAAGCAGTGGATCTGCGGCAATCGCTTCACGCTGGCCGACATCGTGCTCTACTGCGGGCTCGACTTCCTGGCGGGCGTGGGTCAGACGCGCGATCCCGCGCTGAAGAACATCGCCGCCTGGTTCGAGCGGGTCGGCAAGCGGCCGAGCGCCGAGGCCAGCCTGCACCCGATCGCCAAGGCCGGCGGGATGCGCGCCTAGCGGAAGCTCGCCGCCGCCAGCAGCGCCGCGAAGTCGGAGTCGGGCACGTTCCCGAGTGCGGAGAGGTGCATCTCGAAACAGCCGCGTTCGAGTCCGCGGAACGCGTGCCAGCTCTTGTACACCTTGCCCTGCGCGGGAGTGTTCAGCTCGCCGACCGCCCACTCGCCGCTCTGCAGCGTGCGCGCCTCGCTCTTGTAGTCGTGGGCGAACTTCGTCTCGATCGGCGTCCAGACGCGATCACGACACTGCTCGGAGCTGGGTGAGTCGGCCTGCTGCATGGAGAACGCAGAGAGCTCGAAGCCGGTCTCGGGGTTCGACGCCTGGAGCATCTGCCCGCCGACGTCGAGCTCGCCGTCGCGCTCGAATTCGAAGCCCGGCAACGACAGGTGCGCGACCCAGCCCGCCGCCGGCACGCGCAGGTCGCGTTCGAGCACGGATGGGGCCGCCGCGCTCTGGGGCGCGCAGGCCAGCTCGCGAATCATGGCGAGCGCCTTCTCCTTCGGCTGGCCCTCGGGACCGTTCGAGAACACGGTGAAGGTGATTCCCTGGCTTCCGCGCCGGAATGCCCCCTGAGTCATGTAGCGCCAGTCATCCGGACCGGGCGTACTGCCGGGAGCCGCCAGGTTGCGGTCGGTGACCGAGAAGTACGAGCCGACGTTCGGGTCCGGGCAGAGTGACTCGAGCGGCGGGTTGGGCTCGAGCGACTGCGGCTTCACCTGGGTGCGCGCCGCGTCCACCCAGTCGCGCGGCTGACCGCCGCCGGCGCGGACGGACGTCACCCTGACGGCGAAGTCCGGCCCGCTCGTGGGGTGGAACTCGAAGGTGCGCATGCCGGCCATGTCCTTCGGCGTCTCCTTCCAGCCCTCGGGCACGCGCAGACCGAGCTCGTCGACCGCTCCGCCGCCGGAGCTGCTCGGGCCTGAGCCGGAGTTGCTCGGGCCCGAGCCCGTGTGACAGGCCGCTGCGGCCACAGCGCACAGCAGTACGAAATGCAGCGTGCGGCTTCCCCGCATGGCACCCCCTTTGCCGGCCGACAGGCTAGCGCAAGGGAGCAGGCCAGCGGCGGCGCAAGAGCAGCGTGCCCACACCCAGGACCGCCGCGAGACTCAGACCGGTCTCCGGAACGATCTCGATTCTGAAGAACACGCCGTCGGAACCGGGATCGATCACCTGAGTCACGGCCGCCGTACCCGGACCATCGGGGTGCTGGTAGAGGGTGACCTTGGCGCCGTCGTAGCCCAGCGGATCGGTGGTGATCGGGTTCGGCACGAAGCGCAGCTCGCCGGGGGCGAGCGCAGTCAAGGTGAATGGGAACAGCTCGTAGGAGCCGGACGGCAAATCGGGAAGGTCGGCATAGCCCGAGGGGCCCGGGTCGTTGGGATCGATTGGCGAACCTTTGCCACCCAGCATGATGAACGGCTCGCTCGCCGGGTCCACAGACACGAGCGCTGCCAGATCGACGATGTAGCTCCGAGTGGTGAAGCCCTGCTGGAAGGGACAGTCACACACGAAGGCCGGAATCTGGGCCAACGCGCGAGCGTTCTCGACCAGGAGATCCGCGTTGCCGCCGCCGAAGTGCTCGTCGGGTCCGGTGACCAGCCGCACCGAGTAACTCGCCGTGTCACCGACGTGCAGCACGCCCGGCCCGTCCAGGACCAGTGAGCCTGCCCGGGCGGACGCCGCCAACAACAACAAGCACGCCGCAAACGCTGCCCGCATCCGCATCCCCCACCCGTCCCCACAATCCTAGCCAGGATCGCACGAAATCCGTAAGCCCAAGAACCGGTCCGAAGGCGAGTTACACTAGGCGTTCAACTCCGGCCGAGCGAAGGCCGCCCTGAGCGAGGCCCGCAAGGTCCGAAGGACCGCGCAGCGAGCCGCAGGCGAGCGAACGCCCAGTAAGAAGAGTGACCCCAGCGGGATTCGAACCCGCGTTATCGGCGTGAAAGGCCGACGTCCTGGGCCAGGCTAGACGATGGGGTCGAGTGGCCGGCGCACGTTAGCGAATCTAGACTCGGCCGGCCGGCATCGTAGTCCGGGCTTCTCCGGGAAGGAACCAGCCATGTCGCTCTCTCCAGCGCTTCGCGAACGCATCCAGTCGATCGTCGATTCCGAGCGGGTCGTGCTGTTCATGAAGGGCTCGCCCGACGCCCCGCAGTGCGGGTTTTCGTCGCAGGTGGTCTCGCTCCTGAACCGGCTGCTGCCCAGCTACGGCAGCTTCGACGTGCTGTCGGACCGCGAGGTCCGCGAGGGCATCAAGGAGTTCTCGAGCTGGCCGACCATCCCGCAGCTCTACATCGGCGGGGAGTTCCAGGGCGGCTGCGACATCGTGAAGGAGATGTACGCGACCGGCGAGCTGCACCAGGCGCTGGGGCTCGAAGCGGCGAACATCGCACCGCCGCGCGTCACCGTGACCGACGCCGCGGTGCAGCTGCTGCGCGACGCGCAAGCGCGCCAAGGCGGCGACCTGCACGTGTCGATCGACGCCGGCTTCAAGCACTCGCTCTCGCTCGCGCCGCGCGCGGGTCACGAGATCGCGGCCGAGAGCAACGGCATGACGCTGCTCTTCGATCGCGACTCGGCGCAGCGCGCGGACGGACTCACGATCGACGCCGTGGACCAGGGCGGGCGCAAGGCGCTCGCGGTCGACAACCCGAATGCCCCCAAGGCGGGCCAAGTGAACCAGCTCTCGGTCCAGGAGCTGCGCGCGCTCTTGGACGCGGGCGCCGAGCTCCGGCTGTACGACGTGCGCACGCCGGAAGAGCACCGCAAGGCGCGCATCGCCGGCGCCGAGCTGGTCGACCCGAGCGTGGCGGCCGAGATCGAGAAGCTGCCGCGCGACGCGCGGATCGTCTTCCACTGCCACCACGGGGGCCGCAGCCAGGCCGCCGCGGAGCACTTCGCGGCGCTGGGCTTCTCGAACGTGCACAACCTGGCGGGCGGCATCGACGCGTGGTCGCGCGAGATCGACCCGTCCGTCCCGCGCTACTGAGTCCGGCGTGGCGCTACAGATCCATCCGCCGCCGCGCGAAGTGATCGGCCAGATCCGCGCGGCGATCGAGGCCGCGCTGCCCTGTGACTCGCTCGATGTCTCGGGCAGCGGCGGTCACTTCGAGATCCGAGTCACTTCCCAGGCCTTCGCCGGCAAGAACACCCTGGCCAAACAGCGGCTGGTGCTGGGCGCGATCGCGCACCTGATGAAGGGCGACGGCGCGCCCGTCCACGCGATCGACGTGCTGGAGACGATCGCGCCTTGAGCGAGCGCGAGCTCGACGCCGCGCGCTTCCGGGTGCGCGCCGAGTCGCCGCGCGGCTTCCGACAGGTCACCGTCGACGAGGGCCAAGGCGCGCCGCTCCTCCTGGTGCACGGCTGGCCCGAGACCAAGCGCATCTGGTGGCGCAACGTCGCGCCGCTCGCGGCCGCGGGCTTCCGCGTGCTCGCGCCCGACCTGCGCGGTTTCGGCGAGAGCGAGGTCGCCCCCGACGGCTGGAACGACGTGCCCTCGCACAGCCGCGACCTGGCCGCGCTGCTCGACGCGCTCGGGGTACACCGCGTGGTGTTGGTCGGCGGCGACCTGGGTGGCGCGGTGATCCAGGACTTCGCGCTGCGCTTCCCGGAGCGGGTCGAGCGGCTCGTGATCTTCAACTCGCCCCTGCCCTATCTGAAGGACGCGATGTCGGGCATGCGCACCCGGCCCGCAGCCGAGGCCAGCGACTACTTCCAGCGCCAGGGCACGGATGCGGACGCGCTGGCGCGCGAGCTCGACTCGCCGGCCGAGCGCCGGCGCTACATCGCCAGCTTCTACGGCTCGCGCTTCTGGGCGCACCCGGGTCGCTTCACGCGCGAGGCGGTCGACTTCATGACCGAGCCCTTCGCCGACGGCGCGAAGCTGCGCGCCGGCTTCGGCGGCTACGAGTCGGTGTTCGCGGAGAAGAAGCGCAGCGAGCCGCCGATCCTGGCCCGCAACCCGGCGACGGAGGCACTGATCCTGTTCGGAACCTCCGACCACGTGATCTACCCGGAGTTCGACCGGATGGCCGCGGCGGTCTTCCCCGACCACGTCGGCCCGTTCCTGGTGCGCGACGCCGGTCACTTCCTGCAGTGGGAGGCCGCTGACGTGCTGAACGGCGCAATCCGCGCCTTCTGCCGCGATCTGTTGAAGGCTTAGAGACTGCTAGGCCCGCGCCGCTCCCCCGCGCAGCACCCGGCCCGGCAGCGGGCCGCTCGGGTCGAGTGAGTCGCGACCGTCCTCGCGCAGCACCACGCCGTTCACCACCACTGCGCGCATGCCCGAGGCGTCGGCGATCAGGCGGTCCTGCCCGGCGGGCAGGTCGTGCACGCGGCGCAGCGGGCTACACCCGACGGTGTCGGGGTCGAAGATCGCGACGTCGCCGGCCAGGCCCGTCTCGAGCCTGCCGCGGTCGGCGATGCCGAAGACCTCGGCGGAGCGCGAGCTGAGCAGCCGCACGCCCTGCTCGAGCGTGAGCGCCTGCTTCTCGCGCACCCAGTGAGACAAGAGGTGGGTCGAGAAGCAGCCGTCGCAGAGCTGGCTGGCGTGCGCGCCGGCGTCCGAGAGACCCAGCACCACGGCGGGGTGGGACAAGAGCTCGCGTACCGCCTCCTCGTCGGTGTTCATGATCGCGATCCGGAAGCGCGCCTCGAGCTCGGTCTCAAGCCCCATGTCGAGCACCAGGTCGACGGGGTGGACGCCTCGTTCGGCCGCGAGCTCGACCACGTTGCGCTCCTCGAGGCTCGGGTCGGGCGCGTAGCTGGCGACGACCGTGTTCTCCCAGCGCGCGGCCAGGCCGCCGAGCTCACCCCGCGCGCGCAGCGCGGCGCGGAACTGCGGATCGGCGTAGATCTTCTTCTTGCCCGCGAAGTCCGCGCGCGAGACCGGCTGGAACAGCTGCATGCTCTCGAACGGGAACGGCGCCTTCCACTGGAACTCGAAGTTGAGCGGCCGGCACGCGACCTGGGGATACACCGCCACACCCTGGCGCTGGAGCGCCTGGTGGTCATCCAACACTTTGCGGTGTCCGTCCGGGCCGAGCGCGCCAGCGAGCAGCGCCGTCCACGACACCGGCCGGCCGATCTTGCGGGCCAGCTCCCCGAGCTCGCGCGTGAAGAAGCCGCGGCCGATCGTCGCCTGTACGATGCCCTTGCCCGCGGCGCCCAGCGTGGCCGCGAGTCTCTCGATCTCGCCGAGCGACGCCGCGCGGCTGGGCACGGGCCGGCCCTCGTAGCCGACGTGGGTCGCCGACTTGCTGGTGGCGAAGCCGATCGCGCCCGCGCGCACGGCCTCGGCGACGATCCGCTCCATCTGCGCGATCTCGTCCTCGCTGGCCTCGCGTTCCGTGGCCTGCTCGCCCATCACGTACAGGCGCACGGGCGTGTGACCCACCAGCGCCCCGACGTTGATCGCGCTGCCGCGCGCTTCGAGCGCGTCGAGATACTCCGGGAACGTCTCGAACGGCCAGTCCGGCCCGATGCCGGCGCGCAGCGCGTCGAGCGACATGCCCTCCACGTTCTCGAGCGTGCGCATGATCAGGTCGCGGTGATCCGGCCGCGTGGGAGCGACGCCGAAGCCGCAGTTGCCCATCACGACCGAAGTGACTCCGTGCCAGGGCGAGATCGTGAGCATGCGGTCCCAGAAGATCTGGGCGTCGTAGTGCGTGTGGATGTCGACGAAGCCGGGCGCGACCACGCAGCCCGAAGCGTCGAGCTCGCGCGCCGCCCGCCCCGACAGCTTGCCGATCTCGGCCAGCTTGCCGGCGCGGATGCCCACGTCCGCCCGGCGCGCCGGCGCCCCCGTGCCGTCGACCACGGTGCCGCCGCGAATCGCGAGATCGAGCTCAGCCATTGCATCCTCCCAGGAGCTCGATTGTACTCCCGGCGTGACCCAGGGCGTCCTCTTGATCAACCTCGGCACCCCGCGCTCGACCGAGACGTCGGACGTGCGCCGCTACCTGCGCGAGTTTCTGTCGGACCCACGCGTGATCGACACCGGCCCGCTCGCGCGCTGGCTGCTGGTGAACCTGGTGATCGCGCCGTTCCGCGCGCCCAAGACGGCCGCGCTCTACCGCAACATCTGGAGCGAGACCGGGTCGCCCCTGCTCGTGAACGGGCTCGCGCTGCGCACGGCGCTGGCCGCGAAGCTCGGCAGTGACTGGCGGGTCGAGCTGGGCATGCGCTACGGCGAGCCTTCGCTCGCCCAGGCGCTCGACCGGCTCGCCGCCGCGCGCGTGTCGCGGATCGTGGCGCTGCCGCTCTTCCCGCAGTGGGCGGCATCGTCGTCCGGCTCGGCGGAGGCGCGGCTCGCGGAGCTGGCCGCGGCGCGCCCCGGCCTGCCGCCGATCGAGACCCTGCCCGAGTTCTACGACGCGCCGGGCTTCGTCGAGGCCGTGGCCGAAGTCACTCGGCCGCGTCTGGTCGCGTTTCGGGCCGACCACGTCCTGTTCTCGTATCACGGGCTGCCCGAACGCCACATGCGCGCGAGTGACCCGACCGGCGCGCACTGCCTCGCCTCGCCGAGCTGCTGCGACGCGGTCGTGGAAGCGAACGCCCACTGCTACCGCGCGCAGTGTCACGCCACCACGCGCGCGCTGGCCGCGGCGCTCGAGCTCCCGCCCGACGCCTGGTCGATCGGCTTCCAGTCGCGCCTCGGCCGCGAGCCCTGGATCAAGCCCTACACGGATCTGTTGCTGCCCGACCTGGCCAAAGCCGGGGTGAAGCGGCTGGCGGTGCTGTGTCCCTCGTTCGTGGCCGACTGTCTCGAGACGCTCGAGGAAGTCGGCATCCGGCTCAGCCAGCAGTGGCGGGGCCTGGGCGGCGACGCGCTCGAGCTCGTGCCGTGCGTGAATGCGCATCCGGGCTTCGTCCGGTTCCTGGCAGGGAGAGTGAGATGACCCGGCAAGAGAAGGCCGACCGCGTCGGCGTGATCCTCGACCAGAAGTTCCCGATGCCCGACGTCCCGCTCGAGCACGTCGACCCCTACACGCTGTTGATCGCGGTCGTGCTCTCGGCGCAGTGCACCGACGAGCGCGTGAACCGCACCACGCCGCAGCTGTTCGCGAAGGCGAGTGATCCGGCGGCGATGACTCGGCTGTCGGTGCCCGCGATCCGCGAGATCATCAAGCCCTGCGGGCTCTCGCCTGCCAAGTCGAAGAACATCCACGCGCTGTCGAAGCAGCTGGTCGAGCGCCACGGCGGGCAGGTACCGAAGAGCTTCGAGGAGCTCGAGGCGCTGCCGGGCGTGGGTCACAAGACCGCCAGCGTCGTGATGGCGCACGCCTTCGGCGTGCCCGCGTTCCCGGTCGATACGCACATCCACCGGCTGGCGGCGCGCTGGGGTCTGTCGAGCGGGCGGAACGTGGAGCAGACCGAGCGCGACCTGAAGGCGCTCTACCCCGAGAGTGAGTGGACCAGGCGCCACCTGCAGATCATCTACTTCGGCCGCCAGTACTGCCCCGCGCGTTCGCACGACTTCGCGAAGTGTCCGATCTGCAGCTGGGCTGCAAGCCGCGCCCGCGCCACGCGCGAGAAGCAGCGCGCGGCCGGGCATCGAAAGCGCGGATGAGCGATCCCGGCGCGGCGTTCTGGAGCGAGGACTGCGACGCCGCCTGCAAACGGCTCGAGACGAGTCACGAGGGACTGTCGAGCGCCGAGGCGGAGCGGCGTCGCGCGCGCTTCGCGAGCGATGCGCTGCCGGCGACGCGGGGCCGCGGCCTGGGCACACGAGCGCGGGCTGAGACGGCGGCTCACGTCCCGATGCGAGTCAGCCGCAAGAGCGGCCCGACGGGATCGCGCTCGACGCCCAGGTCGACCTCGGCCGCGATGTGCCACAGGTTGTCGTCCTCGCGGTCGACCAGCACCTGCGTGGCGCGCCAGCGCCGCGGGCCGTCGGGCTCGAGCCGGGTCCACTGGTTCTCCCGCGCGCGCGGCGTGAACACGATCTCGCCGTAGTCCGCCTGGAAGGGCGCGAGCGCGCGCGCGAAGCGCTCGGCGGTCCAGGGGTCGTCCGCATCCTGGTGCACCAGGCGCGCCGCCTCCTCCCAGTCGCGCGCCGCGAGCGCCCGAGTGAGTCCGTGGAGCTCGGCGCGGACGCGCGCGCGCAGCTCGCGGGGATCGGCGGCGAGGTCGTAGCCGCGCGGGACCCGCGCCTGGGCAGGGTGCCCGGGCGCGCCGCGGGCGGCTGCGACCTCGGGGTGCAGCAGACTCTCCCACTCGGCCACCAGGCTCGAGTCGACGCGCTCGAGCATGGCGCGCAGGTACGCGATCACGTCCTGCACGGCGTCGGTCTTGGCGTTGGCGGGCACCGTCTGCACGAGTGACCCGTAGACCTCGCCCAGATAGCGCAGCAACAGGCCCTCGCTGCGCTGCAGGCCGTAGAAGCGCACGTAGTGGTCGAAGTCCCAGTAGCCCTCGACCAGCTCGCGCGCGATCGACTTCGGCTTCACGTCCTGGCGCTGCACCCAGGGATGCTTCCGCGCGAAGTATTCGAACGTCTGCTCGATGAACTCGCGGCTGGGCGCGGGCGGCTCGACCTCGTCGAGGCGCTGGATGCGCTCCTCGTAGGGCACGCCCTCGGCCTTGAGCCGCGCCATCAAGTCACTCTTCAGACGGTCGAGCTGGCGCAACAGGATCGCGCGCGGGTCCTCGAGCACGGCCTCGACCAGCGAGAGCAGCTCGAGCGCGAAGGCCTCGTCGCGCGCTTCGACGTACGAGATCGCCTCGACCAGATACAACGAGAGCGCATGGTGCAGCGAGAAGTCCCACTGCAGGTCGTCGGCCACCCGGATGCGCCGGAGTCCGGTCGCCGGGTCGCGCTCCAGGCGCACGATGTCGGCGGCGCGCAGCCCGCGGAAGAGCTGGGCCGCGTCGCGCAGCAGCCGGCGCTTGCGGCGCTCGTCTTCGTGACTCTCGGCGATCAGCTCCGCCACGCCACGCCAGCTGCGGCGCGGGTCGGCCTGCTCCTCGCCGTGGCGCAAGAGCAGCACCAGCATCCCGTGAGTGACTCGGAAGCGCGAGACCAGTGGCTCGGGCGGCCGGTCGCGCAGCTTCTCGAACGTCTCCTCGGTCCAGCCCACGAAGCCCGGCGGCGGCTTCTTGCTGACCTCGCGCTTCTTCTTCCCGCCGGCCTGCGCGCGGGCGCGCATGCGCTTGTTCTCGATCACGTGCTCGGGCGCCTGACAGACCACGCTGCCGCGCTCGTCGAAGCCCTTGCGGCCGGCGCGGCCGGCGATCTGACGGAAATCGCGCACCGACAGCGGCCCCACCTTGCGACCGTCGAACTTCGCGAGCTTGGTGAACAGCACCGTGCGGATCGGGATGTTCACGCCGACGCCGAGCGTGTCGGTGCCCGAGATGACCTTGAGCAGCCCCTGCTGCGAGAGCTGCTCGACCAGCAGCCGGTACTTCGGCAGCAGCCCCGCGTGGTGGATGCCGATGCCCGCGCGCACCAGCCGCGCCAGCTCCTTGCCGTAGGGGCTGTCGAACGCGAAGTCGCCGAGCGCGCGCGCGATCGCGTCGCGCTCGGCGCGGGTGGCGACCGAAAGGCTGGTCAGGCTCTGCGCCAGCTCGGCGGTCTCGCGCTGCGTGAAGCTCACGACGTAGATCGGCGCCTTCCCCTCCTCGAGCAGGTCCGACACCGTCTCGTGTAGCGGCGTCTCGCGGTACGAGTAGTCGAGCGGCACCGGCCGCTCCTCGGAAGTCACCAATGACACCTTGCGCCCGCTGCGGCGCTCGAGGTCGGCGCGAATCGCGCTGGTGTCTCCCAGGGTCGCCGACATCAACAGGAACGTGGTCTTGGACAGCGTGAGCAGCGGCACCTGCCAGGCCCAGCCGCGCGCAGGGTCGGAGTAGAAGTGGAACTCGTCGAGCACCGCGTAGGGCAGCTGCATCGCGTCGCCGCGGCGCAGCGCCATGTTGGCCAGCACCTCGGCGGTGCAGCAGACGATCGGAGCGGCCGCGTTGATGCTGGCGTCCCCGGTCAGCATGCCCACGTTCTCGGCGCCGAAGTCATTGCACAGCGCGAAGAACTTCTCCGAGACCAGGGCCTTGATCGGCGAGGTGTAGAACGAGCGCGCGCCCTCGCACAGCGCCTTGAAGTGGAGCAGCTGCGCCACGAGTGACTTGCCCGAGCCGGTGGGCGTGGCCAGCACCACGTGCCGGCCCTCGAGCAGCTCGAGGAACGCCTCCTCCTGCGCCGGATAGGGGCGCAGCCCGCGCCCCTCGGCCCAGCCGACGAAGCGCGCCAGGATCTCGTCGGCGGGCAGGCCGATCGGCTGCGCCAGTGAGTCGAGCCGCGGCGCCTCAGCCATCGGAGGGGCCGCGCCGGATCAGCACCACCCGGCCGACCAGCTCGCGCGGCGGGGGCGTCTCGGGCACCAGCAGCTCGATCCGGGGCCCCACGCCCTGCACCAGGCGCAGGCCCTCCGCGGTCGCGACGAAGCCCTTGGCGCGCAGCGCGCGCGCAGCGCGCAGTGACTCGCTGAGCGCCGCGCCGGGGATGCCGGCGGCGAAGTCGCGGATCTCGGCGCGGAACTCCTCGTGCGTGTGCGGCGCGCGCGCGCGCTCCGCGCGCCGCTCGCGCGCGGCCAGGTCGCCGGCGTCGGGCGGGAACAGCAGGTCGGGCGACACTCTGCCGTGTCGGGCGCGCACGATCGGCGCCTCGGGCTCGAGCTCGCGCAGCCGGGCCTCGAGCGCGGGCAGCGCCGCTTCGGGCACGAGGTCGATCTTGTTCAGGACGATCAGGTCGGCCGAGCTGACCTGGTCTTCGAAGGTCTCGTCCAGGTCGCGGCCGGCCAGCAGCTGCTCGGCGTTCACCACGATCGCCACCAAGTCCTCGCCGATCCAGCCTGCGAGCGGCTCGCGGTAGAAGTGGAGCTGCACGTCGTAGGGCAGCGCGACCCCGGAGGTTTCGATCAGCACGCGGTCGGGACTCACTCGCGCGCGCAGCGTCTCGAGCGTGTCGACCAGCTCGTCCGACAGCCGGCAACAGACACAGCCGCCGCCCAGCTCGACGAACGTCTCGTCACTTCCGCCCAAGAGCGCCCGGTCGATGCCGACCTCGCCGAACTCGTTCGATACGATCGCCAGCCGCAGGCCCTTCTGCTGCGCGTCGCGCAGCAGCTCGCGCAGCAGGGTGGTCTTGCCCGAGCCCAGGAAGCCGGAGACCAGGAGCGCCGGCACGCGTCCGCGTGTGTTGGGATTCCCCAAGGCGGGGAGAATGCCCGAGGCCGCTCTTCGCGTCACTGCGCTAGCCTCCGCCGCGAAATGAAGGAGCTCTTCGACATCGTGCGCGGCGAGGCGGAGAGCGCCGTCTGGTCGCGCGGCGTGGAGCTCGTGCGGCGCGGGGCAGTCACGCTCGAGTCGCAGTCGCCCGACGAGATCGTGCTGCGCGTGGTCGTGCAGAGCGGCCGCGCGGCCCCGGCCGTTCGGCTCCACCCGGCTCATTCGAGCTGGGAGTGCGACTGCGACGGCGAGGACGATCCGTGCGAGCACACCTGCGCGGCGCTGATCGCGCTGCGGCGCGCGAGTGAGTCGGGCGCGCCGCTGGCCGCCGCCGCGAAGGTCTCCGCCAAGCTCGGCTACCGACTCACGCGCAAGCCCGGCGGGATCGCGCTCGCGCGCGTGATCGTGCGCGACGGCGCCGACCAGCCGCTCGCCCACTCGCTCTCGGCCTACGCCTCCGGCCGCGCGCCGGGCCCCGCCCCGCTGGTGAGCGCAGAGGATCTGGCGGTCGAACGCTGGATCGACCCGCGCCGCACCGGCCCGCCGCCGGCCGAGGCGATGCAGCGGCTTTTGACGGCGCTGGTCGGCTGCGAGAACGTGACCCTCGACGGCGCGCCGGTCGCGATCTCGCTCGAGCCGGTGCTGCCGATCGCGCGCGTGGAGGACCGCGGCGACGGCTTTGCCGTACAGCTCGCGCCCGACCCGCGACTCAGCGAGGCCTTCGCGAATGGTGTCGCGCTGTGCGGCGGCGCGCTGCGCCCGATCGGCGACCCGCACCTCTCGCTGCGCGACCGCGAAGAGCTCGCGCGCGGCCGACTGTACGCGCCGGACGCCGCCGGCCGGCTGGTCTCGGAGGTGATTCCCGAGCTGCGCGCGCGCATTCCGGTCGAGATCCACACCGAGCGCCTGCCGCGCGAGGAGCTCGCGAAGCCGCGGCTGCGCGCGCGAGTCACGCGCGAGGGCGACCGGCTGCGCGTCGCCGCCGAGCTCGTCTACGGCGATCCGCCGGTCGCGCGCGTGGAGGACGGGCGCCTGATCGCGCTGGGTGCGGGCGTGCCCCGCCGCAGTGAGTCGACCGAGAGCGCGCTCGCGGCACGGCTCGAGCGCGAGCTCGGCCTCGCGCCTGGCGCCGAGCTCGAGCTCGGCGCGCAGGACGCGATCGCGTTCCGGTCCAAGCTCGAGCAGTTCTCGGGTGAGCTGGTGGGCCGCGCGCACGAGGCCTTCCGGCTCGAGCCCGCCCTCTTCGCCGAGCTGCGCGGCGGCAGCGACCGGCTGGCGCTCGAGTTCCGCGGCAGCGGCGGCGCAGGCGTCGATCCGGCGCGCGTGCTGCGTGCCTTCGGCGACGGCGAGTCACTGGTGCCGCTCAGCGGCGGCGGCTTCGCGCCCCTGCCGCTCGCCTGGCTCGCCAAGCACGGCCGGCAGGTCGCCGACCTTCTGGCCGCGCGCGACGCCGACGGTCGCGTTCCCGCCTGCGCCCTGCCCGATCTCGCGCGCCTCTACGCCGACCTCGGCGAGCCCGCGCCGCCGGGCTTCGCCAAGCTGCGGGCGCTGGTCGAGGACTTCGAGTCACTCCCCGACGCGCCGCTGCCCGCGGATCTCGACGCCGAGCTGCGCGGCTACCAGCGGGACGGCGTGCGCTGGCTGGCGTTCCTGCGCGCGGCCGGGCTCGGCGGCCTGCTCGCCGACGACATGGGTCTGGGCAAGACGCTGCAGGCGCTGTGCGCCGTATCCGGTCGCACGCTCGTGGTCGCGCCCACGAGCGTCCTGTTCGGCTGGGCCGAGCAGGCGCAGCGCTTCCGCCCGAGCCTGCGCGTCTCGGTGTACCACGGGCCGAAACGCGCGCTCGATCCCGCGGCCGACCTGACCCTCACGAGCTATGCGCTCTTGCGGCTCGACGCCGAGACACTCGGCAGCGTGTCCTGGGACACGCTGGTGCTCGACGAGGCCCAGGCGATCAAGAATCCAGACAGCCAGGTCGCGCGCGCGGCCTTCGCGCTGCGCGGCGAGTTCCGAGTCACCCTCACCGGCACGCCGGTCGAGAACCGGCTCGACGAGCTGTGGAGCCAGCTCCACTTCTCGAACCCCGGCCTGCTCGGGTCACTCGCCGATTTCCGCGAGCGCTACGCCAAGCCGGTCGCCGCGGGCGAGCCCGGCGCGGCCGCGCACCTGCGCGGGCGCATCGCCCCCTTCCTGCTGCGGCGGCTGAAGAAGGACGTCGCGCGCGAGCTCCCGCCGCGCACCGAGGCGGTGCTGCACTGCGAGCTCGACGCCGACGAGCGCGCGGTCTACGACGCGGTGCGCGCCGCATCGCAGCGCGAGGTGGTCGACCGGCTGCAGGCGGGCGGCAGCGTGCTCGAGGCGCTCGAGCTCCTGCTGCGCCTGCGCCAGGCCGCCTGTCACCGCGCGCTCGTGCCCGGACAGCAGGCGGCGGGCTCGGCCAAGCTCTCGGTCCTGCGTGAATCGCTCGAGGAGCTCGTCGCCGAAGGTCACAAGGCGCTGGTCTTCTCGCAGTGGACGTCGTTCCTCGACCTGGTCGAGCCGGAGCTGCGCGCGGCCGAGATCGGCTTCACGCGCCTCGACGGCTCGACCGCCGACCGCGCCGGCGTGGTGCAGCAGTTCCAATCCGAGGACGGTCCGCCCGTCTTGTTGATCTCGCTCCGGGCGGGGGGCGTGGGCCTCAACCTGACCGCGGCCGACCACGTGTTCCTGCTCGACCCCTGGTGGAATCCGGCGGTCGAGGAGCAGGCGGCCGATCGCGCCCACCGCATCGGCCAGGACCGCCCCGTCCTGGTCTATCGCCTGGTGGCGCGCGACACCGTCGAAGAGCGCATCCTTTTGCTCCAGGAGCGAAAGCGCGCGCTCGCCGAAGCCGCGCTGTCGGGCGCCGACCGCGCCAACGCGATCTCCCGCGAGGACTTGCTCGCCCTGCTTGCGTGAGGCCGATCACACGGCGGGTGCCGGGTGACACCGATCACAGCTGGCATGGAAGCTGTTTGGTGGACTCGCCGCGGGCTGGCAGCCACGGCTGCACTGGGGAGCAAGGGAGCGGGCGTGTCTCGAGCGCTACTCGCCATCTGCGGCGCAGCGTGCGCAGCGATCCTGTCGGCGTGTCAGACGCCGATGGCGACTTCGGTGCTGCGCGAGCGCGCGGAGCTGCCGGCGACGGCAGCCATCGAGCCCGCCCCCGCTGAGTCCGCGCCGGCCGAGCGGGCGGTCAGTCCCAAGGTCGAGCTCCAGAGCCCGCTGCAGGCGCTGCCACGTCCGAAGCTCTCGGAGCGCGTGGCGGAGCTGCTCGTCGATCACGCGCCCGATCTCTCGCCCGTCGATCGCGCGCGCGTGGCCTCGGTGATCCAGTCGGCGCAAGAAGCGCATCAGCTCGATCCGCTGCTCGTGCTCGCAATCATCGAGCAGGAGAGCCAGTTCGATCCGAAGGCGCGCGGGCACGGCGGCTCGATCGGGCTCATGCAGGTGAAGCCGTTCGTCGCGCGCGACATCGCGCAGCGCCACGGCATTCCTTGGAAGGGACCGAAGACGTTGCTCGACCCGGCGGCAAACGTGTCGATCGGCGCCTGTTATTTGGGCGAGATGTTCGAGATGTACGGCGACCCCGGCCTGGCGATCGTGGCCTACAACCTGGGTCCATATCGCGTGCAGCGCATGGTGGCCAACGGCCGCAACACCCAGACGCAGTATCTCTTGTCCGTGCTGGCGCGCTATCAAGCGCTGTCGAGCCAGTTCGGCCCCGTCGATCCCGAAGAAGTCGAAGACGCCAACGCCGAATAGCGCGGCGCAGCTCCGGTCTCCCCTCTAGAATCCGGGCGCGAAGGGGGACGGAGGTTGAGACAAGTCTGGATCGAGCGCTTCGGACCGCCCGAGGTGCTGCGCCTGCGCGAGGCGGCGGATCCGCTGCCCGGCCCGCGCCACGTGCGCGTGCGCGTCGAGGCGATCGGCGTGAACTTCGCCGACGTGATGGGTCGGCTCGGGCTCTACCCCGACCTGCCCAAGAAGCCGGTCGTGCCCGGCTACGAGATCGCCGGCAAGGTCGACGCGGTCGGCGCCGAGGTCGAGCCCGACTGGATCGGCCGCGACATCCTGGCACTGACTCGCTTCGGCGGCTACGCGGACACCGTGTGCGTGCCGGAGATCCAGCTCGCCACCCGTCCCGCCGACATGAGCGCGCCGCAGGGCGCCGCGCTGCCCGTCAACTATCTCACCGCCTGGCAGCTGATCGAAGTCATGGGCGGGCTGCGCGCGGGTCAGACCGTGCTCATCCACTCGGCCGGCGGCGGGGTGGGAATCGCCGCGCTCCAGCTCGCGAAGCGCATCGGCGCGCTGGCGATCGGCACGGCTTCGACCGCGAAGCACGACGCGCTGAAGCGGCTCGGTCTCGACCACGCGATCGATCCCTACCGTGAGGACTTCGAGAAGGCCGTGCGCGACTACACGCGCGGCCGCGGCGTCGACCTGGTGCTCGACGCGGTCGGCGGCCCGTCGTTCCGCAAGAGCTACCGCGCGCTCTCCCCCACCGGCCGACTCGCCATGTTCGGTCTCTCGGCCGCAGCCACCGGGAAGCGCCGCAATTGGTTGCGCGTGCTGTGGGCCGCGGCGCGCATGCCGTGGTTCGACTTCACGCCCGCGCGACTGATCGACCAGAACAAGGGCGTGTTCGGCGTGAACCTGGCGCACCTGTGGGACGAGATCGAGCGCGTGAACGGCTGGCTGGACGCGCTGCTCGGCTGCTGGAACCGGCGCGAGATCGCGCCGCTGATCAGCGAGAGCTTTCCGCTCGAGCGCGCGGCCGAGGCGCACCACTACATCCAGGACCGCAAGAACGTGGGCAAGGTGGTGCTGATTCCGTGACCTCGCCCGGTCTGCGGCCCGACGCCGCGAACCCGCCGCACTCGCGCGTGGACGTCGTCTCGGTGCGGCTGGCATTCGGCGAGCGACGCGTCTTCGACGGCCTGTCGTGCCGCTTCTCGGCGTCGAAGATCTCGGTGATCCTGGGCGCGAGCGGCGTCGGCAAGAGCACGCTGCTGCGGCTGATGGCGGGGCTGCAGCGGCCCGACTACGGCGACATCTGGATCGGCGAGCAGGAGATCTCGCGGCTGTCCGAGCGCCAGGTGCGCCGCGTGCGGCGGCGGCTGGGCATGATGTTCCAGGGCGGTGCGCTGCTCGACTCGATGTCGGTCTTCGACAACGTGGCGCTGCCGCTGCGCGAGCACACGAAGCTCCATGAGAAAGAGATCGGCGAGCGCGTGCACGGGCAGTTCGAGGCCGTGGGGCTGAAACGCGTGGACGCGCTCTTGCCCGGCCAGCTCTCGGGCGGCATGAAGAAACGCGTCGCGCTGGCGCGCGCGATGATCACCGAGCCCGACGTCCTTTTGATCGACGAGCCGTTCTCGGGGCTCGACCCGCTGGCGGTGCGTCTGATCGAGGCGCTGCTCGTCGAAGTGAATCACGCCAAGGGACTCACGATGATCCTGACCAATCACCACATCGGCTCGACCATGCGGATGGCCGACGAGGTGGTGTTCCTGGTCGACGGCGGCGCGATCTCGGGCACGGTGCGCGAGCTGAAGGAGAGCATCGACCCGCGCATCCAGCGCTTCCTGCAGGCCGCCGGCACGGGGCCGGCGCTCGAGGACGCGAGCTGATGTTCGAGCTGATCCGCGACGTCGGCTGGCGCACGGTCGAGAACGTCCACGGGCTCGGTGGGATCACGCGCTTCGGCTCGCGGCTCGTGCTCGAGACACTCGCGCCTCCCTACCGCCTGCGCCGCGTGCTCGACGAGCTGTACAACACCGGCGTCCTGTCACTCGCGATCGTGTGCGCGTCGGGCACGGCCGTGGGGCTCGTGCTCGGGCTGCAGGGCTACAACACGCTGGTGCGCTTCGGCGCCGAGCAGAGCGTGGGCGCGGTCGTCGGGCTGTCACTCGTGCGCGAGCTCGGGCCGGTGCTCACGGCCCTGCTCGTGACCGGGCGCGCGGGCTCGGCGGTGGCCGCGGAGATCGGCGCGATGGTCGCGACCGAGCAGCTCGACGGGCTGCGCATGATGTCGGTCGACCCGATCGACTTCGTGACTCAGCCCAAGGCGCTGGCACTGGCGCTGGCGATGCCGCTGTTGTCGGCGCTGTTCATCGTGTTCGGCCTGTTCGGCGGCTATCTGGTGGCGGTCGGTCTCTTGGGCGTGGACGCCGGCACCTACGTGTCGAGCCTCGAGAACAACATCGACTTCCGCAACGACGTGCTGGGCAGCATCCTGAAGTCGCTCGTGTTCGGCGCGCTGGTCGGACTGGTCGCGACCTGGCGCGGCTACACTTCGGCGCCCAACGCCGCGGGCGTGAGCCGTGCGACCACGGGCGCGGTTGTGCAAGCTTCCGTGGCGACCTTGATGTTCGACTACGTGATCACTGCGCTCTGGGGGGTGGGGGTATGAGTCGCTCGCCGATTCGCGACTTGCTGGTCGGCGTGTTCGTGCTCTCCGGCCTGGCCGCGCTCGCCTACCTGTCGATCCAGCTCGGCGGCGCCGCGTATGTCGGGCCGGGCGGGCTCCACCTGTACGCGAACTTCGACGAGATCGGCGGCCTGGCCAAGCGCTCGCCGGTGGTGATCGGCGGCGTGAAGGTCGGACAGGTCACGAAGATCGAGCTGTCCCACGACGGCAGCTTCCGCGCGCGAGTCACCATGGACATCGACCGGAACCTGAAGCTCCCCGACGACACCCAAGCGGCGGTGCTGACTCAAGGCGTGCTCGGAAACCAGTACGTGGGGCTCTCACCCGGCGGCTCCGAGACGTTCCTCAGCGAAGGCAGCGAGATCCCCTACACGCAGAGTGCGGTCGTGATGGAGCGGCTGATCGGGAAGCTGATCCAGAGCATCGGCGGCGGCAGCGGCGGGAGCGGTGGCGGGAGCGGTGGCGGGAGCGGCGGAGACGCGAACAAGCCGGCCGGCGGAGGCAAGGGTTCGTGAGTCCCCGCTCATTCCTGCTGGGGCTCGTGTTGTGTCTCGGAATCGGCGCGGGCTGCGCGACCACGGCACAGCAGCCGGCGCCGGCGCCCGCGCCGCAGCGGCCCTCGCTGCCGAAGCAGCCGATGCTTCCCGGACCTGAGCCCCAGGCCAGCTACGACCCGTGGCAGCCGTTCAACCGCGCGATGTTCTTCTTCAACAACGACCTGTTCGACGAGTATCTGCTCGGCCCGGTCGCGCATGGCTGGACCTTCATCACGCCCGAGACCGTGCGCAGACACCTGGAGCAGGCCTTCGACAACCTGAACGCGCCGGGCTACGTGATCCAGCCGCTCCTGCAGGGCGACCCCAAGCAGTCGGGCGTGGCGCTCGGGCGTTTCGTGATCAACTCGACCGTCGGCATCGCCGGCTTCTTCGATCCCGCGCACCACTATCTCGGGCTGGCGCGCCGGCCGGAGGACTTCGGCCAGACACTCGGCGTCTGGGGTATCGGACCGGGGCCGTATCTCGTGCTTCCGGTGATCTGGCCGCGCAGCTCCCTGCGCGACTTCCTCGCCTACCCCGTCGACGTGGTGCTGAACGTCGGCGACGGCGGGATCTGGCAGTTCTGGGCGCCGTGGTGGGCCGGGATCAGCGTGGCCGTGCCGCGCTACGTGAACCGGCGCGCGTTGGTCGACGAGGACATCAAAGCGGGACGCGCGGCGGCGGTGGATTGGTACATTGCCTCACGCGACGCTTATCTTCAGGGACGCGCGCGCGACGTCCGAAACGGCGCCGAGCCTGAGGAGACCCCGAACGATGATCTCTACGAGATCGACGACCCGAACAGCCCGGCTCGGTAGCCTGCTCGCGGCGCTGGCGCTGGCATCTCTCTCCGCAGCGCCCCAGGCGCGCGCCGAGGGCGAGGTCGCCGCGGCCAAGGCCACCATGCAGCACACCGTCGACGACACGCTGTCGGTCCTGAACGACAAATCACTCTCGAAGGACGCGCGGAAGGCGAAGCTCGAGACGATCGCGGTGGACAGCTTCGACTTCGGACGCATGGCGCAGCTCGTGCTGGGCAAGAACCGCACGTCGCTCAGCGCCGATCAGCAGCAGCAATTCCTGGACGAGTTCAAGAAGCACCTGTCGCTGACTTACGGCACTACCTTCGACCGCTACACCGGATCCGAGAAGATCGCGCTCGACGGCGGCCGGCTCGAGGGCAACAAGGACGTGACCCTGCGCATGAGCATCAGCGGCGGCTCGGCGCCGCCGGACGGCGTGCGCATCGACTACCGGTTGCGCATCGACGACGACAAGTGGCTCGTGATCGACGTGATTCCCGAGGGCGTGAGCCTGATCCAGAACTTCCGCTCGCAGGTGCAGGAGATCGTGACCCAGAAGGGCGTCGCGAACCTGATCCAGACCCTGCACGACAAGAACGCGAGCCAGGCGCAGGGGCAGACTCCCAGCTAGCAGCAAAGTGACTGCAGCGCGTGGTCGCCGGCCCGCGCGCCGAGCAGCACCTGGCGCGCGGAGACACGCGCCACCTGGCCTTCGGCTTCGGCGCGCACTTCTGTCTGGGCGCGGCGCTAGAACGGCTCGAGGGCCAGATCGCGATCGGCACCGCTTCCCGCAGATGGAGCTTGCCGATCCGCCTCTGATTCCGGCTTCGGCTAGCATGCGCGCATGATCGATCTCCACTACTGGCCGACGCCCAACGGCTGGAAGATCTCGATCGCGCTGGAAGAGCTGGGGCTGCCGTACAAGGTCGTGCCCGTGAACATCGGCCGCGGCGAGCAGTTCAAGCCGGATTTCCTCACGATCAGCCCGAACAACCGCATGCCCGCGATCGTCGACCACGCCCCCGCCGACGGCGGGAAGCCGCTCTCGGTGTTCGAGTCCGGCGCGATCCTCTTGTATCTCGCGGACAAGACCGGACGGCTCTGCCCCAAGGACCTGCGCGGCCGGACCGAGGTCGTGGAGTGGCTGATGTGGCAGATGGGCGGCCTGGGCCCGATGTCGGGTCAAGCGAATCACTTCCGGAATTACGCGCCCGAGAAGATCCAGTACGGGATCGACCGCTACACCAACGAGACCAACCGCCTGTACGGCGTGCTCGACAAGCGGCTGGCGGGGCGCGAGTTCATCTGCAGTGACTTCTCGATCGCCGACTGCGCGAGCTGGCCGTGGCTTCTGTCTCACGATCGCCTGGGCCAGGACATGGCGGAGTTCCCGAACCTCCGCCGCTGGTACGACGCGGTGAAGAAGCGGCCGTCGGTGACTCGCGGCATCGACTTGGGCAAGGAGCTGCGCACGCCGGGCACGATGGACGAGCAGGCGAAGAAGATCCTGTTCGGCCAGACCGCCAAGAGCGTCAAATGAGGCGGAGCGAAGGCCGCCCTGAGCGACGCTCGCAAGCGCGCAGCGCGCGCAGTGAGCCGCAGGCGAACGTAGTCATAAGGTCAGTTCGAGCCGCATCTGCGCGATGAAGTCGTTGTCGTGCGAGGGCCGGTCCTTCACGTCGGCGTAGATGCAATCGAAGTGGATGCGCGCGTAGCGCGAGAGACTCCAGATCGCGCTGGCGTTCCAGGTCAGCATGCGGCCGCCGCGGATGCTGCCGTCGGTCAGGTCCGTGAACGAGACCCGGCCCGCCAGCTCGAGGCCACCGAACATGCCCTTCTCCCACGAGAACGGCGCGAGCGGAGTCATCGGCTGGAACAGCCCCGAGCGCGGATCGTAGGGACGGCGCTCGCCGGTCACCGCCCACGCCGCCTCGATGTACGAGCCCGAGAAGAGGTGGGTGCCGGACTCCTTCGACGCCAGCCATGAGCCGATCCACTCGCCCTGCACGGTGAGCGGCCCGGCGCGGCGTGCGAGCTCGAGCCCGAGCTGCGCGGCGTCGCCGCGCAAGTTGCCCGTGTCGACGAGATACGGCGCGAGCGAGCTCTCCGGGCGCGCGCGGTAGTGGACGTCGCCCGAGCCCGAGAACGAGTATCCGATCGACGCGCCCACGTGCCAGAGCTCGGCGTCCGAGTCCTTCGGCGTGCCGCCCGGTCGCCAGATCGCGCGCAGCGAGGCGCGGAACGGCGAGTCCGAGGCGTCGCTGAACTGCTGAGACTGGCCGACCGAGGACAGGCTGCCGATCCAGCTCACGTCGGGATCGATGAAGCGGTTGCGCGCCTCGAGCCCCAGGCGGTAGCCGGGGGCGAATGCGGTCACGGGAGCCGCCGCCTCCATGAACGAGCGCTCCTGACTCGCGTTCAGCGCCTCGAGCGAGAACGGCGGATCGATGTAGCCCAGACGGATGCGCTCGAACCAGCTCGACGGGCGCCAGGCCAGCCAGAAGTCGTTGAGATAGATCTTCTGCTCCTCGGCGCCGAACGAGATCTTGTAGCTCGTGTCGAGCCCGTACGAGATCTTGCCGAGTGTCTCGATGCGCAGCCGGCGCAGCTCGACGTTCCAGGAGTTCCCGATCTCGTCGCCCGACACGAAGCCCCAGTCGAGGAACAGGCTCGCGCCGACGCGGCCGACGATGCCGAAGTCCTTCACCAGACCGAGCTTGGCGTTCTGCTGCACCTCGGGCGTGAGCACCCAGACTTCGTAGGTCGGCGCGCCGTCCCAGGCGAAGCGCCACTCGACGTCGTTGTGGGTCTCCGCCGGCTCGGGCGCGGGCGCCGAGTCGGGGGGAGTCTCCTCCGCCCGAGCCGGCGCCGCGAGCCCGAGCAACGCCGCGAAGAGGAGCGCGCGGATCAGCGTGGCGACGAGGCGAACAGGTTCGAGTTCAGCGCGTCCGTCACGTAGCGGATCGCGCGCTGCGCGCGCACGCTGTTCCCGGCGGCGTCGAGCGGCGGCGAGAACGCTGCGATCCCGAACCGCCCCGGCGACACCGCGAGGATGCCGCCGCCCACGCCGCTCTTCGCGGGCAGGCCCACGTGATACAGCCAGATCCCGGAGTCGTCGTAGAGCCCCGCCGTCGCCATCACCGCGAGGATGCCCGGCACGTGCTTGGCGTCGATCACCTTCTTCTTGGTGACCGGGTTCGTGCCGCCGTTCGCGAGCGTGGCCGCCATCTGCGCGAGATCCTTGGCCGACACGTTCAAGGAACACTGCCGAGTATAGACGTCGGTCACCATGTGCGGGTCGTCGCTGATCAGGCCGTACGCCGACATGAGCTGGCCGATCGCCTGGTTGCGCTGGTTGGTGGCGGCCTCCGACTTGTAGACCTCGTCGTTCACCTCGAGCTTGCGGCCGGCGAAGTCACTGTCGGTCTCGACGATCTTCCCCCACTTCTCGGCGTCGGTCTTGCCGCCGACCATGCCCGTGGTGGCGATCGCGCCCGGGTTCACCATCGCGTTCATCTGGTGGCCCTTGTACTGCTCGACCGCGACGATCGAGTTGAACACCTGGCCGGTGGCGTCGACGCCGACGCTGTCCTCGATCTTCTGCTCGCCCTGGTCCTGGATCACGCGCGCCATCGTGAACACCTTCGAGATCGACTGGATCGAGAAGAGTGAGTCGGCGTCGCCCACCGAGTACACCTTGCCGTCGGTCGTGACCAGCGCGATCCCGAACAGCTTCGACGGCACTTTGGCCAGCGCCGGGATGTAGTCGGCGTTCTTGCCTTCGGTGACGTCCGCGAACTTCGCGTGCGCCTCCTTCAACGCCTTGTCGATCGCGGCCCCATCGGGCAAGGCCTGCTGCGCGAGCGCTACACCAGCGAGCGTTGCTGCGGCGAAGAACGCGCCGAGCGCGAGTCCGAGTGACTTCTTCATGACGGCTCCTTTCGATCGCGCCGCCTAGCGGGCGATCCTTCCTCCAAAGTCGTAGTGGAAAGACATCTGGATGCGGCTGTCCGAGCCGCCGTTGCTGTCGTTGTCCTTGCGCCGGCCCCAGATGAACTCGGGACCCATGAACATCTCCGGCAGCGGGTGCCAGAGCACGTTCAGGCTCATGTAGTCACCCTGCTTGAAAGACGTCGCGGCTTGACCGCCGATGTTGTACTGCCGGTGCTGGCTGTAGCCGATCGAGCTCGTCCAGTACTCGTTCCAGGTGCGGTCGTAGTAGATCAGCCAGCCCAGGGTCGGCACCGCGGACGGGGACAGGTCCGACTTGGGCGCGATGTCGTTGCCGCCGTCGTTCATGTAGTTGGCGATGCCGTAGCCGTAGACGACGCCGGTGATCAGCCGGTCACCCTTGAGTGACTCGCTGAAGTTCCCCATCTGCAGCACGTTGCCGAGGTCGAGGCCCCAGCCCACGCGGCGGCGGTGGAACGGGTCGCCGTTCCCGAACGTGCCCTCGATGCCGATCGAGCGCAGGATCGCCGACAGCTGCAGGTGACCCCAGGCGTCGTTGAAGCGCAGCTGGCTGGTGACGTCGGGATACTTGTTCCAGTTGCTGGCGGTGATGTTCGGGTCGATCTCACTTGCATGACCGGAGTCGATGCCGGCCCCCGGCGCTTCGAGCGCGACCGCGAGCTTCCAGTGCTCGTCCTGGATCGGCGTCCAGCGGATCTGCGGGTTGCGCAGGAACACCATGCCCGCCGGTCCCCAGTAGTCCACCGTGTTCGGGAACAGATCGCCGTCCATGAACAGGCTGTTGGTCTGACCGGCGCCCCACTGACCGAGCTCGGCCCAGATGTGCCGGATGCGCATGGTGGTGTTGCCGGCGTCGACGCCCACGCCGAACAGGTCGAACTCGAACTGGGTCTTCAAGTCACCCATGCTGGTGGGCAACACGCCCTTGAAGCCCAGCCGGGACTGCCGGACGCTCAAGATCGTCTCGCCGTCCTGACCGCAGCCGGGGTCCCCCGGGCAGGTGACCGGGATCTTCGACGGCCGCAGCGTCGCGTTCCAGGCCGGATCGACGCGGTTGAAGTCGTAGATGCCGTCGGCCTGGATGAAGCCGTAGACGTCGAGATATGCGCCTGACAACGTCTTCGTCTCGGCCGCGACCGCCGCCGCGGCGGGCACTCCTGGCACGGCCGGCGCGGCGAGCGGCGGATTCGAGACCAGCACCACCCCGCTGCCGGGGTCGGCTTTCTGATCCTGGAGACTCAGCAGCGCCTCGTCGATCCTGCGCCGCTGCTCCGCGAGCGCCTCGCGCTCCTCGGCGAGCGCCTTGCGCTCGGCCGCCACCTCGTCCTTCAGCTGGCGCAGGTCGGACGCCTCGTCCGCGCGCGCTCCCCGTGAGTGAGTCCCGAATGCGATCAGCGCCGACAGCGCGATCCAGAGCCAACGATTTCGTTTCACGATCCACCTCCTCGTGATCCAATACATCGATTCTGCAATGCACCGTTCTACACCGGCGGGCGCACGCTCGGCGAAGACTTTTCGAGAAGGATGTGAAATGAAGGCGATACGAACGGTCCGTATCTCACTGCTGGCGTGGGCGCTTGCCAGCGCTCTGTGTCCGGCGAGACTGCAGGCGGCCGACGGGTACGAGCTCGACGACTCGCACTTCCACCTCACCAACTACGTTCAGCAGGGGCCGGACATCCACGACTTCCTGAAGACGATGGGCACGAAGGTCGGACGGGTCGCGCTGTTCGGCATCCCGCTGCAGCAGACCTGGTCGTACGAGAACTCGGGCGACTTCGCTCCCACCTACTATCTGCACAGCGACGCGCCGCTCTACTACTACTCGTTCACCGACGCCTGGATCGCGAGTCAGTACCTGTCGCTCAAGCCCGAGGAGCGGGCGCGCTTCGATCCGATGATCACCGGCTTCAATCCGGCCGACATGTACGCGGTCGAGCACATCCAGCGCGTACTGAAGGTGTTCCCCGGCGTGTTCGAAGGCCTGGGCGAGTTCACCATCCACAAGGAGTTCGTGTCTTCGAAGGTGGCCGGAGACACCGCGAGCCTGACCGACCCGGCGCTCGATCGGATCTTCGACTTCGCCGGCGAGGCCGGGCTGGTGGTGCTGATCCACGAAGACATCGACGTGCCCTTCGCCAAGCCGGGCGCGAAGCCGGAGTATCTCGGGCAGATGAAGGACCTGCTCGCGCGCCATCCCAAGACCACCACGATCTGGGCGCACATGGGCCTGGGTCGCGTGATCCATCCGGTGCAGGCCAGCGCGCAGGGCACGGCGGAGCGCAGCCCGGGTCAGATCGAGATCGTGCGCGCGATCCTCGAGGACCCGAAGTTCAAGCACGTCCACTTCGACATCTCGTGGGACGAGGTCGCGAAGTACATCGTGGCGACGCCGGAGACGACCCGGCGCGTCGCCGAGCTGATCAACCAGTACCCGGAGCGCTTCCTGTTCGGCACCGACGAGGTCGCGCCGCCCGACCAGGACTCCTATCTCAAGGTGTACCGGCAGTACGACCCGCTGTGGCAGGCGCTCAGCGACGACGCACGCCAGAGGGTGAAGCGCGGCAACTACGAGCGGCTGTTCGACGAGGCGCGCCGGAGGGTGCGCGCCTGGGAGAAGTCACGAACGAAGTGAGCGCCGCCAGGCCCAGCCCGCGACGCGCTGGGTGGTGACCGGAGCCAGCCGCTTCAGCCAGTCGAGCAGATAGGTCTCGGCGCCGATCCGCAGCCGCGCCTGGTTGCGCGAGACGGCGCGCGCGATCTTGCGCGCCGCCTTCTCGGGCGGCATGGCAAAGCGCTCGAACAGCGCGGCCGTGCGCTCGTTCTCGGCTTCGTCGCGCGGCGTCGAGGCGCGCGCCGCGCGCACGATGTTGGTGCGGATCCCGCCCGGGTGCACGCAGGTGACACCGACGCGTGTACCCGAGAGCTCCGAGATCAGCGCCTCGGACACGCCACGCACCGCGTACTTGGTGGCGTTGTAGGAGACCTGCGTCGGCACGCCGATCAGGCCGAACAGCGACGACAGGTTCACGATGTGCGCCTCGTCCTCGGCCAGCAGCTGCGGCAGGAACAGCTTGCAGCCGTACACCACGCCCCAGAAGTTGATGCCCACGATCCAGGCGAAGTCGTCGAGTGACTGATCGGCGAGCACGCCCGAGACCGACACGCCCGCGTTGTTCACCAGCACGTGCACGTGGCCGTGCTCGGCGATCACCGCGCCGGGCAGGCGCTCCATCTGCGCCCGCTCGGAGACGTCCACGCGGTGGAGCGAGACTTTTCGCCCCAGCGCGCGCACGCGATCGGCCACCGGGCCGAGGCCCGCCTCGTCGACGTCGACCAGCGCCAGGTGACAGCCGCGCTGCGCGAGCTCGAGCGCCAGCGCGCGGCCGATGCCGCTGGCCGCGCCGGTGACCACGGCGACCCGCCCCTCCAAGCGCTTCATGGCCGGCAAGGTACACCGCGAGTAACGGAAAGCCCCGTTTGATTCGCGGCGAGCGCGCTCGATATGATCGCCGTCTATGAACTTCGATTTCTCGGAAGACCAAAAGCTGTTGCAGAAGACGGCGCGCGATTTCCTCACGGAGCACGCGCCCTTGTCGGTGAACCGCGAGGTGCTCGAGTCCGCCAAGGACTGGAACCCGGAGCTCTGGAAGCAGACTGCGGAGATGGGCTGGCAGGGGGCCGCGATTCCGGAGAGCTACGGCGGCGCCGGCTTCGGCTATCTCGAGCTGGCGCTGATCGCGACCGAGATCGGGCGCTCGCTGGCGCCGGTCCCGTTCGCCCCGTCGGTGTATCTCGCGACCGAGGCGCTCCTGCTCGCGGGCAGCGACGCCCAGAAGCAGAAGTGGCTCACGGCGCTGGCCTCGGGCCGGGCGGTGGGCACGCTGGCGCTGGCCGAGGGCCCGGGCTTCCCCTCGCCGGGCAGCCTGAAGACGAGCCTCTCGGGCGGAAAGGTGAGCGGCAAGAAGATCGGCGTCCCGGCCGGCAACGTCGCCACGCTCGCGGTGGTGGTGGCCAAGTCGGGTTCGGGCGTGAGCCTAGCGCTGGTCGACCTGTCCGGACCGGGCGTCACGCGCACGCCGACCGAGTCGATCGACCCGACGCAGTCCGTGGCGGAGATCTCCTTCCAGGGCGCTCCGGCCGAGACCTTGGGCGCCGAGGGCAAGGGCCACGAGCTGCTCGAGAAGCTGCTCGACCGCGCCGCGGTGCTCCTGGCCTGGGAGCAGCTCGGTGGCGCCGAGCGCGCCTTCGAGATGACCCGTGACTTCACACTGGGCCGCTACGCCTTCGGCCGGCCGATCGCGTCGTTCCAGGCGCTCAAGCACCGCATGGCCGACGAGTACGTGGCGCTCGAGCTGGCAAAGTCGAACTGCTACTGGGGCGCCTGGGCGCTGTCCGAGAGCGACCCCGAGCTCGCGCTCGCGGCGCCTGCGGCGCGCGTCTCGGCCAGCGACGCGTTCGACCTGACGAGCGTCGAGATGGTGCAGATGCACGGCGGCGTCGGCTTCACCTGGGAATACGACTGTCACCTGTTCTATCGCCGCGCGAAGCAGCAGGGACTGCTGATCGGAACGGCGACTCACTGGCGCGAGAAGCTCGTGCAGCGGCTGGCCGCCAAGCACGCGGCCTGAGGAGATTCGAGAGATGGACTTCAACGATACCCCGGCAGAGGCCGAGTTCCGCGCCAAGGCGCGCGCCTTCCTCGACAAGCACCGCCGTCCGCTCGCGGCCGGCGAGAGCAACAACATGCTCTCCGAGCGCGACGATCCCGATACGATCAAGCGCGCGAAGGAGTGGCAGGCGCTGAAGCTCGACAACGGCTGGGCGGTGCTCACCTGGCCGAAGGAGTTCGGCGGCCGCGACGCGACGCCGATCCAGTCGGTGATCTGGAACCAGGAAGAAGCGAGATACCAGGTTCCGCCCAACATCTTCGCGATCGGCCTGGGCATGCTGGGCCCCACGATCATGGCGCACGGCACCGCCGAGCAGAAGGGCAAGTACATCCCGCGCATGGCGCGCGGCGACGACATCTGGTGTCAGCTGTTCAGCGAGCCGGCGGCTGGCTCGGACCTGGCTGGTCTGCGCACCTCGGCCGTCAAGAAGGGCGACGACTGGATCGTCAACGGCCAGAAGATCTGGACCACGGGCGCCCACTTCTCGAAGTGGGGCATGATCGTGACCCGCACCGATCCCACGGTCGCCAAGCACGCCGGGCTCACTTACTTCATCGTCGACATGGAGTCGCCGGGCATCGAGATCCG
Organism: Myxococcota bacterium; assembly: GCA_035498875.1. Taxonomy (GTDB): domain Bacteria; phylum Myxococcota_A; class UBA9160; order SZUA-336; family SZUA-336; genus VGRW01. The sequence goes on from DATJZP010000025.1 coordinate 151,140, forward strand.
CCAGATCAAGCAGATCAACGGCGGCTCGGGCTTCAACGAGGTGTTCTTCAGCGACGTGAAGGTGCCCGAGTCCAACCGGCTGGGCCGGGTGGGCGACGGCTGGCGCGTGGCGCTGACCACGCTCATGAACGAACGCGCCTCGATCGGCGGCGGCGGGGGCGGCATGCGCACCGACGACCTGATCCGCATGGCGCGTGAGTCGGAGTGGAGCGGCCGGCCCGCGCTCGAGGACAGCTCGGTGCGGCAGCGGATCGCCGACTTCTACATCCGCTCGTCGGGCTTGAAGTACACCGGCTACCGCACGCTGACCGCGCTCTCGAAGGGCACCACGCCGGGCCCGGAGAGCTCGATCGGGAAGCTGGTCGGCGCGCCGCTCGGGCAGGAGGTCGCGGCCTTCGCGATCGAGCTGCAGGGGCTCGCGGGCGGAGCGCTCGGCGCGCCGCAGGAGGCGTATCTCGGGTCGCCGGGTCTGCGCATCGCAGGCGGCACCGACGAGATCATGCGCAACATCCTGGCGGAGCGCGTGCTGCGCCTGCCGCCCGAGCCGCGGCTCGACAAGGACACCGCCTTCCGCGACGTCCCGACCGGGCCACCTGCGAAGTGATTTCTGCCTGAGCGCGGGTAGGGTGCCCGCGCGATCATTGGGCGGGCGCGGGTAGGGTGCCCGCGCGATCATCAGGCGGGCCGGGTAAGTTACGCGCACTGTGATCGTCGCGGACGAGAGCGCGCGCGTGCTCTCGCTCGGCGTCGAGGATCTCCTCGACGCCGGCGAGCACGGAGCCGCCGAGGCGGGCGAGTCGCTGCGCGCGGTGCACGCCGCCCGCGTGGAGCACTTGGCGCGCGCGGCTGCGGCGGGGGCGCGCTGCGAGGTCGCGCTCGACGTGCCGGTCACCTGGCGCGAGTGGACGATCCACTTGTCGGGTCGCGCCGACGTGCTGCGCGACGATGCGCGCGGCATCTCGCTCGAGGTCCTGCGCGACGTGGGCGACTCGGGCGCGGCGCGCGCGCTCGAGCGCGCCGGCTTCCTGGCGCTGTTCGCGAGCTATGCCGGCGAGCCGGTGGCGCGCGTGGCCGTGCTCGAGCTGCGGCCGGGCGAGCCGCCGCTGCGCAGCGACGTCGTGTTCAAGCGCGAGGCCTGGGAGGATCTCCTGCGCGTCCGGCTCGACGAGCTGGCGCACCGGGCGGAGCTCGAGCTCGGCCGCGCGCGCGAACGCCGCCGGGTCGACGTGCCGTTCCCGTTCGAGTCACCGAGGCCGGTGCAGGAGACGCTCTTGCGCGAGGTCGCGGGCGCGGCGGCGTCCGGCCTGGTGCTGCTGGTGTCTGCACCGACCGGCGTCGGCAAGACCGCAGGCGCACTCTACCCGTTCCTGCGCGACGCGCTCGCGCACGACCGGCGCGTGTTCTTCGTGACCTCGCGCGGCTCGCAGCAGGAGCTCGCGCTCGAGACGCTGCGGCGCATGCTGCCGGCCGGCGGACCGGCCCTGGCAATGCAGATCTCGGCCAAGGAGCGCGTCTGCCCCCAGGCGCAGCTCGGCTGCGTAGAGCGGCGCTGCCCCTGGGGCCGGCGCTTCGCCGAGCGACTCGCGCGCACGGGCCTGCTCGACGAGCTCGAGACGCGCGGCGTCGTCTCGGCCGAGCAGGTGGCCGTCGCGGCGCGCGCGCACGAGCTGTGTCCGTTCGAGGTCACGCTGCGGCTCGCGCAGCGCGCGAGCGCGGTGGTCTGCGACTTCAACTACGTGTTCGACCCGCGCGTCGCCCTGCGCCACCTGCTCGGCGAAGGCGACGCGCGCGCGCTCCTAGTCGTGGACGAGGCGCACGACCTGCCGGAGCGTGCGCGGGGCGCGCTCTCGCCCGTGCTCGAGCTCGAGCAGCTCGAGAGCCTCGGCCGGTGTCTCGAGCTGCAGGTCGAGCCGGCCTACCAGCGCGCGGGCGAGCTGTTGCGCGAGGTGGCAAGTCATGCGGGCGCGCTCGCGGCGCGGCTCGGCGAGGAGCGCGAGTCACTCGCGCCGTGGGTCGAGCCGCCGGCGCGCGGCTTCTGGGAGCCGATCGCGCTGCGCGCGATGGTGAGTCAGATGGAGACCCAGGCGCTGATCGCGCACGCCGCTCCGCGCGACGCGCGGCTGCTGCCGCGGCGCGAGGGCCGCGACGCGCGCCTGCGCGATCCGGTGCAGTCCGCGCTCGCCGACCTGCGCGACTTCGCGGTCGCAGCCGACGGCGATCCCGACCGCTTCGCGGCAATCTGGTCGCCCGAGCGCGCGGCGCTGTTTTGTCTCGATCCCGCGCCCTGGATCGGCGCGCGCATCAAGAGCTTCCACGCCGCGGTGCTGATGAGCGCCACGCTCGCGCCACTCGAGCACCACGCGCGGCTGCTCGGCATCGACGGGCCGCGCAGTCTGTCACTCGACCTGCCCTGCCCGTTCCCGCGCGAGAACCGTCTCTTGCTAGCCGCCACCGGCGTCGACACGCGCTTCAAGGTGCGCTCCGAGCAGGCCGCCGAGATCGCGCGCACGATCGCGCGCTGCGCCGCCACTCGGCGCGGCAACTGGCTCGCCTTCTTCTCGAGCTTCGCCTTCCGCGACGAGGTGGTGGCGAAGCTGCCGGCCGGCGCGCTGCGCGTGCTGCTGCAGCTTCCGGGCGCGCCGGTCGAGCCGATCTTCGCGCGCCTGCGCGCCAACAAGGGCGAGACGCTGCTGGTCTGTGGGGTACACGGAGGTGTGTTGGCAGAGGGCGTCGACTATCCCGGCGAGCTCGCGATCGGGGTGTTCGTGGTCGGCCCCGGCCTGCCCAAGGTCGAGCTCGAGCGCGAGCTGGTGCGCGCCCACTTCGACGAGCAGCTCGGCGCGGGCTTCGAATACGCCTATCTCGTGCCCGGGCTCGCGCGGTCGGTCCAGGCGGGTGGCCGCGTGCTGCGCGGGCCCGACGACGTGGGCGCGATCGTGCTGCTCGACCGCCGCTTCGGCGAGCCCGACTATTTCGATCGACTGCCCGCCTGGTGGCGCGATGAGATGGTCCTCACCGACGACCCGGCTCGCGCGCTCGAGGCGTTCTGGCAGAGCGGCGGGCGCGCGCGTTTGTAATGCTTCGCGCGTGAGCCGACTGCTGCGCGGCGTCCTGGGGGGTGTCTCGTTCCTGCTCGCCCTGCTCGTGACCTTCGAGCTGGCGTGGCCGCCGTTCTACGACTTCGCGCCCGCGCAGCCGTTCCAGGGCGAGCACTGGTACAACCCCTATGCCGGCTACACCGGCGGCGGGCTGCTCGCGAACTTCCACGCCCACTCCGAAGCCTGGGGCGGACTCACTTTCGGGAACACCCCGCGCCGCGAGCTGTACGCGCTGTACAAGGCGCGCGGCTACGACGTGGTCGGGATCAGCGATTACATGCTGCTCGACTCGGCGATCGAGCCGGATGAGCTGTTCGTGTCGAGCTACGAGCACGGCTTCACGCCCGGCCGCCACCACCATACCGTGATTGGCGCCGAGCACGTGGTCTGGTTCGACTACCCGCTCGGCGGCTCGACCCGCCAGAAGCAGAACGTGCTCGACTGGCTGCGGCCGAGCGCGCGCTTCCTGGTGATCAATCACCCGACCAAGGCGGCGTCGTTCTCGATCCACGACCTGGAGCGACTCTCGGGCTACGACGCGATCGAGGTCGCGAGCAAGTACGGCGTCTGGGACGACTACTGGGACGCCGCGCTGTCGGCGGGCCGGCCGATCTGGGGCGTCGCCTCCGACGACGGCCACGCGCAGACCGAGGAGGGCGCCGGGAGTCATGTCGGCATCGGCGCGATCCTGATCCACGCCGCCGAGCGCACGCCCGAAGCGGTCTTCGCCGCGTTGCGGGCGGGCCGCTTCCACTCACTCTATACGCGCCAGAACGAGCCGCCGCTCCTGCTCGAGCGCTGCGAGCTCGAGGACGGCGCGCTGCGCGTGCGCGTGGGCGAGCGCGCCAACGCGATCCGCTTCTACGGCCCGCACGGCGTGCTGCGCTACCAGGAGCTGGGCCGCGCCGAGGCGAGCTACGCGCCGCGCGCGGACGATCCCTACGTGCGCGTCGAGGTGATCGCGCACGGCGCGGTCGTGTATCTCAACCCCGTGCTGCGCTGGGACGGAGTCGCGCTGCCCAAGCCCGAGGCGCGCGTGCGCGCGCTGCCGACCTGGGCCGCGCGCGGCCTCGGCGCGCTGTCACTGCTCTTGATCGGGTGGGGGATCGCGCGCTTCGTACGCGCCGGCCGTCAGTCGGGGATCCGGAACAGCACGTAGCCGCCGTCGCGCTCCAGGATCTCGAGCCGGCCCGCGTCCGGCAGACGCGCGAGCTGGGGCTCGCCGCTGATGCCGATCCGGTCGTGCTGCGGGCCGAACAGCCGCTCGGTGGTCCATTTCCCGCCGGCCTCGCTCGCGTAGTGAGTCCGGCGCGCGCCGTAGAAACAGACGCTGGGCCGGTGGCGCAAGCCGAGCAGGAGCACGGGCTCGTCGGGCCGGGTCAGGCTCGCCGCCCGCTCCGCCAGTCGCCGCAGCGGCGCGTTGAGCTGCGCGTCCACGCGCGGCGCGACCGTGAGGAACAGCACGAAGTAAGTCGCGCCGGCGCCGAGACACAGCGCCACGAGCGCGCGCTCCGCTGCGGCGCGCCGCCATGCCACGGCCGCCGCCCCCGCGGCTCCGGCGAGGACCGCCGCGGCGATCCAGCAGCCGGGGCCGAGGTCGAGCGACCCGGCCAACGCCGGGTGCAGGGCCGCCTTGCTGCTCCAGGCGGCGGGACTCGCGAGCAGCTCGGGCAGGAGCACGAGCCCGAGCGCCGCCAGGACCGCCAGGGCGATCGCCACTGCCAGCGAGACCGCGAGCGCGCGCTCGCGCCCCGAGTCACGAGTCAGCCACGCGCCCACGAGCAGCGCGCAGCCGGGAAACGCCGGCAGCGCGTAGCTCGGGAGCTTCGTCGCCGCGGCGCTGAAGAAGGCGAGCACGATCGCCGCGAACAGCGCGAACAGGCGCAGGAACCGGGTCCGCTCGTCGTCTCCGCGCAGGCCGGCGCGCGCGATCGCCCCGGGCAGCAGCGGGCTCGCCGGAAACAGACCCACGAGCAGCACGGGCAGGTAGTACAGCAGCGAGCCGCCGTGCCCCTGCATCGGCCGGCTGAAGCGCCCGACATGGTTCTCGAGAAAGAGCGAGCGCATGAAGGCGAAGCCGCCCGGCTGCGTGAGTCCCAGGGCGAGATACCAGGAGCTCCCGATTCCCAACACGAGCAGCAGCGCCAGCGCGATCCAGGTCGGCCGCCAGAGCTCTCGGAAGCGACCGCGGAGCGCGAGCTCGCCCGCGAGCGCGAGCGCGGGAAAGCCCGCCCCGATGACTCCCTTGGTCAGAACCGCGAGACCCGCTGCGGCGCAGCCCAGGGCGAGCCAGCGGACGTCTCCCGCGCGCGGCTCGAACGCCCGGTGCAGGGCGCCCAGGCAGAGCGTCAGCCACGAGAGCAGCAGCATGTCGGTGAACGCGATCCGCGCCAGCGCGCTGAACTCGAGCGCTGCCGCCAGCGTGAGTGCCGCGGCGAACGCCGCGCGCTCTCCGAGCGGCCTGCGGGCAAAGCCGAACAGCACGAGGGGTGTGACTGCGCCGGCGAGCGCGGTGGCGAGTCGCACGCCCACCGCCCCCACCCCGAACGCCTCCATGCCCAGCGCCGCGCTCCAGTACAGGAGCGGCGGCTTCTCGAACCAAGCCACGCCGCAGAGCTGGGGCACCAGCCAGTCGCCGCGCGCCAGCATCGCCCGGGCCACCTCGCCGTAGGCGGCCTCGTCGTAGTCGAGGAGACCCAGCGAAGACAGCCCGAGCAGCGGCAACAGGCCCAGCCCCAGGAGCAGCCCGAGCTTTCTCATCCCTTGGTCCACCCGCGGGCGCGCAGCATAGGGCATCGCGCATCGCTACGCTTCGGAGCCCGATGCAGCACAAGTACCGCAGCGCCCTGAATCGCGACGTTCCCCCCGCCCGGCGCGGCGAGTTCGCCGCGCTGCGCGTGGGGCCGCTCGAAGTCTGGCCGCCGGTCGTGCTGGCGCCGATGGCAGGAGTCACCAACGCCCCCTTCCGCACGCTGTGCAAGCGCTTCGGCGCGGGGCTGTACGTGTCCGAGATGATCACCGCGCGCGCGCTGGTCGAGGGCAACGAGAAGACCCTGCGGCTCGCCGGCTTCGCGCCCGAGGAGAAGCCGCGCAGCCTGCAGCTCTACGGCGTCGACCCGAAGTACGTGGGCGACGCGGTGGACTATCTCGTGAGCGAGGCCCGCGTCGACCACATCGACATGAACTTCGGCTGCCCGGTGCGCAAGGTGACTCGCCGGGGCGGCGGCGCGGCGCTGCCACTCCGGCCGCGGCTGTTGCGCAACATCGTGCGCGCAGCGGTGAGTCGTGCGCACGGCGTGCCGGTGACTCTGAAGTTCCGGATCGGCATCGACGACGAACACACCACCGATCTCGACTGCGGCCGGATCGCCGAAGACGAGGGCTGCGCCGCGGTGGCCCTGCACGCGCGCACCGCCGCCCAGCTCTACGACGGCGAGGCGCGCTGGGAGGCGATCGCGCGGCTGAAGCAGGCCGTGCGCACGATTCCGGTGCTGGGCAACGGCGACATCTGGGAGGCGGAGGACGCGCTGCGCATGATGCGCCAGACCGGCTGCGACGGCGTGGTGGTCGGGCGCGGCTGTCTCGGCCGGCCGTGGCTGTTCCGCGACTTGGCGGACGTTTTCGACGGCCGCGAGCCGAGTGACCCGCCCTGCTTCGGCGAGGTGGCCGAGCTGATGCTCGCGCACGCCCGGCTGCTCGCCGCTTGGTTCGGCGAGTCTTTCGGCGTGCGCGGCTTCCGCAAGCACGCCACCTGGTACACCAAGGGCTTCCGCGACTCGAAGTCGCTGCGCGTGCGGCTGTGCCTTGTGCGCACGCTCGCCGAGCTCGAGGAGATCCTGGCCGGGATCGACCGGGCCGAGCCGTTCTCGCCGGTCGCCGTGCGCGCCCCGCGCGGCAAGAGCGGGGGAACTCAGAAAGTGGCGCTGCCGGACGGCTACCTGGATCACCTGGACGACGACACGCCGCCGTGCCCCGAAGCCGAGGATCCCAGCTCGGGCGGCTAGCTGCGCGTGGCTTGCGCCAGCGCTGCACGTTGGCGGCAACATGAGCAAATCGTAGTCAAGCTCACAAAGCCAAAGGCCGAAGTGTGTCGAGATGCAAGCTCCCCTCGGGCTACCGTCCGGGTCCATCGTCGCGGACCGGTACGAGCTCACTGCCGAGCTCGGCCGCGGAGAGTCTTCGATCGTCTACACGGCGCACGACCGCCGCACCGGCAGCGACGTCGCGCTGAAGCTGATCGCGCTCGCGCCCGAGACGGCTCACTTCGCGCGCCAGAGACTGCGCCGTGAGTCAGAGATCGTGCGCGCGCTCGCGCACCCCGGGATCATCCGCCCGATCGAGCTGGTCGACCACGGCTCGTGGAGCCTGTTGGCGATGGAGCTGGTCGCGGGCCGCTCACTCGCGGCGGCGGTCGCGGCCGACGGCCCGATGCACCCGGACGCGGTCGCGCGCCTGGGCATCGAGGTCTCCGAGGCGCTCTCCGCAGCGCACCGCTGCGGCGTGGTGCACCACGACGTGAAGCCCGAGAACGTGCTGCTCGACGCCGGCGGGCGCGCGCGCCTGACCGACTTCGGCTGCGCGCGGCTCGAAGGCCAGGCGCTGCTCACGCTGCCCGAAGACCCAGTCGCTTTCGCGGCGTTCCTGCCGCCCGAGGTGATCGAGGGCCAGATCGCCGATCCGCGCTCCGATGTGTACTCACTGGGGCTCACGCTCTACTTCGCGCTGGTGGGCAGCGTGCCCAAGGGCCAGCGCCCGAACCTTCCGCCCGCGCCGCTCGCGGGCGGCTACCACCCGCGCGAGAAGCGCGACGACGTGCCCGAGTGGCTCGACGAGATCGTGGCGCGCGCGACGCGTGCCGAGCCGAGTCACCGGCTCGAGACCGCCGAGCGCCTGGGCCGCGCGCTCTCGCAGCGCTCGCTCGAGAGCCGCGGCGACGACGCCGGTGAGGGCCGCTCGCTGCGCGCGTGCGTGCTGTGCCGGCGGCCGGGCACGCTGGGCCGCTCGGTCTGTCCGCACTGCGAAGACGTGGAAGGCGGCGCGGCCGACACGCTGGTGCTGGTGGTGCCCGCCGCCGAACGTGAGGCGCGCGACAACCAGCTCCGGCTGCTGTCCGAGCTGACCAGCATTCCCGCGACTCAGGCCGCGCTGCGCAGCGCCGTCAACGCTCAACGCGCGCTGGTGCGAGTCTCTGCCGCGCACGCCGACGTGCTCGCGAAGCGACTGCGCGGGCGCGGCATCGAGTCACGTGCGCTGGCCGTGGACGACGCCTGGCGCGCCCTGCCGCATTGGAGTCTCGGGCTCGCCGGCGCCACCGTGGTCGCGGGCGCGCTCGCCGCGTATCTCGGATTCCCGCTGCTCTTGGCGGCGAGCGTGGTGCCCGCCAGCGCCGCGCTGGTCGCCGGCTACACCTGGATGCAGCGCGAGACGTTGCTCGGCGACAAGAGCGACGCTCCGCCACCGGCCGGCCTGGTGCGTGCGGTCTCCGACGCGATGCCGCGGCTGCAGGTCGGCCAGGGCCGGAAGCTCTTGATCGAGCTGCTCCGGATCGGCCGCGACCTGTGGCTGCGGCTGTGCGCGGGCGAGGCCTCGGACGGCGCGCGCTCCGAGCTCACCGCCGTGCTGCTCTGCGGCTGCGACGCCGCGAGTGAGCTCGCGCGCCAGGACAGCATCCTCGACGCGCTGCAGCTCCACGGCGAGCAGCGCTATCAGCCGCCGCCGGGACTCATGGAGAGCCGAGCGCTCTACCACAGCGCGCGCAGCCGGCTGGTGCAGGCCATGCTCGAGAGCGCCGCCTCGTTGTCGCGCCTGCGCGCGCAAGACATGCTCGAGCCCGAAGACGAGCGCCGCGCGCTGCACGGCATCTGCTTCGAGCTGCGCGAGGAGCTCGAGTCGGTGGTGAAGCAGGCGAACGAGGCGTCGCTGCTCTTCCCGGGCCGCCCGCTGCGGCCGCACGACGCTTAAACACTTCGCGCCGGCTCCCGAAAGAGAGCCGGCGCGGTGTCGATCTCCGCTGATCGCGCGGGCACCCTACCCGCGCTCAGTCGAATCGCTTCAGGCGTTCGACGCAGCGTGGGTCTGCAGCTGAGGACCGTTCGGGCCCTCCACGATCGTGACTCCCGGAAGATCGTTCGCGGGAATGCGCCACTGCTTGCCGATCCGCACCGCGCCGATCTGGCCTGACTCGATCAGGCGATAGACCGTGCGCGCCGAGATGCGCAGGAAGTTGGCCGCCTCACGAACCGTGATCAGATTCTCCGCCATTGTGAATTTCCCCCCCATTGTTCGGCCCTTTGGGCCGGCTTTGTCTCTGCGGGTCTTTTGACCATCGCCACCGATCAACCCCGGTCAGCCCCGCCCTCTATGAAAACGTTTCGTCAGGGTCGCCAACTCCTTTAGGCATTTTTTGCGGCTGGCTTCGCGCGCGGGAAAAAGCCAAAAGAATCCGCATGGATCGGCGCTACTTCGAGAGCTACTGCGGGCGCGCTCCGTACGCCGAGATCTACCTCGAGCACAGCGGCATCGAGAACTGCCTGGCGACTTTGAAGCGCTCCCGGATCCGCGTGCGCTCGGTGCTCGTGCTCGGCACCGCCACGGGCGAGGTGCTGCAGGACTTCTTCCGGGCCTGCCACGTACGCCCCTTCGGCTGTGAAGTGTCGCGCTGGGCCCACGCGCGGATTCCCGGCGACTTCCGCCGCCGCGTGCGCCGCGCCGACCTGCGCCGCTACGTGCCCGAGCTCGCGCGCGCCGGCCAGCGCTTCGACCTGTGCTTCGCCAACTCACTGGTGTATCTGCGCGCGCGCGAGATCGTGCCGGTGCTCGCCGACTGCGCGCGGATCAGCCGCTGGTTCCACTTCTGGAGCAGCACCAGTGAGTCGTTCGAGCCGGGCGACCGTCACCGCACGCTGCTGCGGCCGCGCGCCTGGTGGCGCGCGCGCTTCCTCGAAGCGGGCTTCGCGGCCACGCGCAGCCCCTATCTGTGGCGGTCGGTGTCCTAGGTTCCCAAAGCTGCGGCGCAGACCTGGGCGATGCCGGGCGGGCGGCTCGGGCTCGCGAGCTTGCGGCGGATCACGACGGAGTCTCGCACGTCGCAGGGCCGGTCGGTGCCGATCACGGTGCAGCGCTTCACGCCGTCGCTCGCGAGCGGGCTGCCGGTCGGATTGGCGAGCGACGCGCGCAGCGCGCTCACGTCCGAGCCGTTCAGCACCTGGTCGACCACGGTGTCTCCGCAGAGCGCGCCCGCGGGCCGCACGTAGTAGCCCTCGCGCAGCGGCCAGCTGGTGAGCCAGCGCAGCCAGGGGTCGCTCTGCACGGGGTTCAGCCCGACCTCGACCTCGGTGTGCGCGATCGGCAGGCCGGGGGCGCCCACGCCGATCGTCTCCGCGCCCAGGTGCAGATGCGGGTAGGCGCCGGAGCCCGAGTTACCCACCTGCCCGACTTGCGTTCCGGGGCTGAGTGCCTGGCCCTGCGTGACCGCCACGGTGCCCTGCTTCAGGTGGGTGAAGAGCACGGCCGTGTTGTTGCCGACGTCCTGGTACACGAAGTTCGCGGAGCCGGCGGGCGTGTTGGGCACGTCGTCGGGGTTGCCGTCTACGAGGGAGTAGACGCTGCCCGCGAGCGGCGTGCGCACGGGCTGGCCGAAGTCGTAGTAGTCGGCGTTGTTGGAGCTCGGATCGTGGACGTCGGGAAGGCCCGAGCTGTCCATGATCGCGAAGTCGTAGCCCCAGTAGCCCGCGTGACTGAAGACGCCGTACGGTCCCTGGATGACCTGCCACAGGCCGCCGAGCGCCATCGGCATCGGCAGCGTCGGGATGTTCGGATCCGCGCCCGCCGGCAGCGCCGCGTCCAGGCTGTAGGGCGTGGAGACGAGGCGGTAGGACGAGACCGCGGGGCCGGTATCGATGCGCGGCACGCTCGCCTGGCTGTAGTCCATGGTGAATGCAGTGACTCGCAGCCACGGCCGGGGGTTCGGCCCGGTGAGCGCCGCGGCCATGTCGGGCGGCAGCGCCGCCGCGAGCGCGGCGTACGGGATGCGCGCCTCGACCACGCTGCCGATCGCGAGCTCCGAGTCGTGCCAGTACTGGAACGTGGGGCTCGAAGTCTCGGGGTAGATCCAGAGAATGTCGTCGAAGCCGGCGTACAGCCCGATCTCGACGTCGAGCGGCGCCTGGCCCATGAAGTCGATGTCGAGCCAGAATGCCAGGTCGTAGGTCGAGGGCGGCCCGGCGGTGGTGATGCGCACCGCGAGTGAGTCGGCGAGCGGCGCGATCGCCACGCTGGTGATGTCGCGCGACGGGTCGCCGGCCGCGTCGCCGGTGGGATCGGGGAGGCTTGGGATCGCGCCCCAGTCGGCGCCGTTTCCGTCGATCACCAGCGCCTGCGCGACCGGCCGAAGCGCCTCGATCTTGGCGAAAATCGGCGCGTCGCCGACCGGGCCGTTCGCGAACGCCGGCCCGGCGGTGGCGGCAAGCACGAGCCAAGCCCAAAGTCCAACCCACCCCCGGAATTTCATGCGCGAATCCTAGCACCGCGTGTGCGACGATCGGGGCCGGCTCGACGGTCGAAGGATGGGATTTTCCGTCGTGGAGGGATGGCGTGCGAGGCGCGGTGCCGAGGATCGCGGGAGGCGCGGGTCGTGACTCGCGCGCTTCCCACACTGCGGAAGCAAACTACCGTGAGTTGCACGTGAGTTGCGCATCGCTGCGGCGCGGAGCGCGCGGAGAGCGCGCGGTGACTGGTCTGTCACTTGCACCGCGGGGGGCGTGACCATGTCGGGACCTACTCCGCGCCAGCAAGCCGGCTATCTCCGCAGACTGCTCCGCCGCGGCGAGATCGAGGTGGTGGATCCTTCCACCGGCCGCCTGCTCGCCGCCATGATCGAGCTCCACGCCGACGTGATTCGGATCGTGCCGATGCTCGAGTCGCCCAAGACCGAGGTGCGAGTCAGCGACGTCCCGTTCAGTGACGACGCCGCCGCGTTCGCCGCGGTGGTCGCCCGCCTGCGCCGCGCCCTGACGCTCGAGCAGATCGAAGAGATCGCTTCTGCAGTAGAGGCGGAATTGGGCCGCGCCGGCGACATCGACCCGCCGGTCACCTGAGCCGGGGGCTCGGAGCCCCGAATCAGCGCCGGCAGCGTGAATCCGACCTTCCGGTCGGTTGAGATTTCACTTCATTTCGTCACCCGGAGTACAATCCGTTGCAGTGGCAATGGACGGACCGGAGGGTCGGGCGATGAAGGGAGTCGCAGGGACTTCGCGCCGCGGCGCCGCTTCCCGGGATGCGATTCTTCAGGCTGCGGTTCGCGTGATTGGACGCGAGGGCCTGGCGGGCGCTTCGCTGGCAGCGGTCGCCAAGGAAGCGAATACGAGCAAGCCCGCGGTGCTGTATCACTTTGGCTCACGCGAGCACCTGCTCCACGAGGTGGCTTCGCTTGCGCTGGGGCTGTACCGCACGGTGGTCGAACCGGCGGAGCGTGGGGTTACGCCCCGCGCGCGCACGGAAGCCGCGATCGCGGCGATCTTCGCGCCGGAGAACCGCACCCTGCTGGGCTGCGTGCACGAGCTGGTGGGGCTCAGCATGCGCGACCCGGCGGTGGCGGAGCTGATGCGAAAGTCACTCGAGGACGTGCTGCAGGGGCCGACCTTCGCGCTGGGTAAGCTTCTGCCGGGCGAGGAGGCGCGCGCGATCGCGCGCGCGCTGATCATGACCGTGCACGGTCACGTCGAGCTGTGGCTCTGCTCGGATCCCGCAGATTCGAAGCAGTTCGTCGACTCGGTGAGCCGCGCCACGCTGGCGCTCCTGCCGAACGACGCGCGCAGCTAGGGCTTTCCCGCGCCGAAGCGCCGGCGCAGCCAGGAGACGAGGAGCTGGTTCAGCTCTTCAGGCTTCTCCTGCTGCGTCCAGTGACCGCAGTCGCGGATCAGCACCTTCTCGAGATCCGGCACGCGCGCCTCCATGCCGTCGGCCAGCGCCGGCGGCAGCGCGAAGTCGTACTCGCTCATCACCATCAGCGCGGGCACCGACAGGACCTGTGGCGCGTGCTCGGTGAGTCGCCAGTTGCGGTCGATGTTGCGGTACCAGTTGATGCCGCCGGTGAAGCCGGTCTTCTCGAACGCGCGCACGAACACGTCGCGCTCCGCGTCGCTGAGCAGCGCGCGCCCGTTCCGCGTGCCCTGCTCCACGATCGCGGCGAGGTTCTGGATGCCGCGTGACGTGTCGATGTCGGTGAGTCGGATGTCGCCGCGCATCAGCACGTCGAACACGCGCGTCACGTCCTTGGCCAGGCGCGCGTCGGCGTCGCCGCGCTTCTGGAAGTGCACGATGTAGTGCTCGGGGCCCATGGTCTGCTCGAGCAGCGAGATCGGCGGCAGCGGTGGGCGCGGCAGGAAGGGCGTGTTCACGCCGATGAGTCCCGCCACGCGCGACGGATGGAGCTGCCCCATCGACCAGATCACCAGCCCGCCCCAGTCGTGCCCGCAGAACACCGCGCGCTCGAGCTCGAGCGCGTCGAGCAGGCCGACCAGGTCGCCGGTGAGCTGCGCGATATCATAGGCCTCGACGGGCTCCGGGCAGTCACTCGCGCCGTAGCCGCGCTGGTCGAGCGCGATCGCGCGGAAGCCGGCCGCGGCCAGCGCCGGCAGCTGGTGGCGCCAGGAATAGGCCAGCTCGGGGAAGCCGTGCGAGAGCACGACCGGGAAGCCGCTGCCCTGTTCGTAGACGGCCAGCCGGATGCCGTTGGCGCGCACGAAGCGCGGAGCGGGGAAGGCCTGGGTCGTCATGGCTCGAGGATCACCTTGCACTGGTGGGTGGGGCTCTTCAGCGCCTCGAAGGCGCTCGGGAACGCAGACAGACCCACGATGTCGGTGATCATGTCGTGCGCCTCGATGCGGCCACGGTCGAGCATCTCGATCGCCAGCTCGAAGTCACTGCGCTGGTAGGCGACGACGAAGCGCACGTCGACCTCTTTGATCACCGCCAGCGCCGGGAAGATCATGTCGGGCTGCATGCACACGCCCACCACCACCACGCGCCCGCGCGGGCGCGTCATGCCGATGCACTGCTGCAACAGGCCGGTCACTCCCACGCACTCGAACACCACGTCGGGCGGGCCACCGGTCTCGCGCTGGAACACCGTGACCGGGTCCTCCTTCGAGACGTCGGCAACCGCGGTCGCGCCGAACTTCTGGGCTAGCGCGATCCGGCCCGGCGCCTTCTCGTTCACGATCACCGCGCGCGCGCCGAAGAAGCGCGCCCAGGCCGTGACCGCGAGCCCGATCGGGCCCGCGCCGATCACCATCACGCGCTCACCGGGCTTGAGCTCGGCGCGATTCACCGCGTGCAGACCGACCGCCAGCGGCTCGACCAGCGCGCCTTCCCGGAACGAGACTCCGGCCGGCAGCCGCAGTGACTCGTTGCCGCCGGTCAGCACGTACTGCGAGTACGCGCCCGGAAGCTGACCCAGGCCCGTGGTGCGCAAGGTCGCGCACTGCACGATGTCGCCCGCGAGACAGGCGCGGCACTTGCCGCAGCCGATGCAGGGCAGCGCGCAGGCGCGATCGCCGACCTTCCAGCTGGACTCGAGCCCGGCGCCGACCTCGACCACCTCGCCCGAGAACTCGTGGCCCATGACCGTGCCCGGGGGCAGGCCCGGCGGCAGCGACGAGGCGTGCAGGTCGGAGCCGCAGATGCCGCAGCTCTTCACCTGCAGCACGAGCTCGCCCGGCCCGGGCTTGGGATCGGGGCGGTCCTCGATCGTGAGTGGTTGTCCGAGGCCATGAAAGACGGCAGCGCGCATGCGAGGCTCCTCCGTGGAGGCCGCATCATGGACCAAGATTGGACTCCAGTCCAGTTATGGAATACCATGCAGCCAATGACGAGGTCCGATGCTCGCATGGGCACCCTACCCATGCTCTCCACGTCCGCCCCTCCGACGCGCCGCGCGCGCAAGAAGGAGCGCACGCGCCAGGAGATCTTCGGCGCGGCCATGGAGCTGTTCCAGAAGCGCGGCTTCGAGTCGGTCACCCTCGACGCGATCTGCGCCGCCGCCGACGTCGGGCGGGGCACGTTCTTCCTGCACTTCCCCGCGAAGTCGGCGCTGCTCTGGGAGTGGAACCGCCAGGTCGCCGACGAATTCCGCGCCGGGCTGCGCGAGCCGCGCAAGAGCGCGATCGTCGAGATCCGGGCGCTGGTCGACTACATCGGCGACAAGCTGCTGGCGCAGGCCGACGTGATGACCGAGCTGTTGCGCGAGTTCTTCGCCACGCCGCCCGCGGCCGGCGACTCACCAGGCCAGGGCCGTGATCTGCACGCGCTGTTCGAGGAGCTGGTCCGGCGCGGGCAGAAGCGCGGCGAGCTGCGCCGCAACGTCGACCCCCGGCTGTGCGTGGCGGTGGTCATGTCGACCGCCGCCGCGATCCTCTCGGGCAACGTCTGGGAGCCCGGTCAGGTGACTCCCGAAAAGGCGCGCGCCCAGTTCTTCGAAGTCGTATTCCACGGACTCACAGGAGATCGAAAGTGAACTCACCCCGACTGCGTTTCGGCATCTTCATGGCTCCGTTCCACCCCGAGCACGAGAACCCCGCGCTGGCGCTCGAGCGCGACTTCGAGCTGGTCGAGCACCTCGACGCGCTCGGCTACGACGAGGCCTGGATCGGCGAGCACCATTCCGCGGGCTACGAGATCATCGGCTCGCCCGAGCTGTTCATCGCCGCGGCGGCCCAGCGCACCAAGCGCATCAAGCTGGGCACCGGCGTCGTCTCCCTGCCTTATCACCACCCCTTCATCCTGGCCGACCGCATCCGCCAGCTCGATCTGCAGACGCGCGGACGCGTGATGATGGGCGTGGGTCCGGGCGCGCTGCCGACCGACGCGTTCATGATGGGCATCGATCCCTCGACGCAGCGCGACCGCATGCTCGAGTCACTGCGCGCGATCGTGCCGCTCCTGCGCGGCGAGACCGTGACCATGAAGACCGACTGGTTCGAGCTGCGCGAGGCGCATCTGCAGCTCCGCCCGTACCACGAGGACGGCGTCGAGATCGCGGTCGCCAACCAGGTCTCGCCTGCCGGCGCGCGCGCCGCGGGTGAGTTCGGGCTGTCACTGTTGTCGATCGGCGCCACCACCACCGGCGGCTTCAACGCCCTGTCCAATACCTGGGGCATCTGCGAGGGCCGCGCCAAGGAGTTCAACCAGACCGTGTCGCGCCGCGGCTGGCGGCTGGTCGCGCCCATGCACGTGGCCGAGACCCGCGAGCGAGCGCGCGAGGACGTGAAGTTCGGGCTGCTCAACTGGGCGAGATACTTCCGCGAGATCTCGCCGCTGCCCCTGGTCGAGGCCGGTGTCCCGGTCGAGCAGGCGATCGACAAGCTGATCGAGATCGGCATGGCCGTGATCGGCACTCCGGACGACGCGATCGCGCAGCTCGAGCGACTCGAGGGCCAGTCGGGCGGCTACGGCTGCTTCCTGCAGCTCGCCCACGAGTGGGCCAACCAGGAAGCGACCCACCGCAGCTACGAGCTGATCGCGCGCCACGTCATGCCGCGCTTCCAGCACACCAACGATCTGCGCGAGAAGAGCCTGAACTACGCGATCGAGAACCGCGGGCGGATCATGGCCGAGGCCGGCGGCGCGGTCATGAAGGAGATCCAGAAGCACGCGGCCGAGCAGAGCGCGAAGCAGAGCTCCTGAGGTACCGCGCGTGACTCCCAAGCACATCGTCGTGGTCGGTGGCTCGGTCACCGGCCTGGGGGCCGCGCTCGCGCTCATGAACGACGGGCACCGCGTCACGGTGCTCGAGCGCGACGACACGCCCATGCCGTCTAGCCACGTCGAGGCGTTCGAGCGCTGGGACCGGCGCGGCTCGCCGCAGGTGAGACACTCGCATGCGCTGCTCGCCCGCCTCTACTGTCTGATTCGCGACCATGCGCCCGAGCTGCTGCAGAAGCTCCGCGACTGCGGCGCGGAGGAGCTGCCGCTGGTGGAGATGGCGCGCCGCACCATGCCCGACGCGCCGCTCGAGCCCGGCGACGAAGACGTGGTGCTGCTCGCCTGCCGCCGCATCACCTTCGAGTACGTGCTGCGCCGACACGTGATCGACTCCGGGCGCGTCGAGTTCCGCGACGGCGACGACGTGACCGGGCTCGTGACTTCCGAGGACACGCCGCCCGGCGCGCCGCCGCGCGTGGTGGGCGTGCGGGTGACTCGCAAGGACGGCGGACACGAGGTGCTGCACGCCGACCTCGTGGTCGACGCCTCGGGGCGGCGCTCGAAGCTCGCGGACTGGCTCGAGGCGATCGGCGCGCCGCGCCCGCGCGAGGACTCCGAGCCGTGCGGCATCTTCTACAGCTCGCGCTTCTACAAGCTGCGCGAGGGCGCCAACCCGCCGCCGCTCACCAACGGCATGGGCCAGGACCTCGGCTACCTGAAGATCGGCATCTTCCCGGGCGACGCGCGCATCTTCTCGGTCACGCTTGCGGCGTCGCCCGACGACGACGTGCTGCGCGGGATCCTGCGCCCCAAGGGCTTCGACCGCTCGGCGGCGGCGCTGCCGATCCTGCAGGGCTGGATCGACCCGACGGTGGCTGATCCGGTCTCCGACGTGCACGGCATGTCCAACCTGCGCAACACGCGCCGCTACTTGGTGAAGGACGGCGAGCCGCTGGCGCTGGGCGTGCTGGCGATCGGCGACGCGCTGATCCACACCAACCCGATCGCGGGCCGCGGCTGCTCGCTGGGCTGGGTGTCGGCGTTCCTGCTGGCCGAGGCGCTGCGCAAGGAGCCGAGTGACTTGCGCGCGCTCGCTCTCCTGATGGACGCCGAGATCGAGCGCGAGATCGTGCCCTGGTACGAGCTCCAGCTGCAGCAGGACCGCGACGCGATCGAAGTCGACGCGATCCAGCGCGCCGGCGGAAACCCGTTCCAGATCGAGCGGCCCGACGGCTCCCAGGATCCGAAGGCGTTCATGCGCTCGCTCCTGCGCGAGGGCCTGGGTCACGCGCTCCGTGAAGACATGAACGTGCTGCGCACCTTCATGCGCGTGTTCACGCTGCTCGACGCGCCGCAGGACCTGATGAAGCGGCCGGAGATCTTCCAGGCCGTGTTGCGCGCCTGGAACGATCGGCACAACCGCGCGCCCCTGGCCGTCGGCCCGTCGCGCAGCGAGATGGTCGAGCTACTGAACTCCGCTGCCTGAGTCGCAACCAGGCGTTGCGGAGATGACGCCCGTCGCGGGCCGCCCCGCGCGGGCGTCGCAAGCGACTCAGTCGTGCGCAGCGAGGCGTAGCCGAGCGTAGCTAGTCAGGGGGGTAGACGCGCGTACATCCCATACAGGACGTAGCCGGCGGTCAGCGCGCCGAGGCCGCACGCGATCAGCGCCGTCCAGCCGGCGCGGCGGTGCGAGCGCGCGCTCTTCGCGCGCGCGGCGAGCTGCTCGGGAGCGGGTGGATCGGCGAGCCGGCGCGTGCTGCCGAGATACAAAGCGCGGGCGCCCGCCACGAGCATCACCGCGATGCAGGTCTCGTGCACGCGCAGCATCTGCACGAAGCGCGGCTCCCACAGGTCGAGCCGCTCGCGGCCCAGGAACCACAGCTTCAGCCCGTACGACACCACGAACAACAGCACCAGCGTGACTGCGATCTTCATCGAGCGCTGGTGGGCGCCGATCTCCGCGCGGCGGATGCGCGAGGCGCCGAACGCCGCGACCGCGAACGCCACCACCATGTTGGCGAGCGCCCCGGTCCAGTACATGACCTTGGGATCCAGCATCGCGGCGCAGGATATCGCAGGACGCCAGGGATTTACGCTGGCGACGCGAAAGTCCAAGGCTATCCTCGCGTCCCAGTGGGGATTTTGTGGGAGGGCCCTGTTGTGCTGGCACTACTTCGCTCGCTTCGCGGGACTGCCTTTCGGGGCGTGACTGGGTTGACCTTGGCCGCGGCGTTGCTGCTACCCTCGCTCACCCTTGCCGACTCGACCGGCGTGCCGTTTCTCGCCGGCTCGTGGCACGGCGATCTGAAATCGGACTACTTCGACCAATCCGTCGCCGGGTCACTCGATCCGAAGAACAAGTTCAAGACCAAAGTGACCATGATGATCGCGCAGGGCGAGAGCAGCGACGAGCTGGCGGTGGTGCTCTCGTTCAACGACGGGCTGCCGACCTCTTCATCGACCACCGTCTCGGTGAGTGCGTTCAACGGCTTCGTCGGAAACTTCCACTTGAACCTCTCGGGCAACAGCCCAACCACGGCGCTCTCGGGCAAGATCAACAAGAAGGGCACCTCGATCGAGCTGAACGGCGTGATCGCGACCGATTCGGTCACGCACGAGGTGCAGATCAAGCTCAAGCGGGACCACAACTAGTGTCCTAGGCGAGGCCGCGTTTGCTCTTCAACAGCCTCGCCTTCCTGGTCTTCTTCCCGACTTTTCTGCTCGCGTATCTCGCGACGCGGGGCGCCGTGCGCCTGTGGCTCACCCTGCTCTCGAGCTACTTCTTCTACGCCTGGTGGGACTGGCGGCTGCTGCCGCTGCTCTGGTTCCAGACCGGGCTCGACTTCTTCGTCGCGCGCGCGCTGCACCGCATGCCGGAGCACGGCCGCCGGCGCCGGCTGCTGGCGCTGTCGCTGACCACCAACCTGTGCCTGCTCGGCTTCTTCAAGTACTTCCACTTCGGAGTGGAGTCGGCGCGCGGGCTGGCGCGGCTGTTCGGCTTCGAGCTGCCGGAAGTCACGCTGCAGATCCTGCTGCCGGTCGGGATCTCGTTCTACACGTTCCAGAGTATGAGCTACGTGATCGACGTGTACCGCGGCGAGATCGAGCCCGAGCCGAGTCTGTTGCGCTTCGCGACCGCGGTCGCGATGTTCGTGCACCTGGTGGCGGGTCCGATCGTGCGCGCGCGGCACCTGCTGCCCCAGCTCCACGGCGACCGCCCTTTCGACGCCGAGATCGCCAGCGCGGGCTTCGAGCAGGCGCTCTGGGGCTTCTTCAAGAAGATGGCGATCGCCGACTCACTGGCGCCGCTGGTCGACGCGCAGTTCGCCGCGCCGCAGCTGCACGACGGCATGTCGCTCCTGCTCGCGGTCTACTTCTACGCGGTGCAGATCTACTGTGACTTCTCGGGCTACACCGACATCGCGCTGGGGCTGGCCAAGATCCTCGGCTACGACCTGGGCGTGAACTTCGACCGGCCCTACTTCTCGACCAGCTTCTCGGAGTTCTGGCGCCGCTGGCACATCTCGCTGTCGAGCTGGCTGCGCGACTATCTCTACATCTCGCTGGGCGGGAATCGGCGTGGCAACGCCCGCACCTATCTCAACCTGATGCTGACGATGCTGATCGGCGGCCTGTGGCACGGCGCCAATTGGACGTTCGTGGCCTGGGGCGGACTGCACGGGCTGTATCTGGTGAGCGAGCGCGCACTGCGGCCCGCGCTCGGTCGGGGGCTGCGCGCGCTGCGCGTGCCGAACGGAGTGGTGAAGCTCTTCGCCGGCGTGCTCGTCTTCCACGCCGTGTGCTTCGCCTGGATCTTCTTCCGCGCGCAGAGCTTCCACACCGCCGCCGAGGTGATCCTGGGCATCGCCACGCGCACGCAGCTCTCGTTCGGCCAGGTCACGAACAAGTTCCTGGTCGCCAAGGCATTCGCGCTGATCGCGATCCTGTTCGCGGTCGAGACGCTCTCGTTCCAGACCGCCTGGGTCGGGCGCCTGCGCAGCCAGCCGGCGGCGCGGCTCGCGGCCGGCGCGCTCGTGGTCTGGGGGATCGCGCTCCTGGCCACGTTCTCGGGCGCGAACTTCATCTACTTCCAGTTCTGAGCCATGGTACGAAGCTTCCGCACCGCGCTGTTCCGGCTCGCCCTGCTGGCAATCTGCGTATGGCTGGGCGACCGCGCGCTGGGCGCGCTGTTCGACGCGCAGCTCACCAAGAGTCAGTTC
Source organism: Myxococcota bacterium (assembly GCA_035498875.1). Lineage (GTDB taxonomy): Bacteria > Myxococcota_A > UBA9160 > SZUA-336 > SZUA-336 > VGRW01. The sequence goes on from DATJZP010000025.1 coordinate 172,159, forward strand.
CGCTTCTCGGTGGCGGCGCGCGGCGGCCTTCCGCCCATCCTCTTGGTGCTGGGTGACTCGCGCGGCGTCAACGGCCTGTACGCGCCCGAGCTCGAGAAGCGCACCGGCACGCGCGTCTTGAACCTGGCCTACAACGGCATGTCGACCTTGGTCGCCGAGGCGGTGCTCCGCGACTATCTCGGCCGCAACGACCAGCCGCGCGGGCTCGTGCTCGAGGTGACCAACGTGCAGGACAACCACCAGCTGCTCGACGGGCTGATGTGTTACTGGCGCTTCGGGCCGGCGCTCTCGGCGCTGGCCGACGAGCGCTCGCCGGTGAACCGCCGCGCCGCGCGCGCGTTCCACCTGTACGCCTACAACGGCGAGATCCCGATGCGCGCGCTCTTCTACGCCAGGCGCAGCGACCAGGACTGGATCAACCGCTACCGGATCTCGCCCGCCGTGATCGAGGAAGCGCGCGCCACGAGTGACTTCGAGTTCGGCACCCAGCCCGAGAACCTGGCCGCGCTGGGCCGGATCGTGGCGCTCGCGCGCGAGCGCGGGATCGCGCTGCGGCTGATCGTGGTGCCCTACCTGCCCGAGTACATGGCGCACGCAAGGCGCTGGGACGCCTGGCTCGACGCGGTGCGGGCGGCGGCGGGACCCGGCGCGCGCATCTGGGACTACTCGAGCTCGGATCGCGACGACTCGCACTTCGCGGACCGCCTGCACCTGAACGACGTGGGCGGCGTGCCGTTCGCGGCGCGGCTCGAGCAAGACGGCTTCCTGGCGTTTGACGCGCCCGAGCGCCGCGAGTAAATCCCCCGCATGGCATCCCAGCCCTCGAAGCGCGCCCAGGGCATCGCGCCGTTCCTGGCGATGGAGGTGATGGAGCGCGCGTTCGAGCTCGAGGCCGCGGGCGCGCGCGTGGTGCACCTGGAGATCGGCGAGCCCGAGTTTCCCGCGCCGCCGGCCGCGGTCGAGGCCGCGGCGCGCGCGCTGCGCGAGGAGCCCGCGCGCTACACCGACAGCCGCGGCATACCCGGCCTGCGCGCCGCGATCGCCGCCGAGCGCGCGACACGCAACGGTGTCGGCATCGACCCCGAGCGCGTGCTGGTCGCGAGCGGCACCTCGCCGGCGCTCCTGCTCGCCTTCACCTACCTGCTCGACCCCGGCGACGAGGTCGTGCTCGGGACGCCCCACTACGCCTGCTATCCAAACCTGATCCGCGCGGTGGGCGGCGTGCCGGTGCTGGTTCCGACCGCCGCCGAGGCCGGCTACCGGCTCGACCCGGCGCGCGTGCGCGAGCGACTCACTCCGCGCACGCGCGCGATCCTGGTCGCCTCGCCCGCGAATCCGACGGGGGCGATCCAGGAGCGGCGCGACCTCGAGGCGCTGCACGCGCTCGGGCTGCCGCTGGTGTCGGACGAGATCTACGACGGCCTGGTCTACGACGGCGCGCGAGTCACTTCGGCGCTCGAGCTCGGCGACAACGTGTTCGTGCTCGACGGCTTCTCCAAGCGCTACGCGATGACCGGCTTCCGGCTCGGCTACCTGATCGCGCCGCAGTCCGCGGCGCGCACGCTGCGCAGCCTGGCGCAGAACCTGTTCATCTCGGTCGCCAGCTTCGTGCAGCGCGCGGGCGTCGCCGCGCTGGCCGAGGGCGCGGCCACGATCGCCGAGCTGCAGAAGGCCTATGCCGCGCGCCGGCTCGTGCTGATGCGCGGCCTGGTCGCGCTCGGCTTCGAGGTGCCGGTGACTCCGCGCGGCGCCTTCTACGTGTTCGCGAACGCGCGCCGCTTCGGCTCGGACTCGCGCCGGCTGGCGAGCGACCTGCTCGAGCGCGCGCACGTGGCGGTGACTCCCGGGGTCGACTTCGGCGACGCCGGCGAGGGCTGGCTGCGCTTCTCGTGCACGGCCTCGGAGGCCGACCTCGACGAGGCGTTGACCCGGCTCGGCCGAGTGCTGCGCTAGCCCGCGATCAAGATCCGCTCGGCGACGAGCTCCGCCACGATGCTCTCGAGCTCGCCGGTCGTCAGTGACTCTGCGCGCGCCCAGGCCGCACGCTGAGCGGGCGTCAACGGCTCGCTCGCACGCGCGAGAAGTCTCGCGAGCGCGGCAGAGACGCGCTCGAGCTCCACGTGCGCGAGCCCGAAGGCCGGTGGCTCGGGCTCGCGGCGCAACAGGAGTGTCTCGCGCCCGGCGCCGAGCTCGCGCGAGCGCGGCACCGGGCGCCCCGCGTCCAGCGCCGCGCGCACGGTCTCGGCCGCGGCGAGCGTGCCTTCGGGCAGCTCGAGCAGCTCGGCCCAGGCTGCGAGCGCGACCTCGCCCGCCGCGAGCGGCGGCGCGGGCCGACGGACCCGGCGCGCGCGGGCGAGCGCGCTCTCGAGCTCGAGCAGCGGGCTCGGCTGAGTCGACTCGATGTGACTCGCCAGTGCCAGCGGCAGGCTCGAGTCGCGCGCGACCGCCTCGTGGAAAGCGGCCGAGCCCGTGAAGCTCTCCAGCAGCTGCTCGTCGCCCGCGGCCGCCAGCGTGAGCGCGAACTCCTGGCTCACGTTGCGCAGGAACTGGGCGCGGCGGCGGCCCGCGCAGTCGGCGGCGATCCCCACGGGATCGGCGCCGAGAACCAGCGCGAGCGCCGCGCCGTCGAGCCCGCTGCTGCCCACGGCCTCGGTCTCGCCCGCGGCGAGCGCCGCCGCGAAGCTCGGATCGAGCTGCATGCGGAACAGCGTGCGCTGCACGCGCCGGTGGTCGATCACGCGCGAGTCACGGCGGCCAGCTCGCGCGACAGCCGCTCGAAGCCCGGCAGCACGGCCGCCACCGGGTTGCGCTCGCACTCGAATACGAGCGCCCGCAGCCGCGGCGCGCGCGGCAGCACGTGCGCCAGGATCTGCCAGGTATCGGCCAGCGGCTCGGGGCCGTGCGCGTCGTCGACGAAGCGCCGGCCCGCGTGCTCGAACTCGCGCGCGCCGGCCACGTGAACCTCGATCACGCGCTCGAGCGGGTAGCCGTCGAGCCCGTCGAGCGGCGCGTGACCCGTGACCCGCTGGTAGATCGCCAGGTGCGCCACGTCCAGCAACAGGCCCGAGTCGGCGCCATCGGCCACGCGCGCGAAGTAGTCGAGCAGGTGCAAGTCGCCCAGATACACGTGCGCGGGTGGATTCTCGGGCAACAGCTCCATCCCGAGTGACTCGCGCGCGCGCCGCACGTTCTCGGCCATGGCGCGTGCCGAGTCGACGCACAGCACCGGCGGCGCGAGCACGCCGTGGCCGCGCTCGCGCGGCCCCAGGTGCCAGAGCCCGGCGTCGCCGCACACCCAGGCCGCGGCCAGCTCGCGCGCCAGCGCGCCGACCGCCGCCAGCCAGTCGGGCGAGAGACTCTCCGACTCCTCCAGGTTCCCGTCCAGGAAGTGATAGGTGGTCGGCCAGCCCTCGGCGCACCAGGCGCGCGCGGTGGCATCGAGCCCGCGCTCCAGGTCGACGCCGAGCTCGAGAAACTGCACCAGCTCCGGCCGCGCACGACGCAGCGCCAGCGGATCGAGACCGCCCTCGGCGGCGCCGAACTCGGTCGAGATGCCGAGCCCCAGCCGCGGCAGCGCGCGCGCGCGCGACTCGAACGGCGCGAGCGGATCGAAGGCCACGTCAGGCCGGCTCGAGCTCCACCGGAATGCGCGTGAAGCTGCGGAACACGAAGCTCCGGTGCAGCGGCAATGGCTCGGCGCTGGTGAGTCGGAAGCCGCGGGTGCGTCGCAGCAGCACGCGCAGCGCGATCTGCGCCTCGAGCCGCGCCAGGTTCGCGCCCAGGCAGTAGTGCGTGCCGAAGCCGAAGGCCAGGTGGCGGTTCTCCTTGCGCGCGCCGTCGAAGCGGTCGGGCTCGCGGAACACCGCCGGGTCGCGGTTCGCCGCGCCCAGCCACGAGATCACGATCTCACCCTTGGCGACCTTCTCGCCACACAATTCGGTGTCGGCGGCGGCGCAGCGGGGGTCGAGCTGCACCGGCGAACAGAAACGCAACACCTCTTCGATCGCCGAGGGAATGCGCTCGGGCTCGGCGCGCACCCGCGCCAGCTCGTCCGGGTGCTCGAGCAAGGTGAGCGCGGTGTTTCCGATCAGCGTGGTCGTGGTCTCGTTGCCCGCGACGAGCAGCAGGATCAGCATCTGCAACAGCTCGTCGAACGACAGCTTGCTGCCCTCGAGCTCGGCGGCGACCAGACCGGAGAGCAGGTCCTCTCTCGGCTCCTGACGGCGCAGCGCCACGAGTGTCTCGAAGTAGGCGCCGAGCTCGCTCACGACCTTGCGGTTGTGCTCGATCTGCTCCGCCGTCGGTGGACCGAGCAGACCCGAGCCCAGGTTCGAGACCAACTCGTCCGACCAGTGCTTGAAGCGCGGGCCGTCTTCGGCGGGCACGCCGATGATCTCGGCGATCACGGTGACCGGAAGCGGGTAGGTCAACGCCTGGACCAGATCGACCCGCCGGCGCTGCAGCGCATCGTCCAGGAGTGACTCGGCGATCTCTTCCATGCGGGGCTCGAGCCGGCGCACGATCTTCGGGGTGAACGCCTGGTTCACGAGCCCGCGCAGCCGCTCGTGCTCGGGCGGATCGCTGCCGAGCATGTTCGGCGGAGGCACATCGTCGGGACCGAAACCCGGCGGCGGCGGAAACACGCTCGAGAAGACGGTCGGGTCGCGCAGCACTTCGATCACGTCGGCGTGGCGGAAGATCGACACCACGGGCAGCCCGGGATGTCGGTGGACACGCAGCTCGCGCCCGCGCGCATAGGTCGCGAAGGGATCGCGCCGCGTGGCTTCGTCGAACGGGTTGAACGCGAAGTCGCTCATCCCGCCATTCTACTAGCGCGGCTCCGCGCGCGTCTCGTGACCCGAGCTCGCCAGCCGCGCCACGATGTCGCGCAGGTGGTCGGCGCCGAGCGTCTCGATCACGAACTCGACCTCGACCTCGGACGACGGCGCGCGCGCGAAGGCGCGCTCGTGCAGCACCTGCACCACGTTCGCGCCGCTGTCGGCAATCACTCGCGAGATCGAGGCCAGCTCGCCCGGCACGTCGCGCATCCGCACCAACAGCCGCGCCAGCCGCGAGGTGCGCGCGAGCCCGCGCTCGATCACGTGCGAGAGCACGAGCATGTCGATGTTCCCGCCGCTGATGACGACGCCCACGCGCTTCCCGGCAAAAGGCTTCGGATGCGCGAGCAGCGCCGCCAGCGCCGCGCCACCGGCGCCTTCCGCGACCGTCTTCTCGACCTCGAGCAGGAGCAGGATCGCGGACTCGATCGCATCCTCTTCCACCAGCAGGATCTCGCGCACGTGTCTTCGCACGATCGGCAGCGCGAGTGACCCGGGTGACTTCACCGCGATGCCGTTGGCCAGGGTCGAGTTGCCGCAGCGGATCGGCACGCCGTCCAGCGCCTGCTTCATCGAAGGGAAGCGCGCCGCCTCGACGCCGTAGATCTCGATCTCGGGCGACAGCGCGCAGGCGGCGGTCGCGCAGCCGGCGATCAGTCCGCCGCCGCCGATCGGCACCACGAGCGCCTCGAGCTCGGGCACGTCCTCGAGCATCTCGAGCGCCACGGTGCCCTGCCCCGCGATCACGCGCGGATCGTCGTACGGGTGCACGAACACCAGCCCGCGCTCGCGCTGTATTTCGGCCGCGCGCGCCGCGGCATCCTCCACGCTGTCGCCGTGCAGCACCAGCTCGGCGCCGAGCGCGCGCGTCTGCTCGACCTTCACGGTGGGCGTGAAACGGGGCATCACGATGCAGGCACGGATCCCCAGCCGCTTCGCGTGCAGCGCCACGCCCTGTGCGTGATTGCCGGCCGACATGGCGATCACGCCGGCAATCCGTTCCTGCGCAGACAGTGAGCGCAACTTGTGGAGCGCGCCGCGTTCCTTGAACGAGGCGGTGAACTGCAAGTTCTCGAACTTCAGGTACAGCTCGCAGCCGGTGATCTCGGACAGCGTGCGCGAGCGCAGGCACGGCGTGCGCTCGATCGCGCCGCGCAGCACCTCGGCCGCGGCACGCACGTCGGCCAGTGAGATCTCCGCCATCGGGCTGCAGTGTATACTCGGGCCAAGGCGGGCAGATGTCGGGCAAGCTTCGCGCAGCGAGCCGAAGGCGAGCGAAGTCGGGTGGCGCGGCGTGGCCGCGCCGGGGTCCCGTAAGGTGAAGCTGGCGACGTTTACGCAGGCGGGCTCGACGCGCATCGGCGTCGTGCGCGGGGAAGAGCTGATCGACCTGGCCAGCGCCGCGCCCGAGCTGCCGCGTGACTTGCTCTCGTTCCTGGCGCTGGGTCCGCGCGCGCGCCAGCGCGCGGGCGAGGTCGCGGCGGCCGGCGCCGCGCGACTGCCGCTCCACGACGTGAAGCTCGAGTCGCCGATCCTGCGCCCGCCGAAATATCTCGCGGTCGGCTTGAACTATGCCGATCACGTGGCCGAGAGCGGCGCCGAGCTGCCGAAGGTTCCGACCATCTTCAACAAGCAGTCTACCTGCGTGGTGGGGCCTTACGACGAGGTGCACCTGCCGCGGGTCTCGAGCGCGCTCGACTACGAGGGCGAGCTGGCGTTCGTGATCGGCAAACGCTGCCGGCACGTGCCGCGGCGGCGCGCGCCGGAGGTGATCGCCGGGTATCTCGTGGCGAACGACGTGAGCGTGCGCGACTGGCAGCTGCGCGTGCCGACCTGGACGATGGGCAAGTCCTTCGACACACACGGGCCGCTGGGGCCCTGGCTCACCACCTCGGACGAGGTCGGCGACCCGCACGGCCTGGCCATCCGCACCCACGTCAACGGCGAGCTGCGCCAGAGCTCGAACACCAAGCAGCTGATCTTCGACTGCTACGCGCTGGTCGAGCACCTGTCGACCGCCTTCACGCTCGAGGTCGGCGACGTGGTCACGACGGGTACGCCGAGCGGTGTCGGCATGGCGCGCAAGCCGCCGGTCATGCTCAAGGCCGGAGACGTGGTGCGGGTCGAGATCGACGGGCTGGGCGAGCTGCGCAACGAGATCGTGCCCGAGCCCGAGGAGACGGCGCGCTTCTAGCGCGCGCGAGCCAGCGGAGGAAATCATGAAGTTCGGCATCGCCCTCTTCCCCACCGACTACTCGATCCAGCCCGTCGAGCTGGCGCAAGCCTGCGAGGCGCGCGGCTTCGAGTCACTCTGGTTCCCGGAGCACTCGCACATCCCGGCCTCGCGGCGCACGCCGTTCCCGGGCGGCGGCGAGCTGCCCAAGATGTACTACGACGTGTACGAGCCGTTCATCTCGCTGGGCGCAGCGGCCGCGGTCACGCGCACGCTGAAGCTCGCCACCGGCGTGTGTCTGGTGGTGCAGCGGGACCCGATCCAGACCGCCAAGGACGTGGCCACGCTCGACCGGGTGTCGAACGGCCGCTTCCTGTTCGGCGTGGGCGTGGGCTGGAACGCCGAGGAGATGGAGAACCACGGCACGAGCTACCGCACCCGGCTGTCGCTGATGGAGGAGCGGATCGCCGCCATGAAGGCGATCTGGACCCAACCGAAGGCCGAGTATCACGGCAAGCTCGTCCACTTCGACCCGATCATGACCTGGCCCAAGCCGGTGCAGAAGCCGCACCCGCCGGTGCTGCTGGGCGGAGGCTGGCCGGGAGGCGCGCGGCGCGCGATCGCCTACGGAAACGGCTGGATGCCGATCTACGTCCCGAAGCACCTGGCCAAGCGGCTGCCCGAGTTCTGGCGGGCGGCCAGCGACGCCGGCCGCGCGCGTGACTCACTCGAGCTCTCGATCTTCGCGGCGCCTTCGGACCAGAAGGAGCTCGAGATGCTGCGCGAGAACGGCGCGTCGCGGGCGGTGTTCATGGTGCCGCCCGATCCCGCCGAGAAGCTCTTGCCACGGCTCGACTCACTAGCGGAGCTGGCGCGCCGGCTGGCCTAGGAGCGACGGGGCGAGCTGGGCTAGTCCGCGCCAGCTAGCCGCGACTCACAGTGCCTCGAGCAGCTCCGCGCGCGTGCGCTCGTATTCTTCCTCGGTCAGGAGCCCGCGCCGGCGCAGCCGCTCCGCGCGCTCCAGGCTGCGCGACACGTCGGAGTGCGCGCGGGCGTCGGGATCGAGCGTGCCGCGCTCGAGCCGGTCGCGCACCGACTGCGCGAGCGCCCAGGTGGTGGCGCCCGAGAGCGCCGACTGCGCGACCGCGCCGCCGATCGTGCCCACGCCAGGCAGGATCTTGAGCGCGCTCGCCGCCACGCGCGGCAACAGCGCCCCCAGCAGGCCGACGCCGACCGCCCCTGCGGCATCGACGCCGATGCTCGCCCCGTACAGGCGCCCGAGCTTGCGCACGAGCGTGAGCTGGACCGCGGTCACGGCCACCAGGTCGACCAGCGGCAGGGGGATCGCCGCGGCCGCCGCCGCGCCTGCGACGTGGTTCTGGATCAGCTCTTCCGCGCGCTCCTGAGTCGTCATCGATCGTCCTCCCCGGTGGTCGTTCGCCCCTGCCTGGAGCAACCGATGTGCCGCGCGGACCGCCCGGAGGACGCCCCGGGCTGCCTCCGGCTGCAGTGAGCGGGCGACAGGCCGCAGGCCGACGGCGGCAACCCCCGCCCTGCCTGAGCTAGGCTGCCGGCCCGATGCCCGATCCGCGCCCGCTCGTCGCCAACGCCTCCGGGGAGATCGTCGATCTGCCCGGGCTGTGCGCGGCCGCGCGCGCGGGCGACGAGGTGTTTCCGCTCGACCCCGCCGACCTGGTGCCCCTGCCCGAGGCCAGCGAGCTCTTGTTCCTGCCCGCGCGCCGACCCTGGGTGTACGACGCTGGAGAGCGCCGCGCCGCCGGCGAGTCACTCGCGGTGGCGGCATTCCTGCCGCCCGGCTGGACCAGCCTGGCGGTCGCGGCCTACCAGCGCGAGGCCGAGGCGCCACTCCTGCCGCTCTACGCCTACACCGCGGCGTGTTGGCACCGCGGCCGGATCCAGGTGGCCGCGCGCCGGGTCGACGACGACCAGAAACACGACCCGGCGAGCTTCTCGCGCGCCGAGGTGCGCAGGCGCGTCCGCGAGTTCGAGAAGCGGCTGCCGGAGAACCGGCTGGTGCGCCACCACGGCGAGCGCTGCGCGCTGGAGTGGGGCTGCCCGAACGCCCAGAATCTGTTCCTGGGCCGCTTCGAGGCGCCGATCGCGCTGGCGCGCTCCTGCAACGCGGTCTGCGTGGGCTGTATCTCGGAGCAGATCGAGGGCGTGATTCCCTCGCCGCAGACCCGGATCGACTTCAAGCCAAGCCTGGACGAGATACTCGAGATCGCCGTGCCGCACCTCGAGCGCGCCCCGCGCGCGATGGTGAGCTTCGGCCAGGGCTGCGAGGGCGAGCCGCTGCTCGAGGCCGAGCGCATCGAACAGGCCATTCGTGAGATCCGGGCGCGTACGTCGCGCGGCACCCTGCACCTGAACAGCAACGGCAGCCGACCCGAGGCCGTGGCCCGGCTCGCGGCCGCCGGGCTCGACAGCATCCGGGTGTCGTCGAACGGCGCGCGCGAGGAGAGCTACGTCCCCTACTACCGGCCGCGCACATACGCCTTCGCGGACGTGCGCGAGACACTGCGAGTTGCGCGTGGCGCCGGCCTGTTCACTTCGCTGAATCTTCTGTCGTTTCCGGGAGTCACAGATCGGGCGGACGAGGCGGAGTCACTCTTGGAACTGGCGCGGAGCAGCGGGCTGCGGATGATCCAGTGGCGCTGCCTCAACGTCGATCCGGACGCCTACATGGCGCTCTTCGCCGGCCGTCCGCCCGCGCCGCGCCTGGGCATGCGCGCGCTGCTGGCCCGGCTGCGCGAGGCGCTGCCGGAGCTGCGCTTCGGCTACTTCAACCCGCCCGCCGAGGATTGGAGCTGAGATGCGCCCGACGCTCGTCGTGACGCTGCTCTGTGTCGTCGCTCTGGCGCCCGTGGCGGGCGCCGAGGAGCCCCCGGTCGCGCACGTGCGCTCCGGCGCGGAGGACCGCGCCGACCTGGGAGTCACGGTCTACTCGAGCGGCTTCGGCCTGGTACGCGAGACACGCGTGCTGCCGCTGGGCAAAGGCAAGACCGAGCTCGAGTTCGCGGGCGTCGCCTCGACGATCCAGCCCGAGACGGTGCAGATCCATCCGCTCGCCAACGCCAGCGTGCGCGTGCTGGAGCAGAACTACCGCTACGACCTGCTCTCGCCCGAGAAGCTGCTCGAGAAGTACGTGGGCCGGAACGTGAAGGTGCTGCGCTGGAGCGAGCTGAAGGGCCGCGACGAGGAGCGTGACGCCACCGTGCTGAGCTCGGGGCCGCCCGCGATCCTGCGCGTGGGCGACGAGATCACCTGGGGCTATCCCGGCCGCATCTCCTTCCCCGAGATCCCGAAGAACCTGATCGCGAAGCCGTCGCTGGTCTGGCTGCTCGACAGCGCGGCGGAGAAGCCCAAGGTCGAGGTCTCGTATCTCGCGCAGAGCCTGACCTGGAAGGCCGACTACGTGCTGGTGGTCGACGCCGCGGACGCGACCGGCGACTTGAACGGCTGGGTCACGCTCGACAACCGCAGCGGCGCGGCGTTCGAGAACGCGAAGCTGCAGCTCGTGGCCGGCGACGTGAACCGGGTGACTCCACAGGCGATCGGCAGGGCCATGGCCAAGGACCGCGCCTATGCGGCCGAATCTGCGCCGGTGCAGCAGTTCCAGGAGGAGGGTCTGTTCGAGTATCACCTGTACACGCTCGATCGCCCCGCCACGCTGCTCGACAACGAGCAGAAGCAGCTCGCGCTGCTCGAGGCCTCGGGCATCAAGCTGCACAAGAAGCTGGTGCTGCGCGGTGAGTCGTACTGGTACCGCTCGTCGTTCGGCGGGCAGAATCTCCCGCAGGAGAAGGTCCACGTGAGCCTCGAGTTCGAGAACAAGGAGTCGGAGCACCTGGGCCTGCCGCTGCCCAAGGGCATCATCCGCGTCTACAAGCGCGACTCGTCCGGCGGACGGCAGTTCCTGGGCGAGAACTCGATCGACCACACGCCGCGCGACGAGAAGGTGCGCGTGGCGGTGGGCGACGCCTTCGACGTGGTGGGCGAGCGCAAGCAGACCGACTACAAGGTCGTCGACCGCTGCCGCTCGGAGTCCGCCTGGCAGATCGACCTGCGCAACCACAAGGACCAGAAGGTCGACGTCGACGTGATCGAGCCCGCCAGCGGTGACTGGGAGATCGTGACCTCGAGTCAGAAGGCGACCAAGGAAGACGCGCACACCTTCAGCTTCCAGGTGCCCGTGCCCGCGAACGGCAGCGCGCGCGTGGAGTACCGGGTGCGCGTGCGCTGGTGCTGAGCCTCGCGCGCACGCAGGCCGTGCTGCGCGCCGGCGTCGCGGCGCAGGTGCATGCGGGCGCACAGCTCGCGCTCGTGCACCGCGGCGAGCTGGTCGAGTGCGGGGTCGGTCTGGCGCGGCCCGACCGCCAGATCCGGCCCGAGTCGATCCTGCTCTGGATGTCGTCGACCAAGCCGCTGATGAGCGTGGCGATCGGCCAGCTCGTAGAGCGCGGGCTCGTCGACTTCGACGACCCGGTCGCGAAGCACGTGCCCGAGTTCGCCGCGAACGGGAAGGAAGGCATCACGCTCCGGCACCTGCTCACTCACACCGCCGGCATACCGAACGCGCACAAGCAGTGGTCGCGCGAGAGCTGGGACGAGATCGTCGCCAAGATCTGCGCCGCGGCGCTCGAGCCCGGCTTTGCGATCGGCGTCGACTGCGAGTATCACGTCGCCTCGGCCTGGTACGTGCTCGGCGAGATCGTGCGCCGGCGCGACGGCCGTACCTACGGCGACTACGTGCGCCAGGCGATCTTCGCGCCGCTGGGCAGTGCCGACTTCTGGGTCGGCATGAGCGCGGCCGACTACGACGCGCACAAGGCGCGGATCGCCCATCCTTACGACGCGCTGCAGGGGCCGCCGGCCAAGCCGATCTCGTTCTGGGCCTGGTCGGGCTCGCAGGAGTCACTCGCGATCTGCCGGCCCGGCGGCAGCGGCTGGGGCTCGGCCCGCGCGCTCGCGCTCTTCTACGACGCGCTCTTGCGCGGCGGCGCGCCGCTCCTGCGCAGCGACACGCTCCAGTCACTCACCACCTGCGCGCTCCCGGGCGTCCAGGACCGCGCGTTCGGGCCGCTGAACCGCGCGCTGGGCTTCGTGCGCGACTCGAAGTACTACGGCTCGATCTCGGCCTGGTACGGGCCGCGCTGCTCGCCCAACGCCTACGGGCACGCGGGCTTCGCCTGCTCGGTGGCGTTCGCGGATCCCGGCTACGACCTGGCGCTGGCGCTGGCGTTCAACGGCTTCGCGCGCGCGGAAGAGCACCATCAGCGCAGCCAGGCCGCGCTGGCCGCGATCTACGAGGACCTCAGGCTCTCTGTCAGCGCGGGCACGCGCTGACTCACGCGCTCGATCTCGCGGGCCAGGATCTGGCGCGTGATCGCGATCGCGCAGGCGTAGGTCGAGTCGGTGCCGAAGGCGCCCAGGCTCTTCGACAGGAGTGACTGGCGCCGGCTGTAGGGCGTGTCCGAGGCGTAGTGCACGACGCCGACCGCGAAGCCGGTGCGCTCCGAGAGCTGCACGACTTCGTCGTTGGGGTGCCGGCGCGGATCGACCAGCTCGTAGATCGCCGAGAGATACGGGCCGGCCTCCATCTCGAGCACGGTGTAGCCCTCGCGGTAGAACACGCCCATGTAGTTGGGGTTCTGCAGGAAGGCGCCGCGCACGGTCACCGCCTTCTGGTTGTCGAGCACGCTGCCGTACTCGAGCCAGGGCGCGAGGTCCTCGAAGCCGAAGGCGTTGCGGATGAGGTAGGTGTTGTCGGAGTGCTCGTCGTGGACGACGCGCGAGATCATCACGTCGCCGACCTGGCCGTTCAGCGTGGCCGCCTTGCCCATCACGTACGCGCCGAGCAGCGGACCCGCACCCTGCCCCACGCGCGACAGCAGGTGATACGCGGCCAGTCCGAGCGGGTAGTCGACGTTGATGATCCAGGCGTCGCTCTGAGCCAGCTTCTCGAGCCCGGGCATGCGCAGGCGCGGGTCGAAGCGCTCGGGCCGGACGCGCGACAGCTCGATCAGCTGCGCCTGCACGTCGATCTGAGCAGTCACTTCGGCCGAGCTGATTCCCGACTCGGCGTCCCAGTGCTGCACGCGCGCCAGCACGCCCGGGTCACTGTGCACGTAGTCGCGCAACGCGAAATACAAGAGGTTCGGCGCGGCCGGCGAGCCGTCGGGCAGCTGGCGCTCGAGCTCGGGCAGGAAGTCGAGCCGACCCGCCAGGCGCGCCGCGGCGACGATCGCGTCGCGGTGCGCCAGCGCGTAGCCGCCGAGCAGGTTGGCGAGCGAGTGGGTGTTCGAGGATACGAAGTAGACCGGCGGCCGCGGCGCCGCGGGATCGCGCACGTAGTCGCGCTCGATCCCCTGCCACCACTGCAAGGCCGCCCGCTCGTAGGCCGAGAACGAGGCCGCGAGCAGCCGCACGCGCAGGTCGAGGCGCTGCTCCGCCATGCGCGCGAACGCGGCCTCCCAGCCGCTGCCCAGCGCCTCGCGCAGGCGCGCGAAGTCCGCCTCCGACACGCGGAGCGCCGCCGCCACCGGCGGCTTGCTGGACGGATCGCCCGGCTGCGCGGGATTCGCGGCGAGTAACTCGTGCATCTTGTTCCACTCGATCTGGTACGCGGTCAGGATCGGGACCAGGTCGTCGATGTCCGAGTTACTCGCCACGTACGCCGCCAGCGTGCCCGCGCCGTCCCAGCGCAGGAGCCGCCGGCGGCCGCGCGTGCGGACGCGCTGCCAGGCGTGGATCGGGAAGCCGAAGTTCGCGAAGGTCTCGTCGGACTGGCCGAGCACCACGCGCTCGACGTACGGCATGCACTCGGGCAGGCGCGCCGCCGCGTAGCCGAAGGCGCCGACGTCCGGCGCGGCTTCGCGCGCGCCCACGTGCAGGCTCGCGTTCGAGAAGGAGTGCGCCTCCTCGAAGGCGCGCACCCTGACTTCGCCCGTGCTGCGCAGGAGCGAGTAGACCGTGCGCAGGTACAGCGCGATTTCGTTGGTCTCGGTGTCGGGCTTCTGGCGCTCCACTCCCGCTCCCGATCGGAGAGGCGGGGAATCTACCAAAGAGTGAATCCCGCGCCGGCCGGTTAGAATTGGCGCATGCGGGATTACGAGAAGTACGACGCCCTCGGCCTGGCGGAGCTGGTGCGCAAGGGCGAGGTGAGTCCAAAGGAGCTGCTCGACGCGGCGCTGGCGCGCGTGTCCGCGCGCGACCCCGCGCTGCACGCCGTGGTGATGCGCTTCGAGGAACGCGCCCGGCGCGAGCTGGCCGCGGGCCTGCCGGCGGGCCCGTTCCGCGGCGTGCCCTTCCTGCTGAAGGACCTGCACGCGCACCTGGCGGGCGAACGACTCACTTTCGGGTCCCGCCTGTTCGCGAACTTCGTCTCGGACCGGGACAGCGAGCTGGTCAACCGCTACCGGCGCGCGGGGCTCGTGATCTTCGGCCGCACCGCCTCGCCCGAGCTCGGGCTCACCGCCACCACCGAGTCGGCGCTGTTCGGGGCGACCCGGAATCCCTGGAACCTGGAGCGCAGCTCGGGCGGGTCGTCGGGCGGCGCTTCCGCCGCGGTCGCCGCCGGCATGCTGCCCGCCGCGCACGCCAGCGACGGCGGCGGCTCGATCCGCATTCCCGCGGCCTGCTGCGGGCTGTTCGGCCTGAAGCCGACGCGCGCGCGCATCCCGATGGGACCGCACGCCGGCGAGGGCTGGGGCGGCATGAGCACCGCCCACGCGCTGACTCGCTCGGTGCGCGACAGCGCCGCGCTGCTCGACGCGACTCACGGTGCGGACCTCGGCGCACCTTACTACGCGCCGGCGCCGGAGCGGCCCTATCTCGAGGAAGTGAGTCGCGCGCCGGGCGCGCTGCGCATCGCGCTCCAGACCGAGACCTTCAACGGTGCGACGGTCGAGCCTGAGTGCGCCGATGCCGCGCGCGACGCGGCGCGGCTGTGCGAGAAGCTCGGCCACAAGGTCGAGGAGGCCGTGCTGGCGTTCGACCGGGAGAGCTTCGGCCGCGCCTCCCAGGTGCTGATGGGCTCGAACATCCAGGCCGTGGTCGACGATGCCGCGGCCGCTCAGGGCCGCGAGCTCGGGCCCGACCTGCTCGAGAACGTGACGCTCGCGGTGGTCGCGGTGGCGCGCCACGCCACGGCGGCCGACTACGCGCGCTCGGTGCGCGCGATCCACGCGCTGACGCGCGCGGTCGAGACCTTCTTCACACGCTACGACGTGCTGCTCACGCCCACCATGGCCGCGCCGACGGCGCGCATCGGCGAGCTCGCGCTCTCGAACGCGATGACGCCGGCGTACGCGCAGCGGCTCGCGCAGTGCATCGGCTTCACCTCGCTCTTCAACGCGTCGGGAAATCCCGCGATGAGCGTGCCGCTCGGCACGGCGCGCGACGGCATGCCGCTCGGCGTGCAGTTCGCGGCGCGCTTCGGCGACGAGGCCACGCTGTTCCGGCTGGCGGGTCAGCTCGAGGCCGCGCAGCCGTGGGCCGCGCGCCGGCCGGCGGTCGCGGCGGTCGGATGACGCGCGCGCCCTGCCGGCTCGCAGCGCTCGGGCAGGTGAGCGCCCTCGGGCGCAGCAACGCGCAGGTCCGGGAGCGACTCGCCGCCGGCGACGGCTCGCGACTCACGCTTTCCGAGCGCTTCGTGCCCGAGCGCAGCCTGTGGCTGGGCGAGGTGCACGACTCACTGCCGGCGATCCCGGCGGCGCTCGAGCGCTTCGCCTGCCGCAACAACCAGCTGGCACTGGCGGCGCTGGAGGCGATCGCTGGCCCGGTGCAGGAAGCGCTCGCGCGTTTCGGCGCGCAGCGGGTCGGCGTGGTGGTGGGCACCAGCACCTCGGGCGTGGGCGACGCCGAGGCCGCCATCGCCCACCGCGAGCGGACCGGCGTCCTGGCGCACGAGTTCCACTACGACCAGCTCGAGTTCGGGGGTCTGGCGCGCTTCGTGGCCGAAGTGACCGGCGCGCGCGGCCCGGCCTACACGCTGTCCACGGCCTGCTCGTCCGGCGCGCGCGCGCTGGCCTCCGCGCGCTCGCTGCTCGCGCTGGGCCTTTGCGACGCGGTGATCTCGGGGGCCGCCGACTCACTCTGCGGGCTCACCACCAACGGCTTCGCCGCGCTCGGGGCGATCTCGGCGAACGTGACCAACCCGTTCAGCCGCAACCGCGACGGGCTCACCCTGGGCGAGGCGAGCGCGCTGTTCCTGGTGACTCGCGAGCCGGGTGGGATCCAGCTGCTCGGCGTGGGTGACTCGAGCGAGGCGCACCACATGTCGGCGCCCGATCCCGAGGGCCGCGGCGCCGAGACCGCGATGCGCGGCGCGCTCGCCGACGCACGGCTCGAGCCGGGCGAGATCGCCTACCTGAACCTGCACGGCACCGGCACGCCGCAGAACGACGCGATGGAGTCCGCCGCAGTGATGCGCGTGTTCGGCGGCGAGCTCTCCTCTAGCTCGACCAAGCCGCTGGTCGGTCACACCCTGGGCGCCGCCGGCGCGATCGAGGCCGCCTTCTGCTGGCTCGTGCTCGACGCGACCGGGCCCGAGCTGGCGCTCCCGCCGCACGTCTGGGACGGCGCGCGCGACCCCGAGCTGGCGCCGATCCGACTCACCGGAAAGGGCGAGCGCGCGGCGGCGAGCTCGAGCGCCCGGGTCATGACCAACTCCTTCGGCTTCGGCGGCAACAACTGCACCTTGATCCTCGGCCGGAGTGACTCGTGAAGGCGTCGCTGTTGCGCTGGTCGGCCTGGGCGCCCGGCCTCGATTCGGCCGCGGCCTGGGAGGCCTGGGCCAAGTCACCCGTGCCGCTGCCGACGAGCGGCGCGCCCGACGCCAAGTTCCTGCCCGCGATGCTGCGGCGGCGCTGCACGCCGCTCACGCGCACCATGCTGACGGCGGCCTTCGGCGCGGCCGAGCCCGACGAGCTGGCGCGCCTGCGCACCGTCTTCTCGTCGCGCCACGGCAGCATCAACGAGTCGATCGGCCTGCTCGAGAACGTGGTGCGGCGCGAGAAGCTCTCGCCCGCCACCTTCAGTCACACCGTGCACAACGCGCAGGCCGGCCTGTTCTCGATCGCCGCTGGCAACCGCGCCGCCTCGAGCTCGCTCTCCGGTCAGGAGGACAGCTGGACCGCCGCCTGGATCGAGGCGCTCTGCTTCCTCGAGCGCGATCCGAGCGAGCCGGTGCTGGCGGTGATCGGCGACGTGCCGCTCGCCGAGGTGTTCGCGCCGCTCTGCGACGAGGCCGCCGTGCCCTATGCGTTCGCGGCGCAAGTCGCGGCGGCGGGCAGAGGTCCGACGATCTCCATGGAGCTCACGTCCGAGGGTCGCGCGGGCACCCTACCCGCGCTCCGGCCTGCCTGGCCCCCGGCAATCGAGTTCCTGCGCTGGTTCCTATCCGGCGAGGAGTCACTCGTGCAAGCGAACCGCGCCAACGCGGTGCGCTGGCGCAGGCTCTAGCGCCCGCGCTCCGGCCGGCCCAGCGAGCGGCGCATCTGGACTTTGTAGGCGGTGGCGCGCCGGCCCATCTCGGTGCTCTCGGCGGGGAAGAAGCGCTCGAAGACTGAGTCGATGGGTCCGCCGTCGTAGATCCGGAAGTGGATCTTCCGCACCACGAACTCGACCGCGGTGATCGCGACGAAGCCCGTCCACACGATCCAGCCGGTCCAGGCGCGCCACCAGCCCGCGGGCGCGAAGAGCGCGAGCCCGGCCACTGCCAGCGCGTTCGCCCCGAACAGCACGCCCCAGAACACGGTGACTCGCCGGCAGTACGGACGCACGAAGTCGGGCGCGTACGGCTGCATCCACTTCGCCGCGGTCTCGATCGCCGAGCCGCCACCCCGCAGGCTGGCGAAGAAGATGCGCGCCAGCACCGCGTACACCCACGCGGGCAAGAGCAAGAGGAACACGCGCGCGCCGCTGACGAGCGCCAGCGCCACCAGCACGAACGGTACCGCGGTGTCGATCGGCCGCAGCCGCAGCTCGGGCGGCAGAGCGGGACTCACCTGGCGGAGCGAGAGCGCCGACAGCGTGACCATGCCGACGGCGAACACGCGCACGCCCAGGTGCGCGACCGTAGTCTCGACGAACAGCGGGAACGAGACCCACAAGAGCACGAACGCGAGCCCCAGCCAGAGCGGCGCGCGCGAGGACCGCGCCGAGTCAGTCAAGGGAGTCTGCGGAGAGCAGCGCGGAGAGCGAGAGCTGCTCCTCGGGGGCGTGGCGCGCGTCGGGACCCAGCAGCAGGAGCGCGCGCTGGCGCACGTCGTTGAAGATCTGCTCGGTCTTCTCGAGGATCTCGCGCCGCGGCCGCGGCAGGCCCACGCGCTGCAGGAAATCCAGGTGATCGAGCCCGGGCGTGAACTCGCCGCGGTTCCTGCGGTAGAACTCACCGCGCGCGTGCAGTGACTCGGCCACCTTCTGGAACAGGCCGTTGAAGTTGCCCAATGCCTTCAAGATCAGTGGCGCCATGCGCAGCTGCCGGCGCAGCCAGCGCGGATCGAGGTGCTCGTCGCGCACGTACGGCGAGACCCACAGGTTGTAGTAACAGCCGATGTCGAAGTCCCACTTCAGCTTGCCGAGCTCGAAGCTGCCGAAGGTCTCGTACAGGTTGCGGTAGAGCGTGAGGGTGGCTTCCTGGCGGAAGGCCATGAAGCGGTCGTACAGGTCGCAGCGCTCGGCCAGCTCTCCCGGATCGTCGCCGGCGAAGTCGCGGCGGATCAGCTCGCAGAGGAAGTCGTTCTCGTGCGCGATGAAGTCGGTGCCGGGGCTGTAGAGCGGGTCGGCCGAGGTCGCGGCCTCGCCAGTGAGTCCCCAGCGGTCGCTCGAGAAGTAGCGCTCGGTCGAATAGGCGATCTGCGTGTAGCTGCCCTGGTCGAGCGCCTTGGCGTCGCGCAGCAGCTGCGCGACCGCGGCGTGACCGGCGAGGAACTCGCGGAAGCCCTCGGAGGTGCGCAGCGCGCGCTCGTCGAAGCCGGTCTTGCCGGTGACTCCGACGCTCGTGACTCCGTCGTGCAGCGGGATGAACCAGATCCAGTAGCCCGGATAGAAGAAGTGGATCGTGGACAGGAAGCGCGACGAGTGGCGCACGCGCGCGCGCCAGGCCTCGGGCCCCAGGTCGTCCACGTCGGCCACGTTCTCGAACCGGCCCCAGACCGAGCCGAGCCGGTGCGTGTCTTCGCGCACGCGCAGGCCGATCGCGCGCGCCAGCACGTCGGCGCGGCCGGCGGCGTCGACCAGCCAGCGCGCGCTGACCCGCCGCGACGTGCCCGGGCCGGTCACTTCCAGCAGGTGCGGCGCGCCGCCGCTGCCCACCTCGACCGGTCGCGCGCGCACGCCGAGCTCGACGTGCACGCCGGCGCGCTGGTTCTCTCGCAACAGGTCGCTCTCGAGCCGCTGCCGGTCGATCTGGAACGAGGGGTGGAACGGCAGGTTCACCGGCCCGATCTCGCTCATCTCCCAGAGCGGCAGCGAGCGCTCGGCGTCGTCGAAGAAGTAGCGCAGCCCGTTCTTCGGGAAGTGGCGGTCGTACAGGTAGCGCGACAGACCCAGCCGCTTCACCAGGTAGTGACTGCCGATCTCCACGACCGACTCACCGACCTTCCAGCTCGTCTCGCGCGATTTCTCGAACAGCGCGATGCGCAGGCCGGGCACGCTGCGCGCGAGCTGGCGCGCGAGCAGGTTCCCGGCCAGGCCGCCGCCGATGATCGCGACGTCGACGTCGGTCGCCTGCGCGGTCTTCACAGCATGCCTCCGTTCACCGAGATCACCTGGCCGGTGAGATAGCCGGCGCCGTCTCCGAACAGATACACCACGAGCGAGGCGATCTCATCGGGGCGCCCGAGCCGCTGCATCGGCACGAGCTTCGCGAGCTCGGCCACGGGCGCGCCCGCCAGCATCTCGGTCTCGACCAGCCCGGGCGCGATGCAGTTCACCGTGATCGCGCGCTTGGCCAGCTCGAGCGCGAGCGCCTTGGTCGCCCCGTGCAGCCCGGCCTTCGAGGCCGCGTAGTTGACCTGGCCGCGGTTCCCGGCGAGCGCAGCGACCGACGATATCGCCACGATCCGCCCGCCGTCGTGCATGCGCACGAGCGGCATCACCAGCGGCCGCAGCACGTTGAAGAAGCCGCCGAGGTTCGCGCCGATCACCCGATCCCAGGCCTCGCCCGAGAGCGCGGGGAAGGCGGCGTCCTCGTGCACGCCCGCGGCCAGCACCACGCCCCAGTACGGGCCGTGCGCGCTGAGGTCGCGCTCGAGCGCGGCGGCCGCGCCCGCGCGGTCGGCCACGTCGAACGGAACGAGGCTGGCCTGCCGGCCGAGCGCGCGGATCTCCTTCTCGACCGACTGCGCGGCGTCCGCGTTGCTGCGGAAGCCGAGCGCCAGGTCGAAACCGGCGCGCGCCAGGCCCAGCGCGCAGGCCCGGCCGATGCCGCGACTGGCTCCGGTGACGAGCACCCGGCGAGTCACCGGTCCGCTCACGCTCGCGCCGGCATCCGCGGCAGCTGGTCGGGCACGAATACCGAGAGCGTGCCCTCGGCCAAGAGCTCGCCGGCCGCGCGGAGCTGGCACTCCAGCGTGGCCAGCCGCCCGATGCGCTGCAGGATGCGCGCAGAGACCTCGAGTGACTCGTCGGGCGCGAACCGGTCGACGTGCAGCACCAGCCGCTTCGCGCCGACCAGCAAGCCCGGCTTCGGTGTCTCCAACCCGTCGAGCAGCACTCCGTGCGCGGCCACGCACTGCGCCATGTACTCGAGCGCCACCCAGGCGGGCACGCTGCCGCCCGCGTCGCGGAACAGCTCCGAGCCCGAGGGGTCGACCGCGCACACCGTCTCCTCGCGCGTGTGCGAGAGCACGCGCGACAAGAGCCGCATCGGACCCGAGTGCGGCAGCAGCAGCTCGCGCGACTCACTCATGCGTCGGCTCCAGCGCGCGCAGGCCGTCGCCGAAGAAGTCGTAGAAGTTGAACCACTGCATCGGCTCTTCCAGGCAGTAGTGCTCGAAGCGACCGACCCAGGCGTTCAAGAGCTCGAGCGCGAGCTTCTCGCGCTGCTCGCGCGGCACCTTGCCGCCGTCGAACAATGGCTCGGTCACCGCGAAGTAGCGGTAGCGCCCGCGCGACAGGCACAGCGACAGGAACACGGGCGCGCCCAGCACCGAGCCGAGCAGGAACGGTGACAACGGGAACGCCGCGCGCCGGCCGGCGAACTGAGTCGCGACCGGCCGCTCGCGGCCGCCCGCGTGCACGCGATCGGCGAGGATCCCGACGAACTCGCCGCGCTCGAGGCAGGCCTTGATCTCGAAGGCGCTGCGCACCGAGCCGGGGTCGACCGAGATCACGCGCAGCTTGCTGGCGCCGCCGAGTGACTCGAAGAAGTCGTTCACGCGCTCGGCGTGCTGGGTGAACATCAGCACGTTCACGCGCAGCCCGTACTGGCTCGAGATCAGCCGCAGCATGTCGAAGCTGCCCAGGTGCGCGCCGAGCAGGATCGCGCCGCGCCCCTGGCTCGCCAGCTCGAGCAGCCGTTCGCCGCCGGTGTGCTCGATCTGGAACAGCTCGGCGCCGCCCGCCCACAGGATCATCCGGTCGAGCACGTTGAGCGAGAAGCGGTACATGTGGCGGAACGTGCGGAAGAGCCCCGGCCGCCGGCCCAGCGCGGCGCGTCCCTGGGGTGTGGCCCAGGCGGTCGCGAGCCAGTCGCGCGACGCGCGCCGGGAGACTTTGTCCATGACCAGGAAGTAAGCCGTGATCGGCAACAGGATCAGCGCCACGCTGACCCGCCCGCCGTTGCGATACAGCCAGATCGCGAAGCGCAGCCAGCCGCGGTTGCCGCGCTCGCTCTTGCCCGCCCAGCTCGAGGTCGCGATCACGACGCCCTGCCCCGGCGCAACAGCATCGGCGCGCGCGCCAGCATGCCTCCCCACAGGTTCAGGTAGGTCGCGCCCATCACCGGGAAGTCACGACTCACGTCGAAATGGGACAGGCCGCCCGGCGGATAGATCACGCGCACCGGAACGTTGCGGAACGCGCCCCCGGCGAACGCCCAGCGCCCGGCAAATTCGGGGTCGAACTCCATGCGGTCGCCCACGTGCGAGCGCTGTACCACCTGCAGCGCACCGTCGATCGGGATCCCGCGCATGCCACACAGCGGATCGCGCACGTCGAACGAGAGCGTCGCGATCCAGATCGCCACGCGCGAGAGCTGGCGCGCCCAGATGCGCGAGCGCGGGGCGCTGTCGTCGAAGATCGGCTCGCCCAGCACCAGCGCGTCGGGGTCCTTGCGCATGGCTTCGAGGAAGCGCGGGATCGCGTCTGTCTCGTGCTGGCCGTCGGCGTCGAGCGTGATCGCGTGCGTGAAGCCCAGGCTCGCGCACAGCGCGAAGCCCTCCTTCAGCGCCACGCCCTTGCCGCGATTCTGCGGCAGCCGCCGCACGCGCACGAAGGGCAGCTCGCGCTCGATCGCATCGAGCCGGCGCAGCGTCTCGGGCCCGCTGCCGTCGTCGATCACGAGACAAGGCAGCCCGTGCGGCGCGATCGCCTCGAGCACCGCGCGCAGCGGCTCCCCGTGCTCGTAGCAGGGGATCAGCACGCACGGCTTCACGAGAGCACCAGCCGTCCCGACGCGAACACGCGCGCGCCGTCGCAGAGCTTCCAGCTCGCCGAGTCAGCGTCGTCCGCGAGCACGAGCTCGAGCGTGAAGACCTGGCCGGGCAGGAGCAGCTCGCGGAAGCGCACGCCTTCCAGCGCGCGCGGCCGGAAGCCGGGGCCGAGCAGGTCGCTCGCCGCCTGCATCAGCCAGTGGATCTGCACCACCCCGGCTACCACCGGGTGACCGGGGAAGTGACCTTCTAGAAACGCCAGGTCGCTCGGCACGCGCAGCTCGCGCACCAGGCTGCGCGCGTCGCGCTGCTCCGAGAGCAGCACCGGCAGCAGCACGGGGGCGCGCTCGGCGCCGTCGTCGAACAGCGCAGCCAGCGCCGCGCGCGAGCTCTTGCCCTGGGCGTCGCGCGGCAGCTCGGCGACGTAACGCCACGCGCGCGGCAGGAGCACGCGGTCCCAGTAGCCCGCCAGGTGATCGGCCAGCTGGGAGCCCAGCACGCGCCGGCCGCGCTCGGCCAGCGCCGCCTCGCCCGAGTCACTGAGCGCGACCACCGCGCCCACGCGCGCGTCGCCCTGGTTGTCGAACGCGAGCAGCGCCGCATCCGCGACCCAGGGATGCGCGCGCAGGTGTGACTCCATCTCGGGCAGCGCCAGCCGCTTCTCGCCGATCTTCACGATCCGGTCGGCGCGGCCCAAGAGCTGGAAGCCCTCGGGCGAGAGCTCGGCGCGGTCGCCCATCACGATCTCCTGCCGGTCGCCTTCGCGGGTGGCGGAGCCGTGACTCACGTAGGGCGAGCGCACACCCAGGCGCTGGTCCGGGGGCTCGAGCCAGAGCTCGACGCCCGGGAACGCGCGCCACGGCGTCGAGTCACCCGAGGCGCGCTGCGCACGGAACGCCACGCCGCCGGTCTCGGTCGAGCCGAAGATCTCGAGCGGGGCATGACCGATCTGCGCCACGACGTCGCGTGCCACGTCGATCTCGAGCGGGCCACCCGACGAGAACAGCGCGCGCAACGCCGGCCGCAGGCTCTTTAGCTCCGAGTCCGCGCGCATGCGCCGCAGGTGCACGGGCGTGGTGACCAGCGCGCAGCCGCCCGACTCGCGGATGCGCGGGAACAGCTCCTCGAGGTGCAGGAACGTCTCCGAGCAGAACGGGCGCCCCGACGCCAGCGGCCAGAGCAGCCGGAACAGGAGCCCGTACAGGTGTTGGTGCGAGACGGTCGCGAACATGCGCGCGTCGCCGCCCACGAGCTCGCCGAAGAGTGTCTCGTGCACCGCGATCTCGCGCTCCAGGTGACCGAGCGTCTTGGGCACGGCCTTGCCCGGGCCGGTCGTGCCCGAGGTCGAGAGCTCGGCCAGCGGCTGGTCCGGATCGAGCGGCGGGAGCGCAGTCACTCCCGCCGCGGGAGTCACTTCCAGCGGATCGAGCCGCGGCAGACGCGCCAGCGCGTCGCCGCCGAGCCCGGGATCCAGGAGCGCCCCCTCGGCGTGCACCGCCAGCTCGGCCAGCGTCTGACTCTGGCGGTTGGGGGCGACCAGCGCGCGCGCGCCGGCGTGGGCCAGCGCGAACAGGCCCACCGCGAAGGCGTAGCTGTCCTCGGAGAACAGGATCCAGCGCGCGGCGCGGCGCGCGCGAATGGCGTCGGCCAGCGCCGCCACGCGCCCGACGAAGTCACCGAAGCTGCGCTCGCCCGTGCGCGAGAAGGCCACCGGCGCGCGCAGATCCCGCCCGGAGCCGAGCAACTCCGCCAGCGGAACGAAGCGTGGCGCAGCAATCGGATCGCTCACGTCGCGCTCAGGCGCGCCTCGCCGTGCTCACGCGCTCGTGCACGAGCTCCACGATCTCGCGGATCGTGCGCATCTTCTCGATGTCGTCGTCCGAGAGTGCGAGGCCGGTCTCTTCCTCGAGCCAGCCCGCGAGCGCCACGCCGTCCAGGCTGTCGAAGTCGAGATCGTCCTGCAGGTCGGTGTCGGGAGAGATCTCGGCCGCGTCGATCTCGAACTCGCGCGCGAGGATCGCGAGCAGACGCGCTTCGATCTCCTGTCTCGAGGTGGGAACTGCGGGGGGCACGCGCTCTCTCCTCTTCTCGTCTCAGTGAGACAGCTGTGAGTTCACGAACTCCGCCAGGCTTCGCACCGAGGCGAAGATGCGGCGGTTCTCGTCGGGATCATCCTCGATTTTCACGCCGAAGCGCTCCTCGAGCGCCATCGCCAGCTCGAGCGCGTCGATCGAATCGAGCCCCAGCCCTTCGACGAACAGGGGGGCATCGCTCTCGATCTCGTCGGGCGCGATGTCCTCCAGCACCAGCGCCTCGACGATGAGCCGCTTGAGCTCCGATTCCAGCCCACTAATCGCCTGCATTCGTGCTCCCTCTCGCGAATCGCGCCCGCAGCGTCCGGGTCAGCTTGCGCGCGGCCATGACGGAAGATTCGCTGCCGTCCAGGTGATCCTTCACCGCGATTGGCTCCCCGACCCGCAGCGTGTACTGCCCAGCCCGCGGCGGAACGTGATACCACGATTGGCCCTTCATCAGCATCCGGGGCTCGACGCTGATTTCCACTGGAAGCATATCCAAGCCGGTTGCAAGCGCGATGTGCGCCGCTCCGCGCTGGAAGTGCCCCAGCTCACCGGATTCGGGGGTCCGGGTGCCCTCGGGGAAGACCACCAGCGTGCGTCCTTTACGCAAGCGCCGTGCCGCCTCCTCCACGACCTCCGAGCCCGAGTCGTTGGTGATGTAGTCCGCGGCCCGCGCGGAGCCGCCGATCCACATGTTCTGGCCGCGCGCGCTCGCGATGATGCAGTCGGCCTGTGGCAGGCGCGAGATGATCAACACCACGTCGATCAGCGACGGGTGGTTGGCGACGATGATCTTGGCCCCGGGCCGGTCGAGCCGCTCCGCGTGGATCCAGCGCACGTCGATCAGGCCGAGCCGTTGCATCAGACGCACGTGAAAGACGAACAGCCCGTGAATGGCGAGCTGGGCGCGCCGCCACGGCTCCGCCGTCCCGCGATCCAGAACGCTGCGCAGGGGTAGCCAGAAGAACGAGAGCCACAGACTCCCGATCCCGAAGACGGCGAACGCGATGCCCGTGCGGAGCGCGCGCCAGGCGGTCTCGAACCGCAGGCGAGTTCGCATGCTCCGAAGCCTCCCCCCGGAACGCTCGAATCGCGCCGAGTGTATCACCGCGCGCTCCGCACTGTAAACGATCGCCGTCTCTCGGGAAAACGCCTACGAGGCGTTGGGATCGTAGAGCACTTCGATGACCGAGAGCGCGCCGTTCCAGCGATTGCGGGAGAAGACGATGTGGCCCTTCCCCTTGTAGATCCAATCGCTGCGTGAGGTGTCGGATCCGTAGTAGTACGGGATGAAGGCCTTGCCGGTCACGTAGTCGCGGCGATCCGTCGGCTCACCGAGGATCTTCCGGACGTCGCTGTCCGACATCCCGGTCGTGATCTTGCCGAAGATGTGGCCCTTCGGGATCGGCTTCGCAGCCGGCGCAGCTTCCGTCGTGGCGCTCGAGCTCGAGCCCGACGACGAGCTCTTGGCCGGCGACGACGACTGCGTTTGAGTCTGAGTCTGTGGCTGGCTCTCGTTCTTGTGCGCGCACCCCGCGAGCCCGAGGGAGAGCGCGAGCCCCGCGCCAACGAAGCGCGCGGTCCTGGATCGAGACATGGTCACTCCTTCCCTTGGGGGGGCGCCCGGCAGCTTAGCGCGCGCCTTCCGCTTTGTTTACACCTAGGCGGATGAGTTTCGACGCGCTGGAAATCGGGGCTGCTCCGCTGTCGCTGGAAGATCTGTTGGCCATGGCGCGTGGCACGCGCCGCGTGCTGCTCTCGAGAGAGCCCGAGTACCGGGCGCGGCTCGACTCCGAGCACGCGGTGGTGGGCGAAGCCCTCGCGCGCGGCGAGTCGGTCTACGGAGTGACCACCGGCGTGGGCGCCTCGGTCGTCCACGAGATCGCCGAGGAGCACCGCGACGAGTTCGTGCGCAACCTGTTCCGCATGCTGGGCACGGGCGTGGGCGCGATCCTGCCCGAGCTCGAATCGGCGGCGGTGCTGTCGGCGCGCATCGTGTCACTGGCCTCGGGTCATTCGGGCATCCGCGCGCTCGTGCTCGACCGCATGTGCGAGCTGCTCGAGCTGCGCTGCCTGCCGCGCATTCCCGAGCTGGGCTCCGTCGGCGCGAGCGGCGACCTGGCGCCGCTCTCCTACATCGCCGGCATGCTCGCAGGCGAGGGCCGGGTGCGGCTGCGCGGGCGCGTGATCGACGCCGCCGAGGCGCTCGAGTCACTGGGGCTCGAGCCGCTCGAGTTCGAGCCCAAGGAGAGCCTCTCGCTGGTCAACGGCACGAGCTTCATGACCGGGCTGGGCGCGGTGGCCTGGGAGCGCGCGCGCGACCTGGCGGGGCTGGCCTGCGCGATCACCGCCATGGCCAGTGAGTCGACGCGGGGCAACCCGCGCCACTTCGACGCGCGCATCGCCGAATGGAAGCCGCACGCCGGCCAGATCCGCGCCGCGCGCTGGATCCGCGAGCACCTGGAGTACGATCCCGCGCGCCCGATCCCCAAGCCGGCGCGCCTGCAGGACCGCTACTCGATCCGCTGCGCGCCCAACGTGGTCGGCGTGTTGTTCGACGCCTGCGACCTGGCGCGCGACGTGCTCGAGGTCGAGCTGAACGGTGCGAACGACAACCCGCTGGTCGACGCCGACACCGGCGAGATCCTGCACGGCGGGAACTTCTACGGCGGCCACCTGTGCTTCGCGCTCGACGGCCTGAAGAGCGCAGTCGCGAGCGTGGCCGACCTGCTCGACCGCCAGCTCGCGCTGTTGTGCCGGCCCGATACCAGCGAGGGTCTGCCCGCCGAGCTGATCGCGGTCGACGAGAGCGGGAACCGCTCGCACCACGGCTTCAAGGGCATGCAGGTCACCTCCTCGGCGCTGGCCGCCGAGGCGCTGAAGCTGACCATGCCCGCGTCCTCGTTCAGCCGCAGCACCGAGTCACACAACCAGGACAAGGTGTCGATGGGCTCGATCGCCGCGCGCGAGTGTCTTCGCATCCTCGACCTCACCGAGGCGGTGTCGTCGATCGCGCTGCTCGCGGTCTGCCAGGCGGTGGAGCTGCGCGGCGGCCCGCACAGCGCGACCACGCGCCGGCTGCTCGAGGCGGTGCGCAAGTACGTGCCGAAGCTCAGCGCCGACCGGCGTCAGGACGCCGACATCGCGTTGGTCGCGGAGCTCGTGCGCGCGCGCGCGCTGCCGCTGGCTCCGCTCCCGCGCGCATGAAGGCGCGCGCAGCCTGGGTCGCCCTGTTCGCCTGGGCCGCGCTCGCCGCCGAGCCGGCCCCGCCCCACGGCGGTGACTTGACGCTCGACGATCTCTTGACTCATATGCGCAGCACGCACGGCGTGCTGGCCGAATTCCACGAGGTGAAGACGCTCCGGCTGCTCGAATCGCCGCTCGAGTCGAAGGGCACCGTCTACTTCCTGCCGCCCGACCGCTTCGCGCGCGTCACCACCGAGCCGGCAGAGACGCGGCTCGTCCTCGACGGTGGCCGGATGCGCTTCCAGGACGCGGCCGGCGGCAGCGACGTCGACCTGTCCGCCAACCCGGTCGCGCGCGCGTTCGCCGACAACCTGATGGTGCTGTGGCGCGGCGACCGCGCCGCGCTGGAAGAGATCTACGCGCTCGACTTCCATTCCCAGGGCGCGCGCTGGGACATGGGACTCACTCCCAGGCACGCGCCGCTGGACCGTTTCCTGCGCTCGATCACGCTGCACGGCGACGGCGCGCAGATGCACGAGATCGACGTGCTCGAGAGCGACGGCGACCGCACCCAGACGCTGTTCGACCGGGTCGACGTCGACCACGCGTTCGGCGAGGACGAGGCGCGCGCGGTCTTCGGAGCCGGGGCGGCGAAGTGAGTCGCGGCGCGCGGCTCGCGGCCTGGGCGCTCTTTTGCGCCGGGCTCTCGCTGTACTGCCTGCGCGGGCTCGACTTCTCGACCGACATCCTGAACTTCATGCCCGACGGGCGCGGCGCCGAGCTGGCGCAGATCTCGCGCCAGCTCGCGCACAGCGACCTGGCGCGCACGATGGTGCTGACGCTCGGCGCGCAGGACCCGGAGCGCGCCGTCGCGGCCGCGCGCGAGCTGGCCGACGCGCTGCGCCAGAACCCCGAGGTGGCCTGGGTGCGCTCGGGCGCGGACCCCGACTTCCTGCGCAGCGTCTACGAGCTGTACTTCCCCAAGCGGCTGTACTTCCTGTCCGAGTCACCCGAGCAGGAGCTGCCGGCGCTGCTCAGCGACGAGGGCCTGCGCGCGCAGGCCAAGCGCCTGCGCGAGTCACTGGCGCTGCCCATGTCCACGCTCTTGAAGCGGGTGATTCCCGAGGACCCGCTGGGCGCGTTCCAGCGCCAGCTCGAGCGGCTGCGCGCCAGCGATCCGCCGCTCGCCAGCCGCGAAGACGTCTTCACCACGCGCGACGGGCGCTGGGCGGTGATGCTGCTCGCGACCCGCCACTCGGCGCTCGACTCGAACGCGCAGCGTCCCCTGCTCGAGGCGATCGACGCGAAGCTCGGAGAGCTGCGAACGCGCCACGGCTCGGACCTGGTGCTCGAGAAGAGCGGCGCGAACCGCTTCGCCGTCGACGCCGAGGCGAGCATCCGCGGCGACGCCACGCAGATCTCGTGGATCTCTTTCGTCGGCGTCTCACTCCTGTCGCTGGTATTCTTCCGCTCGCTCTTGTCGCTCGGCATCGTGATGATTCCGGGCGTGGTGGGCCTCTTGGTCGCGATGGCGGCCGGGCTCGCGATCTTCGGCCACCTGGACGGCATGACGATCGGCTTCGGCGGGTCGCTGATCGGAGTCACGATCGACTATCCGACCCACGTGCTCATCCTGTGGAGTCTCTCGCAGCGGGTCGAGACGCCCTGGCACGTGGCGCGGCGACTCACCGGCTCGCTGGTGATGGCGGCGCTCACCACCATGGCCAGCTTCGCGGGCCTGGGAGTCACCTCCTTCCGCGGCTTCCGCGAGCTGGGCGTGTTCTCGACCATCGGCGTCGGCGCGGCGGTGGTCGCGTCGCTCCTGCTCCTGCCGGACCTGCTGCCGCGCAAGCGGCGCATCCAGCCGGTGTCGGCCGAGCTCGCGCGGCGGCTCGGGCCCTGGGTGCTCGGCTTCCACCAGCACCGCCGCGCGCTGGCGCTGATTCCGCTGGGCGTCCTGGTGCTGGCCGCGATCGGCCTGCCGCGGCTGCGCTGGGCGGACGACCTGTCGAAGATCTTCCGGCCCAATCCGCTCCTGCAGCAGGAGGACGAGCGCGTGCAGGGCCGGGTCTCGAGCTTCGACCCCGGCCGCTTCGTGCTGGTCGTGGCCGACGACTCGACGGCGGCGCTCGCGCTGAACGAACAGGTGCGCACGCGACTCGGCGCGCTCGTCGCCGAAGGCAAGCTCGACGGCGTGCGCTCGCTCCACGACCTGTTCTTCCCGGTCGAGCTGCAGAAGCGGAACCTGGCGGTCCTGCGCGCGACGCCGGATCTCGCGGGGCGACTCGAGCGCGCGTTCCGCGAGGCCGGCTTCCAGCCCGGCACGACTCACCCGTTCGGCGAGGCCTTGCTCGCCCCGCCGCCGCCACTCACGCTCGAGCAGCTGCGCGCCTCACCACTGGGAGAGCTCGCGAGCTCGCTCGTCTTCTCGCTGGGCGACCGCACCGCGGTGGTCACCTACCTGCGCGGGCTGCGCGATCCCGAGGCGCTCCGTGCGCGCCTGGACGACCTGCCGGGCGTGCACTACTTCGAGCAGCGCACGTTCCTGAACGATCTCTACTCGCGCTACCGCGACCAGACCTTGCGGCTGGTCGCGCTGGGCAGCGCGGTGGTGCTCTTGATCCTGATCGCGCGCTACCGCGACTGGCGGCTCGCGCTGGCGGCGTTCCTGCCCTCGCTGCTCGTGCCCGTGATCGTGCTCTCGAGCTTCGCGCTCGCGGAGGTCGAGGTGCACCTGATGCACGCGGTGAGTCTGCTCATGGTCATGGGCATGGGCGTCGACTACGGCATCTTCATCGTCGACAGCGCCGAAGAGGGATCGGAGTTCGGCGCGACGCTGGTGTCGTGCATCCTGTGCGCGCTCACCACCGTGCTCTCGTTCGGCGCGCTCGCGATCTCGAGTCAGCCGCCGCTGCGCGCGATCGGGCTCACCACCGGCATCGGCATCACCCTGGCGCTGGTGCTGGCGCCGGTCGCGCTCCTGGTGCTGCGCGTCGAGCCGAAGGAGGTGGCGCGTGTCTAGGCGCGGCGCGGCGCTCGCGCTGTGCGCGGCCGCGTGGGCGTGCAAGACGCTGGCGCCCGTCGAGATGGTGGTGCATCCGCCGCCCAGGCTCGGCGACTGCCCCGGCGAGCTGCGCTCGACCCGGGAGATCGAGGGTGACTGGACCGTGCACGGCCGGATCCACGTGAGCGGCGGCGGGGTGGACGAGTCGTACCAGCTGGTGCTGCAGAAGACCGGTCCCAGGCTCGTGCTGCTGGCGCTCACGCCGTTCGGCGCCAAGGCCTTCGCGGTCACCCAGATCGGCCTGCAGAC
This sequence comes from Myxococcota bacterium, assembly GCA_035498875.1. GTDB lineage: Bacteria > Myxococcota_A > UBA9160 > SZUA-336 > SZUA-336 > VGRW01. The sequence continues at coordinate 203,367 of DATJZP010000025.1, forward strand.
CTGGAGCGAGTCGTATCTCGGTCCGATCCTGCCGGTGCCGCCCGAGAACGTGCTGCGCGACGTGCACCGCGCCTGGTTCCGGGCGGTCGACGATCCCGCGCTCGATCCGCGCGCTCTGGCTCGCGAGCCCGACGGCGCTGTCCACGTGCGCGCCGAGCAGTGCGGCTACGAGGCGACGCTGGCGGCGATCAGCGCGAACCTGCCGGGGCGTCACTGACCGGCCGCGCCAGCTTCCCGGTCGCGGTCTCGGGCAGCGCTGCCACGAGCGCGAACTCGCGCGGGATCTTGTAGGCGGGCAGACGCGCGCGGCAGTGACTCGTGAGCTCGGCGCGCGTGGGCGGCCGCGCCGGGTCGACGGGCACGATCTCGGCCACGGGGATCTCGCCCAAGTGCGCGTGCTCGCGCGCGCTGACGCGGCTGCGCAGCACGCCCGGGTGCGCCTCGAGCACGCTCTCGACCTCCTCGCTGAAGAACTTCATGCCCGCCATGTTGATGCGGTTGGCGCGCCGGCCCACGAGATACAGCTCGCCGTCGGCGTCGAAGTAGCCCTGGTCGCCGGTGCGGAAGCCGTCCGGCTCGAGGATCTTGCGCGCCGGGGTCCACGGCTCGAGATAGGCGTCGAACAGGCCCGGGCCGCGGATGCAGATCTCGCCGGTCTTGTCCGGCGAGCTGGGTGGAGTCACTGGCTGGCCGTCCTCGCCGCGCAGCCACACGTCGTAGTCGGGCAGCGGCCGCCCGAGTGAGTCCGGCTTGGCGGCGGCCGCGCGCAGGTTCAGCACCGGCAGGCCGACCTCGATGATGCCGAGCGCCTGCGCCACGGGCAGGCCGAAGCGCGCCTCGAACGCGCGCGCGATCTCGGCGCGCAGGCCCTCGGCGGTGGAGATCGCGAGCCGCAGGCTCGGCAAGCGCACCCCGGACGCATCCTTCGCGAGCAGGTTCATGTGATACGGCGACGCGTAGAGCAGCGTCGCCGATTCGGCGGAGGCGAGCTCGAGGATCGGGCGCGCGAGTGACCCGTTCGGCAGCAGGATCGTCGCGCCGTGGCGCAGATACAAGAGGATCGAGACCACGAAGTGGTGCGCCATCGGCAGCAGCCACAGGATCCGGTCGCTCGGGCCGACGCCCAGGCCGCGGTTCGCCGCCTCGAGCCGGGCCAGGATCGCCGCGTGGCCCAGGATCACGCCCTTGCGCCGGCTGGTCGTGCCCGAGGTGAAACGCAGATACGCGGGGCGCAGCGCCGCGAAGTCGCGCTCGCCCTTGCCGTCGACCGCGGGCACGTCCGCGCGAGTCACGAGCGCGAAGCGCTCCGTGCCGTCGCGCTCGAGCACCAGCGCGTGCAGCTTCGCGCGCTCCGCGAACTCGTCGAGCACGGCGCCGGTGTGATCGGCCGCGATCGGCACCAGACAGGCGTCGGCGGCCAGGATCGCGAGCGCGAGCTCGATGAAGCCGGGGCCCTGGGCCGCGACCAGCCCGCAGCGCTGCGCGCGAGTGACTCCCACCGCGCGCAGCCGTTCGGCCAGCGCGTCGACGCGTTCGACCAGCGCGCGGTAGGAGGTCCGCTCGGGCTGCGCGCCGGGCGCCACCAGCGCCGGGTGCTCGGGGTCACGTGCGGCGTGCGCGCGCAGGTGGTCGAGGACGGTCTCGCTCATGGGGAACGGACCCGGCCGCGGATTTCGGAGGGCGCGATCTCGGCCAGCGCCTTGCCCCGCTCGGCGGCGAGCGCGGCGGCGACGCCGATCGCCTCGCCGGTGGCGAGCGACGTGCCGATCACGCGCAGCGCGCCGAGCGCCTCCCGAGTCGCCGAGAGACAGCGCCCCGCGGCGCCGAGCCGCGCGTGCGAGCGCGAGATCAAGGCACCGAGCGGCACCGAGCAGGCGCCCGACGGCATCTCGAAGACCGGCCGCTGGTGACTCTGCCAGAGCTCGATCGGCCAGGTCGAGAGCGCGACCTCGTCGTCGCGGCGGCGGCCGGAGAGCACGTCCTCGGCGGTGACTCGCAGCAGGCCCGCGATGCGGCGGCCCTCGCGCACGCCGAGGCGCTCGGCGCACTGCGCCAGCCGCGCCTCCGCGAACGCGGGGCGGGTCTCGCGCAGGTAGCGGAAGATCGCCTCGGCCGAGGCCCGAGCTTCGCGCACGTCGCCATCCGGCCGCGGCAGGTTCAGCGTCGCGAACAGCTCGCCCGGCCGGCCGCTGGCGCGCACCACGATCGCATCGGAGCCCGGCGCGAGCGCGCCGGCGCGCACGCCGGTCGCGAGCGCGGCGTTGAGCCGCAGCCGCGCGAAGCCGGCGAGCTGCGAGGTGTCGGCGCCCTCGATCCGGAAGATGTACGAGGCGCGCTGCAGCTCCTCGGGCGCGGCCAGCTCGGTGTCCGCGCCGGCCGCGCAGGCCAGGTCGGCGCTGCCGCCCGCCTCGACCACGACCTTCGCGCGCACGTCGCCTGTGCCATCCGGTCCCTCGATCCGCAGCGCCGACTCCTGCGACGGCTCCGCCGCCAGCACTCCCGCGACCGCGCGGCTCGCGAGCCGGACTTCGAGCGCGCGCTCGGCGCGACACAGCTCCGTGTAGGTCGCGACCACCTCGGCGGGCCGCGTCGGCAGGTACCAAACGCGGCCCGCGCGCTCGGGCGGCGCGGCGCGCTCGTGGCGCGCGAGCCGCTGGGCCACCTGCGCGGCGATGCCCGGCTGCGCCAGCACCGGCGACTCAGCGTCGTTGAAGTAGAGACCGCAGATCGTGTGCACCAGCGCGTGCGCGACGTTCCCGCCGAGCTCCGTCTGTGACTCGAACAGAAGGGTGCGCGCGCCCAGACGCGCCGCGGCCAGCGCCGCCGCCACGCCGGCGCTGCCGCCGCCCACCACCGCCACGTCGCAGCGCTCCAGCCGAGTCACTTGGGCTCCCCGAGCAGGTCGCGGCGCAGGCTCTCGCGGAAGCGCACCAGCTCGAAGCCCGAGAACACGCCGCTCTGGCGCACGTGCGTGAAGTTCAAGCGCCCGGCGCGCAGCGAGTAGACCGCGGCGGAGCCCGGCGACGGCGGCACCGACGGCGCGTGGAAGGCGTTCTCGATCGGCGCGCCCAGGAACGAGTCCATGCCCGGCAGGAACTGGTCGGTGTACGCGAAGAAGAACGAGCACAGCTCGCCCTGGAAGCTGCGCCGCGCCATGCGCGCGTAGAGCGCGCGCGGCAGCCAGCGCGCGTAGTCCATGGCGGCCGTGCCGGCTTCGACCATGCCGTCCTTGATCGCGGCCAGGCGCTGCGCCTTCAGGTCGGCCAGCAGTGACTCGAGACTGGCACAGACCTCGGGAGTGACCTGGAACCAGAGCAGCGACACGCGCGTGCCGAAGAGCGCCCCGCCCGTGCCCTTGGCGCGCAAGTTCACCGGCAGCGGCACCACGAAGCTGCGCGGGTCGATGCCGCGCAGCAGGAACACCGCGAGGTGCGCGCGGATGCTGGCGGCCAGGTAGAACAGCATCGGCGTCAGGAACCCTGCGAGCCCGCGCGCCCGCTCGGCGATCCGCTCGGTCTGCTCGGGCGTGAAGGTCTCGAGCGCGACCTCGAGCCGCTGCGGCACGCGTGTGAGTGGCCCCGCCAGCGAGCGCGGTGCGCGCGCCGCGAACGACTGCATGCGCCGCTGCCAGCGCATCGCCTGCTCGCCGCGCGTGCGCGCGCCCTCGCGCGGCGGCTCGGGAGTCACCGTCTCGGGCAGCTCCGCCGCGGACGCCAGCCCGCGGCCCACCGCGTCGAGCCAGCGCACGAAGCGCTCGCTGCCCGAGCCGTCGAGCAGCATGTGCAGCCAGGTGAGCGCCAGATCGCTGCCCGCAGCGCCGCCCGCGTAGCGCACCACGTCGGCACGCAGCAGCAGGCCGCGCCGGCCGTCGAACTTCTCGTTCAGTCGCGCCGCGAACAGCGGCGGCAGCGAGCCATCCGACTCGGCCGCGTCGTGGATCTCGACGCGAGGCCGCGGCGCCCGCGCCGCCAGCTCGAGCCGATACTCCGGCGGCAGCACAGCCCACGGCCGGCGGATCGGGGCGCGCAGGATCGGCTGCGCTTCGGTCACTTCGGCGAGCAGCTTCGCGAACGCGCTGGCGTCGAAGCCGGGCCCCAGCCGCAGCACCAGCTGCGACGCGTGACTCGCGCCCGAGCTCCGGCGCACCTCCAGATCGAACGCGCGCAGGAAGCAGTCGGCGCCAGTCAGCGGAATCCGGAGCGTGGGTGGGGTGCCCACGCGATGGTCAGGATTGGGCAATGTGGGCATGCACGCAGGCCGCGAGGCTCTCCGCGCTCGCGAGCGTCTCTTCGGTGAGCAGGCTCTCGTCGACCCAGACGCCCGTGCTCTCCTCGATCGCCAGGAGCAGCTGCGTCACGGCCAGTGAGTCGAGACCCGCCTCCACCAGGTTCGAGCGGGGCGTGAAATCGGCACCCACGCTGAGCAAGTCGTCGCGCAGGATCTCGAACACGCGCTCGGTCAGGCGCTCCTGCGTCCAGGTCATCGCCCGGGTGTTTCGCACCCGCCTCCGAGGGTTGTCAAGGCGCGTTGAAAGCGCCGAGCGCCTCCACTATGGTGCGGCGCCGATGGGGGAGCGTATCCGCAGAGTTGCGATCGTCGGCGGGGGCCCCTCGGGCGCCGCGCTCGCCGCATACCTGCAGCGCGCCGGCATTGCCGCGACCTTCTTCACGCGCGGGAAACGGCCGCCGATCATCGTCGGCGAATCGCTGGTGCCCGCGGTGATTCCGTTCCTGCGCGACCTCGGCGTCGAGGACGAGGTGGCGGCGTACAGCCTGTACAAGCCGGGAGCCACGTTCACCTTCCACCCGGTCGCGCAGATGAGCTTCCGCTTCGCCGACAGCCGCGGCGCGCGCACGCCTTACTCGTACAACGTGCCGCGCGACCGCTTCGACGCCACGATCGTGGCCGCGGCCGAGCGCGCGGGGGCGGTGAAGCTCGAGCAATCGGCGCAGTTCCTGCGCGACGGCGACTCGGACCGGATCCTGCTCGCGCCCGAAGCGCAGGCCGCGGCGCGCGACGCGCTCGGCGGCGACCCGGACTTCCTGGTCGACGCCACCGGCCGCGCGCGCGCGGTCGCGCGCATGCTCGAGATCCCCACCGTCGAGGGCCCGCGCAAGGACACCGCGCTCCACGCGCACTGCACCGGCGTGCAGACGGTGCTGCCGGGGAACGTGCACTCCGACCGGCTCGAGGTCGGCTGGTCGTGGCGCATTCCGCTGCCGGGGCGCGTCTCGGTCGGGATCGTGACTCCCTCGGAGCACATCGCGCGCTACGGCGCGAGCATCGAAGAGCAGTACGACAATTTCCTGCGCAAGGACGAGTGCGCGCGGCAGTGGGGCGAGAAGGCCGAGCGCGTGAGCCCGGTGGTGCGCTACACGAACTACCAGCTGCGCGCGACGCGCGCGGTCGGGCCGGGCTGGGGCCTGGTCTCGGACGCATTCGGCTTCATCGATCCGGTGCTGTCCAGCGGCACGCTGCTCGCGTTCGACGGCGCGAAGTCACTCGCGATGGCGCTGAAAGACGGCTCCGCGCGCGCGCTCCAGCGCTACCAGGCGCGCGCGATCCGCAACCTGGACGATTGGGCGCGCATCGTCGACGCGTACTACAGCGGGCGCCTGTTCACGCTGTTCAAGGTGGGCGAGTACGTGCGCCACACCTTGCTCGGGCGACTCACCGACTGGCACTTCCGCAAGCACATGCCGCGCGTCTTCACCGGCGAGGCCACGGACAGCCGCTACAGCATGATCGTCGTCGACTTCATGCTGAAGTACGGTCTGGCCGGCAACGACCCCGCCGAGTTCAGCATCCGGTGAGGTTCCGGCGCGAAGCGCGCCACGACCGCTACGACGCGATCGTCGTGGGCAGCGGCCTGGGCGGACTCACTGCCGCGGCGCTCTTGGCGCGCGCCGGCAAGCACGTGCTGGTCGCCGAGCGCCACGACCGGCCCGGCGGCTACGCGCACTCCTTCCGCCGCGGGCCCTACACCTTCGATTCGGCCGTGCACCTGGTGGGCGGCTGCGAGCCGACCGCGTTCGAGGGCGGCGGCCTCCTGCACCGGGTGCTCGAGGCGGTGGGCGTGCGCGACCAGCTCGAGTTCGAGCGCATCGACCCGCTCTACACCGCCGTGTACCCCGGTCTCGAGCTGCGCGCGCGCGCCGGGCTCGAGGAGTTCGTCGCGAGTCACGCCGAGGTCTTCCCCGGCGAGCGCAAGGGGCTCGAAGACCTGATCTCGGAGTGTCTCGCGATCCGCGACGAGGCCCGCCGCGCCGCCGAGCTGGCCACGCCCTTCGACGTGATGCGCGCGCCCGGTCACTTCCCGACGCTGTTGCGCTACCGCCGCGCCACGCTCGCGCGCGTGATGGACGAGCACCTCGACGACGCGCGCGCCAAGACCGTGTTCGCGACCTTCTGGCCATATCTCGGCCTGCCGCCGTCGCGCGTCTCGTTCCTGTACTTCGCCACCATGCTGCTCTCGTACGCGGCGGAGGGGGCGTTCTACTGCAAGGGCAGCTTCCAGAAGCTGGCGCGCGCGCTGGCGGGCGCGGTCGAGCGCGACGGCGGGGAGCTCCTGCTGCGCAGCCCCGTGCGCCGGATCGTGGTCGAAGGCGGGCGCGCCCAGGGCATCGTGCTCGAGAACGGCCAGCGCGTGACCGCCCCGATCGTGATCTCGAACGCCGACCTGCGCCAGACGGTCGAAGAGCTGTGCGGCGAGACGCGCTTCCCCGCGCGCTGGCGGCGCGCGCTCGGCCGGCTCGAGCCGTCGGTCTCGGCGTTCGTCCTGTACGCGGCCACCGATCTCGACCTGCGCGCGCTCGGCGCGACTCACGAGACGTTCGTGTACCAGACCTGGGACCACGACGACGCGTTCGCGTCCACCTGCGCGGGCCGCCCCGGCTGGTGGAGCGCCACCGTGCCCACGCTCGCGGATCCGAGCCTGGCGCCCGCCGGGGTACACTTGCTGGTGTTGACCGCGCTCGTCCCCTACTCCGCCTCGCGCTCCTGGCGCAGCGACAAGAAGACCTACGTCGAGCGCATGCTCGACGCGGCCGAGACGCGCTTCCCCGGGCTGCGCGCGAACCTGCGCTTCTGCGAGGGCGGCACGCCGCGCACGCTCGAGCGCTACACGCGCAACAGCGACGGCGCGATCTACGGCTGGGCGCTCGCCCCGGATCAGATCGGGCCCGGCCGCCCCGCCAACAGCACGCCCCTGCCCGGCCTCTATCTCGCGGGTCACTGGGCGCAGCCCGGCGGCGGCGTCTACGGCGTGGTCACTTCGGGCGTGAGTGCCGCGCGCGCGATCCTGGGCGAAGCGTCGGATGCCTCGCTCTGGAAGCTCCTGGCCGAGCGATGACTCATTGGTTCGACGGCGCCCGCTTCGGCATGTTCGTGCACTGGGGTCACTCGTCGCAGCGTGGCATCGAGCTGTCGTGGCCGTTGGTGGGCGGCGTCGGCGCGCTGCCGCTCTCCGCGGACCTGCCCACGGCGAAGTATCACGAGACCGCGGCCACCTTCTCGCCGCGGCCGGGAGCGGCGCGCGACTGGCTGGCGCGCGCTCGGCGCGCGGGCATGCGCTACGCGGTGCTCACCGCCAAGCACCACGACGGCTTCGCGCTCTGGCCCACCGCCACCGGCCAGCTCTCGATCGCCGACTCCAAGTATCCGGGCGACCTGGTGCGCGAGTTCGTCGAGGCCTGTCGCGAGCACGAGCTGCGCGTCGGTCTCTACTACTCACTCCTCGATTGGCACCACCCCGACTATCCCGCGTTCCACGACGAGCACCGGCCCTATCGCTTCGGCCGCGAGCCCCGGCCGACGCCGGCGCAGTGGGCGCGCTTCCTCGAGTTCCAGTTCGCGCAGCTGCGCGAGCTGCTCACCGGCTACGGCAGGATCGATCTCTTGTGGTTCGACGGCGGCTGGGAGCGGTCGCCCGAAGAGTGGCGCGCCAAGGAGTTCGCCGCGCTCGCGCGCGAGCTGCAGCCCGGGATCCTGTTGAACGACAGGCTGCCCGGCGAGGGCGACTACGACACGCCCGAGCAGTTCATCCCACCCAAGCCTCCCGCGCGGCGTTGGGAGACCTGCATGACCATGAACGAGAGCTGGGGCTACTCGCCCAGTGACTCGCACTACAAGTCCGAGCGCGCGCTCGTGCACGGTCTGTGCGAGGTGGCCAGCCGCGGCGGCAACCTGCTCTTGAACGTGAGTCCGATGGCCGACGGCGCGTTGCCCGCCGAGCAGATCGCGCGCTTGGACGCGCTCGCGCGCTGGATGCGGCCGCACGCGCCGAGCATCCACGACACCCAGCCCGGGCTCGAGCCCTGGCAGTTCTACGGGCCGTCCACGCGCCGCGGCGACCGCGTGTATCTCCAGCTCTTGATGCGGCCCTACGACACGGTGACCGTGCGCGGCGTGCCGATCCGGCGCGTGCGCCAGGCGCGCGTCCTGGCCAGCGGCCGCGCGCTCGAGTTCGACAAGCGCTGCTCGGTGCTCGATCGCATGTTCAACGCCGACCCGCAGGGCGAGATCTCGATCCGCGTGCCCGAGAGCGAGCTCGACCGCGACGCCACGGTGATCGAGCTCGAGATCGCGCCGAAGTCCGACTAGGCCGGCAGCTCGATCTTCCGGCGCGGGTCGATCGCGAGCCAGCACAGCGCCGCACCGAGATACAAGACCGAGATGCTCAGCAGCGGCAGCGTCCACGACTCGAGCCGCTCGACGCCGAAGCCGATCACCACCGGGCAGAGCGCGCCGCCCAGATTGCCGAAGGTGTTCATCGTGCCGCTCACCACGGCCGAGTGAGGACCGCTGATCTCGACGCAGATCGTCCAGGCCGGGGCGATGCCCGCCGCGGCGAGCCCGGCCGCGCAGGCCAGGAGCACCGCCGCAGTCACTGGCCCGGGCACGGCGCTGGCCGCCGCGACGGCGAGCGCGGCGAGCGGCAGCCCGACCAGCCCGGGCATGACCGAGCCCAGTCGCGGCCCGAGCCGGGGCCGGAGCCAGTCACAGAGTGACCCGCCGATCAGGACGCCGGCGGCGATTCCGAGCAGCGGCAAGGCCGAGAGCCAGCCCACCTGCGAGAGATCGAAGCCGCGCGCGCGCAAAAGGTACGTCGGCAACCAGGTCAGGTAGAAGTACCAGCCGTAGATCGCGCCCACGTACATGCCGCACAGCCCGAGCAGCGTGCGGTTGCGAAACAGTGCGGCCCACGGCACCGGCGCGTGCGGCTCACTCGAGGCGCCGCCCTTCGCGATCAGCTCGAGCTCGGCGTCGTTCACCGCCGGGTGCTGATGCGGGTCGTCGCGGAACCACAGCCAGAACGCGATCGCCCAGACCATGCCCAGCGCGCCGAACACGGCGAACGACGCGCGCCAGCCGATCCGCCCGAGCAGTGCCACGACGATCGGCTGAGTCAGCGCGCCGCCGAAGGCGGCTGCGGCGAGCAGCACCCCGAACAAGCGGCCGTGCAGGCGTACCGGCATCCAGCGCGCGTAGATGCGCGCGCTCGCTGGAAACGCGCCCGCCTCGCCGATGCCGAACAGGAAGCGCACCGCCGCGAGCGAGGCGAAGCCGGTCGTGAGCCCGGTGGCGGCGGTGAACGCCGACCACCAGACCACGATCCGCGACAGCGCCATGCGCGCGCCGAAGCGGTCCGTCAGCCAGCCGCTCGGCACCTCGAACAGCGCGTAGCTCAGCGTGAAGGCGCTGAACACGAAGCCCATCTGGCGGTCCGAGAGCCCGAGCTCGGACTGGATCGCGGGCGCCGCGGTCGAGATACAGACCCGGTCGAGATAGGCGATCGCGATCATGACCCAGGTGAACGCGACGGCTCCGAAGCGGACGTTGCTGGGACCCACGGGCTAGGCCGAGAGCTCGGCGATGCGCTTGGCCAGCGCGAGGTCGCGCTCGGTGATTCCGCCCGCGTCGTGCGTGACCAGGTCGACGACCACGCGGTTCCAGGAGTTGGACCAATCGGGATGGTGGTCGAGCTTCTCGGCCTCGAGCGCCACTCGAGTCATGAAGCCGAAGGCCGCGCTGAACGTCGGAAACTGGAACTCGCGATGCAGCTTCCCATCTCGCAGCGACCAGCCGCCGAGCGCGCGCAGCGCAGTCTGGACTTCCTCCGCACTGAGCTTCGCGGGCCGCGCCATCGGACGGCAGCCTCCCACTCCGCTCCGAGCCAGTCAATGCGGCGGCAATTCCCGGGCTAGCTGCTAGGGTCCCCGACCATGAAGAACACCGCCTGGACTCGACCGGCGCTGGTGGCTGCGAGCGTGATCGCGCTGCTGCAGACCGCCTGGGCCGCCTTTCTGTGGAGCCAGATCTGGGTGGCGCATCGCGGCGGCGACGTGGTGTGTCTCGGCGGCGCGCACTGCAGCGAGCTGTGGAGCTCGCCGTTCGCGAGCGCGGTGCACGCGGCCACGGGTCTTCCGATCGCGGCCTGGGGCGTGGCCTGGGGCATCGCCGCCGTGCTGTCACCCGCGATCGCCGCCTTCCGCCTGGGCGGCGGCCACGCGATCGGCGCCTGGTCCGGCGCGAGCGCGCTCGTGGCGATCGCCGGCGTCGCCGGAGCCGCAGTGCTGCTCTCGGCCTCGCTGTCTTTCGGAACCCTGTGCTCGAGCTGCGTGGTGATCTACTTCCTGATTCTCGGCTACACGGCGCTGGTGTTCGGTGCGCTGGGCTTGCCCGCGGTCGGCGAGCTCGTGAGTGGCGCGCCGCTCGTGCTCGGGATCGTCGCCGCCGCAGTCGCCGCCTTGTACGTGCCCGGCCGCAACACGCCCCAGAGCATGGCCGAGAAAGGCGCGAGATCGGTCGAGTCGGTGCCCAATACCGCGCCCCAACCCACGGCCGCGCCCAGCGCCGGTCAGTCGGCCGACGAGCGGGTGCTGGTCAGCTACATCCAGTCACTGGAGGCGGACCAGAAGCAGCTGCTCTCCGACACGCTGGCGGCCTACGCCCTGGCGCCGGTGGTGACGCTTCCGCCCGCCCGCACGACGCTGGGCCCCGAGCCCGCGCGCATCTCGATCACGGAGTTCAGCGACACACTCTGCGGTCACTGCGCGCAGATGCAGCAGGTGCTGCGCATCCTGCGCGAGAAGCTCGGCCCCGACGCGTTCTCGCTCTCACCGCACCAGTATCCGCTGGACGCCTCCTGCAACTCGCACATGGGCAGCGGCGGCGAGAGTCACCCGCTGCGCTGTCTCGCCGCCAAGGTGCAGATCTGCGCCGAGGGCAGGCCCGACGAGTTCGAGTTCGTGAGCTCGCTGTTCGAGAACCAGGCCAGCCTGGATGAGGCCAAGCTGTGGGAGCTGGCGGCGAGCGTCGGGCCGCGCGCCGAGCTCGAGGCCTGCGCGGCCCTGCCCGAGACCGAGAAGAAGCTGCAGGACGACATCGCCTGGGCGCAGGAGCACCACATCCAGGGCACGCCCTTCATGTTCGTGAACGGCCGCCAGATCATGGGCTACCCGCCGCTACTGCTCGTGCTGGCGCTCACCCACGGCGCCACGACCCATCCGGGCTACGCCACGCTGCCCACGCCGCAGCCGCTGCCGAAGTGACTCGCGGCTAGCGCCGCTCGGGCACGAGCGGAGTCGGGTCGCGCTCCTCGAGCACGTTCTCCATGCGGTGGCGGATGCTGCCCTTCCACTCCGGGTGAGTCAGGATCCAGAAGCGCTCCGCGCGGATCGCATCGAGCACGAGCTCGCCGACGCGCGTCGGCGACAGCCCGTTCGCGAGCAGGCTCTCGACCTGCTTGCGGCGGATCTCGGACTCCGGCGTGGTGCGCACCTCGGGCCGGTTGCGACGCACGGCGTCGGGCTGGTTGCGCTCGGACGAGCGCAGGATCTCGGTGTTGATCCAGCCGGGACACAGCACCGAGACGTGCACGTCGGCGTCCTGCGCGCGCAGCTCGTTGAACAGTGCCTCGGACAGCGCCACCACCGCGTGCTTGGTGACTCCGTAGAGCGCGTTCCCGCCCGGGCTGATCAGCCCCGCCATCGAGGCGGTGTTCACGATGTGGCCCTCGCCCTGCGCCAGGAGGATCGGCGTGAACGCGCGCACGCCGTGCACCACGCCCATCAGGTTCACGCCCACGATCCACTCCCAGTCGTGCAGCGTGCTCTGCCAGGTCGGCACACCGCCGTGCGCGACGCCGGCGTTGTTGCAGACCACGTGCACGCCGCCGAAGGTGTCGAGCGCGCGCCGCGCCAACAGGTCGACCTCGCCCTGCTTCGAGACGTCGGTGCGCACCGGCAGCACCTCGGCGCCGTCTTTCTCGAGTGAGCGGGCGGTCTCGCCCACCCGCGCCTCGTCGACGTCGGCCAGCACGACCTTCATACCGGCGCGCGCGAACGCCTGCGCCATGCCGCGCCCGATGCCGCTCGCTCCGCCGGTGATCACCGCCACGCGTCCCGTCACGTCTCGCATCCCGCGATTATCGCATGCGAGTCGGTAGAATCGCGGCGATGTCGGTGACAAAGACTCTGGCCTGGTCCGCGGTCGCGCTGGCGGGCGCGAGCGCGCTGGCGGTGCTGGCGAGCGCGCGCGCTGAGCCGCTGTCGAGCGCCTGGTTCCTGGTGGCAGCGCTCTGCACCTACGCGGTCGGCTACCGCTTCTACTCGGCGTTCCTGGCCGCGCGCGCGCTCCAGCTCGACGACTCACGAGTCACTCCCGCGCACCGGCTCGCCGACGGCAAGGACTTCATGCCCACGAACCGCTGGGTGGTGTTCGGCCACCACTTCGCGGCGATCGCCGGGCCCGGCCCGCTGGTGGGCCCGATCCTGGCCGCGCAGTTCGGCTATCTCCCGGGCACGCTCTACATCCTGATCGGCGTGGTGCTGGGGGGCGCCGTCCAGGACTTCACGATCCTGGTCGGGTCGCTGCGCCGCAACGCTCGCAGCCTGGGTCAGATGGTGCGCGAGGAGATCGGCCCGGTCGGCGGCGCGGCCGCGCTCGCCGGCGTGCTGGCGATCATGGTGATCTTGATCGGCGTGCTCTCGCTCGTGGTCGTGAACGCGATGTTCGGCAGCCCGTGGGCGACCTCGACGGTCGGCGCCACGATCCCGATCGCGCTGCTGATGGGCCTGTACATGGTGCGCATCCGGCCCGGGCGCGTGCTCGAGGCCTCGGCGCTGGGCGTCCTGCTGGTGCTGTTCGCGGTCGTGGCCGGCCGCTGGGTCGCCGACAGCGAGTCACTGCGGCCGTTCTTCGACCTCGACAAGAAGTCGCTCGCGCTGCTTCTGATCGGCTACGGCTTCGTGGCGAGCGTGCTGCCGGTGTGGCTCTTGCTCGCGCCGCGCGACTATCTGTCGGCGTTCATCAAGATCGGCACGGTGGCGCTCCTGGCGGCGGGCCTGCTCTGGGTGCGGCCCGACGTGCAGCTGCCCGCGCTGACCCGCTTCGTCGACGGCAGCGGACCGGTGTTCGCGGGCAAGCTGTTCCCGTTCTGCTTCATCACGATCGCGTGCGGGGCGATGTCGGGCTTCCACGCGCTGATCTCGAGCGGCACCACGCCGAAGCTGCTCGACCGCGAGTCCGACGCGCGCATCGTGGGCTACGGCGGCATGCTGATGGAGAGCTTCGTGGCGATCATGGCGCTGCTGTCCGCGGCGGTGATGCAGCCCGGCGTGTATTTCGCGATGAACGCGCCCGCGGCGCTGATCGGCAGCGACCCGGCGCACGCGGCCGAGGTGATCTCGGGCTGGGGCTTCGCGCTCGATCCGAGCGCCTTCGAGGCACTGACCCGCTCGGTCGGCGAGCAGACACTCTTGTCGCGCACCGGCGGCGCGCCCAGCCTGGCGGTGGGCATGGCCGAGATCTTCTCGCGCGCGCTCGGCGGCGATGCGCTGCGCGCGCTCTGGTACCACTTCGCGATCATGTTCGAGGCGCTGTTCATCCTGACCACGCTCGACGCAGGCACGCGCGTGGGTCGCTTCATGATCCAGGAGCTGCTGGGCAACTTCTGGGAGCCGCTCGGCCGGACTCACTCCCTGCCCGCGAACCTCCTGGCCTCGGGCCTGATCGTCGCGGGCTGGGGCTACTTCCTGTACCAGGGCGTGATCGATCCGCTCGGTGGCATCAACTCGCTCTGGCCGCTGTTCGGCATCGCCAACCAGCTGCTGGCCGCGACCGCGCTCGCGCTCGTCACCACCTTGTTCGTGAAGTCGGCAAAGCCCCGCTTCGCGTTGGTGTCGCTGGCCCCGCTGCTCTGGCTGTTGTCGGTGACCATGACCGCGGGCTGGCAGAAGATCTTCCACCCCGACCGCCGGATCGGCTTCCTGGCCCAGGCCGAGTATCTGGCGAGTCAGCTCGCGCAGGCTGCCGTCGCGCCCGAGAAGCTGCGCGAGACACACGCGCAGATCTTCAACAACCGCCTCGACGCCGTCGTGACCGCGCTGTTCATGGCGCTGGTCGCGATCGTCGTGCTCGACGCGGCGCGGGTCTGGTGGCGCATCCTGCGGGGGCCCGCGCCGGCCGGCGCGACCGGCGCGACGGAGCTCTCGTGAGGCGCTTCTTCGCCGCGCTCAGCGGCTTCATGCGCGGCTTCGTCGGCGCGCCCGCGCATGCCCCGGGCTGCACCGCCCGCGCCGCACGGGAGTCGTTCACCGAGACCAGCCAGCGCCGCGGACGCTGCTGCTAGCCGCTCAGCGATTGAAGCGGTCGCGCTGACCGCCGCCTCCCGCGCCCCGCCCCGGGACACCCGCCGGCGTGCGCGGGTGTCCCTGCCCGCCGCCTTGCGGGTGGACCTGCGGCGTCGGACTCACGTGCTGCGGCACCTGCGGTGCCCGTTGCGGGGCTTCCATGCGCGGCGCATCCGGGCGGCCGCGGAACACGCGGTTGGCCGGCTCGCCGGGCAGATTGCGCGGCTCGCGCTGCGGGATGCCCTGCGGTGAGGTCTCGATCGTTCGGCCGTGCGCGGCCGGCGGCGCGTGCGGGGTCATCTCACCCGGAGCGGTGTCGCGCGTCGCGCCGGGCACCGGGCTCGCGGGCGTGCGCTCGGCGCTGGCGGGCGGCTCGCGGAAGCGCGGCGGCTGCGGTGGCACCGTGCGCTCGCCCGAGCTGGTCGTGCCGAACGGCGGCCGGTTCGAGAGCCCGGCGTTGCTGCCGCGCTTGGGCGCGCTCACGACGCGCGCGGCCGTCCCCTCCTGCTCACGACTCACCGTGGGCGCGGGGCTGCGATCGAACAAGCCCGGTGACTTCTGAGCCACCGGCGCGCGCTCGCGGGTCGGTGCCGCGGTGCGGCCGATCTCGGCCGGCATGCGCCGCGCCGCCTCGCGCGTGGCCACGACGCTGCGGTCGAAGACCGCGCTGGGTGGGCGCTGGGCGCGCCCCACCGTCGGCGCGAGGCTCGCGCGCTGCGGCTTCACGTCGGGGTTGCCCTGAATGGTCTCGAGCTTCGCGACGCGCGCGGCGTCGAAGTGCTCGGGCTTCACGCGGCCCCGACCGAACTGGTCACTGCGCACGCCGAGCACGGCGTTGGTGCGGCCGGCGTTCGCCCAGTGCACGTTGTTCACGTTGACGACCGTGGTCTTGTTGATCACCACGTTGTTCACGATGTGCGGCCCGCCCCAGCCATTCCAGTGCGGATGACCTCGGAACGCGGCCGGGCCCCACCACGGGAGACACGGCTCGCCCCAGCCCAGGGCAACCCAGCCCACGCCCCCGTGGCCGAAGCTGATGCCGACCGAGAACGAGGGCACGCCGAAGAACGCGACCAGCGCCGGCGAGTAGTACGGGTGCGCGACCAGCGGGCCGGGCGCCCAGGCCCAGTAGCCGCCCACGGATACCCAGCGCCCGTAGTGGAAGGGCGCCCAGCCCCAGGGCGCGGTGTCGACCCAGGTCCAGCCGTAGAACGGGTCATAGACCCATGAGCCGGTGCTGTACGGAGCCCAGCCGGGCGCGACGCGCGGCACCCAGACCGAGCCGTAAGTCGGCACCACGCGCCAGTCGCCGTTGTGGTCGAGGTCGTCAACGCCATACACGCCGTCGGGCACGTAGCGGGAGCTCACGGCGTCGAGCAGCTGGTCGGTGCGCGTGTAGTTCCAGCGGTCCCAGTCGTCGAGCTCGGCCGCCGCGTAGGTCTCGAGCTGCGGCTGGTCGGTCCCGCTGACCACGACCGTCTCACTCGCGGCCACGGCCGCGGGCTGACCGGTGCTCGGCGTGGCGGTGGCGCGGCCGCCGCGGCGGCTGGTGAAGCTGGTGTTCTGATCGGTGACTTCGATCCGGTAGTAGCCCGGGTGCTCGACCGTGAAGGCCGCGTTGGGCGTGTCGATCTCGAAGGTGCTGCCGGCCTTCAGCGCGCGCAGGTCGAGCGAGGCGTGGCCGTTCACGATCCGGAACTGCACGAAGTCGGGCTCGATGTTGGTGACACCGAGCTGTGTCTGTTCGCCCGCGCGCACGAACGCGTGCGCGCCGACCTGGACCTCGAGGTTCGCGTTGTCGCCCACGTACAGCTGGTCGCCCTCGCCGAGCGGCGTGTTCACCTGGGCCGGGCTCCAGTCCTCGGCGCCGTTGCGCCAGAACGAGACCTCGCCGTCGGTGAAGCTGAGCCGCGGCGGCGTGCGGTCGAGCTCGGCCCTGCCCGCGCCCTGCGCGCTCGCGGAGTTCGGCGCCGAGCTCGGAGCGGGAGCCGTCGCACCCGAGGGCGGCGCGGGCGGAGCGCCCGGAGGCGGTGCCGGCGCACCGGGCGGCGGCGCTTCGCCCTCGCCTTGCGCCTGCGCGGCGAGCGGCGCCGCGCAGAGCATGAGCGCGGCGAGAGCGCGCAGGAGACGTGAGCGAAGAAAGGTCATGGGTCCTCCTCGAGTCACTGGTGCTGCGGAGGGGGCGATCCGTTGTCGACGCCGCCCTCCACGCCGTACGCGAGCGCGCGGCCGAACACTTCGAAGGGCGCGACGATCACGTAGTACACGCCGTAGCGGAGCACCAGACCCGCGGCATAGAAAGGCGCGTAGAGCACGCGCACCGCGATCGGCAGCGGCGGCGGCGGCTCGGGCCCGTAGACCACGGGCGCGGGTACGGCCGTCGGCACGTAGACCGTGGGTGGCGGGGGCGGCGCGCCGGGCGGCGGCGGCGGATGCGCCGTGGGCGGCGCCGAGCTCGGGGGAGGAGGCGGCGGCGAGCCTGCGGCTGCGACCGGGGCTCCCGCGAGCGCGATCAGCGCGCACGCCAGAGCGCAGCTGGCGCGCCAAGCCTTGGACGGGGTTCGGAAATCGGGGGTGGCGGCGGACATCGCCCTCTCCTTTCGACCGGTGAAACCGGCTCGGCCGGCGACCGTTGCGTTTTGGGGACGCCGGCTTGAAGTTCGCGCGTGAACGCTCGGACGAAAAGTTCGTACGCGCGCACGGCTCTCACGCGCCCGGGCGCGTGCAGTAGGGCTCTACGCTGACCTCAGTGATCTCATTCTCGAAGCGAAATCCCCCCGAGTCACGCGTGATCGGCGTGTATCTGGATCCGCGAGTCACTCGGCGTCGTAACAATCGCGATGCAGTGGGTGTCGATTTCCGGCTGGCGTGACGAGTTTCTAGTCGTTCGGGCCCAAGAAGTAGTCGCCTGCGGCGGTGTGTGAAAGCAGACACAGGGCGAGTGACTCGAAGATAGTGACTCACTTTTCTCGCGATCGGGTATACTCGCCGCCGAGGGGGAAGGAAGTGAGAGCGATCTCGCTGAGCGCCGCTGTGTTCCAACGCGATGCAGCGTCGACGCTCGCCGCCGTGATCGCCGCCGACCGCGCCGGACTCGACGCGGTCTGGCTGCCCGCCGTGCCGATGTCGTTCGATCCGATGACGCTGCTCGGCGCGATCGCCATGAGCACCCGCCGGATCACGATCGGCACCGGCATCGTCCCGACCTATCCGCGCCACCCGGCGGTGCTCGTGTCACAGGTGCTCTCGGTCGCGCCGTTCGCGCGCGACCGGCTGCGCATCGGCGTCGGCAACAGTCACCCGTTCATCATCGAAGGCATGCTGGGGGTGCCCTACCACCCTCCGCTCGCGCACCTGCGCGAGTACGTCGCGGTGATGCGCGATCTGCTCGAGCGCGGGCAGGTCGCGTTCGAGGGCGAGTACTACCGCGTGAACGGCGCGCTGGCCTCGCCGCCCACGCCGGTGCCGATCGCGATCTCGGCGCTGCGCGCCGGCATGTTCCGGCTCGCCGGCGAGATCTCGGACGGCGCGCTCGCGGCCTGGTGCCCCGTCCCCTACCTGCTGGGCACCGCGCTGCCCGAGCTCACGCGCGGCGCCCGCGCGGCCGGCCGCCCGCGCCCGCCGCTGATCGCCAACGTGCCCATCGTCTGGAGCAGCGACGGCTGCGCGGTGCGCGCCGCCGCGCGCGAGGCGCTCGGCGTGTATCTGGTCGCCCCCGCCTACGTGGAGATGTTCCGCACGGCGGGCTTCGCGATCCCGTCCGACAGCCGCGTCCCGCCCGACGCGCTGATCGACTCACTCTTCGTCTGGGGCAGCTCGGCACAGATCGCCGACCGGCTGCGCGCCATCCGGCGCGCCGGCGTCGACGAGCTGATGGTCACGCTGCACCCGGCGGGCGAGCCCGAGAAGGAGCTCGAGCTCGCGTTCAGGACGCTCGGCGAGCTGTGCGCCGAGTTCCGCATTGCACCCGCGCGCCCCGTGCGCGCCCAAGGAGGACAGCCGTGAAGTTCGGAGCCATGGTTCAGCCCCGCATCGACGACCTCGACCTGCCGCGCGACATCGAGCGGCTGGGCTACGACACGCTGTGGGTGCCCGACTCGCACATGTTCTCGTCGGACGTGTACGCGGTGATGGCGCTGGCCGCGGTCAACACCTCGCGCATCCGCATCGGCACCGGCGTGTCGATCGCGGGCACGCGCATCGCTCCGGTCACGGCGGCGGCGATCGGCTCGATCAACCGGCTGGCGCCGGGCCGGGTCTTCCTCGGCCTGGGCACCGGTCACACCGCGCTGCGCAGCATGGGCTTCGATCCGATCGGACCCACGGAGTTCCGCGATTACGTGCGTGTGACTTGCGAGCTGCTCCGCACCGGCCAGAGCGAGTTCCATTGGCGCGGCCGCACGCGCCACGTCGAGTTCATGGCGCGCAAGCTCGGCATGATCGACCTCGAGCACAGGATTCCCGTGTACGTGGCAGCGAACGGGCCCAAGGCGCTGGCGGTCGCCGGCGAGTTCGGCGACGGCCGGGTATCCGCCGACAACGAGCCGGCCGAGGTCATGCCCCACAGCATGGCGCTGGTGCGCGAGGGCGCGCGCGCCGTCGGCCGCGCGCTGCCGGCCGACTATCACACGGCGACGCTGGCCTTCGTGTGCGTGTTGCGCCCGGGTGAGACGCTGCGCTCGGAGCGGGTCATCGACCAGGTCGGACCAATGTCGGTGGCCTATCTCCGATACTGGTACGAATGGTATCGTAAGCTCCGCGACGACTCACTGATCCCCGCCGAGATCCGCAGCGAGTGGAATGAGTTCAAGGAGCACGTCGAGAAGATGCGCTCCCCGGAAGACCGACGATACATCGAGCTCCACGACGGTCACTGCACCTACCAGGTGCCGTCCGAGCGTCGCTTCGCGACTCCCAACGTGATCCGCGCCGCCCGTGGCTACGTCGGCGAGCCGGACGAGATCATCGCCATGCTGCGCGAGCGCGAGCGCGCCGGCCTGCGCGAGATCGCGTTCCTGCCGCCGATCGCGCAGGCGCGCGAGATCTTCCGAGACTTCGCGGAGCACGTGATTGCGCGCTACTGACTCTCCCTCGGTTGCGGCGGCCGTCTGCGGACTGCTCGAGTCTCTCGGGGTGCGGCGCGCCTACGGAGTGACCGGCGGGCCGATCGCGCCCATCTGCGACGCGCTCGGCCGCTCCTCGCTCGAGCCGATGCACTGCCGGCACGAGTCGGGGGCCGCCTTCGCCGCGCTCGAGGACTCACTGGCGAGCGGCGCGCTCACGGCGGTGTTCGTGACCACCGGGCCGGGCATCACGAACGCCCTCACCGGCATGTGCGCGGCGCGCTGGGAGGGCGCGCGCGTGCTCCTGATCTCGGCCTCGACCTCGCCGCCCGAGGCCGGGCGGCGCGCCTTCCAGGAGACCAGCAGCGCCACCTTGCCGCAGGGCGGGCTGTTCGGCCCGGGCCCGATCTTCGACGGCGCCTGGCGGCTCGACGACCCGAGCGTGCTGCCGGTGATCGCCGCCGAGATCGCGCGCGGGCTGACGCGCGCGCAGGGCTGGGTGGGTCACTTGTCGGTGCCGATCGGCGTGCAGCTCGAGAGCTGCGCGCCGGTCACGGCCCCGCGCGTGCTCGCGCCGCCGCTGCTCGACGCGGTCGGGCTCGCGCGCTGCGCCGATCTGCTCGCAGGCTCCGACTTCGCGATCTGGGCCGGCTTCGGCGCGCGCGGCGCGGCAGCCGAGGTGCGCCGGCTGGCCGAGCACACGGGCGCGGCCGTGCTGTGCTCGCCGCGCGGCAAGGGCGTGATTCCGGAGGACCACCCGCAGTACGTGGGAGTGACCGGCTTCGGCGGTCACTCCGAGGTCAAGGACTATCTCGCCAGCTTCCACCCCGAGCACCTCCTGGTGCTGGGCTCGCGGCTGGGTGAGTTCACTTCGTTCTGGGATCCGGCGTTCGTGCCGGTGGGCGGCTTCGTGCACGTGGACGTCGATCCCGCGGTGCCCGGCGCGTCGTTCCCGCAGGCCCGGACACTCGGCGTGCGGGCCGAGATCGCCGCCTTCGCGAGCGCGCTCGTCGAGCGGCTGCCGCAGCGCCTGGTGCGACCCGCGTACGGCCCGCCCGCGCGCGATCGCGAGCCGCCGCAGCGCCCGGACGGTCCGGTGCGGCCCGAGCTGCTGATGCACGCCGTGCAGCGCTGGGTGGTCGAGCGCGCCGGCGCGCCGGTGCTGACCGACGCCGGTAACGCCTTCGCCTGGGGCAGCTACGCGCTGCGCGTGTCACGGCCGGGTCAGTACCGCACGAGCACCGGCTGGGGCGCGATGGGTCACGCGACCAGCGGCGTGGTCGGCGCCGCCCGGGGCCGGGGCGGCGTGGCCGTCGCGCTGGTGGGCGACGGCGCCATGCTGATGCAATCGGAAGTGAGTACGGCCGTGCAGTATGGCGTTCCGGCCGCTTGGATCGTCCTGAACGACGGCGCCTACGGCATGATTGCGCAGGGCATGCGCGCTCAGGGGTTCCGCCCGCTCGAAACCGACCTTCCGAAGACCGACTTCTGCGCCTGGGCGCGCGCGCTGGGCGCCGCCGGCGTGCGCGTGGAGCGCGAGACCGAGCTCGACGCTGCGCTCTCGCGCATCGCCTCGCTCACTGGCCCGCTGGTGGTCGACGTGCGCGTCGACCCGAGCGAGCCCGCGCCGTTCCTGAAGCGCGTGCAGAGCCTGATCCGACAGACCACTCACACCGAGGAGAGCTAAGTCATGAGCGCAGGGATCCGATCGCTGGCCGTCTCATTCCCGGCGGGCATCCGCAGCAACGACTACTGGCGCGAACGCCATCCCGGAATGGTGGCCGACGAGGAGCGCCGCACGCTCGCCCGGCTCTTCCGCTCACAGCAGCAGCAGAGCGGTCCGCTCGACGCCTTCGAGCACACCATGGCTCCCTATCTCTCCGACCCGTTCCGCGGCGCGCGCGAGCGGCGCGTGCTGGCGCCCGGCCAGACGGCCGCCTCGATCGAGATCGATGCCGCGAAGCGCGCGCTGGCGGCGGCGAAGCTCGCACCGAGTGACGTCGAGCTCCTGATCTGCTGCTCGTTCCTGCCCGACCAGATCGGCGTCGGCAACGCCACGCCGCTCGCGAAGGCGCTCGGCCTGCGCTGCGCGGCCTGGAACGTCGAGACCACCTGCTCGAGCGCGCTGGTCGCGCTGCAGAACGCCTCCGCCTTGATCAAGGCGGGTGAGTACGAGAACGCGCTCGTGATCATCTCCTGCAGCTACTCACGCGTGGCCGACGAGGACGACACGATGTGCTGGTTCCTCGGCGACGGCGCGGGCGCGTTCGTGGTGAGTGACTCGCCGGGCACCGCGAGCTACATCACCGGCCGCACGCGACACACCGGCGAGACCTGCAACACCTTCTTCTACGAGGTCGTGCCCGATCCGGTGCGGGGCGCGCGCGTGCGCATGGACTGCACGCCCGAGACCGGCAAGATCCTGTACGAGACGGCGGAGCCGTTCCTGCGCGAGTGCTGCGAGACCGCCGTCAACGCCGCGGGCGCGAAGCTCTCCGAGGTCGACTTCTTCATCTTCAACACGCCCACCGCTTGGTACGCCGACTTCTGTGCGCGCGCGCTCGGCGTACCGCGCGAACGCACGGTCGACACCTATCCCGAGTACGCCAACATCGGCCCCGCGCTGATGCCCGTGAATCTCTACCGCGCGGCGGACAGCGGGCGACTGAAAGCGGGTGACCTGGTGCTGCTCTACACGGTGGGCAGTGTCTCGAGCGCCGGCGCCGCGCTCCTTCGCTGGGGCGCCGACGTGGGCCTGGGCGGCGTGGGGACCGTCTCGAGCTAGCCAGAGGGCGGAGCGCTCCTTTCCAGGGTGTGGTGCCTTACCTGCGCACTAGCGCCGGGTTTCCATTCGACCCCGGCCCGTTTTCTGTGCTACTAGACCCGCCGCTCAAAGCTATCGGAGAGGGAGCTCATGCCGTCATCAATGCCCCGCCGCGTCTGGATCCTTGCCTGCGCAGCGCTGCTCGCCGCCTTTTTCGGCGCCGATGCCGCCTTCGCGAGCGAAGCGTCACTGAAGCTGCCCAGCTTCAGCACCCCCCTCTTCTTCGGGGGCAGCACTTCGGGCGCGAGCATCCTGATCTGGGGCCTGGCGGTCTCCGCGCTCGGGCTGGTGTTCGGGATCGTGCAGTACACGCAGCTGCGCAACCTGCCCGTGCACAAGTCGATGCTCGAGATCTCCGAGCTGATCTACGCCACCTGCCAGCAGTATCTCATCACCCAGGGCCGCTTCATCATCCAGCTCTGGGTGTTCATCGGCGCGGTGATCGTGCTGTACTTTGGCTTCCTGGTCGACGACCCCGACATGAACTTCGGGCGCGTCGGGATCATCCTCTTGTTCTCGCTGGTGGGCGTGGCCGGCAGCTACGGCGTGGCCTGGTTCGGCATCCGCGTGAACACCTTCGCGAACTCGCGCACCGCGTTCGCCAGCCTGCGCGGCAAGCCCTACCCGACTTACTCGATCCCGCTGCAGGCCGGCATGTCGATCGGCATGGTGCTGATCTCGGTCGAGCTCCTGATCATGCTCGGCATTCTCTTGTTCGTGCCCGGCAGCTTCGCCGGCCCCTGCTTCATCGGCTTCGCGATCGGCGAGTCGCTGGGCGCGGCGGCGCTGCGCATCGCCGGCGGCATCTTCACCAAGATCGCCGACATCGGCTCCGACCTGATGAAGATCGTTTTCAAAATAAAAGAAGACGACGCCCGCAACCCCGGCGTGATCGCCGACTGCACCGGCGACAACGCCGGAGATTCCGTTGGGCCCTCGGCCGACGGCTTCGAAACCTACGGCGTTACCGGCGTCGCCCTCATCACTTTCATCCTGCTGGGCGTGCATGAACCCAGAGTCCAGGTGCAACTGCTGGTGTGGATCTTCGTCATGCGCATCGTCATGCTGGTGGCCAGCGCCTTCGCCTATTTCCTCAATGGCGCAATCGCCAAAGCGCGCTACAGCAACGCCATGGAGATGAACTACGAGTCGCCCCTGACCTCCCTGGTCTGGATCACATCCATCGTTTCCATCGTCTTCACCTACATCGTTTCTTCTCAGATCATCCCCGAGCTTGGCGGCGATTCAACCCAGTGGTGGAAGCTGGCAACCATCATCTCGTGCGGCACGCTGGCGGGGGCCATCATCCCCGAGCTGGTGAAAGTCTTCACCTCCACCGAGTCGCGGCACGTGAAGGAAGTTGTGGTCTCGGCCCAGGAGGGCGGCGCTTCCCTCGACATCCTCTCCGGCTTTGTGGCGGGAAATTTCTCCGCCTACTACCTGGGATTGTCCATGGTTGTCCTGATGTCCATCGGCTATTACTTCAGCACCATGGGCTTGGGCGCATTGATGGTGGCGGAGCCGGTGTTCGCCTTCGGCCTCGTCGCCTTCGGATTTCTCGGCATGGGCCCGGTCACCATAGCCGTAGATTCTTACGGCCCGGTAACCGATAACGCGCAGTCGGTTTACGAACTCTCGCTCATCGAGCAGGTCCCCAACATCGCCGGCGAGCTCCAGAAAGATTTCCAGATCACCAACCCCAACTTCGAGCGCGCCAAAGACCTGCTCGAAGCCAATGACGGCGCGGGCAACACCTTCAAGGCCACCGCCAAACCGGTGCTGATCGGCACCGCGGTCGTCGGCGCCACCACCATGATCTTCTCCATCATCATGGCCCTCACCAACGGCCTGACCACCGACGTCCACAAACTTTCTCTGCTCTACGCGCCCTTCGTGCTCGGCCTCATCACCGGCGGCGCCATGATCTACTGGTTCACCGGAGCCTCCACTCAGGCCGTAAGCACCGGCGCATATCGCGCGGTGGAATTCATCAAGAACAACATCAAGCTGGAAGGCGTGGAGAAGGCCTCGGTTGAGGACAGCAAAAAAGTAGTCGAAATCTGCACCCGCTACGCCCAGAAAGGCATGCTGAACATCTTTCTGGCGGTGTTCTTCGCCACGCTCGCCTTCGCCTTCGTCGAGCCCTTCTATTTCATCGGCTATCTGATTTCCATCGCGATCTTCGGTCTCTATCAGGCCATCTTCATGGCCAACGCCGGCGGCGCATGGGACAACGCCAAGAAAATCGTCGAAGTCGAGCTGAAGCAAAAAGGCACGCCCCTGCACGACGCCACCGTGGTCGGCGATACCGTGGGCGATCCCTTCAAAGACACTTCCTCGGTCGCCCTGAATCCGGTGATCAAATTCACCACCCTGTTCGGCCTGCTGGCGGTGGAGCTGGCGGTTAAGCTGACCGCGGAAACCAGCGGCATGCTTAGCCACGTGCTGGCGGCGGCATTCTTTATCGTGTCTTACGTTTTCGTGTATCGCTCCTTCTACGGCATGCGCATCGGCGCCGAACGCCCCGCCGCAACGCCCGCCGCGATAGCCGCCGACTGAGGAGCAACTGAGAACTGAGAACTGCGATCTGGGAACTGGGAACTGGGAACTGGGTTTCACCCAACCGTTTTGACCAAGCAGCAGATCACCGGCTGCTGTTGGCCCAGGTGCAAACCGCGTCGCGCTCCTGCTGCGTAAGCCGCGCCTGGCGGTGAATGAAGGTGTATTTCGAGTCCGGCATTTTGCGGTTCATAAGCTGGTCGCAGAATTCTTCCAGCTTGTCGGCGCGCCGCTTCGGCGAGTAAGTGCCCCATTCCGAAAAATTCAGCGCAGAGCGCGCCCCGTGCACATCGCCGGAGATGAGCCACGAAACCGGCGCCACATAGCTATACCAGGGCCAGCGTGTTTGGTCGGAATGGCAATCGCTGCATGAACGCTGCAGCGTGGCCCGCACCTCAGCAGGCATATTCTCTTTGGCGTAGATCGTATTGCCGGCTTGTACCGGAGGATTATGGCGGTCCACGGGAACAAACTGGATCACCACCACCAGCAACACCCCCGCCAACCCAATGCGTTTTCCCTGAACGCTCATTTCATCCTAAGCCTCCCTCGTGTCTTCCCTCATGTCTTCCTTCGTGTAACTTTGTGTCCTTCGTGGTTGCTTTGGTTTTCGAATGCGAGAAATTAAAACAAACCACGAAGGACACAAAGTCGCACGAAGGATTTCCGCCTTCACGCCGCGCGTGGGCTACAGGCCCGCCCTATGCATCATCATAATCTTCCGTGAGCGAGGCCAGGAAAGCCGAAAGGGCAGCAACATCATCCTCGCTCAGGGACATCCCCTGAAACTCGGGCGGAGGATTGCGCAACAGCCCTTCCCGTGCCAGTTGCGAGCTGTTGATATAAAAACGCAG